>NZ_JAWZTE010000002.1:0-906884 GCF_033875155.1 Actinocorallia sp. A-T 12471 | reverse complement strand
TGGGAGAAATCCCGGGGCCTTTCTGCATTTCCGGAGTAGTGCGTTCTTGGGAGCAGGTCGCGTCCGGGTTACCGCGGGCTGATTCAGGGTGCTGGGGGTGTGGTGGTCAGGCACAGGTCTGCTTTGTCGAGTTCGTTTTCGGTGAAGACCTTGATGTTGTGGGCTTGGAGGAGGGTCGTGGTGATGCCGGAGCCGGGGATCTTGTGGCCGGTGAAGGTGCCGTCGGCTATCTGGTGGAGGCCGCAGGAGGGGCTGCCCTCTTTGAGGACTGCCACTTTGACTTCGGCGCGGAGTGCGGTTTCCAGGGCGAGTTCTGCGCCTCGGCGGAAGGCTTCGGTGACGTCGTCGCCGGTGCTGGTGACGACCGAGCCGTCGCGGATCTCGGCGGGCGGGCGGGGGACGCCGAGGCCGCCGGCGAGTTCCGGGCAGAAGGGGACGACGCGGCCCTCCGTGCGCCAGCGGGCGAGGATCGCCGAGTGGCTCGTCTTGGCCCGCCCGTCGTAGCGCACCGCCGCGCCCAGGAGACATGCGCTGACCAGGACCCGTTCCATGGCTCCCAGCCTAGGCGGTCGGCCGTGCGGCGTCCTCTGGGCGGCCCTGCGGGCCGGAGAGCCCGGGGGATGTCCGGGTCAGGTGAGGTTGTGGTCCTTGCGGTAGCCGTCGGCGGCGGCGCGGGCGGCCCGGACGGCCCCGGCCGGGGTCAGGCGGGCGGCGAGCCAGGCGAAGCGGCCGTAGGCGGGCGCGACGATCACCGCCTTGTTGCGGCGGACGCCCTTCATGACGACCTTGGCGAGCCGTTCCGGGGTGTAGAGGTCCTTGGGGACCTCGGCGTCGGCCTTGCTGCTCATGCCGGTCTCGGGGAGGCCCGCGTTGACCGTCCGCAGGAGGTTCGTCGCGATGAAGCCGGGGCAGACCGCGCTGACCTTGATCCCGAGCCCCGCGGCTTCGGCGCGCAGCCCGAGGGTGAGGCCGACGACCGCGTGCTTCGTGGCGGTGTACGGAATGCCCATCGGCATCGGGACGAGCCCGGCGAGCGACGCGGTGTTGACGATGTGGCCGTGGCCCTGGCCGCGCATGATCCGGTAGGCGGCGTCGACGCCGTGGACGACGCCCCTCAGGTTGATGTCGATCGCCCGGTTCCAGTGGTCGAGGGTGAGTTCCTCGGCAAGTCCGGCGATGGCGACGCCCGCGTTGTTGAAGACGAGGTCGAGGCCCGAGTTGTCCCGTGCTGTCCTGTCGTACAGCTCGGCGACGGCTGCCGCGTCGGTGACGTCGAGGGCCGCCCCGAAGGCTTTGCCGGGCCCCCGGCCGGTGAGCCGCTCGGCGGTCTCCGCGGCTCCGGCCCCGTTGATGTCGGCGAGGACGACGGTGTCGCCGCGCGCGACGAGCTCGGCGGCGATGGCCGCGCCGATACCGGAGGCGCCCCCGGTGACGATGCTTGTGGTCATGGGGACCTCTCGGCTGTGACGGGCGGGATCACCGGATTGTAGGGCGAAGGGGTGGTCCCCACCAGGGCCGTCCCGGGGTCGGGCCCTGCGGTAACACTGTCGTCATCCGTCTCCCGGCAACCATTAGTGTGATGTCATGCCGGTGAAACAGTCGGACAAGCTGACCAATGTCTGTTACGAGATCAGGGGTCCGGTCCTCAAGCGCGCGAAGCAGATCGAGGACGCCGGGCATCCGGTGCTCAAGTTGAACATCGGCAATCCCGCGCCGTTCGGCTTCGAGGCCCCGCCGGAGATCCTGCAGGACGTCATCCAGAACCTCTCGCAGGCGCACGGGTACAGCGACTCCAAGGGCCTGCTGTCGGCGCGCCGCGCGGTGGTGCAGCACTACGAGGGCCAGGGCTTCACCGGCCTTGACGTCGAGGACGTCTACCTCGGCAACGGGGTGTCGGAGCTGATCGTGATGACGCTCCAGGCGCTGCTGAACGACGGCGACGAGGTGCTGATCCCCGCCCCGGACTACCCGCTGTGGACCGCCGCGGTGGCGTTGGGCGGCGGCACGCCCGTGCACTACATGTGCGACGAGTCCGACGGCTGGCAGCCGTCGCTCGAGGACATGGAACGCAAGATCACCACCCGGACCCGGGCGCTCGTGCTGATCAACCCGAACAACCCGACGGGCGCGGTGTACTCGCGTGAGACGCTGCGCGCGATCGCCGAGCTGGCCAGGCGGCACAACCTGATCCTGTTCTCGGACGAGATCTACGACCGGATTCTGTTCGACGGAGCGGTCCACACCTCGATCGCGACGCTCGCGCCGGATCTGCTGTGCCTGACGTTCAGCGGTCTGTCGAAGTCGTACCGGGTCGCCGGGTTCCGCTCGGGATGGGTGGTGATCTCCGGGCCGAAGATCGGCGCGGAGTCCTACATCGAGGGCCTTGACGTCATCGCGAACATGCGGCTGTGCCCGAACGCGCCGGCGCAGCACGCGATCCAGGCGGCGCTGGGCGGCAGGCAGAGCATCCGGGATCTTGTTCTTCCGGGAGGGCGGCTGCTTGAGCAGCGCGACCGTGCGGTGAAGCTGCTCAACGACATCCCTGGCGTGAGCTGCGTGGAGCCGAAGGGGGCCCTGTACGTCTTCCCGCATCTCGACCCGCTCGTCTACCCGATCGTCGACGACGTCAGGTTCTGCCTTGAGCTGCTCGAGGAGCAGAAACTCCTGATCGTGCACGGCAGCGGGTTCAACTGGCCGAGGCCCGACCACTTCAGGTTCGTCACGCTGCCCTACGCCGACGTGCTCGAGGACGCGATCGGCAGGTTCGCCGCGTTCCTCGAACCCCGCAGGATGCGGTGACGGTTCCGCCGTCAGGGGACGGCGCGGGGCTGTGGACAACCGGCGGCGGCTGTCGGCGGGGGCCGGTACGGTGTCGGGGTGTCTTCTCCGCAGCCCCGTCTCGCCCTGAAGGATGTGCCTCCGCTGGAGGATCTCATGTCTGCGGGGGTGGCCGCCGTGGGCGGGAGCGAGCGGCCGGGCCAGGTGAAGATGGTCGAGGCGGTCGACCAGGCGCTGCGCCGCAAGGAGCATCTCGCGGTCCAGGCGGGCACCGGGACGGGCAAGTCGCTCGCCTATCTTGTCCCGTCGGTGAGGCACGCGGTGTCCAAGGGCGTCACGGTCGTGGTGTCCACCGCGACGATCGCGTTGCAGCAGCAGCTTGTGGACCGGGATCTGCCGCGGCTCGCCGACGCCCTCGAGCCGCTGCTCGGGCGTGAGCTGCGGTACGCGATCCTCAAGGGCCGCCGCAACTACGTGTGCCTGAACCGGATGTCGGTGGGCGCGCCCGACGATCCCGAGGACGGCCTGTTCGACACCGCGCAGGTCTCGACGCTCGGGCGTCAGGTGCAGCGGCTGAACGAGTGGGCCGAGAAGACCCAGACGGGCGACCGCGACGAGCTCGTCCCGGGGGTGTCGGAGCAGGCGTGGCGGCAGGTCGCGGTGTCGGCCAAGGAGTGCCTCGGCGCGCAGCGGTGTCCGCAGGCGCAGCAGTGCTTCTCCGAGCTGGCGCGGGCCGAGGCGGCCGAGGCCGACGTGGTGGTCACCAACCACGCGATGCTGGCGATCGACGCGCTAGAGGAGTTCCAGGTCCTGCCCGAGCATGACGCTGTGGTGATCGACGAGGCGCACGACCTCGTCGACAGGGTCACCTCGGTCGCGTCGGGGGAGCTGTCGGCTAACGCGGTGGAGACCGCGGCGCGGCGGGCCGGCAAGCTCGTCGCCGACCGGACGGCCGAACGGCTGCGTGAGCTCGCCGAGGACCTGAAGATCGCCCTCGACGAGGAGAGCGCGGCGCGCTTGGACATGTTGCCCTCGCACCTGGGCAACACGCTGACCGCCGTGCGGGACGCCGCCCAGTCCTGCCTCGAGGGGCTGGGGCCGGAGCCCAAGGACGCCGATCCCGCGGTGTCGGCGGCCCGGCGGGCGGCCAAGACGTCGCTAGACGACGTGCACTCGACGGTCGTCAGGATGCTCGCGGCGTTCGAGGCCCCGATCGCCGACCGGTGGGACGTGGTGTGGCTCGCCAAGTCGTTCGATGGCAAGTGGCCGCCGTCGCTGCACGTCGCGCCGATCGCGGTCGGCGGGCTGCTGCGCGACGCGCTGTTCGGCACCCGCACCACGATCCTGACCTCGGCGACCCTCACCCTCGGCGGCTCGTTCGAGCCGCTGGCCAGGCAGTGGGGGCTGCCCGCGCCCGGCGGTCCCGTGCCCTCGGTGCCCGCCGCGCGCGACGGGGAGGCGTCGGACGACGAGAAGCCGATCATCTGGTCGGGGCTGGACGTCGGGTCCCCGTTCGACTATCCGCGCAGCGGGATTCTTTACGTCGCCAAGCACCTACCGCCGCCGGGCCGCGACGGCCTTCCGAAGGAGTACCTGGAGGAGCTGAAGGGGCTGATCGAGGCGGCGGGCGGGCGCACGCTCGGCCTGTTCTCCTCGATGCGGGCGGCACGGCAGGCCGCCGACGAGCTGGAGATCGACTTCCCCGTGCTGTGCCAGGGCGACGACTCGACGTCCCAGCTCGTCCGGCAGTTCGCCGAGTCACCCGAGACGTGCCTGTTCGGCACGCTTTCGCTGTGGCAGGGCGTCGACGTGCCGGGCCCGTCGCTGTCGCTCGTGGTGATGGACCGGATTCCGTTCCCGCGGCCCGACGACCCGGTGGCCTCGGCGCGGCAGCGGATGATCGCGGCGCGCGGCGGCAACGGGTTCATGCAGGTCGCGGCCGCGCAGGCGGCGCTGCTGCTGGCGCAGGGCGCGGGGCGGCTGGTGCGCAGCGGCTCGGACAAGGGCGTCGTCGCGGTGCTCGACCCGAGGCTCGCCACGGCGCGCTACGGCTCGTTCCTGACCGGCAGCCTGCCGCCGTTCTGGCCGACCAGCGACCCCGCGCAGGTCAGGGCCGCGTTGCAGCGGCTCACCGCCGACTGATCCGTGCGGGCGGCGTCGGACGCCGCCCGCGACGGCGTCAGGGCTTGAGGGTGAGGGTGTGCTCGGCGGCCTTCTTGACGGCCTCTGCGGTGAACGGCCAGGCGATGGTGTCGCCGCGCGCCCACAGCTTCGTCTGGTCCCAGTAGTGGTCGGCGAAAGCGTGCCCGGACGCCCCGGTCAGGTTGATGTACCGGGAGGCGTCGAGGTCGGACATGTCGGCGACGAGCCTGAGCGACGGCACGGTGTTGACCTCGTAGCCCTCCTGGGCGTCCCAGCCGACGGCGTTGACGACGGACTTGCCGCCGCCGACCTCGACCGGGCCACGGTTGAAGATCTTCTCGATCAGGGAGATCCCGGACGTGCCGAAGCTCTCGTTCGTGAGCGTCAGGGTGTGCAGGTCGCCCCAGCGCCAGTTCGCCGGGTCCGAGCCGAGCCTGTCGACGAGTTCGTCGCTGGCCTCGCGCAGCGCGCGCAGCAGGATGTCGTCGCGCTGCTCGGTCGCGCCGGCGGTGCCGACGTCGTCCCAGAACGGGTCGGTCGGGCGGTCGAGGAGGGCGCGGACGACCTCGAACCAGCGGTCGCCGCCGTCGGGGCGCGCGCCCTCGGGCAGCTCGTCGTTGAACGCGCCGAGCACGGTGTGCCGCCACACCGCGTTGAAGAACGCGGCGGGCGCGGAGTCGACCGGCTGGGAGTAGTCCCAGTCGCGCAGCAGCTCGATGCCCTTGACGCCCGCGCCGAGCCGCAGCAGGTGCGGCACGAGGGTCGGCGCGAAACCGTGCCTGCCGTCCATCTGGATCGCGCTCATCGCGGCGGCGTCGAGCTTGCCGCCGTTGCGGACGAGGTCGTCGATCCTGCGGGCCCGGTAGCCGTAGGACCAGTCCTTGGTGAGCAGCGGCTGGTAGGACGTGCCGATGACCGCGTTGTTTGCGGTGACGATGTAGCCGGAGTCGGGGTTGAGGACCGTGGGCAGCTCCTCGAACGGGATGAAGCCGGTCCACTCGTGGACGCCGTCCCAGCCGGGCACCGGACGTGTGCCGTCGCCCTCGGCGCGGACCGGGATACGGCCGGGGGACTGGTAGCCGATGTTGCCCTCGACGTCGGCGTACACGAGGTTCTGCGCGGGCACCTCGAAGGACCGGGCCGCCTCGCGGAAGGACGTCCAGTCGGTGGCCCGGTTCATCTGGAAGATCGCGTCGGCGGTCTTGCCGGGGTCGAGCGCCGTCCAGCGCAGCGCGACGGCCTCGCCGGACGGGGCCGCCTTCTCGGCATCGGACATGACGTCGGAGATGATCGGGCCGTGCCGGGTGGCCCGTACCGTCAGCTCGACCGGCTTGCCTCCGGCGACCTCGATCTTCTCCTCGCGGATCTGCAGGGGCTCCTGGACGCCCTTGTACTCGGCGGTCGTCGCGGTGACCTTCTCCAGGTAGAGGTCGGACACGTCGGGGGCGAGGTTGGTGAAGCCCCAGGCGACCCGGTGGTTGTGGCCGATGACGACGCCGGGCAGCCCGGAGAAGCTGAAGCCCGTGACGTCGTAGGGGCACGCGTCGCTGACCGTGCGGCAGTGCAGGCCCGTCTGGTACCAGACCGACGGCATCTGGGCCGAAAGGTGCGGGTCGTTGGCGAGCAGCGGCATGCCCGTGGTGCTGCGCTCGCCGGAGATCACCCAGGAGTTCGAGCCGAGTTCGGCGTCGCCGTTGCCGAGTCCCTCCGGCATCGCCTTGATCGCCTCGAGCACCGAGCTGAGGGCGCGCGCGGGCGCCTGCGGCGCGGCGGGCACGGCGCGGCCGCCCGCGAACGCGCCGTTCTCGACCTCGCCGCCGGACACGATGGTCGGCATCCGGTGGAAGTCGTAGTCCGGGTAGAGCTGGTCGACCCGCTCCTTGGGCAGCTTGGCGTCGGCGAGGGCGCGGCCGAGCTCCTCCTCGATGTTCGAGCGCAGGTCCCAGGCCATCGCCTTCAGCCAGGCGATCGAATCGACGGCCGTCCAGTCTTCCGGCTGGTAGCCGGTGCGCTGGAAGCCGAGCACCGAGTACTCGAGCGACTGGGACGCGGTGTCCGGGTTGTCCTTCAGCCACGCGTTGACGCCCGCCGCGTAGGACTCGAGCAGCTGCCGGGTCTCCGGCTCCAGGAGCGGGAGTTCCGCCTCGGCGGTCTTGCGCCAGCCGAGCGTCCGGGTGACCTTGTCGGTGTCCAGGGTGGCCTCCCCGAACAGCTCGGACAGGCGGCCCGCGGTGATGTGCCGTCGGAAGTCCATCTCCCAGAACCTGTCCTGGGCGGTGACGTAGCCCTGGGCGCGGAAGAGGTCCTCGGGGGTGTCGGCGTAGATCTGCGGGACGCCGTAGGAATCCCGGTGCACGGTGACCTCTCCGGCGAGGCCGGGCACCTTGATCTGCCCGTCGTAGGACGGGAACGCCTTGCGGACCGTCCAGACGAACCATCCGGAGACGACGAGGACGAGTACCATCACCAGGGCGAGTGCCCGCACGCCCCACCGCAGCGGCCAGGGCCATTGACGCATGAACTTCACGGCCAGCACTCTATGGCGCAGGTCACGTGAAAAGACGTGCGGGCCTCATTACCTGGACATTTGTCACTGTTCTGTTGTCAAGGAGTCAAGATCACCCCGGCCATGTTTCCGGGGGATCGGCGTAGGCGCGGGCGAGATCCTCGGGCGTCATGCGCATCGACGCCGTCGACGGGTGGACGCCGGCTTCCATGGTCTGGCGGAGCAGGTCGGCCAGGGAGTAGCCGGGCGCGGCGTCCTCGGCCACCTCGAGCGCGACGTTCGCCAGCGCGCCGTCCCCCGACAGGAAGGCGCAGTAGGCGAGCAGGCACGCGGGCGCGGCCCGGTACGGCGGAGCCGTGCGGCGCAGCACGTGCAGCCAGAAAGCGCGCTGCGCGTGCAACTCCTTCGGCTCGATCCGCACCCACGCCTCGTCGCGCAGCCTGACCTGGCTGAGCGCGACGGTGAACCGCGCGACCTCGGCGATCCCCGGCGGCGGCCTTCCGCTGTCGACCCCGGCCATGACCTCGCGCACCAGCCGCAGGCCCTCGGCCAGGCCCAGCGGCCTGCGCTCGGCCCGCGCGGTCTCCCGCGCGACCGCGGCGGCGACCGGATCGGGCAGCGGCGCGACGGACGCGACGAGATCCTCGCGCGAGGGCAGCGCCACGAGTCCGTTCACCACGGCCTGCACCTCGACGGCGGTCGGCCGCAGCGGCACGCCCTCGGCCTGCCTGGTCATGTAGGACCAGTACCTGCCGTCGTCCACCCGCAGCGCGTCGACGATCCCGATGCCCGCGTGGGCCAGCGCGACGCAGGTCCGGTTCATCACCGGATCGGAGTGCTCGGCCGGGCCGTAGCAGACCAGCATCGCCTCGGTGAAGCCGTGCGCCGTCAGCAGCGCCGCGAGATGGGCCGCGGACCCCGGAGGGAGTTCTAAGCCGAGCCGTATCGCGCATGCGCCGTGCGGCCCGTCGGTGCCGACCGCCACCACGCTGCGGGCCGGATGGTAGCCGAGCATGTAGGGGATCGCCGAGATGAGCTCGGCGGGGCCTCGGATGACCAGGGGAGCGGCTTCGCCGCGTGTCTCGTCCATGCCCGAACGCTCGCACAGATCGCCGCGACCCGCTCCGCGGCCTGTGGATAACTTTTTTCCGGCTGTTCGGGAGGGCCGCCGACGCCGTCAGAGGGAGCCGCGGGTGCCCTTGTTGCGCTCGTTCCAGGCGCGCATGCGCGGCGGGTACCCGACGATCTGCACGTCGTACACCGGCAGTCCGAGCCCGCGCGCGACCTTGGCGATCACCGCGGGCGCGCCGACGCGGCGGCGGATCCACTCGCCGTCGTGCGCGACGGCCACCGCAGTGGTGTCGGTGGCGAAGGTCTCCGGTTCGACGTAGAACTCCACGCCCCTGCGGTCTTTGGCGAAGGCGATCAGGGCCTTCACGTCGGCGTCCGTCGCCTCGCGGTCGAACCGCTGGATCGCGCCGCCGCGGTGTCTCCTGAGCCCGAAACGATCCCAGAACCTCATCGCCGTCCGATCATCACTATGGAGAAAAGCGAAAGGAAAACGATAACGAAAAAGTCCGACATCAGGTTCCCGATGATCATGGCGAGGGCATGTCCACCAACGTTTCCGGCGACGGGGGTGCACATGAAACGGCTCGTGGCGGCGCTTGCCGTCCTCGCGGCGCTCGCGGCCTGCGGCCAGGCGCCCGACCGGGTGCACACCAGTGCCGACGCCGACGCGCCGGTGGTCGTGCGGCCGATGGTGTTCCGCGAGCCCGACCCCGACATGCGGCGCGGGCTCGGCCCCGACGGGCGGCCGGACCTGTGCGCGCGGGCCAAGTGCGTCGCCCTGACGTTCGACGACGGCCCGATGGAGCACACCGAGCGTCTGCTGGAGATGCTGGCCCGCTACGACGCCAAGGCCACGTTCTTCGTCGTCGGCCAGATGGTCGAGGAGTTCCCCGAGGTGGTCCGCAAGGAGGTCGAGCAGGGCCACGAGATCGCCAACCACAGCTGGAACCACGCCAACCTCGCGAGCCTGTCCGCCGACGGCGTCACCGCGCAGATCCAGCGGACGCAGGACGCGATCCTCCAGCACTCGGGATACCGCTCTGTCCTCCTTCGGCCGCCCTACGGCTCCTCGAACGCCCAGGTGGCCAAGATCGCGGCGTCGTTCGGCCTTCCGGAGATCATCTGGGCGGTGGACCCGCTCGACTGGCGCGACCGGAACTCGTCGCTGATAGCGCGCCGCGTCCTGTCGCAGACGGGCAAGGGCGACGTGGTGCTGCTGCACGACATCCACGCGAGCACCGTGGACGCCGTCCCGCGCATCCTCGAAGGGCTCGCCGCCAAGGGCTTCAAGTTCGTCACGGTGAGCACGCTGTTCGCCGGGACCGAGCTGAAGCCGGGCCACCAGTACCGGGAGCGGCACGCGGCGGTCGCGCGGTAGGGGGATTTTCAGGGTTCTCCCCGATGCGACGGGGCCGGTCCCCGGCGACGATCGAAGAATGGACATCACCCAGCTGCGCGTCGGCCACGCCGAGCGCGAATCCGTCATAGAGGTGCTCCAGACCGCCTACGCCGAGGGCCGCCTGGACAACGACGAGCTCGACCAGCGGGTCCACCTCGCCATGACCAGCAAGACGCAGGGGGAACTCGACCTCCTGGTCCGCGACCTGTCCCCGAAGCTGCCGCACTCCGCCGAGGAGACGTCCGAGGACAAGGCCCTGGGGGCGCTCGCGCACCTCGCCGGGATGCTGACGTCGTTCGTCGGGCCGCTCGTCATCCTGCTCGTGCCCGGGAAGCGCTCCGAACACGTGCGCGCACACGCCGTGGAGGCGCTGAACTTCCAGCTGACGCTCCTGCTGTTCACCATCGTCACGCTCGGTGTGGGCGGGATCGTGTACGCGGTGTCGTGGATCGCGTCGCTCATCGCGGGTGCCTCCGCTCTGACGGGCGGTTCCTTCCGCTATCCCCTGACACTCAGGCTCATCAAGTGATCTGAGTCTCAGAGGTAAAGGACCTGGAACATTTACGGGACGGAAAGGTTTACCGGATGAGTTGTGCGTGAAGATCGAGTGAGGGAGGCGCCCATGCCAGTGACCGAGTCCTCACATGACGCAGCGGTGGCCGCGCTCCGCGCGTCCTACGCCGCCATACCGCCGGGAGCCCCCGTGCGGCTGGCGAAACCCACGTCGAACCTCTTCCGCTTCCGTGACAGTCCGGGCGCGCCCGGACTCGACGTGAGCGGGTTCGACGGTGTGCTGCGGATAGACGGGACGACGGCTGTCGTCCAGGGGATGACGACGTACGAGGATCTCGTGGCGGCCACCCTGCCGCACGGGATGATGCCGACGGTCGTCCCGCAGTTGAAGACCATCACCCTGGGCGGGGCGGTGACCGGGCTCGGCATCGAGTCCACCTCGTTCCGGCTGGGACTGCCGCACGAGTCGGTCCGGGAGATGGACATCATGACCGGTGACGGCGAGATCGTCACCGCGAGCCGCGACAACGAGCATTCCGACCTTTTCTACGGATTCCCCAACTCCTACGGGACCCTCGGCTACGCCGTCCGGCTCACCATCGACCTCATCCCGGTCAAGCCGTTCGTGCAGGTGCGGCACATCCGGTTCACCGACGCCGTGGAGGCCGCCGCGGCGATCACCAGGATCGAGGACGCCGACTTCCTCGACGGCACGTTCTTCGGCCCGGACGAGATCTACCTGTCCGTCGGCACCTTCGTGGATGAGGCCCCTTACACCTCCGACTACACCGGACAGAAGATCTACTTCCGGTCGATCCAGGAGCGTTCGGTCGACTACCTGACCGTCAAGGACTACCTGTGGCGCTGGGACACCGACTGGTTCTGGTGCTCGGGCGCGTTCGGCCTGCACAAGCCCGCGGTGCGCCGGCTGTGGCCGGACGCCAAGAAGCGCTCTGACGTGTACCGCAGGATCGTCGCCTGGGACAAGCGCGCGCAGTTCACCGCGCGGATCGACCGCTGGACGGGCAAGCCGCCGCGCGAGGACGTCATCCAGGACATCGAGGTCCCCACCGAACGTCTCCCGGAGTTCCTTGAGTTCTTCCACAAGGAGGTCGGCATGAGCCCGGTGTGGCTCTGCCCGCTCAAGGCGCGCGAGAAATGGCCCCTTTATCCGCTCGAACCGGGGCGCAGCTACGTGAACGTCGGATTCTGGGGCACGGTCCCGCAGCGGCCGGGCACCCTGCCCGACCACTACAACCGGCGCATCGAGCGCGTGGTCGACTCGCTGGACGGGCACAAGTCCCTGTATTCCACGGCCTTCTACGCGCGGGACGAGTTCTGGCGCCACTACGACGGGAAGACGTACCAGGCCCTCAAGGAGCGTTACGACTCAGAGGGCCGCTTGTACGACCTCTACGACAAGTGTGTGAGGGGCACATGACCCTGGCGAAAGTCTTCGAAAGAGTCACCAACGGGGCGGACGTCCCCGTCGAGTTCGCGGCATATGACGGAAGTAGGGCGGGACGTCCTGACTCCGACATAAGAGTGGAGATACGCAGTCCGTACGCGGTGTCGTATCTCGTCCGTTCGCCGGGGCTGCTCGGCCTGGCGCGCGCGTACGTCTCGGGCCACATCGAGGTCCGCGGCGACATGTACACCACGTTGAGCAGGCTGTCGCAGACGCTGGAGAAGATCTCGGTGTCCGACAGGCTGAGGGTGCTCGCCGGCGTTCTGGACGACCCGCTGCTGCGCGCCGCCGCGGCCACCAAGCTCGACCCGCCTTCGGTCGAGGCACAGCCGGGCGGCAAACTGCGCCGTCACTCCAAGAAGCGGGACGCCGAGGCGATCCACCACCACTACGACGTGTCCAACCGCTTCTACGAGTGGGTGCTCGGGCCGTCGATGGCCTACACCTGCGCGGTCTACCCGGAGCTCGAGTCGTCGCTTGAGCAGGCGCAGTTCGCCAAGCACGAGCTCGTGGCGCGCAAGCTCGGCCTCGAGCCGGGGATGCGGCTGCTCGACGTCGGCTGCGGCTGGGGCGGCATGGTGATGCACGCCGCCCGTGAGCACGGGGTGAAGGCGCTCGGCGTGACGCTGTCCAAGCAGCAGGCCGAGTGGGCGCAGAAGGCGATCGCCGAGCAGGGGTTGAGCGACCTCGCCGAGGTGCGGCACATGGACTACCGCGACGTCGCCGAGAGCGGTTTCGACGCGGTCAGCTCCATCGGCCTCACCGAGCACATCGGCCAGGCCAACGTCCCCGCCTACTTCGCGTTCCTGAACGGCAAGCTGCGGCCCGGCGGGCGGATGCTGAACCACTGCATCACCCGGCCGGACAACCTTCAGCCGTCGATCAGGCCCGACGGTTTCATCAACCGGTACGTGTTCCCCGACGGCGAGCTCGAGGGGCCTGGCTACCTGGTCACCGCGATGAACGACAACGGGTTCGAGATCAGGCACGAGGAGAACCTCCGCGAGCACTACGCGATGACCCTGCGCGACTGGTGCCGCAACCTCGACGCCAACTGGGACGAAGCGGTCGCCGAGGTCGGTCCGGAGATCGCCCGCGTGTGGCGGGTGTACATGGCGGGGTGCCGTCTCGGGTTCGACCGGAACATGGTCCAGCTGCACCAGATCCTCGGGGTGAAGCTGCCTGAGTCCAAGAACGCGGGAATGCCGCTGCGCAGCGCCTGGGCCATGTGACGCCGGGCCCGCAAGGCCGAAATTCCGCCTCGGGGCGGCGATCCGGAGACCGGGTCGCCGCCCCGCAGCGTGAAATGTCGGTGGCGGGGCGTAGCGTGCGCGGCATGGACGAGACACTTGTTTTGCCGGTCCCCGCGCGACTGCGCGCGGTCTGCCTTGTCGCCGCGCCGCTCGGCATGCCCGTCGGGATCGGTTCTGGCGCGTTAGCGCTGGTGGAGCCGGTCGCGGCGGGCGTGCCGCCGCTGCCGTGGCTGACCGGGCCGAGCGGGCACTGCGCGCGCTGTGTGCCGGGCGGGCTCGACGTGGACGCTCCGCTGGTGCGGCGGATTCGTGAGGCGGACTTCCATCTGCGGGTGAGCGCGCTGGGCGACGCGTGCTGGCCGCCGAGCCACGTCACCGAGGCCGCGGCCGTCGGGTTCGAGCTCGCCGAGGAGACCGGCGGGATCCTGCTTGACGCCGTGACGGGCGACGTCGACCCGTGGGCGGGGCCGCCCGAGCCGTTCGACGTGCCCGAGGGATTCGCCGCCGCCGAGTGGGTGGGGGTGCACGCCGCGCCGGGTCCGCGCGGCCGTGGCTGGACCCTCACCACCGCGGGGCTCACGGTGCTCGGGCTGCCCGAGCTGCGCGTCGCGCGGATCCCCGCTGCGCTGCGCAGATCGTGGGCGGACGTGCTGTGCGGGCTCGCGCAGGTGCTGCTGCGCGCGCAGTGGGCGGACCTGGAGGAGGCCCCCGGCTGCGCGTTCCGCGAGATCCCGGCCGAGGTGCGGCTCACCGCCGCCGACGTCGGCCGCGCCACGGCCGGATGCCCGCACGGAGCCGGGTCGGCGCTGCTGCGCCTCCGCCTCGACCCCGGCACCCCCAACGGCCCACCCACCCGCCTGACAATCGTCGCCCCCTCGGAACGACACGCCGCAGACGGCGCATACCCGCCCGACGGACACCCGCCCCGAAGCACCTTCCCCGACGACGTCATCGCCCGCGCCGACACACCACCCCCGAGATCCTGGCGAGAGGCAGTGATCACACAACTGAACTGCTGACCCACCCCACCGGACCGTCTCGCGGGTCCCGCCTTGGTGGCGGGACCCGCGGGGCGGCGTGTTGAGCGGGCCTGCGGGGCGGGCGTGTTGGTGGGAGGTCGCTGGTCAGGAGGTCCTTTGGTGGATGAGAAGGGGGGTTAGGTGAGGGTGTAGGGGAGGTGTTTGATGCCGTTGATGAAGTTGGAGAAGAGGCGGTCGGGCTCGCCGGAGCGGATGTTGGGGAAGGCGGCGTATAGGCGGCGGAACATGACGTTCACTTCGCGGCGGGCGAGGTGTGCGCCGAGGCAGAAGTGCGGGCCTGGGCCGCCGAAGCCGACGTGCGGGTTGGGGGAGCGGGTGATGTCGAACGCGTCGGGGTCGGTGAAGACCGAGGCGTCGCGGTTGGCCGACCCGTAGTACAGGACGAGCTTCTCGCCCGCCTTGATCTCGTGCTCGTTGAGCGTGGTGTCGCGGGTCGCGGTGCGCCGCATCCAGATCACCGGGGAGACGAACCTGACGATCTCCTCGATCGCGCCCGGCGCGTGCGCCTCGTAGTCCGTCAGCAGGAGCGCGCGCTGGTCGGGGAAGCGGCTGAACAGGTGCAGGCCGTGTGAGATGGCGTTGCGCGTGGTCTCGTTGCCCGCGACGGCGAGCAGGATGAAGAACGAGCCGAGCTCCTGCGGGGTGAGCGACTCGCCGTCGATGTTGGCGTTGATGAGCAGCGAGATGAGGTCGTCGCCGTCGCCGCCCTTGCGTTCGCGGCCGAGCTCCTGCACGAGGTTCTGCAGGGTCTCGCCCGCGGCGGCGAGCTTCAGCATGATGCCCTCGAAGTCGTTCGACGGCAGGTACTCGGGGTCGTTGCCGGCGAGGATGACGTTGGAGGCGTCGAGCACGTCATGGTAGGCGGACTCGGGGATGCCCATCATGTCGCAGATGATCTTCAACGGGAGACGGCAGGCGACGTCGGGGACGAAGTCGCCGGTGCCCTTGCCCGCCTTGAGGTCGGCGACGATCTGCTCGGCGACCGTCTCGACCTGGTCCTCGAACCGCTGGATCATGCGCGGGGAGAACGCCCGCGAGACGATGCGCCGGATCTTGGCGTGCCTCGGGTCGTCCATGCTGATCATCGAACCGAAGTACTCGTGGACCTCGGTCGGCATGTCAGGGATGCTGATCGCGCCCTGGCCCGAGCAGAAGTCCTGGGGACGCCGGGACGCCTCGACCACGTCGGCGTGGGTCACCAGCGCCTTGTAGCCCGGACCCGGCTCGCCGAAGCCCGCCGGGAGCTCGCGGAAGTGGCGCAGGCCGTCGTGCTCGCGCAGGAGGCGGAAGCTCGCGTTGCGCTCGGCGAACGGGCGCTCCCAGAACGCCCAGTCGGTCAGGTCGATGTCCTCGACTTTGAGCATGTCCCGTCCCTGAGGTTTAGAACAACATTCGGTTTGAGCATCATGCCAAACTCTGTACGTACACTGTATGTTACCTGGATCACATCCACCCCAGGATCGCCGCGTTCACCGCGTCGGGCCGCTCGACCTGGAGGAAGTGCCCGGCTCCGGGCACGGTCGCGGCACGTGAGCCGGGCGGAAGGTGCGCGGTCACGGAAGCCAGGTCGGGGTCCTGCGGGCTGACGGCGTCGAGGCCGAGGCAGCCGTCGTCCTCGCCGTGCAGGTACAGCAGCGGCACGTCGACCTCGCCGACCGACGCCGACGCCGCCTCGCCCAGGTGCTCGGGCGCGAGCATGGCCCGGTAGTAGCCGAGCGCGGCGGCGACGTTCTCCGGCGTGCCGAGCGCCGCCATGACGTGCGCGACGTCCTCCTCGTGTCCCGGCGACCAGTCACGCCACAGTCCCTCGACGAACGCGCGGTCGAGGGCCATCTCCGCGAGCGGCGTCTGGAACAGGAAGATGTAGAACGACCGCTTGAGCTGCTCGTACGAGAAGAACCCGGCGAGGAGCGCGGGCAGCGGCGGCAGTGCCATCGCCGCGCCGCGCCGCCACCGCGCCGGGTCCTGCCGGATCGCGGAGTAGACGGCCGCCGCGCCCCAGTCGTGCCCGACGAGCACCGCCGAGGAGTCGCCGCCGAGCGCGTCGTGCAGGGCGTTGGCGTCGGCCCCGAGGGCACCCGCCCGGTAGTCGCCGTCGGGCGCGGTCCCGGTGGGGGCGTAGCCGCGCATGAACGGCGCGACCGCCCGGTATCCGGCGTCGGCGAGCGCGGGCATGAGGAAGCGCCAGGAGTGCGGGGTGTCGGGGAAGCCGTGCAGCAGGAGGGCGAGGGGGCCGTCGGCGGGGCCCTCGGTGCGGCACGCGAACTCGATCCCGTTGGCCTTGATCGTCGTCGTCTCGGTCATGCCGCGACGCTACTGCGCGGCACACGTCCCGACCAGAACCCGATTCTGTTGAGGGGGCGGGTCTCGCAGCACCGCACATCTTCGGATACCGTTGTGGAAACCGGGAACGACGCTGGAATCAGTGTCAAGAATCCGTAACGACGACGAAATAAGTTGATGTCGCGCAAGGATGGAAGATGACGGACCAGGCAACCGATCTACAGGCAGCGGCTCGCGACAAACTCTGGTTGCACTTCACCCGGCACTCCGTGCACGAGAACGGCGCCGAGGTGCCGATGATCGTCCGCGGTGAGGGCGCCTACATCTACGACGACAAGGGCAAGAAGTACCTCGACGGCCTGGCCGGACTGTTCGTGGTCCAGGCCGGGCACGGCCGCGAGGAGCTCGCCGAGGCCGCGGCCAAGCAGGCGCGGGAACTCGCCTTCTTCCCGCTGTGGTCCTACGCCCACCCCAAGGCCGCCGAACTCGCCGACCGGCTCGTCGCCGCGGCCCCCGGAGACCTCAACCGCGTCTTCTTCACCTCGGGCGGCGGCGAGGCCGTCGAGTCGGCGTGGAAGCTCGCCAAGCAGTACTTCAAGCTCACCGGCAAGCCGCTCAAGCACAAGGTGATCAGCCGCCAGACCGCCTACCACGGCACCACCCAGGGCGCGCTGTCCATCACCGGGGTGCCCGCGTTCAAGGCGCCTTACGAGCCGCTGGTCCCCTCCACCTTCCGGGTGCCGAACACCAACTTCTACCGCGCCCCCGAGCACGGCGAGGACCTCGAGGCGTTCGGCCGCTGGGCCGCCGACCGGGTCGAGGAGGCGATCCTCTTCGAGGGGCCCGAGACCATCGCGGCGTTCTTCGTCGAACCCGTCCAGAACGCCGGAGGCTGCTTCCCGCCGCCGCCCGGATACTTCCAGCGGGTCCGCGAGATCTGCGACAAGTACGACATC
Source organism: Actinocorallia sp. A-T 12471 (assembly GCF_033875155.1). Lineage (NCBI taxonomy): Bacteria > Bacillati > Actinomycetota > Actinomycetes > Streptosporangiales > Thermomonosporaceae > Actinocorallia > Actinocorallia sp. A-T 12471. The sequence goes on along the minus strand of NZ_JAWZTE010000002.1, from coordinate 889,475 downwards.
CTGCTCGTCTCCGACGAGGTCATCTGCGCCTACGGCCGCCTCGGCCACATGTTCGGCGCGCAGAAGTACGCCTACCAGCCCGACATCATCACCAGCGCCAAGGGCCTGACCTCCGGCTACTCGCCGCTCGGCGCGATGCTCGTCAGCGACCGGCTGTTCGAGCCGTTCCGGCACGGCGACACCATGTTCGCGCACGGCTACACCTTCGGCGGCCACCCTGTCTCGTCGGCCGTCGCGCTGGCCAACCTCGACATCTTCGAGCGCGAGGACCTGCTCGGCCACGTCCAGCGCAACGAGGGCCCCTTCCGCGCGACCCTGGAGAAGCTGCTCGACCTGCCCATCGTCGGCGAGGTGCGCGGCGACGGGTTCTTCTACGGGATCGAACTCGTCAAGGACAAGGCGACCCGCGAGACCTTCAACGACGAGGAGTCCGAGCGGCTGCTGCGCGGGTTCCTGTCCAAGGCCCTGTTCGACATCGGCCTGTACTGCCGCGCCGACGACCGCGGCGACCCCGTCATCCAGCTCAGCCCGCCGCTCATCTGCGACCAGTCGCACTTTGACGAGATCGAACAGAAACTACGGGCCGTCCTCACGGAAGCATGGACCAAGCTGTGACCGTGCGCTGTGGACACCGGCTCCGATGACGGTGTTAGCTCCGGGATGACCACCCCCTGCTCATCCCGGAGGAAGCGTTCGTGGACTACGACTACGTGATCGTCGGCGCGGGATCGTCCGGCTGTGTGCTCGCCGCGCGGCTGACGGAGGATCCTTCGGTCACCGTCGCCCTCGTCGAGGCGGGCGGGAGCGACGCCCGCAAGGAGTTCCACATCCCGGCGGGCTTCCCCCAGCTGCTGAAGGGCGAGGGCGACTGGAACCTCAGCACGACGGCACAGGGGGAGCTCGCCGGGCGCGAGCTGTACTGGCCGAGGGGCAAGGTGCTCGGCGGCTCCTCCAGCATCAACGCGATGATGTGGGTGCGCGGCGTCCGCGCCGACTACGACGACTGGGGCGTGCCCGGCTGGTCGTACGACGAGGTGGTCCCGTACTTCCGCAAAGCCGAGCGCAGGGTCGGCTCCAACGTCGGCGGCGTCTACGGCACCGAGGGGCCGTTGCACGTTGAGGACCTGCGCGACCCGAACGTCACGACGAAGGCGTTCCTCGCCGCGTGTGAGGAGGCCGGGCTCACCAGGCTGCCCGAGCTGAACGGCGAGGACAACGAGGGTTACGCCCAGACGCCGGTCAACCAGAAGCGCGGCCGCCGCTGGTCGGCGCACGACGCCTACCTGAAGCCCGCGCTGAAGCGCACCAACCTCACGGTGATCACCGACGTGCTCGTCTCGCGAGTGCTCATCGAGGACGGGCGCGCGGTCGGCGTCGCCTACGGCGGGCAGGAGATCAGGGCGCGGCGCGAGGTCGTGCTGTGCGCCGGCGCGATCGGCTCGCCGCATCTGCTTCTGCTGTCCGGGATCGGCGACCCCGACCAGCTCGCTGAACACGGCATCGAGGTCGCGGCGGCGAGCCCGTCGGTGGGCCGTCATCTTGAGGACCACCTGTCGATCGCGGTGCTGCGGACCTGCCCGCGCAAGGTGACGCTCGCCAGCGCGGGGATGGCCGGGGCGCTCGCGTCCTACCTGACGCGGCGCAAGGGGGCGTTCACGTCGAACATCGGCGAGGCCGTCGCGTTCCTGCGCAGTGACCCCCGGCTGCCCGCGCCCGACCTCGAGCTGATCTTCGCGCCGGTGCCGTTCGTCAACCACGGGCTCGACGAGCCGACCGGCGACGCGGTGACGATCGGCGTCATCCTGCTCCAGCCCGACAGCCAGGGCTCGCTCACGCTCTCCTCCACCGACCCCGCCGACCCGCCGAAGATCGACGCGGCCTACCTGACCGGGGAGAGCGACCTGAAGCGGCTCGTGTACGGCGTCCGGGAGGCCGAGCGGCTGTTCGCGACGGAAGCGCTGCGCCCGTACGCGGCCGAGCCTTACGCCCCCTACAAGGGCGCGGAAGACGAGGCGGCGTTGGAGGACTACGTCCGCGCGCACGCCGAGACCCTGTACCACCCCGTCGGCACCTGCCGGATGGGCGTGGAGGACACCTCCGTCGTAGACCCCGAGCTGCGGGTGCGCGGCGTCGCGGGGCTGCGGGTCGCCGACGCCTCGGTGCTGCCGCGCATCAACCGCGGCCACACCCACGCCCCCGCGATCATGATCGGGGAGAAGGCGGCGGACCTGCTCAAGGCATGACAAAGGGGCGGGGTCCGGTGTGGACCCCGCCCCCTCGCTCAGCCTTGCCGCGTTAGCGCAGCTCGCGCTTGAGGATCTTGCCGGTGGCGGTCATCGGCAGCGCGTCGCGGAACTCCACGATGCGCGGGTACTTGTAGTTCGCGAACTGCTCCTTGCCCCACGCGACGAGCTCCGCCTCGGTGATCTCGACGCCCGGAGTCTTGATCACGAACGCCTTGACCTCCTCGCCGTGGCTGTCGTGCGCGACGCCGACGACCGCGGCCAGCGAGACGGCCGGGTGCGTCATCAGGACCTCCTCGATCTCGCGCGGGTACACGTTGTAGCCGCCGCGGATGATCATGTCCTTGGAGCGGTCGACGATGAAGTAGTAGCCCTCGTCGTCGCGGGTCGCCAGGTCGCCGGTGCGGAACCAGCCGTCCTTGATCGCCTCGGCCGTCGCCTCGGGCCGGTTGTAGTAGCCCTTCATGATGTTGTGGCCGCGGATCGCGATCTCGCCCGGGCCCTCGCCCTCGATCGTCTTCCAGTCGTCGTCGATGAGCTTGAGCTCGATGCCCCACACCGGGAGGCCGATCGAGCCGGCCTTGGTGGGCCGGTCCGGCCGGTTGAACGCCGCGACCGGGGACGTCTCGGACAGGCCGTAGCCCTCGAGGATGTCCACCCCGAACTTCGCCTTGACGCCCTTGATGACCTCCATCGGCAGCGCCGCGCCGCCCGAGACCGCGACGCGCAGGCTCTCGGTGATCGCCGCGACGTCTTCAGGCGAGGTGTCGTCGGTCATCAGCGCCCACCACATGGTCGGGACGCCGGCGAACATGTTCACCTTCTCCTTGACCATCAGCTCGACCGCGGCCTTCACCTCGAAGCGCGGCACCAGCACCAGGGTCGCGCGGCGGTAGATGCCGACGTTCATCACACACGTCTGGCCGAAGATGTGGAACAGCGGCAGCGTCACAAGGAAGATGTCGTGCAGCGACTTCTCGAACAGGCCGTCGCTGACCATCGCGTTCATCAGCATGCTGCCGTGGGTCAGCTCGGCGCCCTTGGGCTGGCCGGTCGTGCCCGAGGTGTAGAGCACCACGGCGGTGTCGGTCGCCTCGGTGATCACCGGCTCGAACGTGCCGGCCTGGCCGCCGAGCGCCGCCCAGAACAGCTCGGCCCCCTCGATCGACGGCTCGGCCGCCGCGGGGTTGGCCGGGAGCAGGAAGAAGTGCTCACAGCCGTCGGCCTGCTGGAAACCGGCGTGCCCCGCCTCGCCGATCGGCAGCTCGGGCGTGCCCTCGAAGCAGAACAGCGCCTTGGCGTCGGAGTCGGCGAGGTGGTAGGCGACCTCGCGCGGCTTCAGCAGCACGTTCAGCGGGACCACCACAGCGCCCGCCTTGAGAATGCCGAAGTACACCATCGGGAAGTACGGCAGGTTCGGCGAGGAAAGGGCGACCTTGTCCCCCGGCTGGATGCCGCGCGACACCAGGAGGTTGGCGACCTGGTTGGCGACCGTGTTGATGAAGCCGTACGACAGGCGCATCTCGCCGAAGACGAAGGCGTCCCGGTCAGGGGTCTCGCGGGCCGCGTCCTCGATCAGCACGGACAGGTTGAGCATGGACTTCTCTCCTCGCGCCAGGGGCTGTGCGTCGTAAACATGTGGGGGTGACCACATCCAACCGTGGATCGTGATCCACATCTAGTGCCCGCGGGTACAGTGCGCGACGAAAACCTGCGATTTCCGGGTCTTGCGCTACCCTTGGACCATGCGATCGTGGCTGCTTCTCAGCCGGCCGCGTTGATCCAGGTCCCGAGCGCGCCGCCCTTCGGCGTCCTCGGCAAGACCGGGTCGGCGCGGCAGCCCCTCCATGCGTGAGGGGCTTCTTCATTGCTAGAGGCAGCGAACCGGAAAAGGACACCCAGTGAGCGACGAAGAGCAGCGGTACGACGTCCGAGCCGTCCAGGACAAGTGGCAGGACCGCTGGGCGGACCTCGGCACCTTCGTGGCCAGCGATGACCCCGCCGACCCCCGCGAACGCCGCTACGTGGTGGACATGTTCCCCTACCCGTCCGGCGACCTGCACATGGGCCACGGCGAGGTCTTCGCGATCGGCGACGTCATCGCGCGGTACTGGTTCCACAAGGGCTACAACGTCCTGCACCCGATCGGCTGGGACTCCTTCGGCCTGCCCGCGGAGAACGCGGCGATCAAGCGGAACGCGCACCCCGCCGAGTGGACCTACGCCAACATCGAGACCCAGGCGAACTCCTTCCGCCGCTACGGGATCTCCTTCGACTGGACCCGGCGGCTGCACACCAGCGACCCGGACTACTACCGGTGGAACCAGTGGATGTTCACCAGGTTCTTCGAGCGCGGCCTGGCCTACCGCAAGGGCGGTTTGGTCAACTGGTGCCCCAACGACCAGACCGTGCTGGCCAACGAGCAGGTGGTCGACGGCAAGTGCGAGCGGTGCCACGCCGTGGTGGTCAGGCGTGAGCTGACCCAGTGGTACTTCAAGATCACCGACTACGCCCAGCGGCTGCTGGACGACATGAAGGAGATCGAGGGCGGCTGGTCCGAGCGCGTGCTGACCATGCAGCGCAACTGGATCGGCCGTTCCGAGGGCGCGGACGTCACCTTCGAGGTCGAGGGGCACGGACCCGTCACCGTCTACACCACGCGCCCGGACACCCTGTACGGCGCGACGTTCTTCGTCGTGGCCGCCGACGCCCCGCTGGCTGAGCAGATCGTCAGCGACGCGCAGCGGCCCGCGCTCGACGCCTACCGCGCCGAGGTCGCCAAGCTGAGCGACATCGAGCGGCTGGCCACCGACAAGGAGAAGACCGGGGTCTTCCTGGGCGTGCACGCGGTCAACCCGGTGAACGGCGAGCGCATCCCGGTGTGGGCCGCCGACTACGTGCTGGCCGACTACGGACACGGCGCGATCATGGCGGTGCCCGCGCACGACCAGCGCGACCTCGACTTCGCCCGCGCCTTCGACCTGCCGGTCAGGATCGTGCTGGAGACCGGCGCTGAGGACCCGAACGTCACCGGCGTGGCCACCCCCGGCGAGGGACGGCTGGTCAACTCCGGCCCGCTGGACGGGCTGACCAAGACCGAGGCGATCTCCAAGATCATCTCGATCCTGGAGGACCGGGGCCTGGGCCACGGCACCGTCAACTTCCGGCTGCGCGACTGGCTGCTGTCGCGGCAGCGATTCTGGGGCACGCCGATCCCGATCATCCACTGCCCGGACTGCGGTGAGGTGCCCGTCCCCGACGAGGACCTGCCCGTCACCCTGCCCGCCGACCTGCGCGGCGCGGACCTGGCCCCCAAGGGGATCTCCCCGCTGGCGGCGGCCGCGGCCTGGGTGAACGTGGACTGCCCCAAGTGCGGCGGCCCCGCCAAGCGGGACACCGACACCATGGACACCTTCGTGGACTCGTCCTGGTACTTCCTGCGCTACACCTCGCCCGGCTACACCGACGGTCCGTTCGACCCGGCCAAGGTGAAGCAGTGGATGCCCGCCGACCAGTACATCGGCGGCATCGAGCACGCGGTGATGCACCTGCTGTACTGCAGGTTCTTCACCAAGGTGCTCTACGACATGGGCATGGTCGACTTCACCGAGCCGTTCCGGCGGCTGCTGAACCAGGGCCAGGTGATCAACCAGGGCCGGGCGATGTCGAAGTCGCTGGGCAACGGGGTGGACCTGGGCCAGCAGATCGACGACTTCGGCGTGGACGCCGTCCGGCTGACGATGCTGTTCGGCGGCCCGCCCGAGGACGACATCGACTGGGCCGACGTCTCCCCGGCCGCGTCCCAGAAGTTCCTGGCCCGCGCCTACCGGGTGATGACCGACGTGACGAGCGAGCCCGGCGTCGACTTCGCCAAGGGCGACACCACGCTGCGCCGCTTCACCCACCGGACCGTGGACGAGGTGACCCGGCTGGTCGAGGGGCACAGGTTCAACGTCGCCATCGCGCGCATGAGGGAGCTGACCTCGGCGGCGCGCAAGGCGATCGACAGCGGCCCCGGCGCGGCCGACCCCGCGGTGCGCGAGGCGGCGGAGGCGCTGGCGATCATGCTGTCGGTGGCCGCCCCCTACATCACCGAGGAGGGCTGGGAGAAGCTGGGCCACGGCGCGGACGGCTCGATCGCCCGCGTGCCCTGGCCGGTGGCCGACCCCGCGCTGCTGGTGCAGGACTCGGTGACCTGCGTGGTGCAGGTGTCGGGCAAGGTGCGCGACCGCCTCGAGGTCACGCCCGACATCGCCGAGGACGAGCTGGAGAAGCTGGCGCTCGCCTCGGCGAAGGTGCAGACCGCGATCGGCGACGCTCCGGTGCGCAAGGTGATCGTGCGCGCGCCGAAGATCGTCAACATCGTCGTCTGACCGGCCCGGCGACGTAACAAACCGTCGGCGGCGGGTCACCCGCGCGTAACGTCCAGCGGGCACGCTGGGACCTTCCCGAGGACAGGAGGTCCCAGCGTGACCCACAGCGCGATCCAGGTGCGGCAGGCAGTCATCCTGGCCGGGGGCAACGCCACCCGGCTCAGGCCCTACACCGACCGGGTGCCCAAGGCGCTGGTCGACGTCGGGGGCAAGCCGATCCTCGACCACCAGCTCGCCTGGCTCGCCGCGGAGGGGATCGAGCACGCGGTGGTCTCGTGCGGGTACCGGGCCGACGCGCTCCAGCGGCACCTGCTCGGCAGGACCCTCCCGCTCGAGGTGACCGTGGTCGTTGAGGAGCGGCGGCTGGGCCGGGGCGGCGGGCTCAAGCACGCCGCGCGGGCGCTGCCGATGGCGGCGGAGCCGTGGCTCGCGCTCAACGGCGACGTCGTCACACGGTTCTCGCTCGCGGGCCTCGCCGACCGGCACGCGGACTCGGGCGCCGCCGCGACCCTCGGGATCGCCGCGCTGCGCTCGCCCTACGGGATCGTGGACGTCGGCCCGGACGGGCGCATCCAGGGTTTCGACGCCGCGCCGGTGCTGCCGCACCGGGTCAACGCGGGGGTGCACCTGTTCGCGCCGGAGACCACGGCGCTGCTGCCCGACCTCGGCGACCACGAGAGCGTCACGTTCCCGCGCCTGGCCGCCCAGGGCAGGCTCGCCGCCTACGAGATCGACGGCTACTGGCGCGCGATAGACAGCGCGAAGGACCTCCAGGAGGCCAACCGCGAACTGAAGCACCTGGAGTGGGCCGCCTGACCGACGGCGCGGACGGGCCGCCTGCCCGGCCCGCCGTGCCCCGGCCGGGCAAGGACGCCCGGAAGAGCGGGGCGTCGTTCGGGCGCGCGGCCCTGCCCTGCCGGACGGGCCGACGGGACGCGCCGCGGCGCCCGGCGGCCCGACGACGGCTCTTCAGATCTTGCGGAGTACCGCCACGACCTTGCCCAGCACGCTCGAGGAGTCACCGGGGATCGGATCGTAAGCCGAGTTCTGCGGGAGCAGCCAGACGTGCCCGTCCTTGCGCTTGAAGGTCTTGACCGTCGCCTCGCCGTCGATCATCGCGGCGACGATGTCGCCGTTGTCGGCGTCGGGCTGCTGGCGCACGACCACCCAGTCGCCGTCGGCGATGGCCGCCTCGATCATCGAGTCGCCCTGCACCTTCAGCAGGTAGTGCTCGCCCTCGCCGACCAGCTGCTTGGGCAGCGTGAAGACGTCCTCGACGGACTCCTCGGCGAGGATGGGGCCACCGGCCGCGATCCGTCCCACGAGCGGCACATAGGCCGGCTCAGGGCCGTGGCCGATGGTCTCGGCCTCGACCGGCGCGGCCTTGCCCTGCATGCGCACCTCGACCGCGCGGGGGCGGTTGGGATCGCGGCGCAGGAAGCCCTTGCGCTGGAGCGTGCGCAACTGATGGGAAACGCTGGACGTGCTGGTGAGGCCGACCGCCTCGCCGATCTCGCGCATCGACGGCGGATAGCCGCGGCGCTGGACCGAGTCCCGGATCACCTCGAGCACCATGCGCTGGCGCTGGGTGAGGCCGCCTTCGTCCAGGGGTTCCTCAGGCGTCTGGGAGACCTTGCTCATGGCGCCTTCCCCTTTCGTTCGGTGTTCGCGTGCCTTTTCGGCGTGCGCGCCTTGCCGTCGCCGCGCGGAGTCGCACAACGTCGCCGCGGCCACGCAGCGTCACAGGTGTGCACGCCAGCGTGTCCGCGACCACCATCGTACATCCGTTCTATCGAATCTGCATTCGAGGGGTGTGGAAGATCGCCACCCGACACGCCGATGCCCGGTACGTGATGGGCGCTACAACGTCTCGAGCGGGTTCGGCTTGCGTTGCCAAGATCCTAGGCTTAGGTTTAGTGACCACAACATCTAGTAGTTACACGGATGTAGTTCACCACAGATTGTGTTCCGTCGGTGAATGGTTGACGCCGGAAGAACGGGAAGGAGACGGACGTGCACTGCCCGTTCTGCCGCAACCCCGACAGCCGCGTCATCGACAGCCGCTCCACGGAAGACGGCGCGGCCATCCGCCGCAGGCGCTCCTGCCCGGAGTGCAACAAGCGCTTCACCACCCAGGAGAACGTCCTGCAGATGGTGGCCAAGCGCAGCGGCGTGACCGAGCCGTTCAGCCGGGAGAAGATCATCGCTGGGGTGCGCAGGGCCTGCCAGGGCCGTCCCGTCGACGAGGACGCGCTCGCCCTGCTGGGCCAGCGGGTGGAGGAGGCGATCCGGGCGACCGGAGCCGCCGAGATCCAGTCCCACGAGATCGGACTGGCGATCCTGGGGCCACTGCAGGAGCTTGACGAGGTCGCCTACCTGCGTTTCGCCTCGGTCTACCGGGGATTCGAGTCGCTCGACGACTTCGAGAAGGAGATCAACGCTCTGCGCGGTCACGCTCCGCCGGAATGAGGAAGCCGGCGGAAACGCTGTAAACGACGCGAGCGCACACAACACCACCCACGCCCCTTCCGAACACACGGAAGAGGGCGTGATCCGTCATGTGCGAGCACGGGCCCTTGCGGGAGGGCCCAGATGAAGGGGGAAGACATGACAGAGACGGTCAGCGGACCGGCTCGTCGTGGCAGGACCACGGGGCGCAAGGGGCTGAAGATGCGCCGCATCTTCACCACCCCCGGCGTGCACCCGTACGACGAGATCACCTGGGAACGCCGTGATGTCGTCATGACCAACTGGCGCGACGGCTCGATCAACTTCGAGCAGCGCGGCGTGGAGTTCCCCGACTTCTGGTCGGTCAACGCCGCGAACATCGTCACCACCAAGTACTTCCGCGGCGCGGTCGGCACCCCGCAGCGCGAGTGGAGCCTGAAGCAGCTCATCGACCGCGTGGTGCGGGTCTACACCGACACCGGTCGCGAGCACGGCTACTTCGCCAGCGAAGAGGACGCCGAGATCTTCGACCACGAGCTGAAGTACACGCTCGCCCACCAGGTCTTCTCGTTCAACTCGCCGGTGTGGTTCAACGTCGGCACCAAGTCGCCCCAGCAGGTCAGCGCCTGTTTCATCCTGTCCGTGGACGACCAGATGGAGTCGATCCTGGACTGGTACAAGGAAGAGGGCGTGATCTTCAAGGGGGGCTCGGGCTCCGGCGTCAACCTGTCGCGCATCCGCTCCTCCAAGGAGCTGCTGTCGTCGGGCGGCACCGCCTCCGGGCCCGTGTCGTTCATGCGCGGCGCGGACGCGTCGGCCGGGACGATCAAGTCGGGCGGCGCGACCCGCAGGGCGGCCAAGATGGTCGTCCTCGACGTCGACCACCCCGACATCGCCGAGTTCGTCCAGACCAAGGCCCGCGAAGAGGACAAGATCCGCGCCCTGCGCGACGCCGGCTTCGACATGGACCTGGGCGGCAAGGACATCGTGTCCGTCCAGTACCAGAACGCCAACAACAGCGTCCGCGTCTCGGACGAGTTCATGCGCGCGGTCGAGACCGACGGAGACTTCGGGCTGCGCGCCAGGCTCAACGGCGAGGTCATCGAGACCATCCGCGCCAAGGACCTCTTCCGGCTCATGGCGCAGGCCGCCTGGGAGTGCGCCGACCCCGGCATCCAGTACGACGACACCATCAACGACTGGCACACCTCGCCGGAGTCGGGCCGCATCACCGCGTCCAACCCCTGCTCGGAGTACCTGCACCTGGACAACTCCTCGTGCAACCTCGCCAGCGTCAACCTGCTGAAGTTCCTGCGCCCCGACAACACCTTCGACGTCGAGCCGTTCCGCGACCTCGTCGAGCTGATCATCACCGCGATGGACATCTCGATCACGTTCGCCGACTTCCCGACCGAGAAGATCACCGAGACCACGCGGGCGTTCCGCCAGCTCGGCATCGGTTACGCCAACCTGGGCGCGCTGCTGATGGCGTCCGGGCACGCCTACGACTCCGAAGGCGGCCGTGCCGTCGCCGCGGCGATCACGTCGCTGATGACGGGCACCGCCTACCGTCGCTCGGCCGAGCTGGCCGCGGCCGTCGGCCCCTACGACGGCTACGCCCGCAACGCCGACGCGCACAAGCGCGTCATGCGCAAGCACGCCGCGGCCAACGACGAGATCCGCACGCTCGACGCGATCGACAAGGCCATCCACGCCGAGGCGACCCGCGCGTGGGCCGAGTGCCTGAAGCTCGGCGAGAAGAACGGCTACCGCAACGCGCAGGCGTCCCTGCTCGCCCCGACCGGCACCATCGGCCTCATGATGGACTGCGACACCACGGGCATCGAGCCCGACCTGGCGCTGAAGAAGTTCAAGAAGCTCGTCGGCGGCGGCTCCATGGAGATCGTCAACCACACGGTGCCGCGCGCGCTGCGCAAGCTCGGCTACCTCGACGAGCAGGTCGAGGCGATCGTCGGGTACATCGCGGACAACGGGCACATCGTGGACGCGCCGTCGCTCAAGCGCGAGCACTACGAGGTGTTCGACTGCGCGATGGGTGAGCGGTCGATCAGCCCGATGGGCCACGTCCGGATGATGGCGGCGACCCAGCCGTTCCTGTCCGGCGCGATCTCCAAGACCGTCAACATGTCCGAGTCCGCCACCGTCGAGGACATCGAGAAGGTGTACTTCGAGGGCTGGAAGATGGGCCTGAAGGCGCTCGCGATCTACCGCGACAACTGCAAGGTCGGCCAGCCGCTTTCGGTCGCGAAGAAGAAGGAGGAGCCCGCGGCCGTCGCGGTCGCCGCCCCCGTCTTCGCGCCCGCCCCCGCGGCCCCCGCCGTCCCGGCGCGTCCGGTGCGCAAGCGGCTGCCGAAGAAGCGTCCGGCGACCGTCACGCGGTTCTCCGTCGCGGGCGCCGAGGGCTACATGACGGCGTCGTCGTACCCCGACAACGGGCTCGGCGAGGTCTTCCTGAAGCTCGGCAAGCAGGGCTCCACCCTCGCGGGCGTCATGGACGCGTTCTCCATGGCGATCTCCATCAGCCTCCAGTACGGGGTGCCGCTGGAGACGTGGGTCGAGAAGTTCACGAACATGCGCTTCGAGCCCGCGGGCATGACGGACGACCCGGACATCAGGATGGCGACGTCCTTCATGGACTACATCTTCCGCCGTCTGGCGCTCGACCACCTGTCCTACGACTCCCGCGCGGAACTCGGCATCTTCTCCGCCGAGGAGCGGGCGCTCCAGGCGTCCGGTGAGGACCCCGCGTCCCTGCACACCGCCGAGGACGTCGAGGCGCTCGCCCAGTCCGCCCCGGTCGACCAGGCCCCGGCCAAGCCCGCCGTGGCCGTCGCCGCCCCGCCCGTCGTCCAGATCCAGCCCGCCCGCGTCGACGCGACCGAAAGCCACGGCCGCCGCACCGCCGACGCCCCCATGTGCATGACCTGCGGCACCAACATGCGTCCCGCGGGCTCCTGCTACGTCTGCGAAGGCTGCGGCTCCACCAGCGGCTGCAGCTGACCCCTCCCCACCCGAAGGCGGCGGCCCCACCCGGTCCGCCGCCTTCGGCGTTCCCTCACCCGCTGCGCGTGGCCGCTCTGTCCGGTGCACGCGTACCGACGAGATCAAGCGTGCGCTCCGCGCGATCCAACAACTGCTTATAAGTGATGACCTCAACGCGGCTCAAATGGGCGTTGAGCGTCCGCAACGCCCCGTTGACCTGCCCTCATCCACACCCTCCTGAAACTTCGGATGCCCAACAACAACCACAGCCCCAGCCCTGCGCACATCGACCTGCCAGCGCTCCAGGAGTTCGTTGCGGCTCTCGTCAAGGAGCGTCAGGTAGTTCAACACCTGCCCGACCGCCCTGTGCACGTCACCTGACGGAATGAGCTTGTTCCGGTGCTCGGTGACGGCCGGGGCCGTCGCGGTCTTCAGCTCGACCAGCTGGAGCACGCCGTCCGGCCTGAGCAGCGGGATATCGACCTCCGTGGTCTCCACAAGTCTCCGCCGGAAGAACTCACCTACGTACTCCCCGCCGAACACCCACCACGCCCCAGCGAGCGCCTTCTGCAGGTCCCCTTCCTTACTCGACCGCCGCTCGACCACGGCCCTGACCTCGGCCAACTGCTCCCGCCGCACATGCAACTGCACCGCCGACAACAGCGTCGCCCGGTCCCCTTCGCGCAGAAGCTCAAGAATCCGAGACGCCAACTCCTCGTCCTCGAACTCTTCCTCGTCATCCTCAACGTCGTCCCACTCGAACTCGGAAGGTTCGAGAGTCTCGCCGTCCATGGCGGCGCGCAGCGCCGGATAACAGTGGACAGGGGCGATTCCGTCTCCGGTCATGCCGTCACGGAAAAGTACGCGGCGTGACCAGTCGACCTCCACCGGGGGCGCGTCGGTTCCGGTGCCGACGTCCTCGACGTGGACGGTGAGGTCGCCCATATCGAGGTGGGTCAGCAGGTTCCGCAGGAAAAGGCCGGGCAGGCCCGGTTCAGCGAGGCGGTAGTAGCTCTGCTCCAACTCCAAGCCGAGCGAGCGGTACGAGCGTTCGCGGAACAGCAGACGGAAAGCCGCCGGGACGTTCCCCGCAGCCCAGGTGAACGATGTGGTCCTTATCCGGGCGTAGGGATACAGGCGATTCAGGACCTCCGCGTCAAAGGGCAGTTTGTCCACCTCGAAGATCGCGAAGATGCTGCCCGAGTTCATCGCGCAGCTTCCGCGCAGCATGTCCGTCCAGATCTCGCCGACTCTCATCCAGGCCAGGCCGATCTCGTCGAAGGGAACTGGGTTTCCCAGGTCGGCCTCTCCTTTGGCGCGCTTCCACTCCTTCTCCGCGAGCGGACGCATCGCCTCGGCCGGTGGGAGACCGTTCTCGATTCGTTCGAGGAATGGGTCGAGGACGTGTCGACGGGCGACGTCGGCGATCGCCCTCGCCAAGCCGGATTCGGAGCGGCGAGTCTCCATGCGTTGGAGCGCGGCGGGTGCTGCTTCGGTGAAGGCTTCGAACCCTTCTGAGCGGACCCGTTTGAAGTGAGGATCGCTCCAGCGGAGGGTGGCGGCGGCGATCATGAGGGGGAAGCGGGGGCGGGTGGTGGTGAGGAGTTCGTCGACCAGTGCGGCGCGGCGGGCTAGGCAGCGTTCCCAGATTTCGGTGAAGGGGGGCTGGGTGAGGGCCGGGTGGTCGGTGGGGAGGGGGGAGGTGGGGATGGCGGAGAGAGTGAGGTGGTTGGAGGTGAGGTTTTCCCAGGCGTCTTCGGTTGCTTGGGCGTAGGTGAGGAGGGCTTGGCAGGCGGCCAGGTGGGCGGCTTGGGGGCCGGGTGGGGCGCAGTGAATGTTGAGGTTGGCGTAGGTGGCGTCCTTGGGGAGGCGCAGGGTTGTGGGGCGGGCCGAGGGCGGGCGGGAGGGGCAGTTCGGGTCGGCGTGCCGTCGGCGGCCCTTGGGGGTGGACCAGAAGGTCAGGTCGGCGGCCGCGAAGGGGCCGAGGGGGAGGTCTTCTGGGTGGAGGGGAGGAGGGGCGGGCATCGCGAGGCTCCTACGTCGGGGTAGGAGCAGTGTCGCGGATGGGGGTGACGGAATGCGCTGGGAGTGCGCATGTGGGTGGGGTGAAGGGCTCGGCGGGGAGAGGCGCCGAGCCCTGCCCTCCGGCGGCTCGGAGGGAGATCAGACGACGGGGCGGCCGTGGCGCATTCGGCGGCGGAAGTCGCGGAGGTAGAGGTTGAAGGGGAATTGGCGGGCGGTGGGGGGGAGGGCGCGGTTGAGGCGGGCGGAGGTGTGGACGAAGCGGGTGAAGAGGGTCTGGTTGAGGGGGGTCCAGGTGAGGCCGATCTCGTCGCGGAATTCCTGGGGGAGGAAGCCTGTGGTGACGAAGCGGGAGAGGGGGGCCAGGGGGGCGCGCAAGGGGGTGGGGAGGAAGGCCAGGCCGGCGAGGTCGCGGAGGAAGGTGCGGGTGTAGTCGTCGGTTTCGAGGGTGCTCAGGGAGTCGTTCCAGTACTTGGCGAAGGACTCGCGGTCGGGGGGCCACATGTCGCGGGGGACCTGGAGGCTTGTGGCGAGGCGGGAGGAGTGCTGGTAGAGCTCGTCCCATTCGCGGTCGGTGAAGGTCAGCTCCAGGGCGTTGAGCATGTCCTCGGTGCCCTTGTAGAGGCAGGCGGCGACCCAGAGCTGGAGTTCGCGGTCGAACGCGTTGTATTTGACCTTGCTGCCGGGCCGGGAGACGACCTGCCGGTGCGCGCGGTTGATCTCCTCGCGCAGGTAGGCGCGTTCGGCGGCGTTGCCGTGGGTGGCGACGGCGAGGAACGTGAGGGTGGTGCGGAGCCGCTTGACGGGGTGCCGGTCGAGTCTGCCGCTCTCCACCCGGCTCTCGGCGACGCCGTAGCCGACCTTGATGTTGGACAGCTGCATGAGCACGTTGGGAAGGCCGAGGGCCAGGGCGTACCAGTTCAGGGTCGCCTGGACGGCGCGGGGGGCCGGACCGTCCTCCGATATGGGGTGGTCCTCGGGCAGGGGCGACACGGGGTCCGTCATGGGTTCCTCCGGCTGGGGTGGCTCCGGACGGACCCATGGTCACTCAGTAAGTGAGCACTTGCAACATGTCGCGCGTCACACTTCCATGCCGTTACGGAGTGTCGTGGACGGTGGGCTTCACGTAGCCGCCATAGGATGCTGCGCGACGCGGAACCGTGCATGGCGCGCTTCGGTTCCGGGTGTTCTATGAGGAGGGCGCGGGTGTCCGCGCCCTCCTTTTCCCCGTCGGCGTCCGGGTGCTGGGATGATGTGCGGCGTGGCAGCCGGATACGAGGTCGAGGAACAGTTGCGCGCGGCGGGCGCGTCACGCGTCGCGGGGATAGACGAGGTCGGCCGGGGCGCGTGGGCGGGACCCGTCGTGGTCTGCGCGGCCGTCACGGACCTCACGCCGCCGCCCGAACTGCCGCGCGGCAAACGCGCTCCCGTCCGGCTCACCGACTCCAAGCTGCTCAGCGCCGCGCACCGCGCCGCGTTCGCCGAGGTGCTGCCCGGCTGGTTGAGCTGCTGGGCGCTGGGCGAGGCGTCCCCGCGCGAGATCGACGAGCTCGGCATGACCGCCGCCTTGCGCAAGGCGGCCGTGCGCGCGCTTGAGGCACTTCCCGAACGCCCCGACACGGTGATCGTGGACGGCGCGCACGACTTCCTCGGCGCACCCTGGCGGGTGCGCACCGAGGTGAAGGCCGACCAGCGTTCGGTGACCGTCGCGGCGGCGTCGGTGCTGGCGAAGGTCCACCGCGACAGGTACATGGCCGAACTGCCGGGGGCCGAGGAATACGGGTTCGCCGAGAGCGCCGGGTACCCCTCGCCCGTCCACCAGGCCGCCTTGGAACGGATCGGGCCCGGCGAGCACCACAGGCTGTCGTGGTCCTACCTTGACGACCTGCCCCGCTGGCGGCACCTGAAGGTGCACCGCGACCCGCTGGCAGGCGAGGGCCAACTCAGCCTCCTCTAACCCCCGCGCTGCCCCGCGAAATCTCGCGACGCCTCCGCGGTGTTCGGCGGTGCCGTTGTGGCGTGGGTGGGGTTTGTTGGGGGGTTGTGGTTGTCGTTTGATGGTGGTTGTGGGGTGGGTGTGGCCGACGATCCGGCCGTCAGGTGATCGCGTTGGCGAATATGGCGGTTGTGGGGTGTGGTGCTGGACTCGTGGGCCGGCAGGGGTCAGGCTGTCGGTTCAAGATGGGAGCGTCGGGACGAATCGCCACCCGCCCGCCCACGGGAGCGGCGCGGGACCTTTTCGAGCGCGCACGCGGCGGATATTTTCGGATGCACTCGGGTCTCAGGCGGCTCGCGGGGATCTTGTTGCTGGCGGTCAGCCTCACCGTCGCGGTGACTGCGGGACTGCCGGTGCCGGGCACCCTGGTGGGCGCCCTCGTCGCGCTGGTGGTGGTCGATCTGACGCTTCGCTCCCCGGCCGGTACCGCCGTGCTGGCGGTCACCGCATGCTGGCTGGCGCTCGTGGTGCCGCTCGCCCGGATGTTCCCCGACGCCTCCTACCAGGGCCTCGCTCTCGCCCTGCTCGCCCCTCCCGTGGCTTTCGCGGCGCTGCGGCTGCGCGGGTATGTGCCGTGGCGGAGCGCGCTGTGGGCGCTGGCCACCGCCGCGCTGCTCACCGCCGCGCTGGCCGACCTCGCGCCCCGGCTGCACGCGGGGCCCGCGTGGGCGGGGGCCGTGCTGGTACTCGCCTACCGGTGGGACCGGGCGCGGCGGGTCGTCGCGGCGGACTCCTACGACTCCGGCTGGGTGGAGGAGGCCGCGCCCGAGCCCGTCCCGGTCCGTGCCAAGGCGCCCGAGCCGCCGGTCGTCGTGCCCGTCGTGCCCGTCCAGCGGCCGCCCGCCGAGGAGCCGCGCCCGTCGGTGGCGGCGGCGCTCGCCGAGCTCGAGGACATGATCGGGCTCGAGCCGGTGAAGCGGCAGGTCCGCTCGATCGCCGCGTCGATCGAGGCCGCGCACCTGCGGGCCGAGGCGGGGGTGCCGATCGAGAAGCCGCTGCGGCACCTGGTGTTCGCCGGGCCCTCGGGCACGGGCAAGACGACAGTCGCGCGCACCCTCGCGACGATCTTCTACGCGTTCCGGCTGCTGCCCTCGGCGCGGGTCGTGGAGGTGCACCGCGCCGACCTCGTGGGCGAGTACCTGGGCGCGACCGCGATCAAGACCAACGAGGTGGTGGACTCCGCGCTCGGCGGCGTGCTGTTCGTGGACGAGGCGTACTCGCTGGTCAACGCGGGCGACGGCCAGGCCGACAGGTTCGGCAACGAGGCGGTCCAGGCGCTGCTCAAGCGGGCCGAGGACGACCGGGACAACCTCGTCATCATCCTCGCCGGCTACGAGACGGAGATGGACGGGTTCCTCGACTCCAACCCCGGCCTCGCCTCCCGCTTCGGGACCCGCGTGCTGTTCCCCAGCTACGAGCCCGACGAGCTGCTGTCGATCTGCCGCAACCACACCGAGGCGCGCGGCGACCGCCTCTCGGCCGACGCGCTCACCCAGCTCGCCTCCTGCTTCGAGGAGGTGCGCCGTAGGGGCATCATCGACCAGCTCGGCAACGGCCGCTTCGTCCGCTCGCTCGCCGAAGGCGCGTCGCGCGCACGCGACCTGCGGGTCGTCTCGCGCAGCGCGCACCCCTCGGCGTCCGAGCTCGTGACGGTCAGGGCCGAGGACGTGCGCGCCGCCTACGACGAGCTGACCGCGCGCTACCGGGGTTACACCGAGACGCCGACGCTGGAGGAGGCGCTCGGCTCGCTCGACGGCATGATCGGCCTCGAGCCGGTGAAGCGGCAGGTGCACCAGATCGCCGCGCAGCTCCAGGTGCGCAGGCTGCGCGCGGCCCAGGGGCTGCCCGCGCAGCCGCCGATGCGGCACTTCGTGTTCACCGGGCCCCCTGGCACGGGCAAGACGTCCGTGGCGCGCGTCCTCGGCCGGATCTTCGCGGCGCTCGGCCTGCTCAGCCGTCCCGACGTCGTCGAGGTGAGCAGGGCTGACCTGGTGGGCGAGCACCTCGGCGCGACCGCGCTCAAGACCGGACGGGCGATCGACTCCGCGCTGGGCGGCGTGCTCTTCGTTGACGAGGCATACAGCCTTGTGGGCGCCGGCTATTCGGGCGGTGACGCGTTCGGCCAGGAGGCCGTGCAGACGCTGCTGAAGCGGGCCGAGGACGACCGGGACAACCTCGTCGTCATCCTCGCCGGGTACGAGACGGAGATGGAACGGCTGCTCGCCTCCAACCCCGGGCTCGCCTCGCGGTTCGACACCCGCGTGCCGTTCCCTTCGTACGGCCCTGACGAGCTGCTGCGGATCGCGGTGGCGCTCGCCGCCGACAACGGCGACCACTGGGACGACACCGCCCTTGACGACCTCGCGCTGCTGTTCCAGCGCGCGTGCGGGCAGGGCGCGATCGACACGCTGGGGAACGCCCGTTTCGCCAGGACCGTCTACGAACGCTCCTGCGCCGCCCGCGACGTGCGGGTCTCGGCGCTGCCCGCGCCCACCACCGACGACCTCACGACGCTCACCCAGGGCGACATCCGGGGCGTCGACTGAGCTCGATGACGTGCCTCCCGCGCCCGTCGCGCCCGGCCGTTGTACCGTTCGCGCATGATCGAGGTGCTGGCGGGCGGCGCGCTGACGACGGTGCAGGATCTGGGACGGGCGGGGCTCGCCCATCTCGGCGTCCCTAAGGCGGGTGCTGCGGACACCGAGAGCCTCGCGCTCGCCAACCGGCTCGTGGGCAACCCCGAGGACGCCGCGGGCCTCGAGCTGACGTTCGGCGGCGCGCGGCTGCGTTTCGTCCGCCCGGCGTGGGTCGCGGTCACCGGCGCGCCGGTGGACTGGGCGGTGGACGGGCGCGGCCAGGGCTGTCTCGGACCCTGTTTTGTGCCCGGGGGCGCGGTGGTGCGCTTCGGGACGCCGGAACGCGGCCTGCGCAGCTATCTCGCGGTGCGCGGCGGGATCGCGGTGCCCGAGGTGCTCGGCAGCCGCTCGACCGACCTGCTGTCGGGCCTGGGTCCGGTGCCGCTCGCCGAGGGCATGACGCTGCCGGTCGGCAGGATCGTGGGCGCGTTCGCGGGCGTGGACGTGGCCCCGCGCCCCGCGCTGCCCGCCGCCCCCGTGCTCGCGGTGGTGCCGGGGCCGCGCGCCGACTGGTTCACCGCCGACGCCCTGCGCACGCTGTTCGACGCGCGCTACGAGGTGACCGACCGCAGCAACCGGGTCGGCGTGCGGCTCGACGGCCCGCCGCTTGAGCGGGCCCGCGCGGGGGAGCTGCCGAGCGAGGGCATGGTGACGGGCGCGCTCCAGGTGCCGCCGGACGGAAAACCGATCCTCTTCCTCGCCGACCACCCCACGACGGGCGGCTATCCCGTGATCGCCGTGGTGGCCGAGGCGGACCTGGGGCAGGCCGCGCAGCTGCGGCCCGGCGACGGAGTGCGGTTCCGCCGCGCAAGGTGATCCCCTTCAGGGTTCGGCAGGCCAGGCTGCCAGCGCCGCGCGCAGGTCGGCGGCCGGGACGTCCTCCCACAGGGCGGTCTCGCTCGTCTTCGGGTCCCAGGTGCCCGCGACGCGGCCCTCGTGCAGCACGACGGGCGCGATCCAGCCGGCCGCCCTGCTCACCTCGGCCCTGCGCTCGGGCGGGATGAGCGCCGCGCAGGACGTGCCCGCGCCGAGGACATACGGGTCGAAAGCACCCAGCAGCACGACCTTCGGAGCGGGCGGGCCGTCGAGCAGGGCGTCGAGCTGATCGGCGCGGACCAGCATCGGCGCGCCCTCCACCGCCACCTCGGCGAGGTCGGCGTCGGCGGCGGCGAACCAGGAGCGCAGCTCGGCCTTGCGGCTGTTGTTCCTGGTGAGCCACGCGTCGAACATCGCGGGCGAGGCCGGGCCGTGCGCGTCGAGGAAGTCCCCGATGACGATCCGCGCGGCATCCTCGACGGCCGGGGGATCGCCGAGCTCCGGCGCGACGAAGGTGATCTTCGAGCCGCGCGCCGGGCCGTGGCGCAGCACCCCGCGCCACGCGAGCGGCTTGAGCAGCGCGCCCCAGCCGCTGGTCAGCGCCTCGCGCAGATGCGCCGAGCCGGTGCGCGCGGTGACCGCCTCGACGAGTTCCTCACGGGTGAGCTCGACGCCGCCGGCCAGCGCCTCGCGCGCGGCCTCGGTGAGCGCCTCGACGTCGGCCGGGGTCGCGCCGAACGCCTTGGACCAGCTCGGCTTCTCCCAGCTGCGCACGGTCGCGCACAGGGTGAGGAACGCCGCCGCGCGGTCGCGTGGCAGCAGGTGCAGTGTCCCGCGCATCGCCCAGGTCTTCACCAGGCTTCCGGCCTCGAGCGCCGCGGCGGGCGCGGCCGCGCCGCGCACCCGCAGCGCGGTGGCCGCGCTCCCGGCGACCTGCGCCTGCACACCAGCGAGCCGCCGCGCGACCGCGACGGGATCGGCGGGCCCGTCACCCGTCAGGAACTGCCGGTGCGCCCGCCACGCGAGCACCCGGCCCCACGTCGTCTCCTTCATGCCTGACGACGCTACGCGCCGCCACTGACAGTTTCGGAGAAC
Source organism: Actinocorallia sp. A-T 12471 (assembly GCF_033875155.1). NCBI lineage: Bacteria > Bacillati > Actinomycetota > Actinomycetes > Streptosporangiales > Thermomonosporaceae > Actinocorallia > Actinocorallia sp. A-T 12471. The sequence goes on along the minus strand of NZ_JAWZTE010000002.1, from coordinate 868,843 downwards.
CGCACCCGATCGCCCGGTTCGAGCAGCGACGGCGGGTCGCGGTCGACGTCCCAGAGCCGCAGGTCGGTGCGGCCGAGCAGCATCCAGCCGCCCGGCGACGCCGACGGGTACACCGACGTGTACGGCCCGGCGATCGCGACGGATCCCGCGGGAACCGACGTGCGCGGCGTCGCCTTCCTCGGCACCTCGAGGGCGGGGTCAAGTCCGGTGAGATAGGCGAAACCCGGAGAGAACCCCAGATAGGCGACGGTGTACTCGGCTGCCGCGTGCCGCCTGACGACCTCGGCCGCGGCCAGGCCCGTCAGCTCCGCGACCTCCGCAAGGTCGGCCCCGTCATAGACGACGGGAATCTCCACAAGGCGTCCCGCGACGTCGGCGGCCTCGGCCTCAAGATCGGCGAGCCGCCGCGCGGCGTCCCCGAACGGCCCGGAGAACACCACGAGGACCGTCCGCGCGCCGGGCACGATCTCGGTGACCCCCGGCAGCCCCGCGGCCGCCACCGCGGCCCTCAGCGCGTGCGGGGCGTCGGTCTCCAGCAGCAGCGCGCGGTCTCCCACGGGCCGGATCTCCATCAGGCGGCCATCAGGCGAACGGGATGATCTGGACGCCCGCGTCGGTGAGCGCTTTGCGCACCGCCTTGGCGAGCTCCACCGAGCCCGGGGTGTCCCCGTGCACGCAGATCGACCGTGCCGCGACCGGCACGACTGTCCCGTCGATCGCCTCGACCTCGCCGGAGACCGCCATGCGCACCGCGCGCTCGGCCACCCGCTCGGGGTCGCGGACGACCGCGACGGGGGAGCGGCGCGACACCAGCGTCCCCTCGGCGGTGTAGGCGCGGTCGGCGTAGCACTCCGCGACGGTCTGGAGGTCGTCGTGCACGTCGTTGAGGACTGACCCGGGAAGGGTGAGCACCGGGAGCGACGCGTCATAGGCCAGGACGGCCTCGGCCACCGCCATCGCCTGCTCGCGGTCGTGTACGACCCGGTTGTACAGCGCCCCGTGCGGCTTGACGTAGGAGACGCGTGTACCGCAGCTGCGGGCGATGCCGTCGAGGGCCGCGAGCTGGTACAGGATCTCCGCCGAGAGCTCCTCGAACGGCACGTCCATCGGGCGGCGGCCGAACCCGGCGAGATCCCGGTAGGACACCTGCGCCCCTACGGTCACGCCCCTGGCCTGCGCCGCACGGCACACCGAACGCATGATCAGCGGATCGCCCGCGTGGAACCCGCACGCCACGTTCGCGCTGGTCACCACCGACAGCAGCGCGGTGTCGTCACTGAGCTGCCACGCGCCGAAACCCTCGCCGAGATCGGCGTTCAGGTCGATGGTCCGCAGATCCATCACCGTGGGCCTCCTGCCCAGCTCGACGGCGCGGCCCGCCACAAGCCTGTCGGTCACCCGTACACCTCCTCGCGGACCTGGCCGACCTCGGTGACCGGCGCCCACGCCTGGTACACGCCGCGGTCGAAGTACTCGAGGCCGAGCGCCTCGGCCGCCGGGGCGCTGCCGCCGGTGTACTCCACCCGCAGCCAGCCGTCGTGCTCGCCGATGATGAGGAACGGCTCGTCCCTCCACACGCAGCGGGTGACCACGTACTTGAGCTGGTCCACCTCGTGTGCGGGGACGACCCTGACGAACCTGCCCGGGGCGGCGGCGGTGAAACCGATCCGGGGATCGGCCGAGTACAGCCGGACGTCGCCCTCACCGGGCGCGCAGGCGAACTCCTCGCCCTGCCACACCGCGTAGTACCCGTCGCGCATCTACACCGCCGCCCATCGGGTGCCGTCGGCGTCGAACAGGGCGACAAGGACACGGCGGCCGGACCGGTCGAACCGGTAGATCTCCGCGCCGTGCGGCAGCCGCTGGCTGTCGACCTTGAACTCGGGGATCGCGACGCCGAGGCCGGGAGCGAACCCGTTGCCTTCGAACGGCGGATGCTCCACGACCCAGCCGCCCGGCATACGGCGCATCGACGCCTCATCCGGGCCGCCGAAGGGCGTGCGCAGCGGGCCGCCGAACCGCGCGTGCCAGCGCAGCACGTGCACGACGTCGTCGTCGGGGGAGAAGGTGGACGCCCGCCCGTGGCCGAGGCCCAGGGCCGCGTACAGCTGCTTGGGCGTCGTCAGGGACAGCACGTCGGCCACCCGGTGCACGTACCCGGCGACGCGGTCGTAGCCGCCCTCCAGGTAGTGGACGACCAGCGGATGCGGAAGCACCTTCTGCATGACCAGACGGGAGGAGACACCGCCCGCCAGGCGCGCGAGCGTGATCGAGTCGAGGTAACCGGCGCTGGGCAGGCCGTCGTCCACAGCGAGCTGCCAGTGCGGCTGCGGCCAGTCCGCCACAAGAGCGCGCAGCTGGGTCACCGAGTGCGGCTGCTCAGGAGGTGACGTGTACGCCCGCAGGTACACGCCGTCGGAGTAGATGACGGTACCGGTGACATACAACTCCGCGCCTTCCAGGACGCTCAGGTAGCCGTCCCTGTCGCCGTTGGCCTTGGCCTCGGCGAGCCGCACCGCAGTGCGGTTCGGCTGCCTTGCCGGGTGGCCCGCCACGGGCACGTCGACGGCCGGGACGTCGGGCTGACGCCGGTCGGGCCGCGGCACGTCGGCGAGGGTCTGCCCGGCGGGGGAGGGGCCGTCGTCGGGGATCGCCGCGAAGCGCGCGGTGTCCTCGCCCGGGTCGGGGGCGCGCTCGGGCGGCGCGAGGTCCCGGTCGGTCAGGGTGACGCCGGGGTCGCCGGCCGCCGGGAAGGCGAAGGAGCCGGACGTCAGGGGGTCGTCGTCGCGGGGGGCGTCGGCGGACTCGCGGAAGCTGAACGAGCCGGAGGTGAGGGGGTCGTCGTCGGGGCCCGAGGGGCGCGGGACGTCGGTCGTGGTCAGCCCTGGGTCGTCGGCGACGTGCGGGAACGCGAAGGACCCTGACGTGAGGGGGTCGTCCTGTCCGGACGGCGGGGTGACGGGCGGGAAGGAGAAGGAGCCTGATGTCAGCGGGTCGTCCTGCGCGGACGGTGACGCGGGGGGTGTCCTGGGCGGGAAGGAGAAGGAACCCGACGTGAGCGGGTCGTCCTGGTCGGCGTCCCCGTAGGGCGGCAGCGCGTAGGGATCCGCGCGCGGCACCCTGAAGGACCCGGACGTGAGGGGATCGTCGTCCCGCTCCGCCGCAGGCAACGGCGGCAACGCATACGCCCCCGTGGACGCGTCATACCCGGAGTCATAGGGCGCGTCATAACCCGCACCCTCCGGCCCGTCCTTCCCCGAACCCTCTCCGAACCCGGGCCCACCCTGCGCAGGACCGCCACGCGTCGCGTCGTCGTAAGCCGGGCCGTCGTAAGAAGGCCCGTCATACGAAGAGGCGTCATGCCCCGCCCGGTACGCGGGCCCACTGTGCGCCGGGCCGCCTTGGGCAGGGGCGTCATAGGACGGGCCGTCGTAGGCAGAGGGTTCGTAGGCGGTGGGGCCGTCGTACGGAGGGAGGCCACGGTCCGAGCGGCCGTAGGAAGGGCCGCCTTGCGGCGAGCCGCCGGACGCGGGGGCGTCGTAGGTCTGGTCGCCGAGCGCGGGACCCGGCTGGCCCGGGTCGCCTTGCGCCGGACCCGGCTGACGCGCGTCGTCGTGCGCGGGGACGCCTTGTGAGGGGGCCTCTGGAGCCGGGCCGTACGACGGGTCGCCTTGGGGCGGAGCATCATGCGTCGGGTCGCCGAAGGCGGGGGCGTCGTAGGCCGGGCTGTCGTAGGAGGTGCCGTACAGGGCGCCGTAGGTTTCGCCGCCTTGCGCTGGGCCGCCCTGGCCGTGCGTTGGGTTGCCGAAGGAGGGGGCGTCGTAGGAGAGGCCGTCGTGTGCTTGCTCGCCTTGCGCCGGGTCGCTGTGCGCGGGGTCGCCGAAGGGCGGGGCGTCGTAGGAGGGGCCGTCGTAGGTCGGGCGGTCGTAGGTGCCGTCGCCGTGTGCCGGGCCGCTGCCGGTGGGGTCGCCGAAGGCGGGGGTGTCGTACGAAGGGCCGTCGTAGGGAGGGTCGCCGAAGGGTGGGGGGTCGTATGGGGTGTCGTAGGAGGGGCCGGTGTAGGTGGGGGGTTCGTGGGTGGGGGTGGTGGGGGGGAAGGGGGAGAGGTCGGTTGTGGTGTGGAGGGGGGTGTCGGGGGTGGGGTCCTCGACGGGGGGGACCGCGGACAGGCGTGGGGGGACGTCGGGGAGGGGCGGGGGTACGTGCTTCTCGGTGGCACGGCCCGGGTCGGAGGGGGTGATGCCGAACTCGGTGAGGTCGAGGAAGACGCCGCCGCGGAACGACTCGTAGGCGAGGTCGTCGGGGGTGTCGGCGCGTTGCACGTCGCGCAGCGCGATCGTCATCAGGGTCGCGACCTCGCGGAAGCCGTCGGGCGGCGAGGAGAACGACAGGTCGTAGGTCCAGTTGCCGAAGGACTCCGGCCGCTGCCAGCCGATGTCGGCGAGCCTGTCCTCGGCGACGGGGTCGAAGCGCAGCGCCGCGCCGAGCACGGAACTGCTGACGGCCTCGGCGTGCAGCAGGTCGCCCGTGCGGAACGCCTGGACGTAGTGGCTTCCCTCGGCGCGCCGGTGCACGACGAGGACCATGTGCGAGTCGAGTCCGGCAAGCTCACGGGCCAGCCGCTCGGCGAATTCTCCCCAGTTCATGGCGCTACTGCGTCCGGGAGGTCTCGGTCCAACGGCCGCTGACGCCGTCGAACACCGCGATGAGGCCGGTGTCGGACCACAGCTGCGCGCCGTGCGGCAGCCGGATCGGCAGGCCGGGGGCGGGCGGCAGGACCTGGGCGTCGACGGCCGACACGCGTCCGGCGGTGCGGCGCATCTCGGCGAGCCGTTGCACCGACCCGGAGTCGAGCCGCATCTCGCTCGGCAGGCCGGGGTTGACGGTGAGCTGCCAGGCCGGGTCGGGCCAGCCGCCGGCGAGCCCGAGGACGTCGGTGCGGTGGTGCGGCCCGGCGTAGCCCGCGGCGTCCTGCGCGGCGGGCGAGGTGAACGCCAGGACGTGCACCGCGCCGTCGTGCAGGACCGTGCGGTAGCCGACCTGGCCCGCGCCGGTGAGCGGAAGCAGCAGCTCCGCGCTGATGAGGACGTCGAAGTAGGCGACGTGGTCGTCGCGTCTTCGGGCGTCGGTGAGGACGTCTTCCACGGTCGGCTCCCGGGCGGGGACGGGCGCCGAGACGGGCGCGGGGGCGCGGCGGCGGCCCGCCGCCTGGGCGGAGGCGATGCCGAAGCGGGGCAGGTCGACCTGGCCTGTGCCGTGCCGGTGGAACGACTCGTACACCAGGTCGAGCGGCCGCCGGACGCCCTGGACGTCGCGCAGTGCGGTCACCATCATGTCGGCGAGCAGCGAGAACGCGTCGGGGCCCGAGTCGGGCGGCAGTTCGGTCCACCAGTTGGCGGGCGACCAGTCGGCCGTGGGCGGCCGCCAGCCGGCCTCGGTGAGGATCTCCTCGTCCGACGGGCCGAGCAGCAAGGGCCCGTCGAGGAAGTTGTTGCTCACCGACTCGGCGTACAGCCTGTCCGGCTCCCGCATCGCCTGCACGTAGTGACGGCTCTCGTCGCGCTCACGGACGATCAGGATGGTGTCGCGGCCGAGGGTCGACAGCTCGAGGGCGAACCGCTGGGCGAACTCCGACCACTCCAAGGCGATTCTCCGTTTCACGCTGTGGGGAGTCCCCCCGAAGGTCCAGCGAATGATCCCGATGCGCTGTCACTGTGGCAAGCGGGCGGCCACAGTCTAAAGGTCTTCCACGCGTATCTTCCGGAGAGCCCGGCGCAGACCGGGACGGTCTCGGTCGAAACGCACGACGAGCCGCATCAGCCCGTGCACCACGAGGTGGCGCTGGCCGCCCTCGTCCAGGAGCCGCTGCGTGGTCTCCCACAGTTCGGGAGGGTCACCTTTCCACAACCGGTCGGCGAGCCGCTCGTATCCGTCGAGTTCCGCCTCGGTCGCGCCCGGGTGCTCATAGGCGAGCATGACGCGCCGGTCGGCGGAGTCGGCGGGGTCGAGCCCGGCGAGTTCCCCGGTGAGGAACGGCAGCGCGAACGCGCGCCGGGGCAGCGCCTCGAGGTCGCCGTCCGGGAGCAGTTTCTCCACGAGCGCGCGTTCGAGTCCGGAGGCCGCAGGGTCGCGGTACGCCTCGCCGAACTTGTGCGTGGCGTCCCACACGGCGTCGAGGGTCGCGCGGACGCCGTCGTCGGGAAGGTTGGTGCGGCGGGCCGCCCAGCGCACCCAGGCGGCGAGCACGTGCGGCATCGCCTCCTGCTCGGACGGGCTGAGGAACACCTTGCGCGGCAGCCAGTCGAGCAGGAACATCTCGCACTTGAGCGGGCTGACGCGCAGCGGACGGCCGAAGTCCCTGGCGCATCCGTAGGCGATGATCCGGTCGACGCAGCGGCCGGCCGCGGCGAGGTCGGACAGGTCGTTGGCCTCCTCCGAGGCCAGGAACCGCGCGACGAGCGTCGCCTTGCGGTCGCTGCTCCACACGGGGACGGGCGGCTTCGACCCGCCGGGAGGCAGCGCGCGTATACGGGCGCGCAACAGCGCGTTGTAGGAGGCGAAGGTCTCGCTCACCGGGGCGTCGCGCAGCGAACCCGTCAGGTCGAGCGCGGGTTCCAGCAGTGCGCGCGCCTCGCCGGGGTCGATCTCGGCGAACTCCATGAGCGCGCTGGAGGACGCCTGGCCCCGGCAGTGGTCGAGCAGCCGCTCGACCTTGGAGGAGATCCACGCGTCCCGGACGAGTCCGCTGTCGGCCGGGCAGTCCCAGCGGCCGCCGAGGTTCTGGTCGACCAGGACGACGAGGGCGTGCTCCTCCTCGCCCGCGTAGGTGAAGGTGCAGATGACCGTCTTCTGGTCGCCGTAGACGTCCTTGGACAGGTAGCACGCCGACGGCTCGACAAGGCCCATCCGGTCGGCCCACGGCGGTCGCGCCACGCCCGCGTCCATCAGCCGCAGCGCCCCGCGCTCGGCCTTGGCGGCCTGGCGCGGCGTGCCGAGGTGCGCCACGCCCGACAGCAGCGCGAGCGCGGCGGGGGTGGCGGAGTGGATCGCGTGGTCGAGCAGGGCCTCGCCGACCGCCTTCTCCAGGTCGCCCTGTCCGGATCTGCCGCCGTACCAAGCCCCGAGGATCTCGCTGACGATCAGCTCGGCGTCCAGCGGGCTGCGGACGGCGAGCAGTTCGCGAGCGTGCACGAGCATGTCGTCGAAGATCCCCGAGATCTCCTCGGCGCGGCGCGGACTCACGTTGAGCCACCCTACCCGCAGCCACCAGGGCTCTTTAAGGAAACATGTTTGTTTGTCGCGGTCTGTTTGTCCGTCGGTCAGACCGCCGCCCCGCGCCGGGGACCGGCGGGCGGGCGCGCTCCATAATGGGGACATGGTGGAACTGCGACTCGCCCAGGACCCGGACGCCGACGCGCTGCTCGCGCGCAGTCCGCTCGCCGCGCTCGTCGGGATGCTGCTCGACCAGCAGGTGCCGATGGAGCGCGCGTTCGGCGGGCCGCTCACGATCGCGCGCCGCATGGGCACGGCCGACCTCGACGCGCACGAGATCGCCGCGCGCGACCCCGAGGAGTTCGCCGCGCTGTTCGCGCAGACGCCGGCGGTGCACCGCTACCCGGGGTCGATGGCCAAGCGGGTGCAGCAACTGTGCGCGTACCTGGTCGAGCACTACGACGGCGACGCCGCGCGCATCTGGGAGGACGTCCCCGACGGCCGCACCCTCCTGCGACGGCTCAACGAACTTCCCGGATTCGGCAAACAGAAGGCACAGATCTTCCTCGCGCTGCTGGGAAAGCAGTTCGACGTGACGCCCGAAGGCTGGCGTGAGGCCGCCGGAGCTTATGGGGAAGAAGGTTCTCACCGTTCGGTAGCCGACATAACGGGCCCGGAATCGTTGCTCAAGGTGCGGGAGTTCAAGAAGGCGGCGAAGGCCGCGGCCAAGGGCGAGGGCTGATCCCGATACCGGCGAGTTAGGGGTACCGGGGACGTCCCGCGTTCTAGGATCTCGGGGCGGTTCGCGCCATGGCGCCCGTTGGAGGGGACGACTAGGGTGACTTTGACCGGCTGGGCCCCGACGAGGCGGGTGGTTGTGGAACCGCGCGCTCCCCGGGATGATGAAGTGACTCCGACCGCTGTTGTGATGGAGGCGGGAGCGCTAGCCTGCTCCCATTCACCCATAGTGATGGAAACTTGCCTCGCCGTAGGGCGTGAGGGGCACCGGAGGTGGCGGCGATGAGCACCGATACGTCTGTGCCCGGCCCGCGGGTCTCGGGCCTCGCGGCGTCCGATTCGGCGCTCTTCTCGACCCTTGTCCGCGAGGCCCCGATGGGCTTCGGCTTCTTCGACGCCGAGATGCGCTGCCGTCGCGTCAACGACACCCTCGCCGGCCTGCTCGGCGTCCCCGCCGACGATCTCGTCGACACCCTGCCCGCCGACCTGCTGCGCGACGATCTCGCCGCGGCGCTCACCGCGCAGATCGCCGAGGTGGTCTCCACCGACCGTGCCGTGGTCGACCGCGACTTCAGGTTCGCCGCGGCCTCGGCCGAGGCCGAGGAGTCCGGCGTCCCGGACGTCAAGTGCTGGGCGACGAGCTGGTTCCCCTCGCACGGCCCCGACGGCAAGGTGCTCGGCGTCGCGCTGATCGCCGTGGACGTCACCGAGCGCCGCCTTGACGAGGAGCAGATCCGTCGCAAGGAGGAGCGGTACCGGTCCCTGGTGGAGGCGTCCTCCCAGGTCGTCTGGGTGACCTCTCCGCGCGGCGAGGCCGTGGACGACGCGCCCGAGTGGCGCGCGATCACCGGCCAGACCCTCGAGGAGTACCGCGAGGGCGGCTGGCTCTCCGTCGTCCATGAGGAGGACCGCCAGCGGGTCGAGGCGTCCTGGCTCGAGGCCCTTGACGACAACCGCACCTTCCAGATCGCCTACCGGGTCCGCACCAAGACCGGCGCGTTCCGCCAGTACGAGGTGCGCGCCGTCCCGATCAAGCGGGGCGAGCAGGTGGTGGAGTGGGTCGGCGCGAACACCGACGTCACCGGCCAGCGCGAGGCCGACGAGATGCGCGGGCGGCTCACCGAGCAGCTTTCGGCCGCGGCCCTGCGCACCGCGCGCCTGCAGCAGGCGACGTCGATGCTGGCCGAGGCCCTGACCGTCTCGCAGGTGGTCGCGGTGATCACCGAGGTGGGCAGGTCGGCGATCGGCGCGGACCGCTCGTCGGTGGCGCTGCTCGACCACGACAAGTTCCGTCTCACGCTCATCTCGCCCGACGGCGTCGCCGAGGGCGAGGCGCCGGTGGTGATCCCGGTCAGCGCGGCCACCTCCATGTCCGTAGCGGTCCGCGAGAGCCGTCCGTTCCTGGCCTCCACGCCCACCAGCCTGCGCCAGCAGCTCGGCGGGGAGGCGGAGCAGGAAGGGTACCTGGCCGAGCCCGATGAGCGGGCCTGGGTGGGCCTGCCGCTGCTCATGGCCGGTTCCGCGATCGGCGCGCTGCGCTTCACCTTCACCCGGCCCCGGGAGATCACCGAGGAGGAACGGGTCTTCCTTGAGGCGCTCGCCGGCCAGTGCGCGCTCGCCGTGGGCCGCGCGACGCTGTACGAGCAGGAGCACAAGACCGCCGAGACCCTCCAGCGGTCCCTGCTGCCCGACAGCCTCCCGCAGCTCGCGGGGATGCAGCTGGCGGCCCGCTACCACCCGGCCACCCGCCACGTGCAGGTCGGCGGCGACTGGTACGACGCCTTCCGCCTCGCCGACGACAGGCTCGCCGTGGCCGTCGGAGACGTCATGGGCAAGGGCGTCCTGGCCGCCTCGGTCATGGGACGCGTCCGCAACGCCCTGCGCGCCCTGGCGCTCAACGACCCGCGTCCGGCGGCCGTCCTCGCCGGGCTCGACAGGGTCTTCTCCGCCACTGAGCCGGAGGAGCAGTTCGTGACGCTGGCCTACGCGGTGATCAACCCCGAGACCGGCGCCGCGGTGGTGTCCAATGCCGGACACCCGCCCGCCCTCGTCGTCCGTCCCGACGGGCCTCCGTCGCTCGGGTTCGCCGAGCCCGGGACGCCGCTCGGATGGCCCTCCCAGCGACAGCAGTCAAGTTTTTCCGTGGAACCCGGCAACACTGTCGTGTTCTATTCCGATGGACTTGTCGAGAACCGTCGGCGCGGGGTCGACGCGGGCCTCGAGGAACTCGTCGGGGTCGCCGGGAACGCCCCGCCGGACGTCGTCAGAGACCCAGAGATCCTGGTGGACTACCTGGTCGACCAGATGCTCGCCGGATACGACCAGGACGACGACGTCACGGTCCTCGCGCTCCATGTTCCACCCAGAAACACGGCGTAGTCCGTACGAAGGACCACTGGACTCCCCCTAAGGTGGTGTGTTAGCGGGCTCCGGGTACGATGCTCCTTCCCTGACGGGCCTGAGGAACGTGTCTGTAGTGGACACGGACCGTCAAAGCACACGTTCGTTCGAGAGGTATTTGTGTCGCCTGCCAGTTCTACCTCGAAGCCGTCCGAGCTGCACGACCTCGTCATCGAGCAGCTCCTCGAACGTGCCAGGACGCAGGGCTACATCGAGGCTGATGATGTACGCCGGACGTTCGAGGAGGCCGACATTCCGGTGTCGAAGGCCCCCGCCATCCTGCGGAGCCTGAGCAAGGAGGGTGTGACCGTCATGGTGACAGCAGCCGACTCCGCGGCGCCCAAGCGCCCGCGCAAGGCAGCCGCTTCACGCCGCCCCAAGACAGCCGCCGCCGCCAAGGAGAAGCCGGAAACGGTGACCGCGGTGGTGGAGGAAGGCGAGCAGGAAAAGCCCGCCGCGGCCAAGCCCGCCCCGCGGGCCGCCAGGAAGCCGAAGGCCCCCGCGGCCAAGCCGGCCGCCGCTCCCGCGGCCAAGAAGGCGGCCCCGGCCAAGCCGGTGAAGGCCGTCAAGAAGGCCGGTCCCGAGGTGGACGACGAGGCCGAGGACCTTGAGGACATCGAGGATCTCGACCTGTCGGACCTCGAGGTCGAGGACACGGTCGAGGTCGCCGCGGACGAGGCCGAGGAGGCCGAGGAGACCGAGGACGAGCCCCAGGCCGCCGAGGTCCCCAAGCCCCGCGCCGCCGGCGAGAAGGACGAGGAGGAGAGCTTCGTCCTCACCGACACCGATGACGACGAGGACGCCCCCGTCCAGCAGATCGTCGCCGCGGGCGCCACGGCCGACCCGGTCAAGGACTACCTGAAGCAGATCGGCAAGGTCCCGCTGCTCAACGCCGAGCAGGAGGTCGAGCTCGCCAAGCGGATCGAGGCCGGCCTGTTCGCCGAGGAGCGCCTGGCCAACGAGGTCGGCCGCCTGTCGGAGGAAGACCTCGAGGACCTCGAGTGGATCGCCGAGGACGGCCGCCGCGCCAAGAACCACCTCCTTGAGGCGAACCTCCGCCTCGTGGTCTCCCTCGCCAAGCGCTACACCGGCCGCGGCATGCTCTTCCTCGACCTGATCCAGGAGGGCAACCTGGGTCTGATCCGCGCGGTCGAGAAGTTCGACTACACCAAGGGCTACAAGTTCTCCACGTACGCCACATGGTGGATCCGTCAGGCGATCACCCGCGCCATGGCCGACCAGGCGAGGACCATCCGCATCCCGGTCCACATGGTCGAGGTGATCAACAAGCTGGCGCGCGTGCAGCGGCAGATGCTCCAGGACCTGGGCCGCGAGCCCACCCCGGAGGAGCTCGCCAAGGAACTCGACATGACCCCGGAGAAGGTCGTCGAGGTCCAGAAGTACGGCCGCGAGCCGATCTCCCTGCACACCCCGCTCGGCGAGGACGGCGACAGCGAGTTCGGCGACCTCATCGAGGACTCCGAGGCGATCGTCCCGGCCGACGCCGTCAGCTTCACGCTGCTGCAGGAGCAGCTGCACTCGGTGCTCGACACGCTGTCCGAGCGCGAGGCGGGCGTGGTGTCGATGCGGTTCGGCCTCACCGACGGCCAGCCCAAGACGCTTGACGAGATCGGCAAGGTCTACGGGGTCACCCGTGAGCGGATCAGGCAGATCGAGTCCAAGACCATGTCGAAGCTGCGCCACCCGTCGCGTTCGCAGGTGCTCAGGGATTATCTCGACTGATCACAGTCGTGCGTTTTGATCACGGCGGGCCGTCTTTCGGAGACGGTCCGTCGTATTTTTTCGGATCTTGCCCCCCAAAGAGGGGCGATTAACATGCTGTTTACGTAGTGGTATCTACCGGTGCGTCCTCGCTCCCTAGTCTGAGATTTCATGGGAGTGATGGAGGTTGACAGGGTGCACTTGCAGCCCGCGGGACACCGTCCCCGGGCCGAGCGCGTCATAGACGGCCGCCCCTGGCTTGACCCGATCCTGGATCAAGCCTGCGACGCCGTCCGCGAACGCTATCTGAGAGTCGCCGTCTCCGCGCTTTGGGAGACGCGCAACGATTTCGAGCTGCGATCCTTGAGGGTCGAATATCTGGCGAAGGCCGCTGTCGGCTGGAGCAAGGGCATCGAGGCGCTGCTCGCCCATGATCCGTACAACCCCGACCTGCACCTGTGGCTCGGCCGCACGCTGATCGAGGAGGCGTGGCAGATCAGGCCCGCCGCCCGGTCGCGGTCGCAGCAGGCGGGCGGCTACCAGGCGTTCACCAAGGCGCTGCACGCGGCGCGCCAGCCGCTGAAGACGTCGGCCGACCTCTTCAAGGACGACCCCGTGCCGTGGGAGTCCATGCAGTGGCTCGCGCTCGGCCTTGAGACCGACGCCGACGACAAGACCGAGCTGTGGAAGCGGGCCTCGGAACGCTGGCCCACCCTTTACGGCGCGCACGTCGCCCGGGTGATCAGCCTTTCCCCGCAGTGGGGAGGGGTCGCCGAGGAGATGTTCGACTTCGCCAGGGTCGCGATGAGCATGTCGTCAAGGGAAGATCCGCGAGCGGCGCTGATGCCACTTGCCTATTTCGAGTATTTCGTCCAGGAACGTTCCGGAATTATCAAGGGCGCGTCGTCCTGGTTCTCCGGCACCGAGATCCGCGACGTGGAGGCCGCCGCGCGCGGCTGGCACGAGGGCCCGCGCCCGCATCCGCGCACGATCGAGGCGCACAACCTGTTCGGCGCGGCGTTCCATCTCGCCGACGCGCGCCGGCCCGCCCGCAACCACCTGTCGCGGACCCAGGGCCGACCCGCGTCACTGCCGTGGACCTACATCGGAGGCAACGCCGTCGATCAATACGCCAAGGCATGCAAGCACCTCAACCTGCTGGACCACTGAAACCCCGGTAGACCGGGTGGTTCCGGGTCCTTCCGGCCTCATTCCACGGGATCGCCGACGATCACGTCGATTCCGCCGCGTCCCAGCTCGACAGCGTGGCCGAGCCTGGACAACGCCTTGACCAGCTCTTCGGCGGAGGACGCCGCCACACCGTTGACCAGCAGGTCACGGGCCACCGCGCCGCGCGTGGCCTTGGCCATGTGGCTGACGACGGAGCGCTTCACCACGCCGTCCACGACGCGTTCGCGGAGCACCCGTACGCCCACGGAGGGCCGTTTCCACGCGGCCGCGTACGGTGCCGAGCGCATGTCGACCACGAGCCCGTCGTGTTCCACCGCCTCGTGCAGCGCCGGACGCCAGACGCCCGCGAGCGCGCCGAGCGGCGGCAGCCGCACGCCCATCGCGAGCCGGTAGGGCGGCACCCGGTCGTCGGGCCGCAGCACCCCCCACAGCCCTGAGAAGATCAGGATCTTCGCGCGCGCCTCCTCATCGAGGTCGGCGACGCGCAGGTTGTCGTAGAGCACGCCCGTGTACAGCTCGGCGGCCCGCAGGGTCGGGGCCTCGGGCACAGCCCGGTTCCTGGCGATCGCGTCGCGCTGGCCGTCGGTCAGGCCCAGAACGGCCTGAGCGTGCGCCTCGGGGCCCGAGCACAGGGCCGTGAGCGCTTCCAGGACCCGGGTGCGGACGGGCGTCAGCGGCGCGTAGGAGAGCGTCGAGAGGTCGAGGGGCGGGCCTGTCCCGGCCGTCGCCTTCCCCTCTGACGGCGGCAGGAGGATGAGCATCGGAATGATCTTAGGGGTCTCGGGCCCGCGTGAGACGGGCTGTGAACAGGACGAAGGGCCGCCCTCACGGGCGGCCCTTCGTTCAACCTGTCGGGCTGATCAGTCCCTAGGAGTGGTCTTCGCCACGCTGTCGGTTCTCGGTCAGCTTGTCGGTCTCGTCGTGGATCTCAGCCCCCGAAGCACGGAGGTTCTCCCCGTACTTCCGGCCGTGGTGGGCGCAGAACATCAGGTCCGCACCACCACTGAGGGTGGCGCGTACATAAGCCTGGGCCCCACAGCGGTCGCAGCGGTCCTGCGCGGTGAGCGGCTTGGTCGGGGCAAGGGTTCCAGTCACGGCACCTTCCTCTGTACTCGGGGGTCGGTACTTAGGAGAACATCTAACCCGACCTGGGCGTTCCCAAAACCTCCTGCGCTACGCCGACAGCAGAAAGCGCCTTCCGTACCGCGGGTTCGCCATGATCCCACCATGCCGAAGTCCGGTTTCAGTGACCGAAGACACAGAATTCGTTGTCTTCCGGGTCGGCCATGACGGTCCAGGCGATCTCGTCGTCCTTCGCCCGCAGGACCTTCGCACCCGCGCGGACCAGGTCAGCGGGGTCTCCGGTGACGTCCCAGTGCCAGCGGTTCTTGACCGTCTTGGGTTCGGAAACCCCCACGAAGTCCCAGGTTTCAAAAGGGGCGCCGGGAACATTCCTGAGGGACCAGAAACCGTCACCCGCGACGGCCTCGGCGTCGAGGATTTCCGCCCACCAGGCCGCCTGACGGGCCGGGTCGGCGCTGTCCACGACAAGGGACTTGATCCGCTTCCCGTCCGCCGGGTCACGGGGTTCACCTGGGAAGACGCAGAACTCGCCGCCCTCGGGGTCGGCCATGACCGTCCACCCCTCCTGCCGGGAGAGGGTGCGCGCGCCGAGCCCTTCCAACTCCTCCGCTCCGGGGGCGGGCCAGACGTCGAGGTGGACGCGGTGTTTGACCGTCTTGGGCTCGGGGACCAGGTTGACCCAGATCGTCTGGTGGGGGTCCGCGCCCCGCAGGACGGCGTCGCCGTCGCCGTCGGGGGAGTCGGCGAGGCCGAGCAGCCTCCCCCAGAAGCGGCCGAGCGCGACGGGGTCGGCGGCGTCCAGGCACAGGTCCTTGAAGATGGTGATCGCCATGTGACCCACAGTAGGACGGGCCCCCGCCGTCCCCGGACGGCGCTCTTCTGTCGGCCGGACGGGGTAAGGTCTTGCGACGACGATGCAATGCATGTTCGAACCCATCGGGGCGCGGGACATCGCATCTGAGGAGCGTTCGAGGGAGCGTCGTGACCACCGCCGTCGAGGAAAACGTGGACGCCGCCGGCTACTCCGCCCGGCACCTTTCGGTGCTGGAGGGCCTGGAGGCCGTGCGCAAACGCCCCGGTATGTACATCGGTTCGACCGACAGCCGCGGCCTCATCCACTGCCTGTGGGAGATCGTCGACAACTGCGTGGACGAGGCGCTCGCCGGGTTCTGCACCAAGATCGACGTCGTGCTGCACGCCGACGGGTCGTGCTCGGTGGACGACAACGGGCGAGGCATCCCCGTCGACATCGAGCCCAAGACCAAGCTGTCGGGCGTCGAACTCGTCATGACGCGGCTGCACGCGGGCGGCAAGTTCGGCGGCGTGTCCTACACCGCCTCCGGCGGCCTGCACGGCGTGGGCGCGTCCGTCGTCAACGCGCTGTCCGCCCGGGTGGACGTCGAGGTGGACCGCTCCGGCCACACCCACCACATCTCCTTCCGCCGCGGCATCGCCGGAGTCTTCAACGGCGAGGGGCCCAAGGCGTCGTTCCGGAAGAAGTCGGGCGTCGTGGAGGGCGCGAAGGTGCCGCGCGGCCGCACCGGCACCCGGGTGCGCTTCTGGCCGGACTACCAGATCTTCCTCAAGGACGCCACGATCGCGACCGAGCCGGTGCTCGACCGGATGCGGCAGACCGCGTTCCTCGTGCCCGGCCTTGAGATCACCGTCACCGACGAGCGCGGCGAGACCCCGCTGTACGAGGCGTTCCGGTTCGAGGGCGGCATCAGCGAGTTCACCGGCTTCCTGGCCAGGGACCCCGAGATCTGCGACGTCCTGCGCATCCAGGGCAGCGGCCACTTCACCGAGACCGTCCCCGTCCTGGACGACCTGGGCCACCTCGTGCCGACCGACGTCCCGCGCGAGCTCGACGTCGACGTCGCGCTGCGCTGGGGCACCGGCTACGACACCACGGTCCGCAGCTTCGTCAACGTGATCGCCACGCCCAAGCACGGCACCCACGTCCAGGGCTTCGACCGGGCGCTGGTGCGGGTGATCAACGAGCAGCTGCGGGCGACCAAGCTACTCAGGGTCGGCGACGACAACGTGATCAAGGAGGACATCCTCGAGGGCCTCACCGCCGTCGTCACCGTCCGCCTTCCCGAGCCGCAGTTCGAGGGCCAGACCAAGGAGATCCTCGGCACCTCCGACGCGACCAGGATCGTCAACCAGGTCGTCGGCAAGCGGCTGAAGGAGATCTTCGAGACGCCCACGCGCGGCCAGAAGCAGCAGCTGCGCACGGTCCTCGAGAAGATCGTCGGGGCCGCCAAGACAAGGATCGCCGCGCGCACCCAGCGCGACACCCAGCGCCGCAAGAACGCGCTTGAGTCCTCGGCGCTGCCCGCCAAGCTGGTCGACTGCCGCACCACCGAGGACCGCAGCGAGCTGTTCATCGTCGAGGGCGACTCCGCGCTCGGCACGGCCAAGCTCGCGCGCGACTCGGAGTTCCAGGCGCTGCTGCCGATCCGGGGCAAGATCCTCAACGTGCAGAAGTCGTCGGTCGCCGACATGCTGAAGAACGCCGAGTGCGCGGCGATCATCCAGGTGCTCGGCGCGGGCTCGGGGCGGACCTTCGACGTCGAGTCGGCCCGCTACGGCAAGATCATCCTGATGGCCGACGCCGACGTCGACGGCGCGCACATCCGCTGCCTGCTGCTCACCCTGCTGCACAGGTACATGCGGCCGATGATCGAGGCGGGCCGGGTGTACGCGGCGGTGCCCCCGCTGCACCGCATCCAGCTCACCAACCCCAAGCGCGGCCAGGACAAGTACATCTACTGCTACTCCGACGCCGAGCTGCGCCGCAAGCTCGTGGAGCTGGAGCGCAAGGGCCTGCGCTGGAAGGACCCGGTGCAGCGCTACAAGGGCCTGGGCGAGATGGACGCCGACCAGCTCGCCGAGACCACGATGGACCCGCGCCACCGCACCCTGCGGCGCATCCGCATCGAGGACTCCGAGGCCGCGGGCCGCATGTTCGACCTGCTCATGGGCAGCGAGGTGCCGCCGCGGCGCGACTTCATCATCGCGGGCGCGGCCGAGATCGACGAGACCCGGATCGACACCTGACGTGCCCTGATCCGATGGGTCAGGAAAGCGTGCCGGGCGCGTCAAGGTAGGGGCAAGCGGCCCGCGCCGGGACGCGCCCACGGGCACCCTGATCGGCGTGCAGAAGAGTGCGATGGTCGCCGACTACCTCCAGCAGTGCGCCCGTTGGCGGCTCGACCGCGCCGGGACCGCCGACGACCGCCGTGACGCGCGCAGCGCGCTCGCCCTGCTCGACGCCGCGGCCGTCGCCCGCGCGCTGGTCGACAGCGACAGGGTGATCCTGCGCCTGCACGCCGCGGGCTGCTTCGTCCTCGGGCGTTACAGCCCCGGCGTGGAAGGCGAGAGGCTCGTCAGGTTCTGGCACTACGAGGCCCCGGACGGCGACCCCGAGGACCTGCTGGCGCTCCTCGTGGACTGCGCCGAACGCGCCCGCAACCCCGTCCCGGCCCAGCGCGCGCCGAGCTGATCAGCTCCGGTAGATCGCGCCGAGGAAGACGGCGAGGAGCGTGTCGAGGAGGCGGTCCTCGGGGACGGCGGGCTCCTGGCCGCCGTACGTGCTCACCAGGACGCGTTCCACCATCCAGTTGAGCGAGATCGCCAGGTCGCGCGCGGGCACCCCGTCGGGCGCCGCGCCGCGCCGCCGTTCCGCCTCGATCGCCTTGGCCGTGTCGGCGACGAACCCCTCCATCACCCGTGACCACACCGCCCGGACCTCGCCGTTGGTGTGCAGCGCGACGGCGCTCGCGGAGGTGACCGCCCGGTGCTCGGCGAAGGTCGCGCAGAACGCCCCGACGGCCGCACGCCACATGCGCTCGGGCCCTTCGGCGAGCCGGTCGAGCGCGTCGTCACGGCGTGCCCTCGCCTCGCCGACGACCCGGTCGAGCAGCGCCAGGAGGACGAGTTCCTTGGAGGCGAAATAGAAGTAGAACGTCGGCCGTGAGATCCCCGCGCCCTTGGCCAGCTCGTCGATGGAGATCTCGGCGAGCGGTTTCACCGCGAGCAGCCGCTCGGCCGTGGCGAGGATCGCCTGCTCCCGGTCGTCGCCGGTGACCGCGCGGGTCCGCGCGGCGCGACGGGAGCGTACGGGCTCGGTGACGGCGGGGTCCATGGGGTCAGCCTAACAGCGCTCGACACTGTGTTGACTTAACTCGACACTATGTCGAATACTTGCGCCGTCCGCCGGGTCGTCCGTTCCCGGCGGTGCGGAAGCGAGGAGGCACCCATGGACAATCCGCTGCTGCGGCCCTGGCGGATCGGCACGCTCGACCTGCCGGGCAGGCTGGTGAAGTCGGCGACGCACGAGACGCGCGCGACCGAGGACGGGCTGGTCACCGACGAGCTCCTGGAGTTCTACGCGCCGATGGCCGAGGCGGGCACGCCGCTGATCATCACCGGGAACCTGTTCGTCTCCTGGCAGGGCAAGTCCGCGTACCGGCAGGCGGGCATTCACGACGACGCGGTCATTCCCGGCCTGCGGGAGTGGGCGGCGCTCGTGCACGCCGGGGGAGGCAGGCTGTTCGCGCAGCTCAACCATGGCGGAAGGCAGATGACGCGGCCCGCGCCCGGCGTCCCGTACGCGGTGTCGGCCTCGGGCGTGCGGGAGATCGCGCAGGGGACGAAGCCGCGCCCGCTGCGGGCCGCCGACATTCCCGCGCTCGTCGAGTCCTACGCGGCGGCGGCGGAACGGGCGCGGGTCGCCGGGCTCGACGGCGTGCAGATCCAGATGGCGCACGGCTACCTGCTGAGCCAGTTCCTCAGCCCGCAATCCAACCGGCGTCGCGACGGCTACGGCGGCTCGCCCGACGGGCGGATGCGGCTGCCGCTCGAGGTGCTGCGGGCCGTGCGCGCGCGGGTGGGCGACGACTTCCCCGTCATCGCGAAGATCAACGGGACGGACACGCTGCCCTACGGAGGGGTGCGGCTCGCGGAGCAGATCGCGCTGGCGCGCCGCCTCCAGGACGAGGGGCTCGACGCGATCGAGGTGAGCCGCGGTCACTTCTCGTCGTTCCCGAGCACGACGTCAGGCGACTTCAGCGGCTATGTCAGGGCGCAGGTGCGGGACGGGGCGATGCGCGAGGCGTCGCGGACGCGGCGGACGTTGATGCGCGTGATCGCGCCCGTGCTCGAGGCGGGGTTGAGCCGCGCGTTCCCGTACCGCGAGGGCTTCAACCTCGATCAGGCCGAACAGTTCAAGCGCGCGCTGGACATCCCGGTGATCTGCGTCGGCGGCTTCCGCACGCCCGCCGCGATGCGGGCGGCGATCGACGCGGGGCGCTGTGACGCCGTCGCGGCGGCCCGCGGGCTGATCGCCGACCCGCACCTCTACCGGCACTGCGCGACGCCGACGCCGGACGCGCCGGTCTGCACGATGTGCAACCGCTGCATCAGCGTCGCGGGAGGGCTGCCCATCGGCTGCTACGACACGAAGGTCAGTCCTCGGGCCGCCACTTGATGCCGCAGCCGAGGCTCGGCGTGTGCGGCTCGGGGACGGGGCGGCCGGCCAGGGCGAGGTCGAGGGCGGCGCGCAGGGTCTCGCCGGTCGCGGGGACGTCGTTGGACGGGCGCGCGCCGTCGAACTCGCCCCGGTAGACGAGGCGGCGGTCCGGGCCGTACAGGAAGAAGTCGGGCGTGCAGGCGGCGCGGTAGGCGCGGGCGACGTCCTGGGACTCGTCGTAGAGGTAGGGGAAGGTGAACCCGGCGCGCTCGGCCTGTTCGGCGAGGTGGGCGGGGGAGTCGTCGGGGTAGGTGACCGCGTCGTTGGCGGAGATGCCGAACGTCGCGACGCCGAGCCGTGCGTACTTGGCCGTCAGGGAGCCGAGTGCCTTCTCGATCCGGCGGACGTAGGGACAGTGGTTCGACAGGAAGACCACGAGGACGAGTGGTTGCTCGTCGGCGGCGGACAGGGTCACCGTCGTTCCGTCCAGATCGGGCAGCGAGAACGCGGGCGCGGGCGTACCGAGGGGAACCAGGAAGGACTGGATGGCCATGGGACCATGGTGGCATCCTCCGCGGCAGGTGTGGCGTCGGGGCCGGTGTGGCGCGGGCCGCCCTGGAGACATAAGCAAGCGCTTGGTACGCTCCGGGCCATGCCCACCCAGGAAGAGATGAAAGCCGTCCTGCGCGCTTACGTGGACGGCTTCGCCAACGACGACGCCGAGTCCGTCATCGCCCTGTTCGCCGAGGACGCCGTGGTCGAGGACCCCGTAGGCACCCCGGAGAAGCGGGGCCTCGAGGAGATCGGCAAGTTCTACCGCGACGCCGTCGCCTCGGGCGCGAAGCTGACCCTCGACGGCCCTCCCCGAGGCTCGCAGGGCAACGGCGCGGCCATGGCCTTCACCATCGACCTCCCCGCCCTCAACCTCAGCATCAAGGCGGTCGACGTCTTCACCTTCGACGACGCCGGCAAGATCGCCGTCATGCGCGCCTACTGGGGCCCGGACGACATGAAATCGACATAACCCCCGACGACAATGACCCGATGACCAACAAGTGGGTCGTGTGGGGCGGCGTGTGCGGCGTCGCCGCCGTGCCGCTGCTCTGGTCCCAGACCGCGCCGACGGCCCGGGAGCCCGCCCTTGTGCTCGGCCTGTTCTGCTGGGCGGCCATCGGCGTGGCGTGGGTGATCACCCTCGCCGTCCGCCGTGACCCCGCCCACCTGATCGCCCCCCTCGTCGCGGCGGCGACGCTGGGGGTGATGGGGACGGACCTCCCGCTGCAGGCGGGGTTCGCGCTCTCCAGGAGCGCGCTCGAGGAGGCGCGCGCGTCCGGAAAGCCGGGTGGGGCGGGGATCTTCGAGGTGGACTGGGTGGGCGACATGGGCGACGGGATCACGTCGCTCGAGCTGGCGGGCATGGGCGGTACCTGGTACGCGGAAGCCGGGTTCCTGTACGCGCCGCAGGGGGTGGTGGAGGGGAAGGCGGTCGGGGAGTACTTCGAGTTTGGGCATCTTGGCGGGGGGTGGTACTGGTATCGGGTGCCTGAGTCGCTTCTGTGAGGGCACGGGAGTGGTTAGGGTGCTCGGATGATCGTCAAGGCTTCGGCTTGGTGGCTCGCGGTCCTGCCTGCGGGGGCCTCGGTGGCGTTGCTGTACTCGCTGGCTTTCCCGGCGGGCAACTCCGGGCCCTTTCTCGTGGGGCTGCTGCTGTGGGGGCTTGTCGGGCTTGTGTGGTTGGTTCGGCTCGTGTGGCGGCGGGACCGGTGGCTGTGGGCGACGCCCGCGCTGGGGCTGCTGACCGCCTTGCTCGCCTGGTTCGACGTGCCGTTGAACGTCGCGTTCTCGGTCGCGCAAGGCGGGCTGGAGAAGCAGCTGGTCTCGGGGGAGCCCGCACGGGCCGGGATCTACGAGATCGCAGAGGTCAAGAAGGTCGAGGGCACCGACGTGACCCGGCTACGGCTTGCGGGGACGGGCGGGCCCTACTACGAGGAGACGGGGTTCCTGTACGCGCCGTCGGGGGTGCCGGAGAGCGCCGACGGCCTCAACGGCAGCGTGTACCGGCCGCTCAAGGGCGCCTGGTACTGGTACGACATCGCCACCCGCTGAACCCTATCCGCGTCGGAAGCCGCCCTCTGAGCTGAGGTACTGGCCGGTCATCCACGCGCCCTCGTCGGACACCAGCCAGGCGACGAGCCTTGCGGCGTCGTCGGGCGTGCCGTAACGGCCGAGCGGGAACGCGTGCTCGAAGCCGGGGAAGTCCTGCTCGGGCGGTAGGTGCCCGGTGTCGACCGGGCCGGGGTTGACGGCGTTGAGCAGGATGCCCTGTCCGACGAGCTCGTCGGCGACCGTGGGCAGCGCGCCGATCAGGGCCCCCTTGGACGCGGCATAGGCGACCTCCGAGCGCATCGGCCCCAGATGCTGGCCCGAGCCGAACCAGACGACGCGGCCGCCGGGCCGTCCGTCGTGCTGGGCGGCGAAGGAGCGGGTGAGCAGCAGCGTCGCGCGGGCGTTCACCTGCCAGTGCGCGTCGAGCCAGGCCGGGTCGAGCGCGGAAAGCGACGCGTCGGAGCCGCTGCGCGCGTGCACGCAGACGAGCGCGTCGACATGCCCGTAGGCCGCGACGGCCGCCGCGACGACCTCGGCCGGCGCGTCGGGGTCGGCGAGGTCGGCGGCGACGTCGACGACCCGGGGAGCGGCCTCCCGCAGCGCGGCCACGACCTCCGCGAGGTCGTCGGCTCCCCAGGGCTGCGCGACGTCGTGGGCGCGGTGATGCGTCACGAACAGCGACGCCCCCATCGCGCCGAGCCGCCGCGCGACCGCGTGGCCGATGCCGCGACGGCGGCTGACCCCGGTGACGAGCACGACCCGGCCCGCGAGCGGCGCGGAGGACATGGCGTTCACGCCGTGATCTTCGCAGCCCGCCCGGCGGACCGCAGCAGGTTTTTCCGGGGGCGCGCCCCCGGAAACCGGCCTACTGGGCTTGGACGCGCGGCCCGATCGAGCCGCCGACGGCCCCCAGCGCCACCGTGAGGGGCGTGCCCGAGCCGTCGCGGCGGCCTATCTCGGGCGGCAGGTCGGCGGGCTGTCCGGCGGATGTGGCGGCCGAGGCGGGCATCGGGCCGGCCCAGGCGAGGATCACCGTGTCCTCGCCCTTGAGGAAGCGGTGCGAGCGGACGCCGCCCGTCGCGCGGCCCTTGGCGGGGAAGTCCGCGTAGTCGCTGACCTTCGCCGCGCCGAGCTGGGTGCCCTCCAGCGCCTCGGTGCTGCCCGCGACGGTGACCACCGCCGACGGACGGTCCGGATCGACCGCGCCGAAGAAGATCACCTTCGCGCCGGGGGCGAGCTTGATACCCGCCATACCGCCCGCCGGACGGCCCTGCGGCCGCACGTTGGAGGCCGCGTAACGCAGCAGTTGGCTGTCGTCGGCGATGAACACGAGATCGTGCTCCTCGGACTCCAGCTGCACCGCGCCGACGACGCGGTCGCCCTCCTTGAGGGTGATGACCTCGAACTCGTCGCGGTTGGCGGGGTAGTCGTTGAGCACGCGCTTGACCACGCCCTGCTCGGTGCCGAGCGCGAGGCCGGGGCCTTCCTCGGAAAGGGCGGCGAGGCCGACGACGGTTTCGCCGGGCGTGAGCGAGAGGAACTCGTCAAGGGTCGCGCCGCCCGCGAGCGACGGCGGCGAGTTCGACGGCGGCAGCGTCGGCAGGTCGATGACGTTCGCCTTCACCAGGCGTCCGGAGCTGGTGACGATCCCGAACTCGGCGCGCGCCGTCGTGGTCAGGACCGAGGTGAGCACGTCGTGCGCGGCGCGCGGACCGTCCTCGGGCAGCGGGTTCGGCTCGGTGGTGCGGGCCAGCAGACCGGTGGACGACAGCAGCACCAGGCAGGGGTCGTCCTTGACCTCGAGCGGGATCGCCGCGACCTGCGCCTGGCCGCCGGACTCCAGTAGCACCGTGCGGCGCGGCGTGGCGAACTGCTTGGAGACCGCCGCGAGCTCCTTGGACACCAGCGCGCGCAGCTTCGGCTCGGACTCCAGGATCGCGGTCAGCTCCGCGATCTCCTTCTCCAGCGTTTCGCGCTCCTTCTCCAGCTCGAGCCGGTCGAAGCGGGTGAGGCGGCGCAGCGGGGTGTCCAGGATGTACTGGGCCTGGATCTCCGACAGCTCGAACACCTGCATCAGCCGGGACCGCGCCTGGCCGGTGTCGTCGGAGCTGCGGATGACCTGGATGACCTCGTCGATGTTCAGCAGCGCGATCATCAGACCGGCGACCAGGTGCAGCCGCTCCTCGCGGCGGCGGCGGCGGTACACCGAGCGGCGGCGCACGACCTCGAGCCTGTGGTCGACGTACACCTGCAGCAGCTCGCGCAGGCCGAGCGTCTTCGGCTGGCCGTCCACGAGCGCGACGTTGTTGATGCCGAAGGTCTCCTCCATCGGCGTCAGCCGGTACAGCTCCTCAAGGACCGCCTCGGGGTGGAAGCCGTTCTTGACCTCGATGACCAGGCGCAGGCCAGTGGTGCGGTCGGTGAGGTCCTTCAGGTCGGCGATGCCGTTGAGCTTCTTCGCCTGGACCATGTCCTTGATCTTGGCGACGACCCGCTCGGGCCCCACGTTGTAGGGCAGTTCGGTGACCACCAGGCCCTTGCGGCGCGGCGTCACCGACTCCACGTGGACCGTCGCGCGGGTCTTGAACGTGCCGCGGCCCTTGGCGTAGGCGTCGCGGATGCCGTCGAGGCCGACGATCTTGCCGCCCGTCGGAAGGTCGGGGCCCGGCACGAACCGCATGAGGTCTTCCAGGGTCGCGTCCGGGTGCGCGAGCAGATGCCGGGCCGCCGAGACGACCTCGCCGAGGTTGTGCGGAGCCATGTTGGTCGCCATGCCGACCGCGATGCCGGTGGCGCCGTTCACCAGGAGGTTCGGGAACGCCGCGGGCAGGACCTCGGGCTCGAGCTCCTGGCCGTCGTAGTTCGGCCGGAAGTCGACGGTGTCTTCGTCGAGGCCGGTGACCATGCTCATGGCCTCGGCCGACATCCGCGCCTCGGTGTACCGCATCGCGGCCGGGGCGTCGTCGCCGCCGAGCGACCCGAAGTTGCCGTGGCCGTCGACCATCCGCATCCGCATCGCCCACGGCTGGGCGAGGCGGACCATCGCGTCGTAGATCGCGGTGTCGCCGTGCGGGTGCAGTTTGCCCATCACCTCGCCGACGACGCGGGCGCACTTGACGTGCCCGCGGTCTGGCCTGAGGCCCATCGAGTTCATCGAGTACAGGATGCGCCGCTGCACCGGCTTGAGGCCGTCGCGCGCGTCGGGCAGCGCGCGGGAGTAGATCACCGAGTAGGCGTACTCCAGAAAGCTGCCCCGCATCTCCTCGGCGACGTCGATGTCGACGATGTTCTCTTCGAAGTCCTCGGGGGGAGGGGTCTGCGCTGAACGACGTGCTGCCATGGTCGCTATTCTCGCGGTTCCCGACGACAGTTTCGTACCAGGAGCGCCAGGATGAGCCTCGCCGACTTCCAGAACGAGATCTATCTGAACGGTCTGTCGGACGTCAGGCCCGTGTTGCCGACGGATCTTTCCAGGTTGGAGGCCCTCGCCGAGGAGAAGCTCGGCGGGCAGGCGTTCGGCTATGTGGCGGGATCGGCGGGCACGGGCGCGACCGCGCGCGCCAACCGGGAAGCCTTCGACCGCTGGAGGCTCGTCCCACGTGTGCTGCGCGACACCTCGACCCCCGACCTTTCGACGACGGTGCTCGGCACCGCCATGCCCGCGCCCGTCATGCTCGCCCCCGTCGGCGTGCTGTCGATCGTGCATCCCGACGGAGAACTCGCGGTCGCGCGGGCGGCCAAGGAACTCGGCGTCCCCGTCGTGCTCAGCACCGCCGCCTCGCACACGATGGAGGAGGTCGCCGAGGTGGCGGGGCCGCGCTGGTACCAGCTGTACTGGCCCAAGGACCGCGACCTCGCCCAGAGCTTCCTTGAGCGCGCTAAGGCCGCCGGTTATGAGGCGCTGGTCGTCACGCTCGACACGTTCAAGCTCGCGTGGCGGCCCCGGGACCTCGACACCGCCTACCTGCCGTTCCTGCGCGGCATCGGCGTGCAGAACTACTTTGCCGACCCCGTCTTCCTGCGCGCGGTCGGCGGCGAGATCACCGAGGCCAACCGGATCTCGGCGATCCTGCACTGGGTCGCCAACTTCGGAAACCCCACGCTCACCTGGGACGACCTCATCTGGCTGCGTGAGCGGTGGGCGGGGCCGATCGTGCTCAAGGGCGTCCAGCACGCCGACGACGCCCGCCGCGCCGCCGACGCGGGGATGGACGGGGTCGTGGTGTCCAACCACGGAGGCCGTCAGGTCGACGGGGCGGTGGCGTCCCTGGACAGGCTGCCGCTGATCGCCGACGCGGTGGGCGACAGGATGTCCGTCCTGTTCGACAGCGGGGTGCGCACCGGGGCGGACGCCGCCAAGGCCCTCGCGCTGGGTGCGGACGCGGTGCTCATCGGACGTCAGTACGCCTACGGGCTCGGGCTGGGCGGCGAGGCGGGCGTCAGGCACGTCCTGCGGTGTCTGCTTGCCGAGTTGGAGCTGACGGTCAGCCTTCTCGGGCTCAACCGGGTGGAGGACCTGACCAGGGACGTCCTCGCCTGAGCGCCGTTCACGGGCGGCCGTAGGCTGCGGGGATGAACCGATGGGAAGAGCTGACCGGAGGCACGTCCGGCGAGGACTACGCGGCGAGGTTCGCGGCGCTTGCCGAGTCCGGGAAGGACGTCCACGGGGAGGCCGGGTTCTGCGCGGCCCTGCTGCCCGCCGCGTCCCGTGTCCTTGACGCGGGATGCGGCACCGGAAGGGTGGCGATCCGCCTCGCCGAGCTCGGACACGAGTGCGTAGGGGTCGACATGGACGCCTCGATGCTCGCCGTCGCCCGTACGGCCGCGCCTGGGCTGACCTGGATAGCGGCCGACCTTTCCGCGTTCGACGCGCCTGGAGTCTTCGATCTTGTAGTGGCGGCGGGGAACGTCATGCCGCTTCTCGCGCCGGGGACGGAGGCCGAGGCCGTCCGTCGGCTTGCGGCCGCGCTACGGCCGGGTGGGCTTCTGGTGGCTGGCTTCGGCCTCGACCGGGCGCACCTTCCCGTCCCGCCGTCTTTGACCTTGGGGGAGTACGACTCCTTCTGCGCGGCTGCGGGGCTTGTCCTTGACGTCCGTTACGCGACCTGGGACGCGGAACCGTATGAGGGAGGGGGCTACGCCGTCTCCGTGCATCGCGCCCCTTCGGCATGACATCTGTCATGGGTGGACGGTGAGAGGTTCAGTGCCATGTCCTGACGCCCGGCACTGACCGCGTCCGTCGGCGTCCGGGCAGGCTTGACGCATGGACGAACGCGGGAACGTGATCGAGATCGACGGGTGCGTCACGGTCGGTCCCGGCGAGGTCGTCGGGATCCACGGGCCGGGGGCGCGGGCGGTGCTGGAGCTGGCGTCGGGCCAGCGGCCGGGAGCGCGCGGCGCGGTGCGCGTCGACGGGGCCGACCCCTACCGGGACAGATCCGTTATGGTCGGGGCGCTGTGGGCGGAGGGCGGCGTCTACGGGGAACTGAGCCTGCGCGAGGTGACGGGCGCGTGGCGGCGCTGGTCGGCTACGCCCTTCGGCCCCGACGCCGAAGGGGTCATCGCGGCCTTGGCACGCCGTACGTCGATCCCGTATGAGCGACTTACCCCGGGGGAGCGGCGGCTGTTCGACCTCGTCATGGCACTCCTGGCCGCGCCTAGCGCGCTTGTCGTCGAGGAACCTTGCACCGGCCTGGACGGGGCCGAAGCCGCGAAGGTGTGGGCGGCGCTGCGCGGCCTCAAGATCCCCGTGTTGGTCGGGGCTCGGCTGCGGAACGGGGTCGCCAAGGCCGACCGGATCGTCCCTTCCGCCGGATCTCTCCTGGCGGCGTGAGGAGCGCATACGCTGTGGAGCCCCGGACCAGGGAGGTGGGCCGTGCGCCCGCGGCTGCCCAGAGAGACGGCGATCGTCGGATTCGTCGTCGCGCTGTCCACGGTCGCCACCTGCGGCCTGTTCGTCCAGGGCGTCGGTGACGCGTTCGGCGGCGCGGTCTCCGGCGGCTCACTCCCGGCCGCGCTGTGGGGAAGCGCCGCGGCCCTGCTCGTCGTGGTGATCCAGGGCGGGCTCATGTGGCAGTCGGCGACCCGCCAGGTGGACGCGCGCAGCCGGATCGCCCTCGCCGTCCTCGCCGTCGTCTGCTTCAGCCTTCCCCTGCTCCTCGGGCCCACCTGGAACTCCGCGATGCTCGCCGTCGGCGGGATGCTCGCGGTGACCCTCCCCGAGCGGCTGTCGGTGCCGCTGGCGGCCGTCGCGGCGGTCCTGGCGGCCGGGATCACCCTCGCGACCGGAGCCGCCGTCCTGCAGGCGCTGATCGCCGGGGCCGGCGTGCCCGTCGCGGGGCTGTCCGCCTACGCGACGGTCTGGCTGTGCCTCGCCGTCGGGGAACTGCGCGACGCACGCGCCGAACTCGCCAGCAGGGCCGTCGGCGAGGAGCGCATCAGGTTCGCCCGCGACCTGCACGACGTGCTCGGACACAGCCTCCAGGCCGTCGCCCTGCGCGCCGAACTCGCCGAACGGCTCCTGCCGCGCGATCCCGAACGCGTCGCGAAGGAGCTCGCCGAGATCCAGGCGATGGCGCGCGGGGCCGTCCAGGAGATGCGCGAGATCGTCCGGGGGTACCGGACCACCTCGCTGCGCACCGAACTCGACGGCGCGACCGCCGTCCTGCGGGCCGCCGGGATCTCCTGCGACGGCGCGGCGCTGCCCGCCGACCTGCCCCGCCACGTCCACGAGACGCTCGGCTGGGTCGCCCGCGAGGCGGTCACCAACGTGCTGCGGCACAGCGGCGCGACCCGCTGCGCGATGGAGGTCCGCACCGACGGCGGGCGGGTCGAACTGGAGATCGTGAACGACGGGGCGCGCCGCGCGGCCGGCTCGGGCAGCGGCCTCGCCGGGCTGCGCGAACGCCTCGCCGCCGTCGGCGGGGCGCTCCAGGCCGGACCGGCCGACGGCGGCAGGTTCCGGGTACTCGCGACCGTGCCCTTGGAGGAGACGTGATCAGGGTCCTGCTCGCCGACGACCACCACCTCGTCAGGGAGGCGCTCGCGCTCCTCCTCGACACCGTGGACGGGATCGAGGTCGTCGCCGACGTCGGACGGGGAGACGAGGCCGTCGCGCGCGCGCTTGCCGAACAGCCTGACGTCGCGGTCCTCGACATCGACATGCCGGGGCTTGACGGGCTCTCGGCAGCAGAGCGGCTGGCTGCGGAACTTCCCGGCTGCCGTGTTGTGATCGTCACCGGGCATGGCAGGCCGGGCAACCTGCGCCGGGCCATGGCGGCCGGCGTACGCGGCTTCCTGGGCAAGGACGCCCCCGGCTCCCGCCTCGCCGAGGTGATCGAGCAGGTGCACGCAGGCGCCCGCTACATCGACCCCCAACTCGCCGCCGACGCCCTCGCCGCCGAGGAGTGCCCCCTCACCCCCCGCGAACTCGACGCCCTACGCGCCGCCTCCGACGGCTCCCCCGTCAGCCGCATAGCCCGCACCCTCAACCTCTCCGAAGGCACAGTCCGCAACTACCTCTCCTCCGCCGTCACCAAACTCGGCGCCCCCAACCGCCACGCCGCCGTCCAATCCGCCCACACCCGAGGCTGGCTCTAACCCCCTCCTCACAACCCCTCCAAACCCGCAAGAACCCCCACCCCGCACAACCCCCGGTCCGCGCCACCCCCACAACACCCAAGGCCCAACCCCAAGAACCATAGAAGATCACCCGCACAGGCCGCGCGCGGTTCCTGAGGTACCGCGCGGCGCGCGCGGACGAAGGCCCGCAGGAAAGCTCCCGGGCCGTGCAGGGCGCGGTCTGTTCGGGGAATGCCCGGGGCACACGGGGCGCGGTCCACGGAAGCGCCCGGGGCCGCGCGGTCGCGGCCTGAAGGGCCGTGGGGAACACCCGGGGCGGGGCGCGGTTCGCGAGGGAGCCCCAGCAGCCGCCCGGCGCGCGCAGGTGAAGGGCCGCAGGGAAGCTCCCGGGCCGTGCGGGGCGCGGGGTTGGGGGTGCCCCGGGGCACGCGGGCGCGGTCCGAAGGGCTGTGGGGGAGCGCCCGGGTACGCGGGGCAGGGTTCGGGGGAGCTCCGCGGCGCGCGGTCTGCGGGGATACCTGGGGTCTGCGGGGATACCTGGGGTGTGCGGGGCGCGGGGGTGGGGGTGCGCCGGGGCACGCGGGCGCGGTCCGAAGGATCTTGGGAGAGCGCCCGGGCGGGGCGGGCGCGGTTCCTGAGGTAGCGCGCGGGGCGCGCGGATGAAGGGCCGCAGGGAAGCTCCCGGGGCGTGCGGGGCGCGGGGGTGGGGGCCTCGGGGCGCGGGCGCGGACCGAAGGACCCTGGGAGAGTGCCTGGGCGGGGTGTGGTCTTTGGGGGAGTGCTCGGGGCACACGGGGTGGGGTCTGCGGGGGTGCCCTGGGGCGCGGTCCGAAGGGGTGTGGGAGTGCTTTCTCCCGCAGTCCCGGAGGGACTGCGGGAGGCTCAAGGCGGCGGGGGCGATGCCTCCCCCCTCGCAGTCCCGAAGGACTGCGAGGTTAGGGGGTTAGGGCGGTGGTGGTGGCGGTGGCGAGGGGGCCTCGGTGGAGGGGGCCGTGGCCGGGGAGGAGGGTGTCGGCGGGGAGGGGGGCGAGGAGGGAGAGGGCGGCGCGGGCGGCCTGCTCGTCGTGGTGGAAGATCGGGTGGAGGAGCTGGGGGCCGCGGCGGCGCGAGGTCGGGTGGGCCGTGGCGAGGGCGTCGCCGGTGACGACCGCGCCGAGGTCGGGCAGGTGGAAGCAGGTGTGGCCCGACGTGTGGCCCGGCGTGAGGACGGGGATCGGGCGGCCCGGGACGTCGAGGGCTGTCGTGGGCGCGCCGGACGCGGGGTCGCGGAAGAGGTCGTCGTGGGTGTGCGGGCGGGCCTGCGGGATGCTCGGCTCGGTGAGTGCGCCCGCGCGCAGGATGTGCAGCGTCCAGCCGAGGAAGCCGGGCCGCCAGATGTTCGCGGCGACGTCGGCGGGGCTCGCCTGCTGGAGGTACTCGCGCCGCACGTGCGGCGCCTCCTCCGCCGACGTGATCACCTCGGCCTTCGGCGCGAGCCGCAGCAGCGCCGGAATCGCCCCGATGTGATCGACATGGGCGTGCGTGACGAGGATCGCGGTGATCTGCTCCGGCCGGTGCCCGACCGCCTCAAGGCTGTACCGGACCGTCTCGAGGTCGCCCGGGTACCCGGCGTCGATCAGCGTGACGTCGTCGCCGTCGGTGAGGATCGTCCAGTTGACGGCCGCCGCCTCGACAAAGTGGGCGTCATCGGACAGCCGCGTGATGCGTGGCGCACGCACAGAAGATCTCCTCGGCGTCTCGGGTATCCGCGACTCACGCCACGGCGCTGCCAACCAGAGGCAAACACCAGGACCCTATCCGGAAGACTCCCCAAAAACTACTCAGCGTGACCAACCGTACAGATCAAAACCCCCAAATCGCCCGGCTCTGGTTCGACGGGCGGTGCGTGGTGGGGGCGTCAGTTGGGGGAGTCGGAGGGTGTCGCGCGGGCGGCGGCCGGGGTGGGAGGTTGCGGGGCCGGGTGGTCTGGGGTGGGGCGGGGGAGGAAGGCGGTGATCAGGCCCGCGAAGGCCGCGCCCAGGGTGCCGAGGGCCTCGTCGCCGAGGGTGTCGCGGTAGATTCCTACGCTTTCCGGGGTGTCGAGGATGAACGCCCCGTACTCGGCGATCTCCCAGCCGATCGCCGCGATCGCGCCGATTCCCGCGCACATCACCACATGCGCCCATCGGGGCAGGTCGAGCGACGTGCGGCGCAGCGCGACCCCGGCCGCCGCGACGAGCAGCACCCAGTTGAAGAAGTGGCAGAAGTCGTCGAACCAGACGACTGTGTCGTACAGGTCGGCGGCGTTGCCCGCGACGTCGACGACGAACGGCGCGGTGAGCAGCGCGTCCACGTCCCACGGGAAGGGCCCGGCCTTGCGCAGCGCGCGCCGCGCCCACCACACGGCGGGCACCAGCAGCGCCGCGAGCGGATACGCGACGGCCCGCGCCCCCATCGCCTTGTCGGCGAACCGCTCCCACTCGGGAAACGCCAACGCGAGCCCCAGCAGCACCACAAGCGCCACCTTCAACCCGACCGAAACACCCCGCCACAATCCCATCCCCCCACCCTGCCCCACCCCCCACTCCCCCCACCACCCCCAACCCACCCCAACCACACTTCTCCCCCCACCCCTGCTCCCCGCCCTCCCGCCACCTCCTCCTCGCCCCTTGCCTCCTGGCCCCCGACCGCCTCCTCTTCGCCCCTACCTCTTCCTCGCCCTCCCGCCTTCCTCGCCCTCCCGCCTTCCTCGCCCTCCCGCCTTCCTCGCCCTCCCGCCTTTCGCGCTCACCTACCGCCCCTCCCGCGCCCACCTACCCCCGCCGCACCCCGCCTCCCCAGCCCACCTGCCCCTTCCGTACCCGGCCTCCCCGGCCCACCCCCGCCGCCGTACCCACCTCCGCTCGTGCTGCCCCGACCCGCCCGTCGGGCATCGCCGTCCGCGCCCCGCCCGCCCCGCGAACCCCCGCCCCCCGCCCCGCGCCCCGAACCCCCGCCCCCGAGTCCCCGCCTCGCACCCGCGCCTTGCCCCTCGCGCCCACGCCTCCTGCCTCCCGCCCCGCGCGCGCCTCGTGTGCCGCGCGCTCCGTACCCCCGGCCCTACCTCTCGCTCTCTGCCCCGCCTCTTGGCCCCGGTCCCGAGCCTCACCCCGTGCTCCGCTCAGCGCCGCGCATCACCCCGCCAACCAGCCCCCCGCTGTGCGGCACCCCAGGCTGCGCATCACCCCGCCACCCCCACATCCCTCTGCCCCCGCGCACCCCCGTCCCCGCGTGCCGCTGCGCATCCGCGCACTTCCGCAGCCGTGCTGCGCCGCACCCCGCACCCGCACCCGCACCCGCACTCCGAGCCCTGACCCGAGGCCCGTACCCCGAGCATCGAGTGCCGCCTTGCGCCTTGCGGCCCGGGCTTGCCCGCCCGTGCTTGCGCCTGCACGCGCCTGCGCTTGCCCCGCCCCCGCGCTTGCGCCCGTGCCCGCGCTTGCGCCCGCGCCTGTGCCCTGCGTCTTGGGTGGGGGTGGAGGGTGGGTGTTGGGGTTTGGTTGTTGGGTGGGGGAGGTGGGTGGGGTCAGGTGGGGGTGGCTAGGACTAGGGGGAGGGTTGTGGTGGCGCCGGAGGCGCGGAGGAGGCGGGAGGCGACGGTGAGGGTCCAGCCGGTGTCGGAGAGGTCGTCGATGAGGAGGACGGGGCCCGGGGGGACGGGGAAGTCGAGGGTGAGGGAGGACAGGACTGTGCGGAGGCGTTGGGCGCTGTTGTGCTGGGCGGGTGGGACGGGGCCGGTGGAGGTGAGGGCGCCAAGGTAGGGGAGGCGGCCCAGGCGGCAGATGTGTTCGGCGAGGGAGGACACCAGGGTTGGGCGGGTGCGGGAGGCGATCGACGCGACCGCGACGGGGCGCTCGGCCCAGTCCCAGGCGGCAAGGACCTTGACGGCCTCGGCGAGGATCTCGTCGGGCACGGGCCCGTCGGGGGTGCGCGGGTCGAGCAGGGCGCGCAGCCGTGGGCCCCACCCGACTCCGGTAAGCCTGCCGACGGCCCTGCCCTCCGCGGCCTGTTCCGCGGCGGGGATGCGTCCGGCGAGGCCGAGGTCGTCCTTGAGGCCGGTCGGCCACATGCGGCGCGGCGGCAGCGCCACGCCGGGACGGGTCAGCCGCTCGCGCGCCCCCGCGACGGCCTCGGCGGCGACCTCCGACGGCCATGGCTCGCCCGTGCAGACGTCGCATCTGCCGCAGGGTTCGGCGGCGGTGTCGTCGAGGGTGCGGCGCAGGAACACCATGCGGCACTCGTCGGTGTCGGCGTAGGCGAGCATGGTCCGCTGCTCGCGCTCCCGCGCCTCCTGGACGCGGGCGTAGCGCTCTGCGTCGTACGCCCAGGGTTCGCCGGTGGCGACCCAGCCGCCCTTGACCCTGCGGACCGCGCCGTCCACGTCGAGCACCTTGAGCATGGTCTCCAGGCGCGACCGCGACAGGTCGACCAGCGGTTCGAGCGCCCCGGTGGACATGGGCCGCTCGCCGAGCGCGCCGAGGGTCGCGCGCACCAGCGGCTCGGGCGGGAAGGCGAGCGAGGCGAAGTACGCCCAGATCGCCTTGTCCTCCTCGCCCGGCAGCAGGATCACCTCGGCGCGGTCGACGCCGCGCCCGGCGCGGCCGATCTGCTGGTAGTACGCGACGGGTGAGGCCGGCGCGCCAAGGTGGACGATGAAGCCGAGATCGGGCTTGTCGAAGCCCATGCCGAGCGCGCTCGTGGCAACGAGGGCCTTGAGCCGGTTGCCGAGCAGATCCTCCTCGGCGCGCAGCCGTTCGGCCTGCTCGGTCTGCCCGGTGTAGGCGGCGACCTCATACCCCCGCTCGCGCAGCAGCGCGGCGACCTCGTGCGCGGCGGCGACGGTGAGGGTGTAGATGATCCCCGAGCCGGGCAGCTCGGCGAGGCGTTCGGCGAGCCAGGCGAGCCGCCGCTCAGGGGTGGCGAGCTTGACCACCGCGAGCCGCAGCGAGTCGCGCTCCAGGGTGCCGCGCAGCACGAGGGTGCCCTCGCCGAGCTGTTCGGCGACGTCGGTGGTGACGCGGGCGTTGGCGGTGGCGGTGGTGGCCAGCACCGGGACGCCCGGTGGCAGCTCGGCGAACAGGGTGCGCAGCCGCCGGTAGTCGGGCCGGAAGTCGTGCCCCCAGTCGGAGATGCAGTGCGCCTCGTCCACCACGACGAGCCCGGCGTCGACCGCGAGCTTGGGCAGCACGCGGTCGCGGAACTCGGGGTTGTTGAGCCGCTCGGGGCTGACGAGCAGGACGTCGACCGCGCCGGAGGCGACCTCGGCGTAGACCGCCTCCCAGTCGTCGATGTTGGCGGAGTTGACGGTACGGGCGGTGATCCCGGCCCTGGCGGCCGCCTCGATCTGGTTGCGCATGAGCGCGAGCAGTGGGGAGACGATCACCGTGGGCCCCGCGCCGCGCGCCCGCAGCAGGGCGGTGGCCACGAAGTAGACGGCGGACTTGCCCCAGCCGGTGCGCTGCACCACAAGGGCGCGGCGGCGGTCGGACACCAGGGCGGAGATCGCCCGCCACTGGTCCT
Source organism: Actinocorallia sp. A-T 12471 (assembly GCF_033875155.1). Taxonomy (NCBI): domain Bacteria; kingdom Bacillati; phylum Actinomycetota; class Actinomycetes; order Streptosporangiales; family Thermomonosporaceae; genus Actinocorallia; species Actinocorallia sp. A-T 12471. Next base: position 833,796 of record NZ_JAWZTE010000002.1, on the reverse strand, counting down.
CCCGCAGCCGGGCCGTGGCCCCGGCCAGGGCCCGCAGACACCGTTCGGCTTCCTCGCGCAGTTCCATGCCCCCATGACTACCAGCCCGCGCCGACACCCGCGGCCGACCCTGTGGATAACTCATTCGGGAGAACTTTCGCGGCTCTCGCGCTGGTGAGAGCCAGCTCTCATCTGATCTCGAAGGTCGTTCCGCCGGGCGCGGCTACACTCAGTACAGAACAGTTCCGTACTTTGGAGTCGCCGATGAGTGCCCCGACGTCCCAGCGGGTCCGTCGGCCGCGGGTCGACCAGGACCGCGCCTCCGACCTGCTGTCCGTCGCCCTCGACATCCTGCGCGAGGTCGGGTACGAGGCGCTGACGATGGACGCCGTGGCCGCCCGCGGACGCTGCAGCAAGGCGACGCTGTACCGGCTGTGGGGCGGGAAGCCGCAGATGGTCGCGTCCGCGCTGCGCGCCGCGAGGCCCGTCGAGACCTCGGACGTGGACACCGGCACGCTGCGCGGCGACCTCGTCGCCCTGGCCCGCCTGGCGTCCGGCCAGGTGGCGCGCGACACCCCGTTGATCGCCGCGCTCGCCCACGCGGCGCTGCACGACGCGGAACTCGCCCGCGCGCTTCAGGAGACGCTGCTGAAGCCCGAGGAGCTCAACCTCTTCGTGGAGCGGGCCGTCCGGCGGGGTGATCTGCCCGCATCGCCCCCGGCGTTGAAGTTCCTCCCGCAGATGTTCTTCGCCGCGTGCTTCACCCGCGACCTCTTCGAGAACGTCTCGGCCGACGCCGAGTACATCATCGACTACATCGACGCGGTGATCCTCCCCGCCCTGACCCACCGCGCCCAGACGTAACGAGGGCAGGCGTAACGAGGAACAGGTGTAACGAAGACGGGCGGGCGCGGACATCCGCACCCGCCCGTCACAGTTCCCGGGCCTCAGCCGCCCGCGACGAGCGGGCCGAGATCGCCCGTGACCTCGCCCCTGCACACCGGGACGCACTCCGGAGGCAGCTCGGCGGTGATCTCGACGCCGTCCGCGAGCACGCCGTCGAGGAAGGCGGGAAGGTGCTCCATGGCCTCCTTGACGATGTCGTGCAGCACGAGCAGCGTCCACGGCCGCCGCTGCACGTCACGCCGTGCCCGCTCGGACCACCCGTCCGGGTCCTCCCAGTCCCGGGGAACGCTGTTCCACAGGGCGACCGTGTACCTCTCGGCCACCAGGTACTGGACGGCCTCGGGACTGAACAGGTGGGGTCCGAGGCGCCCTCCGCCCCCGAAGGGCCGGAACAGTTTCTCGTCGCCCGCGAGGTCCCCGAGGAGGTCCTGCATGTCGGCGATCTCGCGCCCTACCGTCTCCCACCCGGGGCTTTCGCCGAGCGGGACCGTGTGGGTCATCGAGTGGTTGCCTATGACGTGCCCGGCCGCCGCGACCTCCGCGAGCAGTTCCCTGCCCCCCGGCTTGCGCAGCTGGTCCCCGACGGGGAAGAACGTCGCGCTGAGGCCGCGCGCCGCGAGCTCCCGTAGGACGAACGGCGTGACGTCGGGGTCGGGGCCGTTGTCGAACGACAGGGTGAGCCTTGCCGTCACGGCTCGCGGAAGGGGTTGTTGCTGCTGTGGTCGCCGCCCAGCCAGCGGTCGAGGTCGGCGTGGGCGGACGCGCGGCGCTCGACGTTGATCCGCTCGGCGTCGGCGTGGTCGAGGGTGAACTCCAGCTGGAGGCCGTCGGGGTCGGTCGCGTAGAGCGAGACGCAGTAGCCGTGGTCGATCACGAGGTGTTCCCAGTCGTGCTCCTTGAGCCGCCCGGTCAGCGCCTCCTGGGTCTCGGCGTCCACCTGGAGGGCGATGTGGATGAACGGCGACGGACGGAACTGCGGCTCGAAAAGGGCCTGGTCGGAGGGGTCGGCGAACTGGAAGAACGCGAGGGCGCTGCCGTCGGCGAGGCCGTAGAAGGTGTGGCAGTAGGTGCGCTCCGCGCCGAGCAGTTCGTCGACCTCGGTCCATGTGGCGATGAGCGGGAAGCCGAGGACGCCCTCGTAGAAGCGCTGGGTGGCGCGCTGGTCCTTGACGACGAAGGCGTTGTGGTGCAGCCGGGTGGGCAGGGTGTTCGGGGTGGTCATGCGGTCTCTCCTCGCACGGGTCAGGCGTTGATGGGAAGGTCGGGGATCAGCGCGGGGGTCTCCACGCCGACGGTGAAGCGGCGCAGGCGGGCGTCACGGAACCCCGCCTCGCCCAGCGCCTTGCGGTGCTCCTGCACACGCGGGTCGGCGACGTGCCGCCGAAGGTCGCTCTCCGAACGCCACCGGGTGAAGACGCGGACGGCTCCCGGCTCCTCGTCGGCGGTGACCGAGTAGTCGAGGATGCCCGGCTCGTCCTGGAGTGCCGCGCGCAGGTCACGCGTCGCGGCCAGGACGTCGGCACGCCGCTCGGGGTCGACGGAGAAGCCGCCCGCGACGATGAAGGCCGACGCGTTCTGCGCCGTCGAAGAAGCCGACGGGTCAGGCCCGCCGAGCCGCCAGTTGGTGCGCACGACGCGCTTGGCGATGCGCCATCCGTCCGGGGTCCTACGCAGGCTGTCGACGTACATGCCGCCGACGTCCTCCACCTGCGCGCCCGCCGACGTCTGGGTGAGGTAGTGCGACTGGTACTGGCAGCGCGAGGTCGCGGTGTCGCCGTCGACGACGACTTCGTGGTTGGCCACGAGGTGCTGGCAGCGGTCCACGCCGCGCAGGTCGAGGACCTTGGCGAAGAACCCGCCGATCTCCTGCGGGCTGGTCATGATGTGGTCCGCGCCGTAGTCGGCGTGGCACTCGGGGGTGAAGACCTGCGCGAGGTCCTCGAAGCGCCGCTGGTCGAGCGCCCAGCAGTAGCGGACGGTGACCGCGATGATCTCGGCGGTGTCTTGCGACGTCATTTCTCTCCTCAAGGGGGTGGGGTGGTGTGCGGTCACTGGCCGACGAGGCCGCCCTTGACCTCGGCGTCACGGCCGAGCAGCAGCGCGCCCGCCTTGCCGAGGATGTGGTCGTCGTCGATGGTGGCGTGGCCGCGCAGGGTCAGGAGGTCGCGGACGTAGTGCTGGGTGATGTCGCCTGAGCGGAAGATGCTGGAACCGCTTCCCTGGAGGCAGATCTGGGCGGCGTCCCAGGTCAGGCGTGCGATGGTCTGGCAGTCGAGTTCGCACATGGTGCGCAGTTCGGCGCTGAGCTCGTCGGGCCCCGCGGCGTTCGCCTCGGTGATCCGCCTGACCATCGCGTCCAGCAGCGCGGAGGCGGTGCGGAGGGTGGCGGTCGCGCGCGCGAACCGTGTCTGTCCTGCGGTGGTGTCGCCGGTAAGGGTGGGGCTGAAGGCGGCCCGCCGCTTTCCGAGCCGTTCGCGGTACCCCTCGAGGATGGCTTCCGCGCCGCCGAGCATCACGACGGGCACGATCAGCATGACGAGGTCGCGGCTGTCGTAGCCGTAAAGCGGCTCGGCGTGCAGCTCCGAGCCCGGGCTGCGGCGGGTGAACTCCGTGGCGAGGCTGCGCACGAGGTGCTCGGGGACGAACAGGTCGGCGACCTCGACGTCGTGGCTGCCGCTGCCCTTCATGCCCGAGACGTCCCAGGTGTCATGGACGGTCACCTCGTCGCGCGGGACGAGGAAGAAGGAGGGCACGTCCTCGCCCTCGACGAGCCCGATGAGGCTCACCCACTCGGCGTGCATGACGCCCGAGCAGTAGCTCCAGCGTCCCGAGACCCGGTAGCCGCCCTCGACGGCCTTGGCCCGGCCGGGCGGGTTGGCGACGCCGGCCATCTGGGCGGGCCTGCCGTCCTTGAAGAACTCGTCCAGCGCCTCCTGCGGCCAGCGCGCGAGCAGGTAGTTGTGGCACATCAGGAAGCCGAGGGTCCACGCGGCGGTGGGGTCGCCCTGGGCGAGCGTGCGCATCACCTCGACGGCCTGGGCGAGGTCGCCGCCCGATCCGCCGAGGGAGCGCGGCAGCAGCAGCGAGAAGATGCCCGCTTTGTCGGCGTCCTCGATGGTGGCGTCGGGGAGGGCGCGCAGTTCCTCGGTGGCGAAGATCCGCTCGCGGAGGCCGGGGATGAGGGCGCGGCTGTTGGCGACGACCTCCTCAGCGGAGCGGAGGGGAGCGGTGGTCGGGGTGGAAGCCATGCTGATCTCCATTAAGTACGGAACCGTTCCGTACCTAAGATAGCCATGGAAAGGCGAAAAGCAAGAGGTCGGAGGGCCTGAGGTGACGGACCGCCTGCGGTTTGTCGGCGGCGGCTGATAGACCTTGCGCGTCAGTTCCCCCAGAGAGGCCGATCGACGATGATCAACCAGTTCGCCGAGTCCTTCGCCGGTCTTCCGGTGTTCGACTTCACCGAGGAGACCGAGCTCACCGGGCTGCCCGAGCCCGAGTCCGTCGCGTGGCGGCTGCGCATCGCCGACTACGTCGAGGAGTTCGAGCCCTTCCAGAAGCTGTTCGCGTCGTTCCTCGAGCACGTGGACACCGCACGCGTCGGCGCGCTGCTCTTCGGCAACTGGGGTCCGACCTACGACGTGGCCTCCAACAAGCCGCTCGGGCTGCTGACCGACGCCGCAGAGCGCTTCCCGAACCTCAGGGCGTTCTTCTTCGCCGAGTTCCTCCAGGAGGAGGCCGAGATCTCCTGGATCATGCACGACGACATCACCCCCCTGTTCACCACCTTCGGCGGGCTCGAGGAGGTCGTGGTCAGGGGCGGCTCAGGGCTCTCGCTCGAGCCGCTGAAGGCGCCCTCGCTGAAGTCGCTGCGCTTCGAGTCAGGCGGCCTTCCCGGGGGAGTCGTGCGGGCCGTGGGCGCGTCGGACTTCCCCGCGCTGGAGTCGCTCGAGCTGTGGCTCGGCGTCGAGGACTACGGCGGCACCTCCTCGGTGGAGGACCTCGCGCCGATCCTCAGCGGCGAGCGGCTGCCCGCCCTGCGCGAACTCGGCCTGCAGAACTCCGCGTTCCAGGACCGGATCGCCGCCGCCGTCGCGGGCGCGCCGATCGTCGCGCGGCTCGAGGCGCTGTCGCTGTCGATGGGCTCGCTCACCGACGAGGGCGCCGAGGCGCTGCTGTCCGGCCAGCCGCTCGGCCACCTGGCCAGGCTCGACCTGCACCACCACTACATGTCCGACGCGATGATGGAGCGGATCGTCAAGGCGCTGCCGGGCGTCGCGGTGAACGTCGACGACCAGAACGACCCGGAGGACGACTGGCGTTACGTCGAGGTCGCGGAGTAGCCGTGCGCCTCACCGTCGTCGGCACCCCGGGCGACCGCCGCGTGACGCTGTTCGCGGCGGCGTGCGCCCGCGCGGGGCTCGCCGCGCCCCTGGTCGTCCCCTGGCGCGACGTGCTCGGCGGCCGTCCCCTCACCGTCGAGGGCATGTTGCGGATCGACTCACCGGGCGAGGACGCCGAGGCCAACGCGCTGCTGCGCGGGCCGGGCGACGCGGCGCGGATCGGCGGGGGAGCGCGCTGGTACCGGACCTTCCTCGACGGCCTGGACAGACTCCGGCCTTATCCGTCGTTCGCCGACGTGGGGGACATCGCGGTCATGTTCGACAAGCGCGCCTCGCACGCCAGGCTCGCGGCCGCCGGAGTGCCGGTGCCGCCCGCGCTCGGGCCCGTCGGCGGGTACGCCGAGCTGCGCGAGAGGATGGCCGAGACGGGGTTCCACCGGGTGTTCGTCAAGCCCGCGCACGGCTCGTCGGCGTCCGGGGTGATCGCGCTCCAGGCGGCGGGCGGCAGGATCAGGGCGCAGACCTCGGCCGCGCGCGACGCCGAGGGCTGGTACAACTCGCTCAAAGTGCGCGCCTACACCGACGAGCACGAGATCGCCCTCCTCGTCGACGCGCTCGCGCCCGACGGCCTGCACGTCGAACGCTGGTTCCCCAAGGCGGCGCTCGCGGGCAGGGTCTTCGATCTGCGGGTCGTGGTCGTCGCGGGCGAACCCACCCACGCGGTCGCGCGCACGTCCCGCGCGCCCATGACCAACCTGCACCTCGGCGGTCAGCGCGGCGACCTCGCCGCGGTGCGCGCGGCGATCGCGTGGGACGCGGCGATGGACGTGTGCGCCCGCGCGGCGGCCTGCTTCCCGAACAGCACGATGGTCGGCGTCGACCTCCTCGTCGGGGTCGGGATGCGCGGGTTCGCGGTCGCCGAGGTCAACGCGTTCGGCGACCTCTTGCCCAACCTGACGGGCCTGCCGGGCACGTCGGCCGAGGGGCGCGACGTCTATGACGCCCAGGTCGCGGCGTATCTGCGGACCTCGGGTGAGGTCGCGGTGCAGGGGTGAGATGTCGGTGCCGCCTGGTAGGACTGTGCTCGATATGAACCCGATGCCCGACATGAACGCGATCGTGGGCACCCACGACATCGTGCTCGTCACCCTCGACACGCTGCGCCATGACGTCGCCGTGCGGCTCGCCGCGCAGGGCCGCACGCCGCGCATGGCCGAGCGGTTCGCCTGGCAGGAGCGGCACGCGCCGGGGAACTTCACGTTCGCCTCGCACATGGCGATGCTCGCCGGGTTCCTGCCCACCCCGGCCGGTCCGGGCCCGCACCCGCGGCTGTTCGCCGGGGCGTTCCCCGGCAGCGAGACCACCGCGCAAGGCACCTGGACGTATGAGCAGGCCGATCTGCCCGCCGGCCTCGCCGCCGCCGGGTACCACACGGTCTGCGTCGGCGGCGTCGGCTTCTTCAACCGGCTGACCCCGCTCGGCTCGGTCCTGCCCGGCATGTTCGCCGAGTCCCACTGGGAACCCGGGTTCGGGGTGACGGCCCCCGACGGCCTCGACAACCAGCTCACCAGGATCGCCGAGGTGCTCGCGCGCACCCCCGAGCGGCTGTTCCTGCTGCTCAACGTGGCCTCGCTGCACCAGCCGAACCACTTCTACCTGCCCGGCGCGTCCGGCGACTCGCTGGAGACCCATGCGGCCGCCCTGGAGTACGTGGACGCGGGCATGGGCCGGCTGTTCGCGATGCTGCGCCGCCCGTCCTTCGTCATCGTCTGCTCCGACCACGGCACCGCCTACGGCGAAGACGGATACGTCGGACATCGTCTTGGGCACGAGGTCGTCTGGACCGTGCCCTACGGAGAGTTCGTGATCGCATGACTATCCCTGCCCTCAATAGTCCCTTTACCTATGGTTCGTGGACATATACGTCGCCCTTCGAGCAGTACGTCTACGCGTATCCGCACAAGACGGCGTATCGGCCACTTGATCCAGAGCCCGCCCTTGCTGACGTGTGGGCCGGTGAGGACACTTCCACGCTGTTCCTCTACGTGCATCTCCCGTTCTGCAAGATCCGCTGCGGGTTCTGCAACCTGTTCACCAGGACAGGCGCGCCCGAAGAGCTCACGACGGCCTATCTCGACGCGCTCGAACGACAGGCGACCGCCGTCCGCGACGCTCTCGGCGATGCGGCCTTCGCCCAGGCCGCCTTCGGTGGTGGCACACCCACCTACCTCACAGCTTCGGAGCTGGAACGGCTGTGCCTGCTCACCCAACGCCTCACCGGGGGGACCTCGGGCGTGGGCGTGCCCTTGGGCGTTGAGACGTCACCTGATACGGCCACTCCCGACAGGCTCGCGATACTGCGTGACTTCGGCACGAGCCGAATCTCCATCGGCGTGCAGAGCTTCGTAGAGGCCGAGGTCAAGGCCGTTGCCCGCCCGCTGAAGACGGATCAGGCGACGAAGGCGCTCGACGCGATCAGGGACGCCGGTTTTCCGGTACTCAATATCGATCTGATCTACGGGATCACGGGACAGACCGAGGAGTCGTGGCTCGCGTCGATCGACCGGGCACTGGAGTGGCGGCCAGAGGAGCTCTATCTCTATCCGCTTTATAAGCGGGAGAAGACAGGGCTGGAGAAGCTGGAAGGCATCGCGCTCGATCCCGTGTGGGACGAACAGAGACTGCGGCTGTACCGGGCAGGTCGGGATCACCTACTCGCACTGGGATACGAGCAGGTGTCCATGCGGATGTTCCGGCGGCCGGGGGAGGGGGGCGGCACCGAGTACTGCTGTCAGGAGGACGGGATGGTCGGGCTCGGGTGCGGGGCGCGTTCCTACACGTCGCGGCTGCACTACTCGTTCGAGTACGCGGTGGAGGCGTCGGCGGTCCGGTCGATCATCGACGAGTACGTGCTCGCCGAGGACTTCTCCCGGGCGAGGGTCGGGTTCGCCCTTGACGAGTCCGAGCGCCGCCGCAGGCATCTGCTGCAATCCCTGCTCCAGGCCGACGGCGTGGACGTCGCCGCCTACACCCGCAGGTTCAGAACCGACCCCGAAGACGACGCCGACCTGACGCCCTTCGCCGCCAAGGGCTGGCTGGAGCGGACGCCGGAAACGATCCGCCTGACCCCTGAGGGACTCGCCTACTCCGACGCCCTAGGACCCGCCTTGTTCACCCCGGAGGTGCAGCACCTTATGGACACCTACACGCCGCGCTGATGCTGACGATCCTCTACCGCGGCCCCCTGGCCAGCTGCGACTACGACTGCCCGTACTGCCCGTTCGCCAAGCGCCGCGACAGCCGCGAGCAGCTGCGCGCCGACCGCGCGGCGCTCGCCAGGTTCGCCGCCTGGGTCGCCGCGCGCGACGCCGACACCGCAGTGCTGTTCACCCCGTGGGGCGAGGGCCTCGTCCGGTCCTGGTACCGGGAGACGATGATCGAGCTGAGCCATCTGCCGCACGTGCGCAGGGTGGCGATCCAGACGAACCTCGGCGGCCGGACGTCATGGACATCACGCGCCGACCGCGAAACCCTCGCCCTGTGGACGACGTACCACCCGGGACAGGTGACCCACGAAAGGTTCCTCGCCAAGAGCCGCGAGCTCACCGAGCTCGGCGTACGGCACAGCGTCGGCGTCGTCGGCCTGCCCGAGCACCTTGCGGCGGCCCGCCGTATGCGCGCCGACCTGCCCGCGGACACCTACCTGTGGATCAACGCCGCCGAGGGCCACTCCTACACCGACGCCGAGGCCGCCGAGTGGACGGCACTCGACCCGCTGTTCTCCTACAGCCGCCATCCGCACCGCAGCCTCGGCCTGCCCTGCCGGACCGGCCATGACGTCGTCTCCGTCGCCGGGGACGGCACGGTGCGGCGCTGCCACTTCGTGAAGACGCCCCTGGGCAACCTCTACGACGGCACCTTCACGCCGACGCCTGAGCCCGCGCCCTGCCCCAACACCCTGTGCGACTGCCACATCGGCTACCTGCACCTGGAACCGCTCGGCCTGTACGACGTGTTCACCGGCGGCCTCCTGGAACGCATCCCCGCGCACCTGTAGACCCGCGCGTCCGTGACGCCCCGGCCCCTGCGCGGGGCGTCACGGCGGGGGCCCTCGTCAGGTCTCCTTCTCCGGGCGGTAGTCGGCGGCCTCCAACCCGAACGTCCAGGCGACGCCCTCGCGCGCGGTCCGGGTGTCCGGCGGGACGCGCAGGTAGTACGTCCGGATCGTGCCGTCCGGCTCGGGCGTGGAGTTCAGCACCTCGACCATGACGACTGGCTCGTCGTCGGGCAGCTCGATCCGCCAGAGGACGCCGGTCTCGTCCTTGTGCCTTGGGGTGGCCCCGGACTCGGCGAGGTAGCGGTCGTATCCGAAGTGCTCGAGCATGATCCGGCGCAGCTCGGCGTTCTCCTCGGCGCGGATGAGCTCGGGGGTGAGCCGGGCGAGGGTGCCGACGAACTCGGCGGGGAAGGGCATGCCGCGCCAGGCGTGCAGGCCGAAGCCGTCGGGGTAGGCCAGGGCTGGGCCGTCGCCGCTGTGCAGGCGGCCCGGTTCGTCGCGGCACAGTCGGGACGGGCGCTCGGTGAGGATCAGCAGATCCTCGCGCGGCCACCACCATCCGGCCGACTCGGCGACCTCGGCGAGGCCGCGCAGCGGCTCGCTCCGGCCCAGGGCCGCGAACAGGGCGAGCCATGGCGCGTCGTGCTGGCCGAGGACGGCGTCGAGGGTCGCGCCGCGCAGCAGCCGGCTCAGCTCCTCGTCCTCCTCGTCGTCCTCCGTGGCCCGGCCCGCGTCGCCGATGGCGGCCCTGATCCGCGCGGCGAGGGCGTTCACCGGCTCCCAGCTCGGCGCCGCGGTGCGGCCCCACGCCTCGGCCCAGCCGACCGGGCCGAGCTCGGCGTAGGCGGCGGCCCGCTCGGCCTCCCACGGCTGGGAGCGCACCCGCTCGCGGACGGGCGCGCCCGCGCCGAGCCGGGGAAGGAGCTCGGCGGCCTCGGCGGACGAAAGCGCGCGCTCGGGGCCGGCGCCGGAGCGCAGCGTGCACGCGCCCGCCGGGATCAGGGAGACGATCTGGGCCCGCGTCTCGTCGGACAGCTCAGGGTCGAGCAGCGCGGTGAGGGCCGCCCCGGCGAGCGGGGAGGAGGCCCACACGACGTGTGCGGGCTCGGGCAGTCCCGCCGCGCGGTAGGCGGCGGCCGCTCCGGCCTCGGCGCGGGGACGGTCTGCGGGCAGTGCGGTGAAGGGCATCGGGGGGCCTTTGGCTTGGGAGGTCAGTCGGCGACGGGACGGGCGTCGAAGGAGCGCGGCACGTACTCGCGCTGCCGCACGACCTGGAACCAGCCCTTGGGCAGCGTGATCGGCCCGTGCTCCTCGTGTACGAGCCGCCCGCCCTCCGGCAGGTGCAGGTAGTCGGGGCTCAGCAGGTGCGGGGTGCGGTACAGGGTGCCCTGGCCGGTGAGCGCGTGCGCGTGGCCGGTGGCCTCGCCGAGCGCGAGCACGAGGCGACCCCGCGCGTCGCGTGGGACCGGCGGCAGGGCGCGCGCGGCGGCGGGCACGGCCTCGGCCGCGACCTGCTGGATCAGAATGTCTCCCTGGCGGTACATGCGAGTGAAGGTAGCCGCCGCCACTGACAGAATCCCGCCGCGAGACCACCGGCCCCGGAAAAAAACACCGAGGCCCCGCGCGGGCGAACGCTGGGGCCTCGGTGTGCAGGCGGGCGCCGGAGATCCGGCGCGGAGGTCACTTCGCGGGAAGGACCGATCCCTCGTACTTCTCCTCGATGAACGCGCGGGTCTCCGGCGACTGGAGCAGCTCCAGCAGCTTGGTGATCTTCGCGTCCTTCTCGTCGCCGGTCTTGACGACGAGGCCGTTGGCGTACGGGTTGCCGTCGGCGGACTCGAGGGCGAGCGCGTCCTCGGACGGGACGAGCCCGCCGGAGATCGCGTAGTTGCCGTTGATGACCGCGGCGTCGACGTCCTGGAGGGAGCGCGGCAGCTGCGCGGCCTCGAGTGCCTTGAACTTCAGGCCCTTGGGGTTGGCGGTGATGTCGCGCTCGGTGGCCGCGACGCCCGCGCCGTCCTTCAGGGTGATGACGCCCTGGTCGGCGAGCAGGGCGAGGGCGCGCGCGCCGTTGGTGGCGTCGTTGGGGATCGCCACGACAGCGCCGCTCTTCAGCGCGTCAAGGGCGGTGACCTTCTTGGAGTAGACGCCGAGCGGCTCAAGGTGGACGTCGCCGACCCAGGCGAGGTCGAGGCCCTTCTCGGCCTCGAAGTCCTCGAGGTAGGGCTTGTGCTGGAAGTAGTTGGCGTCGAGCAGGCCGTCGTTCAGCGCGATGTTCGGCTGGACGTAGTCGGAGAACTCCTGGATCTCCAGGTCGAGTCCGGCGTCGGCGGCGAGGTTGTCCTTGACGAACGTGAGGATCTCCGCGTGCGGCGACGGGCTCGCCCCGATGACGAGCGCGTCGTCGGAGCCGGAGTCGGAGGAGCCGCAGGCCGCGGCGAGCGCGAGGGCCGCGGCGGTCAGGGCGACGGTGAGCTTCTTGAGCACCGGTGTGCTGCCTTTCAGGGGTTCTTACTTGTGGGAGAGACGCCGGACGAGGAGGTCGCCGAGCATCTGGACGGCCTGGACCAGCACGATCAGCACCGCGACGCAGGCGATCATCGTGCCGGTCTCAAAACGCTGGTAGCCGTAGCGGATGGCGAGGTCGCCGAGACCGCCGCCGCCGATCGCCCCGGCCATCGCCGAGTAGCCGACCAGGGTGATCACGGTGACGGTCAGGCCCGCGACGAGCCCTGGCCGCGCCTCGCGCAGCAGGACCTTCCGGACGATCTGGACGCGTGACGCGCCCATCGCCCGCGCGGCGGCGATCACGCCGGGGTCGACCTCGCGCAGTGAGGTCTCGGCGAGCCGCGCGAAGAACGGGATCGCGCCGATCGCCAGCGGCACGATCGCCGCCTCGGTGCCGATCGTCGTGCCGACGAGGGCCCTGGTCAGCGGCAGGACCGCGATCATCAGGATGATGAACGGCAGCGACCTGCCGATGTTGACCACGAGGCCGAGCACCCGGTTGACCGGCGCGCAGGGCGCGAGCCCGCCGCGGTCGGTGAGCACCAGCAGGACGCCGAGGGCGAGCCCGCCCACCGCGGTGATGACGCCGGAGACCCAGACCATCTGGAAGGTCTCCTGGAGGGCGATGACGAGGTCGGCGCTCAAGCCGCGATCTCCAGGGTCAGGCCGCTCTCGCGCAGGTGCGCGATCTGCGGGGCGTTGAGTTCGGGGGTGCCGGGCAGCTCGATGCGGAGCCTGCCGACGCGGGCGTCGCCGACCTCCTCGATCGAGCCGCCGAGCACGTTGACGTCGATCGAGTAGGTGCGGGCGAGCGAGGAGATGAACGGGGTCGAGGCGTCGTCGCCGATGAACGTCACGTCGAGGACCGTCGTGTCGGGCCGCACGGTCGGCGCGGGCAGCGGGAACAGGCCGCGCGCCAGCTCCGAGCCGGGCCGCGCCAGCAGGTCGAGCACCTTGCCCGACTCGGTGATCCTGCCGTCGCGCATGGTCGAGGCCGAGTCGCAGATCTTCTTGACGACGCCCATCTCGTGCGTGATCAGCAGGACCGTCAGGCCGAGCTCGCGGTTGAGGTCGCGCAGCAGGTCGAGGACCGAGTCGGTGGTCTCGGGGTCGAGCGCGGAGGTCGCCTCGTCCGACAGCAGCACCTTGGGGTCGCCCGCCAGCGCGCGGGCGATGCCGACGCGCTGCTTCTGGCCGCCGGACAGCTGGGCGGGGTAGGCGCGGGCGTGCTCGGTCAGGCCGACGAGGTCGAGCAGCTCGGCGACCTTGCGCAGCCGCTCGCGGCGGGGAACGCCGGTGACCTCGAGCGGGAACGCGACGTTCCCGGTGACGTCGCGGGAGCCGAGCAGGCCGAAGTGCTGGTGGATCATGCCGATGCGCTGGCGCGCCTTGCGCAGGTCGTCGCCGGGCAGCGCGAGCAGGTCGGCCCCGTCGACGAAGACACGGCCCTTGTCGGGGCGTTCGAGCACGTTGACGCTGCGCAGGAGCGTGCTCTTGCCCGCGCCGCTGCGGCCGATGACGCCGTGGATCTCGCCCTCGGCGACGTCGAGGCTGACGCCGTCAAGCGCGGTCACGGTGCGGCCGCGGGCGCGGTACACCTTGGTGAGGTCGTGGAGCTTGATCACAGGTCTCATTCCCGGGGCAGCGCCGCGTTCCGGGCGCGCTGCGGTAGAGGGGCAGGCGATGGGCGGGAGTTCACGGGGCTCGCAGGGCGAGCCCGCTCTAGGGCCTCAACCGCACATTCGCCGACACGCGACGCGCACGGCCCGCATGGGGCGGCGGTCTCTCGGGTCGGCGGTCATGGACATGACTAAACCACATGACGGACATGTCCGCCAAATCAGAGCGTAGTCACGCAGCACTTACCGTGATCAACAAAGCCCATGAAAAAGGGCGGAACCGTATGGTTCCGCCCCAAAACACAAGCCGATCAGCCTTCCAGCCCCTGACGCGTTCGGGCGCCCGAGGTTCTCCAGCGCGCGACCATCAAAGCGTCGGGCGTGCTCCCAGGTGGGTGATCGCCCGGGCCGCGAGGCGGTTGCCCGCGGCGAGGGCCTCGGCCGGGGGCTTGCCGTCGAGCCAGGCGGGCAGGAAGCCCGCGGTGAAGGCGTCGCCCGCGCCGGTGCCGTCGACGACCTTCTCGACGGGCTCGGCCGGGACCGTGATCGGGTCGGGGCGGCCGTTGGTGTACCACAGGGAGCCCTCGTCGGCCATCTTGATGACGACCTGCGGGTACCACGCGGTGAGGACCTTGGCGGCCAGCTCGGGCTCGTCGCGGCCGGTCAGCGCCTCGGCCTCGGAGGTGCTGACGATCAGCAGCTTGGTGCCGTGGGTCCACTCGAAGAAGGGCTCGGCCCCCGCGCGCTTGAGCGGCGAGGAGGACGCGCCGTCCACCGAGACCGACATTCCGGCCTTGCCCGCCATGCGCAGCGCGTGCAGCGCCGCGTTGCGGGATCCTTCGTTGAGCAGCGAGTACCCCGAGACGTGCAGGTGGCCGCCGGGGGTGAACAGGTCCGCGGGGATGTCGTCCGGCAGCAGCGCGCCGTTCGCCCCCGGATCGGACATCATGGTCCTGTCGCCCTTGTGGGTGATCAGGACCACACAGGTGCCCGTAGGCCGCTCCGGGTCCATGACGAGCCTGGCGTCGACGCCGTAGCCCATCAGTTCCATGTCCCGGTTGCGGCCGTTGATGTCGGAGCCGCGGCGGCCGACGAACGCTACGTCGACCCCCTCGACCGCGAGCCAGGCCGAGACGTTCGCCCCCGAACCCCCGCCGTGCATCGTCACGCTGGCCGGGGTGTCGCTCCCCTTGGCCAGGGGGTACGCGGCTCGTGCCACGGCGTCGGTCATCAGATCGCCGACCACGACCACGCGTGTCATGATTCACCTCGCTCTTACGGCAGCTCCGCCTAACGACAGACCCGCACCATTCTGCCTGGGCGTGCCGACGACCGTAACAGCTTCAACCCTCGGATTTGGTCTCGAACGCGCAGCGAAACGGGTAACGGGCCGACCTTCTGTCCGGACCCTTCACATGCGCACTCTCCAGTAAACCCCGGAACGGGGTGACCCGTACCGGTCCGATCCACCTCGTGACCCTCACGTGACCGTTATTCGTCCGTCGCCTACGCTCGAGCTGTGACCGATCATCCCTATCCCGATCACTGGGAGGCCGACGTCGTCCTCTCCGACGGCGGGACCGCCCACCTGCGCCCCATCAGGCCCGAGGACGCGGAGCTGCTGAGGGCTTTCTACTCGCGGGTCTCGGCCGAGTCGATCTACTACCGGTTCTTCTCCCCGCGCCCCCACCTCAGCGAGAGAGAGATTCGGCATTTCACCACAGTTGACTATTCCAACCGCGTGGCACTGATCGCCACGATTGGTGAGCAAATGGTGGGTGTTGTGCGTTATGACAGGACAAAGGACCCTGACCAGGCAGAGGTCGCCTTCCTCGTAGAGGACGCCCACCAGGGCCGCGGCGTCGGGTCCGTCCTGCTCGAGCACCTCGCGGCCGCCGCGCGGGAGCGCGGGCTCGCCCGTTTTGAGGCGAACGTCCTGCCCGACAACCGCAAGATGACCAAGGTCTTCAAGGAGGCCGGGTACGCGGCGGTCCAGCGGTTCGAGGACGGGATCATCCAGCTCACCCTCGACCTCTCGCCCACCGACACCTCGGTGGAGGTCATGGCCGCACGCGAGCACCGGGCCGAGTCACGGTCGATCGAACGGCTGCTGCACCCGTCGTCGGTCGCGGTGATCGGGGCGAGCCGCGTCTCGCACAGCGTCGGGCAGACGGTCCTGCGCAACCTCCTCGGCGCGGACTTCACCGGGCCCGTCTACCCCGTCCATCCCGAGGCGCACGCCGTCGCCGGGGTCCGGGCCTACAAGGCGGTCGCGGAGATCCCCGACGAGGTCGACCTCGCCGTCGTCGCCGTACCCGCCTCGTCGGTACAGGACGTCATAGGCCAGTGCGCGGCCAAGGGCGTACACGGCCTCGTGGTCGTCTCCTCCGGCTTCGCCGAGAGCGGCGAGCAGGGCAGGGAGCAACAGCAGGACCTCGTAAGGGTGGCCAGAGCCAACGGGATGAGGGTGGTCGGCCCCAACTGCCTCGGCATAGCCAACACGGACCCCTCGATCAGGCTGAACGCCACACTCGCGCCCGTCCTGCCGTACCGAGGGCCCGTCGGGTTCTTCTCCCAGTCCGGCGCGCTCGGCATCGCGATCCTGCAACGGACCGCAGAACGCGGCCTCGGCTTGTCGACGTTCATCTCGGCGGGCAACCGCGCCGACGTGTCCGGCAACGACCTTCTGCAGTACTGGGAGGCCGACCCCTCGACCAACGCGGTCATGCTCCACCTGGAGTCCATAGGCAACCCCCGCAAGTTCACCCGCCTCGCGCGACGCGTCTCGCGCGCCAAGCCGATCGTCGCGGTGAAGACCGGAAGATCACTCCAGGGCGTCCCGCTCGGCCACGCGGTACGCCGCATCGAGCTGCCCGACCACGCCGTCAGCGCCCTGTTCGAGCAGGCGGGCGTGCTGCGGGTGGAGGACCTCGGCGAGATGTTCGACGTCGCCCAGCTGCTCGCCTACCAGCCGCTGCCCACCGGCAACCGGGTGGCGATCATCGACAACGCCGACTCCCTCGGCCTGCTCGCCCGCGACGCCGCCGCCGTGCACGGGCTCGTCCCCGGCCCCCTGTCCTCCCTCGGCCCCAACGCGGTGGCCGCCGACTACACCCGCGCGCTGGGCGCGGCCCTGGAAGACCCCGCCTGCGACGCCGTCATCGTCATGTACACGCCGCCCGTCATGGGCGGGGCCGAGCTGATCATGTCCGGGGTCCGCAAGTCCGAGCCCGTCGCCTCGGCGATCTCGGAGCTGGCCAGGGGGGCGGCCAAGCCGATCCTGGCGACCTACCTCGGACAGAAGGGGATGCCGCCCGCCTTGCGGTCCCTTTCCCCGACGGGGGAGCCGGGCCCGGGCTCGGTGCCTTCTTACCCGGCCCCGGAGGACGCCGTACGCGCGCTGTCTTACGCCTCCCGTTACGCGGCCTGGCGACGCCGTCCGCACGGCAGCGTCCCCGACCTCGACGGGATCGACCAGGAACGGGCCCGTGAGCTCGTCGCCGGGTGGCTGGCCAAGGGCGAGCGCGGAGACGCCGAGGAACTCCTCGCCTGCTACGGCGTCCCGGTAGGCGGGCAGAGCGGCGGCGTCGCCGTACACATCGTCACCCAGGAGGACGCGTCCTTCGGCGCGGTCGTGTCGTTCCGCCTGTCCGACGTGGCCGCCGCCCTCCTCGACGACCGCGCCTACCGGCTCGCCCCCCTCACCGACCTTGAAGCCGCCGACATGGTCCGCGCCATCCGGATGGCCCCCCTGCTGTTCGGCCACCAGGGCGCGGCCAAGGTCGCCGTCGAAGCCCTGGAGACCCTGCTCATCAGGGTCTCCCGGCTCGCCAGCGACCTGCCGGAGGTGGCGCGGCTCGAACTCGAACCCGTCATGGTCGACACCGCAGGGGTGACCGTCACCGACGCGCGCCTCACCCTCGCCCACCCGCCCGGCCCCCGCCTGCCCCTCGAGCCGCGCCGGATGTGAGGGCGGGACGCCGGGCCGAAGTGCCGGTCCGGCGTCCGTGTCCCGGCTCTCCGGGATGCGCTCGGCGCTCGGAACAGGGCAGGATGGGGGAATGAGGGAAACCCGAGCGAAGGACGACCACGGGTTGCGCGGCGCGATCGAGCGCAGCGGCTACTACCCGGAGCTGGTCGCCGGGGCTGTCGAGTCGGCACTGGGCACCGAGGAAGTGCTCGCCTACGTGGTCCACCACGAGGCGGCGTTCGACCCCGGCATGGAGGTGCGCAGGCACGTCACCGTCCTCGTCCTGTCCCCGACGCGGCTGCTGTTCTGCCACACCGACGAGCACCCGCCGAGCGACCTTGTGCCACAGCCGCACTGCTCGACCACGACCGAGGCGGTCAAGCTCGACCGCATCTCCTCGGTCGCCGTCACCCGGGTCGTGCCACGGCCAGAACGCTACGTGCCGGGGGTCCCGCCGACGGAGGTGGTGCTGACCCTCGGCTGGGGAGTGAACTCCCGGATCGACCTCGAACCCGCAGGATGCGGCGACGAGAACTGCGACGCCGACCACGGCTACACCGGCGCGGTCACGTCCGACGACCTGTCCCTGCGCGTCAGCGAGGCCGCCGACGGCGCGGAGGCCGTCAGCCAGGTGCTCGCGTTCGCCGAGGCGCTCACGGCGGTGACCACACGGTGACCGAGATCCCCGTTCCGCGTTACGGCGAGACGGCTTTGGCCGACCTGTCGTCGTCGGTACTGGGCTCGCTGGGGGTGCGGGGCGCGGCCAACGTGCTCGACCTGCCGGAGCTGCCGCGCGCCTGCGTGCTGCTGATCGACGGCATGGGCTGGGAGCTGCTCCGGGCGCATCCGGAGGAGGTGCCCTTCCTCAGTTCCCTTCCCGGCCGTCCCCTGACCGCCGGCTTCCCGGCGACCACGGTGACGAGCCTCAGCTCCCTGGCCACCGGGCTGCCTCCCGGCTCGCACGGCATGGTCGGCCTTGAGGTCGCCGTCCCCGGCGAGGGACGGCTGCTCAACTGCCTGCGCTGGGACAACGGCAGAACCGACCCCGAGTCCTTCCAGCCGCGCCGGACCGTCTACTCACGCGCGGCCGACGCCGGGATCGCCTCAAGCTACATAGCCTCGGGCGCGTACATGGGCAGCGGCTTCAACTCCGCGATCACGCGCGGCGTGAACTACGTTCCGGCCGACGGCATGGGCCAGCTCGTCGCACGCGCCGAGGAAGCCCTGGAGGGCAAGCGCGCGCACGTCACCGTCTACCACTCCGACCTGGACACCGCGGGGCACATGTACGGGGCGGGCTCCAAGACGTGGCGGTACCAGCTGCGCTTCGTCGACCTGCTCGCCGAACGGCTCGCCGAGGTGATCCCCGCGGGCACGGCCCTGTACATCACGGCCGACCACGGCATGAGCAACCCCGACGACAAGCTCGACACCGCGGTCCACCCCGAGCTCACCGAGGGCGTGGCGCTGCTCGGCGGCGAGGCGCGGGCCAGGCACGTCTACGCCGAGGACGGCGCGGCCGACGACGTCCTCGCCGCCTGGACCGAGGTCCTGGGCGACCGCGCGTGGGTGATGTCCCGCGCGCAGGCGGTCGCGGCCGGCTGCTTCGGCCCGGTCGAGGCCGAGATGCTGCCGCGCGTCGGCGACGTCGTCGCGATCGCGCGCGGCGGGCTGGCGATCGTGAACTCCGCGGTCAACTCGTTCGAGCACCTGATGGTCGGCATGCACGGCTCACTGGTGCCCGAGGAACAACTGGTACCTCTCCTTTGGACGGCGCGATGAGTACGGGACCTGAGCCCCTCCCCGAAGGGCACGACAGCGGTCACACTGACGATGTGCGGCCCCTCATAGACGCGCCGAGCCTCGCTCGCCTGCGCGGACAAGCAGTCATCCTCGACGTCCGCTGGCGGCTGGGCGGTCCGCCCGGCTTCGAGGCGTACCGCGCGGGCCACATCCCCGGCGCGGTCTACGTCGACCTCGACGCCGAGCTCGCGGGCGCGCCCGGCGAGGGCGGCCGCCACCCGCTGCCGACCGCCGGGGACTTCGAGGCGGCGATGCGGCGGGCCGGGGTCGACGACGACTCGATCGTCGTGGTCTACGACGACGCCGACGCCACGAGCGCGGCCCGCGCGTGGTGGTGCCTGCGCTACTTCGGCCACCCGCGCGTCAGGGTCCTCGACGGCGGTTTCACCGCGTGGACGCGGGCGGGCCTGCCGGTGGAGACCGAGGACGCCGCGCCCAAGCCGGGCGGCTTCACCGCGCGTCCCGGCGCGCTGCCGGTGGTCGACGCCGAGGGCGCGGCCGCGCTGGCCAAGGCGGGCGTCCTGCTTGACGCGCGCGCGGCCGAGCGGTTCCGCGGCGAGGTTGAGCCGGTCGACCCGGTCGCGGGCCACATTCCGGGCGCGGTCAGCGCGCCCACCTGGGCGAACGTCGGCGGCGACGGCAGGTTCCTGCCCGCCGAGGTGCTGCGCGAGCGCTTCGCGGCGCTCGGCGCGACCGACGCGGCCGACGTCGCGGTCTACTGCGGCTCGGGCGTCACCGCCGCCCACGAGATCCTCGCGCTGACCCTCGCGGGCGTCCCCGCGGCCCTCTACCCCGGCTCCTGGTCCGCCTGGGTCACCGACCCCTCAAGACCGGTCGCCACAGGCCCCTGAGCAGCCCTGAGCCCCCGTCAGGACCCGTGGCCACGGGTCAGGGCAGGTTCGAGCAGGGCCCGTGGCCACGGGTCAGGGCAGGTCTGAGCGCCCGCCAGGGCCCGTGGCCACGGGTCAGGGCAGGTCTGAGCGCCCTTCAGGTCCGTCGTCGCGGATACCTGAGCTGGTCTGAGACCGTCAGGACCGGTCGTCGCGAGCGCCTGGGCGGTCCGCGGAGCCCGACCGGCTTGGGAATTAGGTCGGGCTTGGCGACCGACCGGGCAAGGCGGCCGCCGCAGGTCGCGGAGCCCGACCGGTTCGGGAATCCGGTCGGGCTTGGCGACCGGCCCGGCAAGGTAGCCGCCGCAGGTGCCCGAGGGGGCGACCGGCCCGACCCCTCAGGGGGTGAGGGGCGGGCGGCTCGACCTGATCACGGGTGGGCTTGCGTGTGGGGTCAGGAGCCTGCGCCGAAGGACTGGAGGCCCATGCGGCCGGGGGTGTGGGGGAGGGCTGCGAGCGCTCGGGTGGGGGACTCGCCCGTGGTGAGGCGGTGGTGGAGGTCGGCCATCAGGGCGGGTGCCGCGGCGTCGGGGAGCTTCGTCACCGCCGCGATCACTGTGCGGACTCCGGCTGACATGAGGACGCCGGGCAGGCCGAGGACGTCGTCGCCGAGTCCCGCGTCGCAGGCGGACATGACCACGACGGACGGCGGTGCGGCGAGCGCGTTGAGGTCGTGGCCGGTGAGCGGGCCGTCCTTCAGGTCGAGATACGAGCTCAGCGGGTCGTCGGCCAGGTGGACGCCGTGGGCCGCGACGTGCGCGAGTCGCGCACCGCACAGGAGCCCTGGGTCAGTTCCCGTGTGCGCGTCCGGATAGACGTCTCGGAGCGCTGCGAGCTCGGCTTCCGCGTGCTGAAGGCCGGGGCCGGAAAGCAGCACCACGGGTCCCGGCTCGGGACGGCGTTCCTGGGCGAGGAGCCAGGCCGTCGCCGAAGGCACGACGGTGAAGGGCGCGTCGGTGACGGTCGTCCAAGGCAACCCGTACAGGGAACCCGTAGGGGCGATGACGAGTTCGACGCCGTCGAGAAGCCCGAGTGCGGGCGCGAAACGGGACCGCAGGGACGCGACGGCGGCGGTGGGCGCGGACCCGTCGACCATGGCCCGCGTCAGGGCGAACCGGATAAGCCGGGTCTCCCGTACTGCCGCGTCATAGGAGCCGAGGACGGCCCGGCGTATGCGTCCGTCACGCACGACAAGGGCGAGCAGCCGGTCTTCGGCCCTGACGAGTTCCAGAAGCCCGACCCCGTGCAGCCCCTCAAGCAGGTCGGCCGTCGCCACTGAAGGACGTGCCGTCGAACCTCCCGTACTGAGCGCCCTGGCACGCCCGGAAAGGCCGTCCATAGAAGGACGCCGGATCGGCGACGGGAACACGATGCTCCGGCGCAGCTCCTCCATGCCGAGCAGTTCACGGTCGGTACGGGCGAGGCGTACGGCAAGCGGAGACAGGTCGGCGCACGCCTGGCCGAGCACGCCGCGCAACTCCACCGAGTCCCCTCCCGCCGCAAGGGCGGCCGCCGTGCGCAGCGCCTCGCGCACCGCCCTGCGCGCCTCGGCCTCCTCGCCCCTGGCGCAGTGCACGTGCGCGGTCGCCCGGTGGGCGCGCAGCCGCAGCGCGGCCGACGCGGCGGAGCCCGGCCGGGGGAGCAGGTCGGGTTCGGCGGGGAACGCCAGCGCGGCCTCCACCCGGGTCCGCAAAGCCGGGTCGGTCCAGCCGAACGCCTCCAAGCGCGCGGCGGTCGTGCGTACGGACACCAGAAGGGAAGGGGAGCGCTCTCCGCGCGCGGCCTGGGCGCGCAGCAGCACCCCGTGCGCCCTGGCCTCCCAGCCGGGCCGCGCCTGGACGGCGAACGCGTCCTCGGCCTCGCGCGCGGAGTCCGCCGCGCGTCCCGCGTCGCCGCACGCCAGTTCCGCCTCGGCGCGGGCGAGCAGGGCGGTCGCGGCGTCGGCGGCGAAGCCCGCGCGCGCGGCGGTCTCGACGGTCTCGGCGAGCAGCTCCCGCGCGTCCCCGCACAGGCCCGCCTCAAGCAGCGCGGAGGCGTGGTCGAGGCGGTGCTGGGCGCGGCGCTCCCCGGTGAACTCCGGCGCGCACTCGGCGAACAGGCCGAGCGCCCGTGAGAACCGTCCGCGCAGCGCCGCGAGGTGCGCCTCGTTGTGCCGGACCATCAGCTCAAGCCTGCGCGGCCCGGTACGCGCGGCGAGGGACGCGGCAGCCTTCAGCGCGCTTTCCGCGGCCTGGAAGCGGCCCGCCTGCGCGAGGGAGATGCCGTTGGCCATGAGCCGCGCGGCCCGCCATACCGGGTCGCCCGTCCCCGGCCGCGCCGGACGGTCGACCTTGCCCTGGCTGGCGCGCGCGTAACTGCGGTGCAGAGACAGCCGCTGAAGGTCCGCGCCCACAAGGTGGGGCTCGGCACGGTCGGCCAGGACAAGTGCCTCAGCGGTCCTGCCGGAAGCGGTCAGCAGCGCGACCATGACGGCCTGGACCCGGGCCGTCGCGGCGACGTCGCCCGCGCAGCGCGCCAGCGCGTCGGCGAGCAGCCGGTGCCCCTCGGCGAGGTCGCCGGTCTCCTTGGCGTCAAGGGCCCCGGCGAGGAGGGCGTCGATCACAGGGTGGTCCAGCTCGTGACGACCGAGGCCCCGTCCGGCAGCGCGAAGTGCAGCATGACCGGGCCGGGCGCGACGCCGTCGGCGAGGAAGAACCCCGTCGCGTCCACCGGAACGGAGACCGCGTCGCCCGCGTGCCGCACGGTCAGGTGCGCCGCGCGGGCCGGGGACACCCGCCCGGTCAGGCACAGCCGCCGCGCCCCCGCCGACACCTCGACCTCGACGGCGACATCGACCCCCTCGAACGTCAGCATCCGCGCCGCCCCGCGCAACCCCGCCGCCGACGGCGTCAGCGACGTGACGAGCTCGGCGAGCGCCGCGTCCGGATCACGGAAGGCCAGCGCGGCCCGAGCCGCGACGAAGGACCGCTCCGGCGGCGGGTCGAGCAGCGCGAACACCCGCTGAACCTCGTACAACAGATCGTTCATGATGTCCCTCCGGCACGGGCCCCTACGGCGCACGCGCGAACGCGGATCAACAACCCGCCCAACGGCGGTAACGAAAGAAATCTCGATGGACCGGCTCCGCCGTCCCGGGCGGCGAGGCAGCGCGATCTTGTGGATCGGCGTCGCCGTGCCCCGCGGCCCTGCGGATCGCGGTGGTCATGAAGGGTCGGCTCGGTTACCAGGTGCTGTGCGTGCGGCTTCACCCACTCGGGCCCCGAGGATCGCGGTGGTCATGAGGTGTCGGCTCGGTCGCCCAGGGCGGTGGTGAGGGCGTGGAGGCAGCGGGCGCGGGCGGGGCCGATGGCGCCTCGGGGGAGGCCGAGTGCGGCGGCGACCTCGGCGTAGGGCGTGGCGGCGGCCAGGAGCCTGAGCATCCTGCGGCAAGGCTCCGAGAGGGTCTCCAGGGCCGCGGCGACGCGGGCGAGGCGGTCGCGGGCCTCGGCGACCGGCTCAGGCCCGGGGGCCGGGTCGGGGAGGTCGAGCGGCTCGCGCGGCGCGGGGACCGCCGCGTGCGGCAGGCACTCGCGGCGGCACGTCGTGGCGAGCCACCCGCCGACGCCGTCGGGGGAGCGCAGCGCGCCGAGGTGCTGGACGAGCCGCAGCCACGTCGTCTGGACGACGTCCTCGGCGGCGGGTCCGGAGAGCCCGTGCGCCCGCGCGATCGACCAGAGCATCGGGTGATAGCGCGCCACGAGCGCGTCCCAGGCCGCCGCGTCTCCCACGCGGGCGAGCTCGACGAGCTCGCCCGACGTGGCAGTGCCATGTCCGCTCACGCGACGAGCGTCCCGAGCCCCGGCCGCACCGGGCCCGAGCCGAGCACCGCGTCCGCCGCCTCGGCGGGCTCCATCCCCCGCGCGACGCGGGCGGCGACCTCCCCCGCGACGACCGGGGCCGCGAACGACGTCCCTGACCAGTCGGCGAACCCGTCGAACTCCCCGAACCGCACGAAAGTGCTGCGCACCGCCGTGCCCGGCGCTGCGGCGTCGACCCACCAGCCGTGGTTGGAGAACCAGGCGCGCTCCTCGCCGTCGAGCGCGGCGACCGCGATGACCTGCTTCAGCGCGGCGGGCCAGAACGGCCGGTCCGAGGCGGTGTTGCCCGCACACGCCGTGACGACCGTGCGCCGACCGAGCGCGGCGATGGCGCGCTGGAGCAGCGGCGAGGGCCTGTCGTCGAAGGTGTGGCAGCCGAGCGACAGGTTGACCACGTCGGCCTTGAGCCCGTGCAGCGCCCTGATCACCTGGAGCTCGTCCCCGACGCCGTCGCCCCCGATGACGCGGCGCGCGACGATCCGCGCGGACGGCGCGCGCCGCAGGACGATGCCCGCGATGAAGGTCCCGTGGCCGGACTGCGCGTCGAGCTCGTAGTCCAGGTCGGCGTCCAGCACCTCGCGGTCGGCCTCGGCGTGGTCGGCGAACCAGTCGGCGGCCGCGTACCAGGGGTGCGGGTCGAGCCCGGTGTCCAGCACCGCGACGGTCACGTCGCGCGCGGGCCCGGTCCCCTCGACGACCGGGGCGGGCAGCGCGGGCGCGGGACGCGGCCGGTCGGCCGGGCCCGTCCACCACATCGGCTGCCCGTACACCAGGTGGTTGGGCGAGACGCTGAGGCCGCGTTCCCGGGCCAGGAGGCTCAGCTCGCACACGTCGACGCGGGCCGAGCGGTTGAGGCGGAGCCGGGTCAGGCCGGGCCCCGGCTCGCTGCCCGCCGTCCACCTGCGCAGCAGGTCCTCGGCGCGGGCGAGGTCGGAGCCCGCGACGAGGACCTCGTCCCTGCGCAGGAGTGAGCCGGTCTGCGCGACCGACACGTCGCGATGGCGGGCGAGCAGCCGCTCCACCCGTGCACCCTGATCGAACATGGCGCACAGTGTGCCGCCCTCCCGCCGCCGGTCCGCGCCACCTGACGCGACCTTTCCCACGGGTTTACCCGGGTTTACCGGGGGAGGCTCACTCGCGGACGAGCGAGACGGGGATGTTGCCCCGCGTGGCGTTGGAGTACGGGCAGACCTGGTGGGTCGCCTCGAGCAGGCTCGCGCCCGCCTCCTCGGAGATCGCGTCGGGCAGCTCGGCGCGCAGCGCGACCTCGAGGCCGAAGCCGCCGGACCCGTTGGGCTTGAGGCCGACCTCTGCGGTGACCGACGCCTCGGACACGTCGAGGTCCATCCGTCCGGCGACGAGGTTCATCGCGCTGGCGAAGCATGCGGCGTATCCGGCGGCGAAGAGCTGCTCGGGGTTGGTGCCCGCGCCGTCTCCGCCGAGCTCCTTGGGGCGGGCGAGGGCGACGTCGAGCCTTCCGTCGTTGCTGACGGCGCGGCCGTCACGTCCGGACGCGGTGGCGATGGCGGTGTAGAGCGCGCTCATGGGAAAGCCTCCTGAACAGACCTGTCTGTATGTGCGATCCCAACATAGACAGACCTGTCTGGTACTGTCAACGCATGGCACCACCGGCCCGCGACGCCCGCACCCGCGTTCTGGACACCGCCACCCGGCTCTTCTACGCCGAGGGCGTCCACACCGTGGGCATCGACCGGATCATCGCCGAGGCCGAGGTGGCGAAGGCGACCTTCTACCACCACTTCAAGTCCAAGGACGCGCTCGTCGGCGCCTACCTCACCGAGCAGTACCAGCTCCAGCGCGCGGGCTTCGCCGCGATGCCCGGCGACGGCGCCGCCAAGATCGAGCTGATCTTCACGCGCATCGCCGAGGTGAGCTCGCTGCCCGGCTTCCGCGGCTGCCCGTTCCTCAACGCCGCCGCCGAGTTCGCCGACCCCGAGCACCCCGTGCGCGAGGTCGTCGCGGAGTACCGCGTGTGGTTCGAGTGCCTGATGCGCGACCTGCTCGCCGAGGCCGGCCACCGCGACCCGGCCGGCGGCGCGCGGCTCCTGCTCCTGCTGCGCGACGCCGCGGCCGTCAGCGGCGCGCTCGACCCCCCGGGAAGGACCAGGGAAACCGTCGGCGCAGCATTGCGCGGCCTGCTGACGGCATAGGATCTTTCCCGACGAAAGGGGGGATCGGATGTCGTTGCGCGACTTCATCGCCGGGCTGCCGAAGGCCGAACTGCACGTCCACCACGTGGGCTCCGCCTCGCCGGAGGTCGTCGCGGAACTCGCGGCGCGGCACGAGGGCGACACCAAGGTCCCGGCCGACCCCGAACTGCTCAAAGAGTTCTTCGACTTCCGCGACTTCGCGCACTTCATCGAGGTGTACGTCGCGGTCGTCGACCTGCTGCGCGACGCCGAGGACATCCGCGCGCTCACCTACGGCGTGGCCCGCGACATGGCACGGCAGAACATCCGCTATGCCGAGCTGACCGTCACCCCGTACCTGACGCTGCTCAAGGGCATCCCCGAGCCCGCGTTCATCGAGGCCATCGAGGACGCGAGGCGCACCGCCGAGCGCGACCTCGGCGTCGTGCTGCGCTGGTGCTTCGACATCCCCGGCGAGGAGGGCCTCGCGGCGGGCGAGGCGACCGCCCGCTTCGCCGTCGAGCACGCCCCCGAGGGCCTGGTGAGCTTCGGCCTCGGCGGACCCGAGGTCGGCTGGCCGAGGCCGCAGTTCAAGCCGTTCTTCGACCGCGCCCGCGCCGCCGGCCTGCACAGCGTCCCGCACGCGGGCGAGACGACCGGCCCCGAGACGGTCTGGGACGCGCTCGAGTTCCTCGGCGCGGAGCGGATCGGCCACGGCATCGCCGCCGCCCGCGACCCGCGCCTGCTCGACCACCTGGGCGAGCACGGCATCGCGCTCGAGGTGTGCCCGACGTCGAACATCGCCACCCGCGCCGTCCCGACGCTCGCCGAGCACCCGTTGCGCACCCTCGTGGACTCCGGCGTGCTGGTCACCGTCAACAGCGACGACCCGCCGATGTTCGGCACCGACCTGAACACCGAGTACCTCGTCGCGGCCGACCTGCTCGGCCTTGACGCCGGCGGCGTCGCCGCGCTCGCCGAGAACGCGGTGCGCGCGTCCTTCATGGACCCGCGCGACAAGGCACGGCTGACCGCCGAGATACAGGCGCATCTCCGCGCGGAGACGGGGTCGTCCTGACGCGGAAAGGTCGCGCATTGTTGCCGTGAGGTTTCGTTTGGTCAATGGCGCTGGTGCGCGGGGGGATCCATCGGGCACAATGAGGGACGCACGGTCCATCTTGGCCACCGCTGCTCCAGGCCGTAGGGGAAGACGCGCCTAGAGAAGCACCACCAGGAGGACCGAGTGACCGTACGCGGTGTGTTTCACGTCCACTCCGCGCCACCTGCGCTGTGCCCGCACATCGAATGGGCGACCGCGGGTGTGCTTGGCGTGCCCGTCAAACTGCTGTGGACCGATCAGCCCGCTGCCCCCGGCAGCCAGCGGGCCGAACTGTGCTGGGAGGGCAAGCCCGGTATCGCCGCGGCCATCACCTCCTCGCTGCGCGCCTGGAAACTCGCGCGGTTCGAGGTGACGGAGGAGGCTTCACCCGGCGCGGACGGCATGCGCTACTGCTTCACCCCGTCCCTCGGGGTCTTCACCGCCACGGTCGGAGCCAACGGCGACATCATGATCCCCGAGGACAGGCTGCGCCATGTGATGGCCAACGCCGCGAGCGGCAGGACGACGCTGGAACACGAGCTCGACCGGCTGCTGGGCACCCCCTGGGACCACGAGCTCGAACCGTTCCGCAGGGCCGGTGACGGCGCGCCCGTCCGCTGGCTGCACGCCGCGGGCTGACCGTCCGACCGCGCACCGAGGGTCCGGCCGCCGCCGGCCCTCCGGCGGCGGCGGTCGACACGGCGGCGGACGGGCACGGCGGCGGCCGCTTCGGGCACGGCCGTCACTGGTAGCCGCGGATCTCCCTGAAGACCTCCTGGAGGGACTGCGCGCGCGCGTCGAACGACCTGCCTCCGGTGAGGTCGGCGAGCTCCTTCATCTCCTTCTCCTCGGCCTCGCCGAACAGGACGGGGAAGACCGGCACCCCGAGCCTGGCGTAGCCGTCGAAGCGGCGGCGGAACTCGGCGAAGTCCATGCCGCCGGTGTTCTCCCCGTCGGTCATCAGCACGATCGAGGTGAACCTGTCGGGATCGGCCGCGGTCTTCTGGCCGACGATCTTGTACGCGGTCGTGAGGCCGTCGTAGATGGCGGTGCCGCCGCCGACCCTGAGCCCCTCGGCGTAACGCCGGATCTCCGTCAGCGCGGCCCCCGGGTTCTCGGCGGGGACGGTGAACTCCCGCGCGGCGTGCGGCTTGGTGCTGAACGGCACGACGGTCACCTCCTCGCGGTTGAGGAACCTGTCGAAGGCAGGGGAGTCCCCGCCCGTCAGGGAGACGAAAGCGCGCTTGAGGTCGGCGATCCTGTCGCCCGTCATCGAGCCCGAGACGTCGATCACGTACGCGGTCCGCGACGGCCTGCGCAGCCTGTCGTAGAAGGCCGCCAGAAGCCCGTCGACGGTCTCGGAGGCCCCGGGGAAGGGCAGCTCCCGCACGTCGGCCACGCCCTCGAACGGGACGGACTCCACGACCGGCCTGCGGTGCGTCGTCTCCACGATGCGCTTCTGCGTCTCGGGACGCAGCAGATAGGCGGTGATCTTGTCGTAGGCCGCCTGTGTCTCGGGTGACTCCCCCGGCAGCAGCGTCAGCGGGTAGTCGGCCGTGACGACCCCGTCGGAGGGGTACACCAGCGCCAACGGCTCAGGCAGCCTTCCCGACGCGTTCAGCGACCTCAGGACGGACTCGTAGTTGACGAGCCCGTCGACCTCCGCCCCCTTGCGCACGAACGCCTCCGACAGCCAACCCGACGATCCTGCCGTCAGGGTCTGCGCGGAGAAGAAGTCACGCAAGGCGGGCGAGAGCTTCGCGACGCTCGGCGGATCGAGGTCCTGTCCCGCGTTGAGCGCGGTCGCGACCCCGACGAGCGCGGAGAACCCCGAGTTCGACGCGGCGGGACTCGTCATCCCGTAGGTGAAGTCGCGGTCCACGGCGGCCTTGGCGACCTCGGCCCATGACGGCCGCTTGTCGACCCAACCGAGCCGCCGCGCCGCCTCCTGCCGCACCCCGAGCACGACGGGCGACGACATGATCGGCGTGGCCGTCGCGGCCGACGGCCGGTCGCGCAGCTCCAGATACCTGTTCGACCCGAACCAGATGGCCTGGTGCCTTTGCCCGGCCTGTCCGGAGACCACCTGCCGGACCCCGTCGAGCGTCCCGGCGTACGTGAACCGCACGCTCACGCCGGTCGCCTTCGCCGCGTCCCGCAGCACCGGGTCGAGATCGGCGAGCTCGCTCCCGGCGAGCACGTGCAGCACTGAGCCTTCCGCGGGCTCACCCTCGGCGGAACATCCCGCCACCAGCGAGGCGA
The DNA here is from genome assembly GCF_033875155.1 of Actinocorallia sp. A-T 12471. NCBI lineage: Bacteria > Bacillati > Actinomycetota > Actinomycetes > Streptosporangiales > Thermomonosporaceae > Actinocorallia > Actinocorallia sp. A-T 12471. The sequence continues at coordinate 804,356 of NZ_JAWZTE010000002.1, read as the reverse complement.
CGGCCATGAACGCCGCAAGAATCCTTCTCATGGCCGATGAGACGCAGCCCACTCCCACCCGGAGGAGAACGCCACATGACCGTCAGATGAACCTGTGGAGCCGAATCCGGCCCCGATCCGCACATCTCCCGATACCGCACATCTTGGGAAGAGCCGGTCTTGGCGGCCGGGTGCGCCCGGCCGCCAAGCCACGGATTCAGATACCGCTTAGAGCCTTGCGGAGCTCGTCGAGGTCGCGGGCGTTGGGGATGTCGTTGTCGACCTTCCACTTGACCACGCCGGTCTTGTCGATGATGAAGGTGCCGCGACGGGCCAGCCCCTTCTCCTCGTCGAACACGCCGTAAGCGGAGGCGACGCCTCCGTGCGGCCAGAAGTCCGACAGGAGCGGGAACTGGTAGCCCTCCTGGTCCGCCCACGCGCGGTGCGCGAAGACGGAGTCGACGGACACCGCGAGGACCTGGACGTCGTCGCCGCCCAGGGTGGGCAGTTCGTCGCGGATGGCGCACAGCTCACCGGTGCAGATGCCGCTGAACGCCAGCGGGTAGAAGACCAGGACGACGTCCTTGGAGCCGGCGAAGTCCGACAGCTTCACTGGCGTGCCGTGCTGGTCCTTCAGTTCGAAGTGCGGGGCCTTGTCTCCGACCTCAACGGCCATGGTGGATTCCCTTCGAGGAGACTGGGTCTTGCCTGGGCAGGCGAAGCAGGGCCCAGTCTGCCACCAGTCCGCCCGAGGAAGATCCGTCCACCCGGGTGGCCCTCGGCCCGCTACATGCGGCCCTTGGGCGCGACGAGCCGGGTTCCCGACCATTCGGGGGCGGCGCTGACGCTCTTGGTCTGGGAGAGACCCGCGGTCGGGGCGGCCTCGGAGATGTCGCTGGGCTCGACGTGCCCTTCGCGGCCTGCCTTCGGGGTGAGGAGCCAGATGTGCCCGCCGCCGGCGATGGAGGACAGGGCGTCGACCAGTCCGTCGACGAGGTCGCCGTCTTCGTCGCGCCACCACAGCACGACCACGTCGGCGACGTCCTCGTAGTCCTCGTCGACCATCTCGGCGCCGATGACTGCCTCGATGGACGCACGCAGCTCCTCGGAGACGTCCTCGTCCCAGCCGAGCTCCTGCACCACCTGGCCCGGCTTGAAACCGAGCCGTTCGGCCAGGCTGCGCTCTGTCTGCGCCTGGCCCGCGGTCGCGCTCACTGACGTCCTCCCTGTGTCGTGTTCATGGGATGCACCGTACTGGCTATCCAGCGCCCCGGCTCGCCACCGGACGGCTTGGCGCCTTCCGATCGGAGACCCGGGTCGCGACGCCTTCGCGTCGGCACGCCCCAAGGTATTGCGGGACAGTCCACACAAAGGACGGCCCCTTGCGCAAGTGCCCATACCCCATAAGCATGATCCACACGTGCTCCACATGCGGATTCGCCTTCCCATCATGTTCCCCGCAGAAACGACAGACGCACCTCTCGTTCGGGATTGTCCACGTTGAGATCCACGACGGCGATCGACTGCCATGTTCCCAGGGCGAGTCTTCCGCCGATCACGGGAACGCTCGCGTAAGGCGGGATGAGGGCGGGCATGACATGGGAGCGCCCGTGTCCTCGGGTGCCGTGCGAGTGCCGCCATCTGTCGTCGGCGGGCAGGAGGTCGCGCAGGGCCGCCAGAAGATCGTCGTCGCTTCCGGCGCCGAGTTCGATGATCGCGATTCCGGCGGTCGCGTGCGGGACGAAGACGTGCAGAAGGCCGTCCCCCTCACCGCGTATGAAATCTCGGCATTCCTCGGTGATGTCGTGAACGGTCTCGTGGCGTCCGGTGCGTACCGGAAGCAGGCTGCTCTTCATGAGAGGATCATCACAGGTGTAGACCAATGCGGGTCGGGGAACAACTGACGGCTTTGTGGTCGGCGTGCCCTTACACCGTGTATTTACCGTCTCTCTGACGCGCCTAACATCGGCTCTGACAGTGCTGTGACCTGCGCCTTGTTACCGGGCAGTAGAGATGCGAGAGCGCCTCGTCGGCGGCAGGATGGGCAGTGAACGTCGACAAACAGCCGATGTACCCGCGTGACAAGGGGACACCAGTGCCTTCCGGACGCCAGCGCTTCTCGATCATTAGCGACGGCCTGCCGAGCCAGCTCCCGGACATCAACCCGGACGAGACCAGGGAGTGGCTCGAATCACTGGACACGGTCATCAAGACCGAGGGCCGTACCAGGGCCCGCTATGTGATGCTCAAGCTTCTTGAGCGAGCCAGGGAACAGCAGGTCGGCGTGCCCGGCCTGCGCAGCACCGACTACATCAACACCATCCCCCCGGAGAAGGAGCCCTGGTTCCCCGGCGACGAGCACATCGAGCGTCGGATCAGGGCCTACATCCGGTGGAACGCCGCGATCATGGTCTCCCGGGCGAACCGTCCGGAACTGAGCGTCGGCGGCCACATCGCCACCTACGCGTCGGCCGCGTCGCTGTACGAGGTGGGCTTCAACCACTTCTTCCGCGGCAAGGACCACGGCGAGTCCGGCGACCAGGTGTTCATTCAGGGCCACGCCGCCCCCGGCGTGTACGCGCGCGCGTTCCTCGAGGGCCGCCTGAGCGAGCAGCAGCTCGACGGGTTCCGCCAGGAGGTCTCGCACCCCGGCGGCGGCCTGTCGTCGTACCCGCACCCGCGGCTCATGCCGGACTTCTGGGAGTTCCCGACGGTCTCGATGGGCCTTGCCGCCATCGACTCGATCTACCAGGCGCGGTTCAACCGCTACCTGCTGTCGCGCGAGCTCAAGGACACCTCGCGCTCGCACGTGTGGGCGTTCCTCGGCGACGGCGAGATGGACGAGCCCGAGTCGCTCGGCGCGATCGGCCTCGCCGCCCGCGAGGAGCTGGACAACCTCACCTTCGTCATCAACTGCAACCTGCAGCGGCTCGACGGCCCGGTGCGCGGCAACGGCAAGATCATCCAGGAGCTCGAGTCCTACTTCCGCGGCGCGGGCTGGAACGTCATCAAGGTCATCTGGGGCCGCGACTGGGACCCGTTGCTGGCCAAGGACGTCGACGGTGTGCTCGTCAACAAGATGAACAACACCCCCGACGGCCAGATGCAGACCTTCACCGTCGAGCCCGGCTCCTACACGCGCGAGCAGTTCTTCGGCGACGACCCCCGGCTGCGCAAGATCGTCGAGCACCTCAGCGACGACGACCTCGCCAAGCTGTCGCGCGGCGGCCACGACTACCGCAAGCTGTTCGCGGCGTTCAAGGCGGCGCGTGAGCACGTCGGCCAGCCGACGGTGATCCTCACGCACACCATCAAGGGCTGGACCCTCGGGCCCGACTTCGAGGCCCGCATGTCCAGCCACCAGATGAAGAAGCTCACCAAGAACGAGCTCAAGGAGTTCCGCGACCGCCTGTACCTGGAGATCCCGGACTCGGCCCTGGAGGCCGACCTCCCGCCCTACTACCACCCGGGCGAGGACTCCGAGGAGATCCAGTACATGAAGGAGCGCCGCGCGGCGCTCGGCGGCTTCCTGCCCAAACGCGTCAACCGCGCCAAGCCGCTCACCCTGCCCGGCGACGCGCCCTACGACGACCTGCGCAAGGGTTCAGGCAAGCAGTCGGTGGCCACCACCATGGCCTTCGTCCGGCTGCTCAAGGACCTGATGAAGGACAAGAACATCGGGCACCGCTTCGTCCCGATCATCCCGGACGAGGCGCGCACGTTCGGCATGGACGCGATGTTCCCGACGGCGAAGATCTACTCGCCGCACGGGCAGACGTACGAGTCGGCCGACCGCAAGCTGATGCTGTCCTACAAGGAGTCCGAGCAGGGCCAGATCCTGCACGAGGGCATCTCCGAGGCCGGGTCGATGGCGTCGCTGATCGCCTCCAGCACGGCCTACGCCACGCACGGCGAGCACATGATCCCGATCTACATCTTCTACTCGATGTTCGGGTGGCAGCGGACCGGCGACCAGATGTGGGCGATGGCCGACCAGATGGGCCGCGGGTTCATGCTCGGCGCGACCGCGGGCCGCACCACCCTGACGGGCGAGGGCCTGCAGCACGCCGACGGCCACTCGCACCTGCTCGCCTCCACCAACCCCGCGACGGTCAGCTACGACCCGTCCTGGGCGTTCGAGCTGTCCCACATCGTCAAGGACGCGCTGCGCCGGATGTACGGCTCGAGCGAGGAGTTCCCGCAGGGCGAGGACATCAACTACTACCTGACGGTCTACAACGAGCCCTACGTACAGCCGGCCGAGCCGGAGGGCCTTGACGTCAAGGACCTGCTGCGCGGCCTGTACAAGTTCGGCGACGGCCCGGACCTCGGCTCCGAGGCACCCAAGGCGCAGATCGTCTCCTCCGGAGTGGCCGGGCGCTGGGCGATCGACGCCCAGCGCATCCTGGCCGAGGACTGGGGCGTGTCGGCCGACCTGTGGTCGGCCCCGTCCTGGACCGAGCTGCGCCGCGAGGCGATGAACTGCGACACGTTCAACCTGCTCAACCCCGAGCGCGAGCAGCTGATCCCGTTCGTGACCCGGCGTCTGTCCGACGTGCCGGGCCCGATCGTGGCCGTCAGCGACTTCATGCGCGCGGTGCAGGACCAGATCGCCCCGTGGGTCCCCGGTGACTACACCTCGCTGGGCACCGACGGGTTCGGCTTCTCCGACACCCGCGCGGCGGCCCGCCGCTTCTTCCACGTCGACGCCGAGTCGATCGTGCTCGCGGTGCTGACCAGGCTGGTCAAGCGCGGCGAGATGAAGCACGAGGTGCTCCAGCAGGCGATCACCCGCTACGGCCTCGACCAGGGCGTCGCGGCGGTCTCCGGCGTGAACGCCCCCGCCGAGTCCGGCGGCGCGGCCTGACGCCTCCCCGAGGCGCTGTGCCGGTCTGAACGACGAGGAGGGGCCCGGAGGTGTTCCGGGCCCCTCCTTCACCGTCCGGACGTCTGTGCGGCCGTCTCAGCGGCCCAGGACGAGCAGGTCGCGGTCGAGGCGGCAGGCGAGGTCGCCGTGCTCGCGCAGCCGCCGCACCGCGTCCTTGGCGTCGCGGGCCATCCGGCTGCGCCGCATCGCCGCGGCCGTCGCCAGGTAGTGGGTGACGGCCTTGGCCGACGGGCGCGGGGCGTCGCTGAGCTCGTAGCCGTAGCGGCGCAGGCGTTCGGCGAGGAAGTACTCGGCGACCGCGATCTCGGTCTCGTCGAGCCGCTCCTGCCAGGAGTGCACGGCCCCCGCGTCGACGGCCTGGTGGGTGCGGCGGTGGTGCTTCTTGCGGCGCGGGGTCACCGAGGCGACCGCGCTCGGGCGCAGCATCGCCGGGTCGAAGTCCTCGCGCAGGAACCCGCACAGGCGGCGCAGCTCGGATTCCGGATCGGTGACCAGCCGCTCGTACTGGAGTTCGTGGTAGGAGTGCGGCGGCAGGGACCGCCGTGCCTTGTCCCCGGCGTCTATGGCCGCCGCCCAGGTCGTCATCGCGTAGGTGGTGTCGCGCTCCCACCACGGCATGTTCTTGAGCGAGCCGACGCAGTCGCGGCCGTCCCGGATCAGATGGACGACCTGCGCGTCGGGAAACAGCCGGAACAGCTCGGGCAGGTAGCGCACGTACCCGGGCCGCTTGTCGCCCCAGCGCGGCTTGCCGTGGCCGCGCGCGTAGGCGCGGAAGACCGCGCCGAGCGCCGAGCCGAGCGTCGGCGGGCCCGACTCGATCTCGGCGACCATCGCGAACGCGTCGAGGCCGAGGTCGGGGAACTTGTGCCCGCGCGTCCCGGTGAGCCAGACGCCGAGGGCGCGCCGGTTGCCACGGTCGGTCAGGTCGCCGAACATCTCACGGCCGTAGTAGGCGGGCAGAAGGAACCTCGTCTCGGGCGGGATCGCGATCCTGGGGTGGGCGTGCAGCATGAGCTGGAGGAGCGTGGTACCCGAACGGGGGCATCCGACGACGAAGATGGGGCGTTCCACTCCCTGACCTTTCCGTAGTCGTGAGGGCACTGACCCTCCGGAGATTACGGAGCGTGCATTTTTCTGGCACGCAACGTAGCGGCCCGTGGTGGAGAATTGACCGGGGGCTTACTCCGACGCGGTGTAGGCGGCCGAGGCGGGACGGGAAGGCAGGACGGGGGTACAACGCTCCGCCACCGGGATGGCACCCTTGTCCCCGTGACGAACGAGAGCGCGGAGAGCCGCGCGCTGCGGGAGGCGACCACCCGCCGCCTGGAGACCGCGCTGAGCACGTTCGGAGTCGCGGCGCTCACCCGCATGGAGGAGCGGCTTCCGTGGTTCCGGCGGATGCCCGCCGAGCAGCGGTCCTGGATCGGCCTCGTGGCGCAGACCTCGATCGCGGCGTTCGTCGACTGGTTCCGCAACGGCGAGCGCACCCGGGTCGCGCTCGGCGGCGAGGTGTTCGCGACCGCGCCGCGCGAGATGATGCGCACGATCCGGCTCCAGCACACCGTCGACATGATCCGGGTGATCAGCGAGGTCGTGGAGACGCGCCTGCACGACCTGGCCGCCCCCGGAGGCGAGGCACAGCTGCGCGAGGCGATCCTGCGCTACACCCGCGAGGTCGCCTTCAGCGCCGCCCAGGTGTACGCGCGCGCCGCCGAGACGCGCGGGGCCTGGGACGCCCGCCTTGAGGCGCTGGTGGTCGACTCGCTCCTGCGCGGTGACGGCGACGACGGCCTGCACTCGTGGGCGGCGGCGCTCGGCTGGACGACCAAGCCGGTCGTCGTCATCGCCGGACACGCCCCCGAGGACAGCTCGGAGGCCATCGCCGACCAGATCAAGCTCTCGGCGCGGCGGCTACGTGTGGACGTTCTGTCGGGGGTGCAGGGCAGCAGGCTGATCGTGATCGTCGGCGGCGCGGAGGACCCCCTCGCGGCCGCAAGGCAGCTTTCCGCGAAGTTCGGCCAAGGGCCCGTCGTGGTCGGCCCTGAAGCGCCCGACCTCTACGGGGCCACCGCGTCGGCGAAGGCTGCGCTCGCGGGGCTGCGCGCGGCCGTCGGCTGGCCGGACGCGCCGAGGCCGGTCGCCGCCTCCGAGCTGCTGCCCGAACGGGCGCTCGACGGCGACGAGGCGGCCCGCAAGTACCTCGTCGAGCAGGTCTTCGCGCCCATCCAGGCCGCCGGAGCGCCCCTCCTGGACACCCTCACCACCTACCTCGAACAGGGCTCGTCCCTCGAGGCCACCGCGCGGCTGTTGTACGTCCACCCCAACACCGTCCGGTACCGCCTGCGCAGGGTGAGCGAACTGACCGGTCTGCCCCCGACCGACGGACGCGGCGCGTTCACCCTCCGGATCGCTCTGGTGCTCGGAAGATTCACCGATCGAGCCGGATCCTTTTAGGAGTTCTCCAAGCCGCGCCACAAGGAGCGGGCGTCACCCTTGTCAGGGTCCTACAAAGACCGCGGAGCAAACTTCGTCCCTGTCGGCATGACCCCGACCCCCTGCTCCACGGCATGGTTGGTCCCGTGCTTCTCATCACAGCTCCCGGCCAAGGCGCCCAGACCCCCGGATTCCTCGCCCCATGGCTCGAGGTCCCCGGCGTTGCGGATCGGCTCGGCGCCTGGTCCGACATCGTCGGGCTTGACCTGATCCGCTACGGCACCACCGCGGATGCCGACGAGATCAAGGACACCGCGGTCGCCCAGCCGCTGCTGGTCGCCGCCGCGCTCGTCACCTTCCAGGCCCTCGGCCTGCGGCCCGACGCCGTCGCCGGACACAGCGTCGGAGAGCTCGGCGCGGCCGCGATGGCCGGGGTGCTCAGCGAGGAGGACGCGATGCGCCTCGTGGCCGTGCGCGGCCGCGGCATGGCCGAGGCCGCCACGATCACCCAGACGGGCATGACCGCCGTCCTGGGCGGCGACACCGACGAGGTGCTGGCCGCCATCGCCAAGCACGGCCTCACCCCCGCCAACATCAACGGCGCGGGCCAGATCGTCGCGGCGGGCACGCTGGAGCAGCTCGCGGCGTTCGCCGAGGAGCCCCCGGCCAAGGCGCGCCTGCGGCCCCTGGCCGTCGCCGGGGCCTTCCACACCGACCACATGGCCCCGGCCGTCGCCGCACTGGAGACCGCCGCCGCCGCGATCACCCCCAAGGACCCCGAGATCACACTGGTCTCCAACAAGGACGGCGCGGTCGTCGACTCCGGCGCGGAGTTCCTTTCGCGGCTCGTCGGCCAGGTCAGCTCGCCCGTCCGCTGGGACCTGTGCATGGGGACGTTCGCCGACCTCGGCGTCAGCGCGATCATCGAGCTGGCGCCGTCCGGCACGCTGGTGGGCCTGGCCCGCCGTGAGCTGAAGGGCACGACCCTGTTCGGCCTCAAGTCCCCCGAGGACATCGACAAGGCACGGGAGCTCGCGTGAAGCTGTCCGAAGGGCGCAACGGCGCCCGCATCCTGGCCTTCGGCCACTACCAGCCCGACAACGTCGTCACCAACGACGACCTCGCCGCCCGCGGCGTCGACACCAACGACGAGTGGATCCGCTCCCGCGTCGGGATCGCCTCACGGCGGCTCGCGCTCGAGGACGAGTCGATGCTCGACCTCGCCGTCGCCGCCGGAGGCAAGGCGCTCGCCGCGAGCGGGCTCACCCCCGACGAGATCGACCTCGTCGTCGTCGCGACCTGCACCGCCGAGAGCCAGGTGCCGAACGCCTCGGCCACCGTCGCCTACCGGCTCGGCATCACCGCGCCCGGCGCGTTCGACGTCAACGCCGCGTGCGCCGGGTTCTGCTACGCGCTGTCCACGGCGAGCGACGCGATCCGCGCGGGCTCGGCAAAGAACGTCCTCGTCGTCGGCGCGGAGAAGTTCACCCCGTGGATCGACTGGACCGACCGCACGACCTGCATCATCTTCGCCGACGGCGCGGGCGCGGCGGTCGTGACCGGCGCGGACGTGCCGCAGGTCGGCCCGGTGGTGTGGGGGAGCGACGGCGAGAACGCCGACAAGATCATGGTGCAGGACCGCAACTCGTTCCTGTCCCAGGACGGCCAGGCCGTCTTCCGGTGGGCGACCACCGCGCTGCACCCGGTGGCACTGGAGGCGTGCCGGAGGGCGGGCATCGACCCGTCCGAACTCGCGGCGTTCGTGCCGCACCAGGCGAACCTCAGGATCATCCACGGCATCGCGAGGAAGCTCAACGCGCCCAACGCGGTGATCGCCGAGGACATCGTCAACGCCGGGAACACCTCGGCCGCGTCCATCCCGATGGCGCTCTCGCGCATGATCGAGCGCGGCGACGTCAAGTCGGGAGAACCGGCTCTCATTATCGGGTTCGGCGCAGGACTGACCTACGCTGCCCAGGTCATCCAGATCCCCTAGGGTCTGGGCGAAACATCCCTATCGGAATCAAGGAGCACCCAGCAATGGCTGAAGTCACCACGCAGACGATCCTCGACGGACTCGGCGAGATCGTCGAGGAGATCGTCGGCATCCCGGCCGCCGACGTCACCCCCGAGAAGAACTTCATCGACGACCTCGACATCGACTCGCTGTCGATGGTCGAGATCGCCGTCGCCGCGCAGGACAAGTTCGGCGTCGAGATCCCCGACGACGAGCTGAAGAACCTGCGCACGGTCCAGGACGTCGTGGACTACGTCCAGGGCCTCGCGACCAAGGCCTGATCCTCACCCGCTCCGAAGTCCGGATTCGGAGCGCGCGGTCGCGCGGGCCGCTGCAGAGGCCCGCGCGACCACGAGATACCCCCCCAGGTAAATAGGAGTAAGCGCAATGGGCAAGACCCGTGTTGTTGTGACCGGTTTGGGAGCGTCGACCCCTCTGGGGGGCGACGTCGCGTCCACCTGGGACGCCCTACTCGCCGGCAAGTCCGGCTCGCGCACTCTGCCCTGGGACGACCTTGATCGGCTGCCCGTCCAGTTCGCCGCGCAGGCCGCGGTCGAGCCCGCCGACTCCGGCGTGCTCGCCAAGCCCCGCATGCGGCGCATGGACCGCTGCCAGCAGTTCGCCCTCATCGCCGCCATCGAGGCGATGAAGGACGCCGGTTACGCGCACGGCGAGACCGAGGGCCTCACCATCGACTCCGACAGGCTCGGGGTCGTGCTGTCGTCCGGCATCGGCGGACTGCACTCCGCCCTCGACAGCTACGACGTCTTCCGGGAGAAGGGCTGGCGCCGCGTCTCCCCGTTCACCGTGCCGATGCTGATGCCCAACGGCTCGGCCGCGCACGTCGGCCTCGAGTTCAACGCCACGGCGGGCATCCACGCGCTGGTGTCGGCGTGCTCGTCGAGCGCCGAGGCCATCGGCTACGGCATCGACATGATCCGGGCCGGGCGCGCCGACGTCGTCATCGCCGGCGGCACCGAGGCGTGCATCCACCCGCTCCAGATGGCCTCCTTCGGCGCGATGCGCGCCATGTCCACCCGCAACGATGCCCCCGAGCTCGCCTCCCGCCCTTACGACAAGGCGCGTGACGGCTTCGTGCTCGGCGAGGGCTCCGCGGTCCTCATCCTCGAGTCCGAGGAGCACGCGCGCGCACGCGGCGCGAAGATCTACGCGATCGCCTCCGGCGTCGGCTACTCCGCCGACGGCCACGACATGGTCCAGCCGCCCGAGGACGGGCGCGGCGCGGCCAAGGCGATGCAGCGGTGCCTTGCTGACTCCGGCCTCGAGCCCGAGCAGATCGTCCACATCAACGCGCACGGCACGTCGACCCCGCAGGGCGACGTCGCCGAGCTGCAGGGCATCAAGAAGGCGTTCGGCGACCACGCCTACCGCCTGAACATCACCGCGACCAAGTCGATGACTGGCCACCTCCTGGGCGGCGCGGGGGCGTTGGAGGCGCTCATCACCGTGCTGTCGCTGCGCGAGGGCCTTGTCCCTCCCACGGTGAACCTGGAGAACCTCGACGACCAGGTCGACCTCGACATCGTGTCCGGCGAGCCGCGCAAGCTGCCTGACGGCCCGGCCGCCGCTCTCAACAACTCGTTCGGATTCGGCGGTCACAACGTGACCCTTGCGTTCGAGCGGGTCCTATGAGCCTCTAGGAGTCCTCGTGACCGTCCTCGACACCGCTCCGCTCCACCCGCTCGCCGAGGCGGACCCGCGTGATCCGCGGGTCCGCCTTGAGTCGCTGTTCGACGAGGGGACCTTCCGCCCCCTCGGCGGCGGCGAAGGCAGCGGCAAGCTCGCGGGTCGAGGACGGATAGAGGGGATACCCGTCGTGGGGTTCGCCAGCGACCCGCGCGTCATGGGCGGGGCGATGGGGACCGAAGGGTGCGAGGCCGTCGTCGGGGCGTACGAGCTCGCGTTGCGCGAGCGGCTCCCGATCGTCGGCCTGTGGCACTCCGGCGGGGCGCGCCTTGCCGAGGGCGTCGAGTCGCTGCACGCGGTCGGCAGGATCTTCGCCGTGCAGACCAGGGCGTCCGGGGTGGTTCCGCAGATCTCGGTCGTGCTCGGCCCGGCGGCAGGCGGCGCGGCGTACGGGCCCGCGCTCACCGACGTCGTCGTGCTGTCGGAGAACGGGAAGATCTTCGTCACCGGGCCCGACGTGGTGCGCTCGGTGACCGGCGAGGACATCGACATGGCCGGGCTCGGCGGCGTCGAGGCGCACGGCGTCAGGTCGGGCGTCGCGCACATCACGACCAAGGACGACGCGTCGGCGATCGAGACCGCGCGACGGCTCGCGCTGCTGCTCGGGAACCAGGACCGGGTCAGGCTCGACACCGTGGAGGAACGCGACTTCTCGGACTTCCTGCCGGAGAGCGTGCGGCGTGCCTACTGTGTGCTTCCGCTGGTCAAGGGGATCGTCGACGACGAGCTCGTCGAGCTGCAGGCCAAGTGGGCGGCCAACATCGTCACGGCGTTCGGGAGGCTCGGCGGGCGTACCGTGGGCGTCATCGCGAACAACCCGCTGCGCAAGGGCGGCTGCCTCGACAGCCTCTCGGCGGAGAAGTGCGCGAGGTTCGTCAGGCTCTGCGACGCGTTCGGCGTCCCGCTCATCGTCCTCGTTGACGTCCCCGGCTACCTGCCCGGCGTCGGCCAGGAACACGGCGGCGTCGTCCGCCGGGGCGCGAAACTCCTGCACGCCTTCGCCGAAGCCACAGTTCCCCGCATCACGCTGGTGACCCGCAAGGCGTACGGCGGCGCCTACATCGCCATGAACTCCCGCTCCCTGGGCGCGACCAAGGTCTTCGCCTGGCCCACCGCCGAGGTCGCCGTCATGGGGGCCCTGGCCGCCGTCCGCGTCCTCCACCGCAAGCAGCTCGCCGCGGCCCCCGAAGCCGACCGCGCGGCCCTGGAACAGAGCCTCGCCGACGAGCACGCCCGCATCGCCGGCGGTCTGGACCGGGCCATCTCCCTGGGCGTGGTGGACGAGGTCGTCTCGCCCTCCAGAACCCGCACCGCCCTGGCCCAGTCCCTTGCCGAAGCCACGCCGACCCGCGGCTTCCACACCAACATCCCTCTGTAGGAACTCTGCACGCGCACCGGCCGTGGTCGCCCCGCGGCCACGGCCGGTGCGCCGAAAAAGAGTTATCCACAGCCCGTCCGACGAATGTCGCCCCGGCGTTGCATGATGGCAAGGCCCGAGAAGGTCTCGCGGCGAAGCACAGTGCGCCCGCGATCGCGGCGGGAGCCGAGGGGAGAGCGACATGGAAGCGCCGAGCACGGCCTCCAGGAGCGTGGCGGGCGTGATCGCCCGCGCCTACCTGCTGCTGGTACTCGCGGCGTTCGCGGTGGGCGTCGTCCCTTACCTCCTCCACGGCGAAGGCCCCGAAGACGCCCTGGGCTTCGTGTGGCTCGTGGGCGCGACCCTCCCCGGCTGCCTGGCGGTCCTGTCCGCCCTCCCATCAGGCCACGTCATCCTCAACGCCGTGGCCCTCGTCGCCACCGGAGCCCTCCAATCCTGGCTCCTCCACAAACTCCTCCGCCGCCTCCTCCCCAACCCTTGACCCCACTCACGCCCAGCCCCCGGTCCGGCCCGGGGTTCACGGCGGGGACTGGCCGGAGTTGGGCGGCGCGCTCGAGCCCGAGGACTCACCCGGGTCCGGTTCGGGACTCCGGCGCGGCGTGGTGGTGCGGGACGAGCCCGATGTTTGGGAAGGGGTGAGAGAAGAGGACAGGGAGGGACGCGGCCGCGGACGCGGGGACTGCGCGCGGCGCGGACGCACACTCGCGGGCTGCGCGGAGCCTTGCGCCGGATCTGACGCGTCAGTGAGAGCACGCGCCGACGACCGGCCGCGGTCCTGGGACTCGGCGTCGGCAGCGGACGGGGCCGTCGCGGGCTGCGAGGAGGCCGGAGCCCGGCTGGACTCCCGGCGCGCAGACTGGCCCGGCCCCTGAGGCTGCCCAGTACCCTGCCGCGCGGCCCGGGCGAGCGGCTGGGTCGAGGGCTGACCGGGAGCCTGCTTTGAGGATTCGGAGGGGGTCGCAGGCCGGGGCAACTGTTGGGAGGGCGGCTTGAGGAGGCCGGACTCACCGTCCGCATCCTGGGTCGCAGGCTGGGGCGACTGTGGGGAGGGCGTCGAAGGCTGGCCGGGAGCTTGGCGTGCGGCCCGGGCGAGCGGCTGGGTCGAGGGCTGGCCGGGAGCCTGGCGTGCGGCGCGGGTGAGCGGCTGGGTTGAGGGCTGGCTGGGAGTTTGGTGTGCGGCGCGGCCGAGCGGCTGGGTTGAGGGCTGGCCGGGAGTTTGGTGTGCGGCGCGGGTGAGCGGCTGGCTTGAGGGCTGGCCGGGAGTTTGGTGTGCGGTGCGGGCGGGCGGCTGGGTTGAGGGTTGGCTGGGAGTTTGGCGGGAGGGTTGGGAGGGGGAGTTGGCTGAGGGCTGGGCGGAGGGTCGGCTCGGGGTCTGGCGTGCGGGTTGGCGGTGGGGCGAGGGGCGGGTGGGGGGCTGAGGCGAGGTGGGGGTGGGAGGGGGCGGGGGCGGGGGCTTGGGGAGTGTGGATGGGCGGCGGGTGGCGGGTGGGATGCGGGTCGGGGGTGTGGGTGCGGTTCGTTGGGGTGGGGACGGGGGCGGGGTGGTGGGGGTGGGGGGGAGGGGGGTCCAGGGGATGGCGGTGCCCAGGAGGTCGTCGATGGTCTGTTCCAGCCAGGCGGCTTCGGCGGTGGTCATGGCGAGGGTGTATTCGGAGTCGAGGGTGTGCAGGCGGGGGACGCCGGAGGCGTGGGCGGCGTCGAGGCGGTGGCGTTCGGTGGCGGCGCGCATGCGCAGGGCCGAGACGCGGTCGGTGAGGGCCTCGATGGCGGCGCGCGGGCCGAGCTCGAAGAGGTAGGCGGCGGCGTTGCGGAACTGCGAGTGCTCGTAGCGGATCACGCGGAACTCCGCGGCGAGGCGGTGGACGAGTTCGGCGCGTCCCGCCTCGGTGAGCGCGTAGACGGATCTCGGCTGCTTGCGGCCGTCGCGTTCCTGGCGCACCGCCTTGACCCAGCCGATGCGTGTCGCGTCGGCGATGGCCGTCTGCAGGGCGGCGTAGTGGAGCGTCGCGGCGTGCTCCGGGGAGCGGCGGCGCACCTCGGCGCACACCCGGGACGAGTCGGAGTCGCGTCCCGCCAGATGGCCGAGCACGACCAGGACGGCGGGGCTGTCGAGAGCGGTCAGCACGCGCCGAACGTACCAGGCTGAGATGACCGAGAGTGACCGTTCGACAAAGAACCAGTGACGATCGCGCAAGATGGCGCGCGCTCCCGGACCGCACCGCGCTGCGGGACGGGTTCCCGGAGGGGTCGCCCCCGGCGTGGTGCGGGAAGGCCGTGCGGACGGGATCAGGGGTGTCGGGATTGTGGGGGTTTGGTGGGTGGTGTTAGCGTCGCCGGGCTTAGGGACGCGGAGGGGCGATGGTGCACGAACTGGTCGGGCCGCTGTTGGAGCCAGCCTTCACGTTGGGCGGGACGCCGACGTCGTGGGGGGAGGTGCTGGGGTTCCTCACCGGGGTGCTGACGGTCTGGCTCGTCGTGCGCCAGCACATCGCCAACTGGGGTGTGGGGATCGTCAACGTGCTGATCCTCGGGCTCATCTTCCTCGACAGCGGTCTGTACGCGGACGCGTCTTTGCAGATCGTCTATGTGTTGCTCGGCCTCTATGGCTGGTGGATGTGGCTTTACGGCGGTGTGGGGCGTACCGAGCGGCTTGTGCAGCGGACGTCGGCGGTGGAGTGGGCGGGGCTCGCGGCCGGGGTCGTCGCGGCCACCGCGGTGATGACGTGGGTGCTCGTGGAGTTCACCGAGTCGACTGTCCCCTTCTGGGACGCCCTCACGACGGCGCTCTCGCTCGCCGCGACATATGGGCAGAGCCGCAAGCTCGTGGAGTCGTGGTGGCTGTGGATCACCGTCGACCTCATCTACATCCCGCTTTATGCCTACAAGGGGCTGTATCTGACCGGCGCGCTGTACCTGGTCTTCCTCGGCCTGTGCGTCGCGGGGCTGCGCGCGTGGCGGCGCGACCCGGCGCTGCGTCCGGCGGCGGCCCCGGCGTGAGGTACGCGCACGGGCTCGTCATCGGGAAGTTCTATCCGCCGCACGCCGGGCACCACATGCTCATCGACACCGCCGCGCGGGAGTGCGCGGCGGTGACGGTCGTGGTGGCGGCGTCGTCGGTGGAGAGCGTGCCGCTCGCCGACCGCACCGCGTGGCTGCGCGAGGCGCACCCGCAGCCGCACGTGCGCTTCGCACCCGTCATGGACGACGTCGAGATCGACTACGACTCCGACGACGTCTGGGCGCGGCACGTCGGGGTGTTCCGGCACGGGCTGCGCCAGTGCCACGGCGTGGAACCGGAGATCGACGCGGTGTTCAGCTCGGAACCGTACGGCGCGGAGCTGGCGCGCAGGTTCGGCGCGCGGGCCGTCGCGGTGGACCCGGCGCGCGAGCGGCTGCCGGTGAGCGGCACCGCCGTGCGCGCCGACCCCGTGGGGCACTGGGGATTCCTTTCCCCGGCCGTACGCGCGGCGTTGGTGAAGCGCGTTGTGGTGGTGGGAGCCGAGTCGTCGGGGACGACGACCTTGGCGCGCGACCTGGCCGCCGCGTACGCCGCGCGAGGCGGAGTGTGGGAGAGCACACGCTGGGTGCCGGAGTACGGGCGCACGTACTGCGAGGAGAAGCTGGCGCTCGCCCAGCGGGCTGACCCTTCGGCGCGCCTGGAGGACCTGTCTTGGACGTCGGACGAGTTCGCGCTCATCACCGACCGCCAACTCCGCTGGGAGGACGCCGCCGCACGGGTCTCGTCCCCGCTGCTCGTCTGCGACACCGACGCGTTCGCCACGGCCCTGTGGCACGAGCGCTATGTCGGCGGGGTGCCGCCCGTCCCCGCGCGCGCCCGCCACGACCTGTGGATCCTCACCGACGTCAACGGCGTCCCCTTCGAGCAGGACGGCTGGCGCGACGGCGAATCGATCAGACACGCCATGCACGCCCGCTTCGCCGCCGAGCTGACCGCCCGCGACCTCCCCCACCTCACCGTCCACGGCCCCCCGCAAGCCCGGCTAAGCCAGGCCATGGAAGCCGTAGACGCCCTCCTCACCAAGGGCTGGCACTTCACAACCCCCCTGACCGCCCACCCCGCCTGAGCGGTGGGGTCAGGGGACTGACCAGAAGGCTAGTTCGTGGTGCATGCCCTCGGTGAAGAGGGCGCGGGCGCGGGACGGGGTGGGGGCGGCCTCGTCGATCATGTGGGCGATGCGGCGGCCGAGGGCGGCGAAGGCGGGGTCGGCGTAGGAGTCGACCCACTTCTTGTAGCGGGGGTCGGCGGGCGGGTTCTCGGCGAGGACCGCGCCGATGCGGGCGTAGCCCCACATGCACGGGTAGAGGGCGGCGAGTCCTTCGCCGTAGTCGGCCGCCGACTCCAGCAGGAAGGCCGTGTAGGCCGCGCAGGGCCCGCCCTTGACCGCGCCGTCGAGGTCCGCGCCGAACTCGGCGGAAAGGCTGCGGTGCAGGCTCAGCTCCTCGTGGAACGTGCCGTGCGCGAGGTCGACCAGATCGCCGAGGTGCGCGTCCGGGGCCTGCCAGGCCAGGCGCGAGAACACCCGCACGTAGTCGAGCAGGAACAGGTAGTCCTGCTCGAGCCAGGACCGGAAGACCCGCTCGTCGAGCGTCCCCTCCGCGATGCCGCGGACCGTCGGATGCGCCAGCTGCTCCGCGAGCAGACCTTCCCCGACCTCTTCCAACTCACGCGCGATACTCACCCCCGCATCCTTTCACAGGCCGCGGCGCGACGCGTTCTCGCGGTCCCGCCGGGAAAGCGCGGACGGCGGCTGGAACGTCGGATTGCGGACGTCCCGAATATGCGCGTGAAGAAGTGGAACGTGCGAAGGAAGTGGCGAACTCGTGGCCTCAAGTGGCCGAATTCGGGGTTTGGTGTCGTGTGAGCGATCTCCCCGCGAATCCGCACCGCATTATCAATGGCATAAGTGCCTTACCGCCCGGTGAGTTGTTCGGGCGGTCGGGTGAGGACGCCGGGGCGCCGGTGCGGTAGGGGGCCCGCGGGGCGCTGACCGGCGACGGGGTACGGGACGAGGTGATCGACCATGGTGGCGGACGGCGGCCGGCCGGCCCGCGTGAACGCGGTGGCCCGCAGGATCGCGCAGGCGGGACTGACGGGCGGGTTCACCTATCTCATTTCCGAAATCGCGGGGCAGGAGCCCGCGGCGAGCATCACCCTGTCGGTTCTTGTGGGCGGCATCGTCTTCCTCGCGAAACTCCTCATCGATTACGAAGAACGGCTGATCGACTTCGACCGGCGGCTCGACGGGATGCACGAGTGGCAGATCAGCCAAAGCCAGGACCACGAGGCGGCGCAACTGCTGCGCGCGGTGGACAACTGCGGGGTGGAGACCAAGGCGGTCACCGGTCTGCTGACCAAGACGGCGATGCTCGGCAATGACGCGGCCGAGGTGATCCGCACTTTTGTGGAGCACGAGATCGACCGGACCGCCGACCTCGTGGAGGAGCTCAGCAAGGGCAAGGCGACCTACGAGGACGGCGAGGACCACAACTGGATCCTCGGCCTCACCCGCGTCGCCAGGCACACGATCGACGCGATCAGCACCGCGACCGTCGACGGGCACGGCTCGGGCCTCGCGCGCGGCTACTGGGCGAGTGACCGGGGCAGGCGTTACCTGAAGCTCCAGGCCGACGTCATCCAGTCCCGTGGGGTCGCGGTCCGCAGGCTGTTCGTGCTGGAGAAGTCCGACGACCTCGCCGAGCCGGGGTTCCTTGCGATCTTCCAGTCGCAGGCGGCGATCGGCATCGACGTCCGCACGATCCACATCGACCAGGTGCCCGAGGTGCTGCGCAGCCGTCTCGACGTGATCATCTACGACGGCGCGATCGCCTACGAGCTGCTGCCGTCGCCCGAGACCGGTCCGCACCGGGGCTATCTGATGACGAACCTCAACGCGCGCAGCCAGCATGTCCTCGACCGCCGCAAGACCTTCGAGGACCTGTGGGAGCTGGCCGGGAGGCTCCAGGCGGACGCCTGACGTCAGGGCTCAGGGTCGTCGTGGTCGCGGGGCGAGGGGATCGCCGACGGTGAAGGCGCCGGCGGGTCGGGCGGCTGCTCCCACTTGCGGACGGCCAGGGCGCGCAGGAACGCCTCGACCATGGCCGGGTCGAACTCGGTGCCCGAGCAGCGGCGGAGTTCGGCGACGCCCTCCTCGATGGACCTCGCCCTGCGGTAGGAGCGGGTGCTGGTGATGGCGTCGAAGGTGTCGGCGACGCCGATG
Organism: Actinocorallia sp. A-T 12471; assembly: GCF_033875155.1. Classification (NCBI taxonomy): domain Bacteria; kingdom Bacillati; phylum Actinomycetota; class Actinomycetes; order Streptosporangiales; family Thermomonosporaceae; genus Actinocorallia; species Actinocorallia sp. A-T 12471. The sequence goes on along the minus strand of NZ_JAWZTE010000002.1, from coordinate 785,715 downwards.
ATCCGCGCGAACTCGGGGATCTCGTCGCCGACGAGGCCGAGGGGGTAGCCGCGGCCGTCGAGGCGCTCGTGGTGGTGCATGATGCCGCCGAGCGCCTCGTCGAGGAAGTCGATGCGGCCGACGATCTCCAGGCCGCGCATGGGGTGGAGCTGGATCTCGGCGAACTCGCGGTCGGTGGGTTTGCCGTCCTTCTGCAGGACCTTGGTGGAGACGCCGAGTTTGCCGACGTCGTGCAGCATTCCGGCGAAGCGGATCGCCTCGACGCGCGCCGAGCTCAGCCCCAGCTCCTCGGCGATCATCACCGAGCCGCGTGAGACGCGTTCGCTGTGCCCGCGCGTGTACGGGTCCTTGGTCTCCACGGCCTGGCACAGGACGGCGAGGGTGGCTTCCTGCGCGGCCTTCTGTTCGGCGACCTGGGCCATCGCCCATGTCGCGATGAACAGCGGCAGCAGGACGAGGACGGGCGCGGCGAGCCCGATGAGGTCCCAGGCCGCCGCGATCAGCAGACCGAACCACCCGAACCCCAGGCATCCCGCGCACAGCGCGCCGATCTCGCCGAACAGGTCGCGGACGGCGGACGGCTCGGTCAGCAGCAGTACCCCGGTGATGAGGGTGAGGTTGACGACGACGAACACGCCGAGCGCGAGCGCGAACGGGACGATCTGCCGCGCGCCGAACCCCGCGCCGGGCGCGAGCGCCTCGAAGACGAGCCCGGAAGTCCACCCGCACACCGCGAACTGCGCGGCGTTGAACAGCCGCTTGACGGGCGGCACGGGCTGCGGCGTGGCGATCGCGCTCGCGGCGACGAGCGCGGCCCCGCCCGGCCCGAGCAGGACGACCGCGGCGAGGGTCGCGGCGTAGCTCATCGACACCTTGGCCCGGTCGACGCCGAACTGCGCCGACATCGCGTCGCAGCCGACGAACAGGATGGCGAGCATCGCGTAGACGTCCCACTCGATCGGCCCCGCGGTCGCGATGACCGCGCAGGCCAGGACGACGGTCGCCGCGATGTAGACGCGGGCTTCCAGCGGGAGCTTGGCCATGATCGGGAGGGTAGACGCGGGGGAGCGGCCGAGGGGGCGGACATGCCCAACGGGTCGGGCTGCCGCCTTCCGTTTCAGGTGGCTCCTCCCTGGAAGACCCGAGACGCCCGGAAATCGGAGGGGAGAAGGGTCGTCAGCTCGGCGAGCCCGACGTGTGCCGAACCCTCGACGAGCCGTCCTGCGTGCCGTAGCCGGGCGCGTTCTATCGCGTTGCGTACGGACCGCGCGTTGGCGAACCTGGGCTGTTCGCGTCGCAGGCCGATGTACTCGCGGAAGGCGACCTCCGCTTCGGGGGACAGCGTGTAGCCCTCGGAGACGAGCATGAGCCTTCCGATCTCCTCCAACTCGGCGGTGCTGTAGTCGGGGAAGGCGATGTGATGGGCGATGCGCGAGCCCATCCCGGGGTTGGAGGAGAAGAAGGCGTCCATCCTGTCGCGGTATCCGGCGAGGATGACGACGAGGTCCTCCCTCTCGTTCTCCATCACCTGCAGAAGGATCTCGATGGCTTCGACGCCGTAGTCGCGCTCGTTCTCCGCGCGGTACAGCGAGTACGCCTCGTCAATGAAAAGGACGCCGCCCATGGCCCGCTTAAGGACCTCGCGTGTCTTGGGGGCCGTATGGCCGACGTACTGGCCGACGAGGTCGTCACGCGTTACGGCGACGAGATGGCCCTTGCGTACGTGGCCGAGCCTGTGGAGCAGTTCCGCCATCCGCGTAGCGACGGTCGTCTTACCCGTCCCGGGGCCGCCGGTGAAGCACATGTGGAGGTTGGGCCGTCCGGTCTCGACGCCGAAGCGGGCCCTGACCCTGTCGACCAGCAGGAGCGCGGCTATCTCGCGGATGCGGGTCTTCACCGGGGCGAGGCCGACGAGGTCGGCGTCGAGGGCCGACAGCACCCCGTCGGTCCCGGAGTCGGCGCGTTCGGAGCGCAGGTCCACGACGGCGTCGTGGGGGAGGAGCTCCCGCGTCACTTCCTGCTCCAGGGCGGGAGGGCGCATGCCGAAGGTCGTCACAGCGGGAGCTCCCGTCATCAGTACCGCTCGCCCTCGGGGCGGTCGGCGGCGTAGGCGTGCAGGGTGTAGCGGACCTGGCGGTCGGCGGTCTCCTCGCGGGTCAGCCTGAAGCCGGGTTCCTTGGCGGGCCGCTGGACGAGGAACTGCATCGCCGTCGTCTGGCGGCCGTAACGCGCGTCGTAGGCGTTGAGGCGTATGTAGTGCGAGGGGAAGGTCTTGCGGCACTCGTTCAGCTCGAGCAGGACGCCCGCGGGGTCCTTGAGGTCGAACATCGGAAGCCCCCACATCTCCCAGTAGCTGTTCCTCGGGTGGGGGTCGTCGGTGTACTCGATCGAGCAGGGCCACCCGTTGTCGAGCGCGTACGCGATCTGGAGGGTGATCTCGGCGTCGGTGAGATCAGGCAGGTAGGAGAAGGCTCCCTGGGTGATGCGCATCGCCGCTCCTTCCGTTAGAGGGGGGTCGCCAGGACGTCGGGGGTGTCGGTCGACTCGTAGGTGAAGGTGATGTCGCCCCACGTGGTCAGGGCGACGTCGAGCTCGCGGCTGTGCTTGGCTGCGGCGCGCAGGATCTGCGGGCCCTCCTTGAGGAAGTCGCGGCCCTCGTTGCGCGCCTTGATCATCGCCTCGAGCGCGACCCGGTTGGCCGTCGCGCCCGCCGCGATGCCCATCGGGTGGCCGATGGTGCCGCCGCCGAACTGGAGGATGACGTCCTCGTCGAGGTAGTGCAGGAGCTGGTGCATCTGCCCTGCGTGGATGCCGCCGGACGCGACGGGCATGACGCCCGGCATCGACGCCCACTCCTGGTCGAAGTACAGGCCCTTGCGCGGGTCGGCCTCGATCCTGTCCTTGCGCAGCGTGTCGTAGAACCCGGCGACGCTGAAGGGGTCGCCTTCGAGCTTGCCGACGACGGTCCCGGCGTGGATGTGGTCGACGCCCGCCAGCCGCATCCACTTGGCGATGACGCGGAAGCTGACGCCGTGGTTCTTCTGCCGCGTGTAGGTGGAGTGCCCCGCGCGGTGCAGGTGCAGCAGGACGCCGTTGGCGCGCGCCCACCTGGCCATCGACTGGATCGCGGTGTACCCGATCGTCAGGTCGATCATGACGATCACGCTGCCGAGCTGCTTGGCGAACTCGGCGCGCTCGTACATGTCCTCCATGGTCGCGGCCGTGACGTTGAGGTAGTGGCCCTTGATCTCGCCGCTCGCGGCCTGCGCCTTGGTGACGCCTTCCATGCAGTACAGGAAGCGGTCGCGCCAGCGCATGAAGGGCTGCGAGTTGATGTTCTCGTCGTCCTTGGTGAAGTCCAGGCCGCCGCGCAGGGCCTCGTACACGACGCGGCCGTAGTTGCGGGCCGAAAGCCCGAGCTTCGGCTTCACCGTCGCGCCGAGCAGCGGCCTGCCGAACTTCGCCAGGTACTCCCGCTCCATGATGATCCCGTGGGCGGGGCCCTGGAAGGTCTTCACGTAGTGCGTGGGGATGCGCATGTCTTCCAGGCGCAGCGCGCGCAGCGCCTTGAAGCCGAAGACGTTGCCGATGATCGACGACGTGAGGTTCGCGATCGAGCCTTCCTCGAAGAGGTCGAGGTCGTAGGCGATGTAAGCGATGAACTGGTCTTCGGTGCCGGGTACGGGCTCGACCTTGTAGCACTTGGCTTGGTAGTTCTCGTACGAGGTGAGGCGGTCGGTCCACACGACGGTCCAGGTGGCCGTCGAGGACTCGCCCGCGACGGCCGCGCCCGCCTCCTCCGGTGGTACGCCGGGTTGCGGCGTGATGCGGAAGGCGGCGAGCACGTCGCTGTCCTTCGGCACGTAGTCGGGCCGCCAGTAACCCATCTCCGCGTACGGGATCACGCCCGCGGACCATCTGCCCATCGTCGGCTCCTCGCCATCGACGCCGTTGACGACGCAAGCATGTGGCCCCGACACTTGTGCCGTCTATCAAGGGTTTCGGGGTGATTGTTGAGCGATGACTGAATCCAGACTGCGCACGTTCGTCGCGCTCGCCGAGACGGGCTCGGTCCGGGCCGCGGCCGAACGCCTGTACGTCACCGAGTCCGCGGTGTCGGCGTCGGTGACCGCGCTCGCCCGTGACCTGGGCGTCCCGCTGCTGGCCCGCGCCGGACGCGGCGTCGCGCTGACCCCGGCCGGACGCGTCTACGCCGGCTACGCGCGCCGCCTGCTCGGCCTGCACGCCGAGGCGCGCGCGGCGGCCAGGGGCGAGCACGACCCCTCGACCGGACGCCTTCGCCTCGCCGCCGTCACGACCGCCGCCGATCAGGTGCTCCCGGCGCTGCTCGCCGGGTTCCGTCGCGCGTGGCCCAAGCTCGACCTCGCCCTCGAGGTCGGCCCCAGCGCGCGCGTCTGGGCGAGCCTCGCCGCGCACGAGGCCGACCTCGTGCTCGCGGGACGCCCCCCGGCCGGGGCGGAGGCGACGGTTCTGGCGACCCGCGAGAACGAGCTCGTCGTCGTCATGGCCCCCGGGCTCGACTTCGACCTCGACACCACGCCCTGGGTGCTGCGCGAGCCCGGCTCCGGCACCCGGGCGACCGCCGACGCCTACCTCGCCGAGCACGACGTCAGCCCGCCGACGCTCGTCCTCGGCTCCAACGGCGCGGTCATCGCGGGGGCTGCGGCGGGCCTCGGCGCGGCCCTGGTCCACCGTGCCGCCGTCCAGCGGGAGCTCGCCGAGGGCGTCCTGTGTCTCGCCGACGCGCCCGGCACGCCCCTGCTCCGCCCGTGGCACGCCGTCTCCGCGCCGCGCCCTTCCGCCCCCACGCGTCTCTTCCTCTCCCACCTGCTCACCGCGGGCTGGACCGCGCGCTGATCGCGCGCTTTCCCGACAGAACCGGTCTGTACCAGTGCGCACCTGTGATATGACCGTGATGGTGTTCGAATCTGCGCGGAATTCTCCGTGCATTACCGCACCTGTTGTGATTTGTTCGACGGCTGTACGGGTGGAATTTATGCGCTGGGTTAGGTATATAACAAATCTGGTATACCCGTTTCGGTCCCTCCTTATAGGGTAATTCGGGACATGTCGGTGGTAGCAGAAACGCCAGATGACGCTAACCTCTGCGCTTGATCGTCGGGGACCCGGCGGCCTTGGCGGCGAGAACGGGAGGCCGGTATCGCGTCATGTACGGGGGTGACCAGGGCGCACTCTGCCGCATTTCCTCCGGTGTTAAAATCAAACGGGGCTTCGGCGGCGGATGGTTCTTGTTCTGGCGGCGGTTGGCACATTTTTGCCGAAACCGGCTTGGAGCGCCCACCGTCTGACATGCTGGGCCGCAAAGCGAAGGAGAGACAAGCCGATGGCTCCCAGGTACGACCTCATCGTGGTGGGAGGCGGCGTGATCGGTACCGCCGTCGCCGAGTCGTTGAGGCACCACCTGGGGAAGATCTGCCTGATCGAACGCAGCGAGCTGCGGCAGGGCTCGGCCACCGTCGCGGCGGCCGGCGGCATCAACCCCCACCTGGGCGACGGTGACGACGAGGGCGTCAGCCTGCTCGCGCAGCGCAGCCGCGACCTGTACCCCGCGTGGGTCGAGCGGATCGCCGAGGAGGCCGGGTTGCCGCTGCGCCCGCGCGCCACCGGCCTGCTCCAGGTCGCCGTCGACGCACGTGAGCACCGGAGGCTCACCGAGGAGACGCTGCCGCGCCTGCGCGCGCGCGGCATCCGCGCGCACGTCCTGGACGCGGCGCAGGCCAGGGAGCGGGAGCCGCTGCTGGGCCCCGAGGTGCTCGGCGCGCTGGAGCAGCCCGACGACCTCGCGATCGACCCGCGCCGCCTCGCCGCCGTGCTCGACTCAGTCATCGCCGCCGACCCCCGGGTGGACCGCGAGTTCGCCGAGGTCGTCTTGGTCGCCTCAGGGCCTGGCCACGCCGAGGTCGTGCTGGGCGGCGGGGACAGGTTGCTGGCCGACACCGTCGTGGTCGCCGCGGGGCACCAGAGCGGAACGCTGCTGCCCATGCTGCCGCCCGACGTCTTCGAGCCCGTCAAGGGCCAGCTCCTCGACGTCCGCGAGCGCCCGGGGCTGCGGCTCGGCGTCCAGTGCGACGCCCTGCTCACCATCGACGGCCGCGAGCACGTCGTCTACGCCTCGCCGTACGCCGAAGGCCACATCGCCGTCGGCGTCACCTTCGAAAAGCACGAGACCGACACCAAGTGCATGCCGTGGGCGAGGGACGAGATCCTGGCGAACCTGCGCCGGGTGCTGCCCACGCTGGCCGCCGAGGGCGCGCGCGGGGCGACGCAGCGCGCCGGGATCAGGCCCGCGACCCGCGACAAGGCCCCCCTCATCGGCAGGGTCGCCGACCGTCTCGTGGTCGCCTCCGGCCACAGCGGCCTCGGCATCACGCTCGCGCCGCGCACCGCAGAACTCGTCGGCCGCGTGGTCACCGGCTCGGCGCTCAGCGCGGGTGACGCGCGCGACCTGGCGTTCGCCGACCCGCGCCGTTTCCTGACCGCGCGCTGACGGTCACCGCGCCGTCTCGGCGGGCCCGCCCGGGGACGACGAGCGCGCGCGCAGGTCGTCCACCGCCGAGCGCAGCGCCCGGCTCTCGGAGATCGCCGACGCCACCGACTGGATCTCCGCGAGCCGGAACTGGTCGCGGATGCGCCGCACCGCGTTGTCCCAGCGGCGGCTGAGCCCGCGCGCCCGGTCGAGCGCGGAGAACAGCGGGAGCAGGTCACCGCGCAGCCGCGCGGCGGGCATCCAGTGGTGCAGGAGGTGCACGAGGACGGGCCTGACCCTGCGCAGCGCGCGCTCGCCCGCCTCGGATTCGAGGTCGGCCCGCGCGACGATGTCCTCGACGGTGCTGAGCAGCCAGTCGTGCAGCGCGAAGTCGAGCACGAGGTTCATCGCGTCGGCGGCGTCGCAGTCGCCGAGCGACAGCAGCAGCAGGCGGGTGCGGTCGTCGAGGAAGGTGAGGCGGACGGGCCGGTCGGGGTCGGCGCGGACCAGCGCCCACCGCCACGACACGACCGCCGCGCGGATCGGCGGCCTGCCGTCCAGGACGCTCGCCGCCTGGACCGTCGCCATCGTGCGGGCCGCGACCGCGCCGAGGTCGACGCCCTGCCTCCCGGCGACCGAACCGGCGAACCCCGCGGCCACGTCCGCGAAGTCGACCTTCCCGACGGACTCCACGACGCCCGGCCTCGCCAGGTAGTGCGACCACTCCTGCCGGTGCCCGTGCGCGCCGCGCACGAGCGTCGCGCGCGCGTACGCCTGGAGCATGCGCCCGCCGTTCAGGATCGCCCCTGACGCCGCCGTACCCACGGCCCGGCTTCGGCGTCCGCTGGCCGTCGGAAGGGGGCAGTCGAGACCGGTGAGGCGTTCGGCGGAGATGACGACGGGCCGAGGGTAGTCGCTGTAACGGACGGTCTCCCCGTGCACGAGGTCGAGCAGCCGTACGCCCTGCTGTTCGGGGACGGAGTGGGCGTGGCGCAGCAGCCCCGTCTTGACCTCGCCGAGGACGAGCACGTCGTCAGGACGGGTCGGTGAAGACATGGGAGATCCTTCGGACGGGTTCCGGCGGCAGCTCGACCCGTTCGGCGCGCGCCTGCTCGACGGCCTGCGCGGCGACGAGCCCGTCGACCGAGGTCTGTTCGAGGATGAGCCGGACCGCCTGCTCCACCTTGGCGAACCGCGTCTCCAGGATCGTCATCGTGCGGTAGGCGGCGAACGGTCTCGGTCTGCGCGGCCGTTCCCCGCCGGGAGGCAGATGGACGACGGCCGGCAGCGCCGCCCACGTGTCGGGGAAGGGATCGGTCCAGACGACGGGCTCGACCACCGCCCTGCCCTCGTAGCGCAGCAGCCCGAGCCGCAGCATCTGCCACACCGCCGCGAGATGGGCGCACGACCAGCGGCGTACGCCCTTCGGCTCGTCCCACAGCTGGACGTCCATGCTGATCGAGTGGGCGCGCGCCCCGTTCTCGCTCGGCGGCGACCAGGTGTGCGCCGGGGCCATCGCCTCGCTGATCCAGGTCTCGGCGATGCCGTGCTCGCTGTTGGTGAGCCAGCCGCTGTACTGCGGCGACGGACGCGACCCGTCGCTGCCCTGCGCGGGGACGGGGACGATCCGGTCGAGCAGGAGCTCGGCGGGCGAGACCGCGCCGATCGCCGCGCAGGCCGACTCCCGTGCCACGTAGTCGATCGTCAGGCCCGCCTTGGCGGCGGCGTCGAGGAGTTCGGGGATGAGTTCGGCGGGGCCCTTGACCTGGCTGAAGTACTCGTCGACGAGGAAGCACGTGCTCACCCGCAGGCCCTCGTGCCGCTTCAGCAGGAAGTCCGCCCACGGCTTGACCGCTGCGAAGTGCCGGTCGAGCGCCTTGGGGCCGCCGAGGAGGTCCTCCATGTAAAGGTGCCCGAGTTCGAGGGAGAGGTGGGAGCGGGGCACCCGCTCGACCCGCGGGACCGCGGTGGCCGTCTCGACCTCGACCTCGGGTCCGCTCACACGCGGCTCCAGGTGGCCTCGTCGTCCAGGGATTCGGCGAGTTCGGTGAACGCCTCGACGGTGCGTTCGTTGGCGATCCTGCGGTAGACGTCCTCGTCGGTGATCACCTGCTCGCGCCACTGCAGGACGGGGTCGAGGGGGATGCGCGCGATGACCGACTGCCTGCCCAGGTCGAGGTAGACGGCCCGTTCGCCGAGTTCCTCGTTCACCCTGCGGAGCCAGTTCTCCTGCTCGGCGGTCAGCCCCGCGGTGGCGGCCGTCCCGGGGTCGATGACGGCGGTCCGCACGAACCGGATTGCCTCGAGGAGGTCGTCGCGGCGGTGGCCGACGCGCTCGCCGGTGTCGAGCAGGCCGCGTTCGCCGAACGTCAGCCCGGCCGCCGCCGCCACGTGCTGACGGGTCCACCGGTGGAACACCAGCCAGCGCGCGCTGATCCCGTTCTCCTCGGCGGGCGAGGTGACCCGCAGGAGCAGTTCGGCGGCGTGCGAGCGGCCCGCGCTGAGGTCCATGAAGACCGTGTCGAACTCCGACGTGAGCGACTGCAGGAGCTTGCCGCAGCGTTCGACCACCTTGTCGGTGATGCTGAACTCGCCGCCGCCGAGGTCGCCGGGCAGCAGGACGAGCCGTCCGACGCTCGACGGCCGCATCCGCAGGGCGCGCGCCGCGCTCTCTGACCAGACGTCGAGCCGCTCGGCCTCGTCCACCTCGCCCTTCAGATAGCTGTGCAGGCCGCCCTTGAGGGTGCCGTGGCTGATCCGCTCGATCGCGAAGATCGACCCGGCCGTCGGGGAGCCGAAGTCGAAGTCGAGGTAGCAGACGTGGTCGCCGCCAAGGGCCCTGCGGTAGGCGACGTTGCAGGTGGTCACCGTGCGACCGGTTCCACCTTTGTCGGAGGTGGAGATGATCAGCACCTCAGATGTCCCCTTCGTGCGCGTCGGAGCCCGCGATGTCGAGTCTTTCCAGGAGCCGCAGCACCTCCGACGCCATCGCGTGGGCGGTGGCCGGGCGGTCGAAGATGATCCGCTGCGCGTGCTCCAGGTCGAGCCGCGCCTGGGTGAGGCCCCGGTGGAGGTCGCCGGTGCCCCGGCTGGTCAGTTCGAGCGTGATGTAGCTGAGCCGGGACTCGGCCTCGCTGAGCGAGTCCCTGGCGAGCGTCTCGAGGAAACCGCTCTGCGGTGACTTCTTGGTGGCGACCTGCGAGGCGAGGGTCAGGCACTCCACGACGCGTTCGGTGATGTACCACGAGGGGTGCTCGAACCGTTCGGGGATCTCGCCGAACAGCTGCCCGGGGTCGTCCCACAGGCCCTCGCCAGGGCCGCGCTTGATCCTGCGCTGGAAGAGGTGCTCCCACAGCTGCTCGGAGAACCTGACGAGCCTGTCGCGCAGCGCGATGTCCTGGGTGAGCGCGGTGAGCCTGAGGGTGTTCTTCAGCATGACCGCGGAGAAGTCCGACAGCTGCCAGCGCAGCGTCGGGCCGCCGTCGAGGTCGGAACTGCCGGTCAGCTCGAGCCGCAGGCCAGGGTGGTGGAAGATGACGCCGGGGTCCTCGCGCGTGGTGCGGCGGGTGATCCTGCCCCGCTGGGCGAGTTCGTCGAGGGTCTCGGTGAGGCGCAGGAGGTCCTCTTCGAGGACGCGCGCGGTGTTCGTCTCGCGGTCCTGGATGGCCAGGGAGCTGACCATCAGCGTGAAGTACTCGGACTCGCGGTTGTCGGTGGTGCGCCAGGGGATGTCCTGCAGGGGCCAGCGGGTGCCGCCCCTGCCCTCGCCGTAGGTCGCGATCGCGCTCCAGTAGCGCTGCGCGGCCTCCCACCGCAGCCGCAGGGCCGAGGCGAGGCGCTGCTGTTCGTCGTCAAGGAGGCTCAGCTGGATCGTGCGGTCGGAGAACAGGTCGGAGATGCCGTCGAGCGCGTTGACCGTGAAGTACAGGTAGGGCGCGGCCTCCGCGACGCCCTTGCGCTGGCGCAGGTCCTTCTCGATGCCGAGCACCTCGGGCGCGTCCCTGGCGACGCCCCACGTCCAGCCGACCTCGAACAGGCGGCTGCGGCTCTCCAGCGTCTCGAGGTTCGAGGCGAAGCCGATGCTCACCTCGTTCAGTGAGGCGCGGACCCGCTGGAGGTCGCGGTGCAGGCCGCGCAGCACCTGACGGGCCGGCTGGTGCTGCTGGTTGACGGTGCGGACGAGGATCTCGCCCGACTCGGAGTCGGCGTCGAAGACGTACACCACAAAACTGCGCAGCAGGCCGACCATCGCCGCGGTGAGCCTGCGGCGGGCGATCTCCTCAAGATAGTCGATGCGCTTGGTCGTCGCGGGATTGCGCGCGACGCTCCGGAAGTCACGGGTGAACGCGAGCGTGCTCAGCATCAGCGTGACGGCCATCGAGAACGAGTCGACGACGTCGAGTTTGCGCTGTGACGGCGTCGGGTCCTTGCCCGGCTCGTTGCTCCACAGGTAACTGCCGCCGGAGAAGACCGGCCCTTCCTCGTCGGTGTAGAACTCGACGTGCTCGATCAGCAGTTCGATCAACCGGCGCGGCAGCTCGGTCTCCCGGCCGAGGCGGCGCAGCGCGTCCTGGACGTCGTCGGGGGTGACGCTGGGGTCGGCGACGGACAGGAACTCACGCGAGGCCGCCGGATAGAGAATGGTGAGCAACTGTTCGGCGTCACTGATGGAATTGCGCTCGAGGCGGCCGCCCCACTTCCAATTCCCCTCCTCCAGCGACGCGCGCGCGACGGAACGCCAGAGATCAAGGAGTTGCTCCCGGGGCTCAATCCTCATAGCCCATCCCCTCGTGACCCGGGTTCTTGGTGCCGCAGACGAGAATCATCCCGGTGTAGCCCGGGCGCAGCGGGTTTCCCGTGCCCAGCCGCAGGAGTTCGTGTACCTCCGCTTCCTGACCCAAGGAATCAAGAACATCACTATCACAGACCGAAACGGCCGGGAAGGCCCGGTTACCGACCCGCCACCCTTCGGATTTCTCCATGAATGAGGCGACGAACGGGGCCCCGGGTTTGAGCGCGTCGATAAATCCGGAGACGGCCGACCTGAACTCGCCGGTGCTCGCCGAGATCGACTCGGCGACGAAGAACATGGTGCCCACGTCCCACCGGCCGCGGGCGAGTCCGAACACCGACTGCCTGCGCACCCGCGCGCATTTGCGCAGCGCCCCCCAGGGATCGGGGACCGCGGCGTACGCCGGGTCCTCGATGAGCACGTTCCAGAACTGTCGCCACGGGGCCATGTCCACCGTGCCCTCCGAGTAGTGCGTCGTACGCTCCTGAAGCCACCGCACGTTCGGCCTCGAGTAGTCGATCAGGGTGATCTCGTCGCAGAACGGAAGCATCGAAAGGGCGGGATAGAGATTGCCGCCCGCGCCCACGTCGACACCATGCAGACCGGTGCGTCCGGCGAGCTTCCACGAGAAGAAATCACGGAGTCTGGCGAGGAATGCCGCATCGTTCTCGTGGATAATCTCGTAGTTCCTCCGGCAGTAGTCGTCGGGATCCAACGCATCCCACTCGAGTTCCGCATTGAAACGTCGCCGCGCTGGCCGTATGCGGTCACCTTCGTCCGGTGCGGACATAAGACGGGCTCCCTTCGGCGGGCATCCAGAGAGCATTATAGGAATCATTGACGGAGTGTTGCACCGGTGGCGGACGGTGATGTGGAGGTCCGAGTGGAACAAATTCTGGTCCGTGAGCTGCGAAAACATCAGGAGTTCGACCAGGCACTCGATATCTTCCAGCAGATCTGGTCGTTCGAACCGGGCGCCGAACCGGTGTCGGCGGAGATGCTGCTCGCCTTCTCGCACTTCGGGAACTATGTTTCCGGCGCCTTCCTCGGTGAGCGAATGGTGGGCGCGTCCGTCGGGTTCCGCTGCGCTCCAGAAGCCGGCGGGTTCGTCTCGCACATGACCGGAGCGGTCCAGGGAAAGGGCGTCGGCACCGCGCTGAAGCGGCACCAGCGCGGCTGGGCGCTCGCGCGCGGCATCACGCGGATCGTGTGGACCTTCGACCCGCTGGTCCGCCGCAACGCGCAGTTCAACCTGGTGAAACTCGGCGCGTCAGTCACCGCCTACCTGCCGAACTTCTATGGCGACATGGCCGACGGCATCAACGCCGGCGACGAGTCCGACAGGCTGTGCGCCGCATGGGATCTCACCTCTCCCGGCGCGATCGCCGCGGCGGCCGGCGAATTCACCCCCGTATTCGTGGCACAGGACGCGGAGAGCGCGCTTGTTTCGCGCGATGGTTGGCCTGAAAGACGGGAGACCTCCGCCGCGACGGTGCTCGTCCAGACCCCCGAGGACATCGAGGCGGTCAGGACGGTCAATCCGCTCCAGGCGGCGGCCTGGCGCAAGGAACTGCGGGAGACGCTCGGCGCTTTGATGGAGGACGGGGCGGCCGTCCTGGGATTTCACGGGCGTTCCTCTTATGTCGTGCAACGGAGGGCCCATGGACGATGACGAACGCACCACCCCGCCCGGCCCGCGCCGCGGCGCCGCTGACGGCGGGGTGGGCCGGAGGGTCGCCGTCTCGGTGGTCCTCGGCCTGTTCAGCTTCGGCGCGGCGGTCGTCGTGGACCGGGCGGCGATCGACGACGTCACCGTCGGCGCGCTGATCCTCGCGGTCCTGATCGGCGGGATCGGCTTCCTCGTCCAGCTGCTCGTGGAGTTCGAGCAGCGGCTGGAGAGCGTCGAGCGGCGCGACCAGCGGGCGCAGGCCGAGCTGGCCGCCGGGGTGCGGTCGGGGTTCGCCGAGCTGACCGGGGTCGTGGAGGACAGGTTCGCCCAGTCCACGAGGGCGAGCCGGCTGCTGGGCGCGGTGCGCGCGTCGGCCGTGGACGACGGGGTCGTCACCCGGCTGCTCGACAACACCGCGATGCTCGGGGTGCCCGCCCCGCCGCTGGTGAAGGCGATGGCCGAGGCGGAGATCAACCGGGCGTCGCGGTTCATCCAGCAGCTCATCCAGGGCGAGGTCGTCTACGCCGACGGCGAGGACCAGGACTGGCTGCTCGGCCTGACCCGCAACATCGCGGTCTCCCTCGACGCGACGAGCACGAGCCTCGTCGACGGCGTCGGCACGAGCTTCGACGGCGGCTTCTGGACCAGCGGCCTCGGCCAGCGCTACCTCAAGGCGCAGGACGACGCGGTCGAGCGCGGGGTGCGGATCAGGCGGCTGTTCATCATGCGTGACTACGCGGAGTTCACCAGCCCCGACTTCCTGCCGATCGCGCAGCTCCAGATCAACGCGGGCATCCAGGTGCGGGCCCTGCAGCACGACCAGGTGCCGCGGCCGCTGCGCAGCTCGCTGATCGACTTCATCCTCTTCGATGACGCGATCCGCTACGAGGTGATCCCCGACCCGTCGGCGCCCGGCGAGTTCCTGAAGACCCACCTGACGAGCGAGCCGACCGCCGTCCATGAGCGCAGGCAGCGGTTCGAGCGGCTGTGGGACCTCGCCGAGCGGCAGGACCGCGAGCGCAGGGAGCGCGAGGGAGAGCTGTACCGGGGGCTGGACGGCGAGGACGAGTCCTAGAGGGGTCAGGGCAGGGGGAGGACGGTGCGGAGGGTGGTGCCGTCGCCGGGGCGTGAGCGCAGGGTCAGGCGGCCGCGCAGGAGTTCGGCGCGTTCGGTCATGCCGCGCAGGCCGTAGGAGTCGGGCGGGACGCGGCGCGGGTCGAAGCCGCGGCCGTCGTCCACGACGATGAGGCGGACCCGGTCGCGGTCGTACTCCAGCAGGAGCGCGGCGGAGTCGGCTCCGGCGTGCCGCAGGACGTTCGCGACGGCCTCCTGGGCGATCCGGTACAGCGCCGTCTGGAGGTGGTCGGGCAGGGGGGCTTCGAGCTCGCCGGAGACCGTCACGGTGACGTCGAGGGCGGGCTGGCGGGCGCTCGCCTCCCTGGCGAGCCCGGCGAGGGCGGCGGACAGGCCGAGGTCGTCAAGGACGGGTGGGCGCAGGCCCGCGATCGCGGCGCGGGTCTCGGCGAAGGCGAGGTCGGCGAGTTCGCGGGCGGCCTCTATCTGGTGCCGTGCCTCGCGCGCCGAAGGACCGCCGGAGGGAGGCAGGGCGCGTAGCGCCGCCGACAGGTGGAAGCCGACGCTCGCGAGGCGCTGGGCGATCCCGTCGTGGATCTCACGGGCCAGCCGCGCGCGCTCGGCCTCCTGCGCCTCGATGGCCCGCTCGGCGAACTCCTCGGCGCTCACCGGAACAGGCCCTCGCGCAGCGCCACCGCGATCGCGGCCGAACGGTCGGCGACCTCGAGCTTGCGGTACAGCGTGCGCAGGTGGCTTTTGACGGTCTCCTCGGAAAGGTGCAGCCGTCCGGCGATCGCCCGGTTCGACAGGCCCCCGACGAGCAGGGACAGCACCTCGCTCTCGCGCTGGGTGAGGCCGCGGTTCGCGCCGGGCCAGAACTCGCCGCGGTTGAGCCTGGCGACGCTCGCCGCCATCCGCCCCGCGAGCGTCGGGTCCACGACGGTCTCGCCCGCCGACACCTCCTCGAGCCTGCGCACCAGCTCCACCCCGTCCACCCGTTTCAGCAGGTAGCCCGCCGCGCCCGCGCGCAGCGCCTCGAACACGTACTGCTCGTCGTCGTAGACCGAAAGGAAGACGACGCGTGAGGCGGGCGCGGTGGTGGACAGCGACCGGCACAGGTCGAGTCCGCTGTGCGCGCCGAGCCGCACGTCGAGCAGGACGACGTCGGGGCGCAGCGTGGTGACGAGCCGGGTCGCCGAGACGGGGTCGGCGGCCTGGCCGATCACCCGGACCCGGCCGGTGAAACCGGACAGCATCGCCTGGAGTCCGGCGAGGATCATCGCATGGTCGTCGACGAGCACGACACGTACTGGGGCGGCCATCCCCGCAACATAACAAGCTTCATTACCGGCCAGTAGTGAGCGGGGGTTCACCCCTCGGTTCCCTCCCGGGGGTGAGGGTGGCTTCGCACGACGGTCCTACCTTCGCGGTGAGGCCGGACGTCGAGGAGGACGAATGCCCCACCGCATCGTGCACATGCTGCGCGCCCGCGGCACAGGACGCCGCCCGGTGATGCTCGCGATCGCCGGCGACAGCGCCGCCGGGAAGA
Organism: Actinocorallia sp. A-T 12471; assembly: GCF_033875155.1. Classification (NCBI taxonomy): domain Bacteria; kingdom Bacillati; phylum Actinomycetota; class Actinomycetes; order Streptosporangiales; family Thermomonosporaceae; genus Actinocorallia; species Actinocorallia sp. A-T 12471. The sequence continues at coordinate 770,123 of NZ_JAWZTE010000002.1, read as the reverse complement.
CCACCCTGACCAGGGGACTCGTCGACTGCCTCGGCGAGGACCGGATGACGGCGGTGTGCGTCGACGACTACCACCGCTACGACCGGGAGGAGCGCAGGAACAAGCCGTTCACCGCGCTGCACCCCGACTGCAACCACATCGAGATCATGGAGCAGCACCTCCAGCTCCTGGCGATGGGCGAGCCGATACTCAAACCGGTCTACGACCACGGAACCGGACGGCTGGTGCGGCCGGAACTGGTCGAGCCGAAGGACTTCGTCATCGTCGAGGGCCTTCTGCCGCTGTACAGCAAGATGGCTCGCGCCTGCTTCGACATCACCGTCTACCTCGACCCTCCCGAGGAGCAGAGGTTCGCCTGGAAGGTGCAGCGCGACACCACCAAGCGCGGCTACACGCCGGAACAGGTCGCCGAGGAGATGCGCAGGCGCGCGGGCGAGAGCGCGGCCTTCATCCGGCCGCAGCGGCGCAACGCCGACATCGTCGTCAGGTTCGGGCCGCTCGCCGGACGGGCCGACCCGCCGGGCGCGCCCCTGTCGGCCGAACTGCTGCTGCGTCCGACGATCGACCACCCGCCGCTCACCGACGTCGTCGCCGACGCCGACGCGCTGCACCTCAGGCTGCTGCGCGACACCGACGGACGGCCCGTGGACTCCCTGCACGTCCACGGCGACGTCGCGCCCGCCGAGGCCGAGATCGTCAAGAAGGCGATCTGGGCGCGGCTCGACGTCGCCGCGCCCTGCCCGGACGGCCTCGGGACCCTCGCCGACGGGACCGTCAGCGACCCCGTCGCGATCACCCAGCTCCTGCTGCTCTACCACCTGATCAACGCCGACCGCCTCAGGCCCGGCGACTGAACCGTTTCACGGCCCCCGCGCCCGCGCGGGGGCCACCCCGGTACCCGGTTTTTCCAGGAGGGATGAAAAGCTCCCTGCACTATGTTGGTGTTGGACAGCCCGACATCAGCTATTTCTGGGAGGTGGGTCCGCTGCGCCCCGAGGATCTGTACCGGCTGGAAGCGGAGCTGCCCGCCCTTGACGGCCCGGTACTGCTGCACAGCCTTGACGGCTTCATGGACGCCGGATCGGCGGGCAGGCTGGTGCGCGACCACATCCTGGAGACGCTCGAGCACCGGGTGCTCGCCACGTTCGACCTCGACGAGCTGATCGACTACCGCGCCCGCCGCCCCATGATGACGTTCGACGGCGACCACTACGCCGACTACGAGAAGCCGACCCTCCGGCTCCACCTCGTGCAGGACACCGTCGGCCAGGACTTCCTGCTGCTCGCCGGCCCCGAGCCCGACCGCGGCTGGGACACCTTCGTGGCCGCGGTGACGTCGCTGGTGGCCGAACTGGGGGTGCGGCTCGCGGTGACCGTCCACGGGATTCCGATGGGCGTGCCGCACACCAGGCCGATCGGGCTCACCGCGCACGCGACCCGGCCCGAGCTGCTGACCTGGCCCAAGTCGCCGTTCGGCAAGGTGCAGGTGCCCGCGAGCGCCGCCTCGCTGCTGGAGTACCGGCTCGGCGAGGCGGGCCATGACGCCATGGGCTTCGCCATCCACGTGCCGCACTACCTCGCCCAGTCGTCCTACCCGGGCGCCGCGGTGACCGCGCTGGAGACCCTGGTCAACGCCACGGGCCTGGCCATCCCCGGCGACGGGCTGCGCGAGGCCGCCGCCGAGACCGACCGGGAGATCGCCTCCCAGGTGGAGGGGTCGGACGAGGTGAAGAAGGTCGTCGAGGCGCTTGAGCAGCAGTACGACGCGTTCGCCGGGTCGCTGGACCGCGAGTCGCTGCTGGCCGAGGAGACCCCGATGCCGACCGCCGACGAGCTCGCCGCCCAGTTCGAGCGCTTCCTCGCCGAGCAGGAGGGCGACTCCTGACCGTCGGCCGCTGAGCGTGCGGAAGGCCGGGCCCCTGTGGGGTCCGGCCTTCTCGCTGTGCGGGTGGTCGCGCGGGTCAGTCGCAGGAGCTCGAGGACGAGCCGGAGTCCGAGGAGCTTGAAGAGTCCGAGGAGCTTCCGCAGTCCGAGGACGAGGACGAGGACCAACCCTGGTCGCTCCAGGAGTCGGCCCCGCGGTGCCCGTAGGAGTCGTGTCCGTGAGGGCCGTGTCCGTACGAGCCGGGGGAGTCGTGGCTGACGTGGCCGTGGCCGGGGCGTCCGGCGTCGGCGAAGAAGGCGTCGAAGGGCGACCCGCCGGAGGCGAACGGGCCGGGACGGCCGCCGACGTGACCTCCGGCGACCCGCGCGGGGTTGGCGACCGCGCCGTAGACGGCACGCCGGGACTTGCGGATCACGTGGGACACGACCAGCGCCACCACGATGAGCTCAAGCGGGACGAGCGCCGCGACAACGATCAGGACGGTTTCCACCGGGGGGCCTCTCTCTGGGGGGTCATACGTGTGATGAGACGCCGCTCCGCCGCCCCGGGTTCGTCGGTTCCCGCGCCTTTCCTCCTCCGGGGGCCGTCGCACCGTCGGGCGGCGTCTCTTTGGGGCCCTCTGGGAGCACGTCGTGATATGCACCCATTTTGCACCTGCGACATGGGGTGAATCGCGCGATTTTCGGGTCTCGGCGGCTCGTGCGCGGCATTTCCAATTTGTCTTATTGGCGGCATTTGGCGGAATGCAAAAAGGCGAGATCGGCCTCTGGCAAATCTCGACAGGTTCTGGTTATAGTTGCGGCGGATCGTGACCATGGTTTCCATCGTGAGTCAAGCGATGGTCAGGAAAAGGAGTGGTTCTCATGGAGCAGGCAGCCATCGAGCGGGTCAGGCTCATCTTCACGCTGTTCGACGCCGACGGCAGCGGCAGCCTCGAACCCGAGGACTTCGATCTCATGGCGACGCGGGTGGTGGCCGCCGCCCCGGAGTCCGGCGAGACCGCGCGGGCGGCCGTGCTCGCCGCCTTCCGGAGGTACTGGACGACGCTCGCCGCCGAGCTCGACGTCAACCGCGACGGCAAGATCACGTTCGAGGAGTTCAGCGCCCTCGTGCTGTCCCCTGAGCGGTTCAGCGCCGCGCTCGCCGAGTTCGCCGAGGCCCTCGCCGCGCTGGGCGATCCGGACGGCGACGGCCTTGTCGAGCGGGAGAGGTTCGTCGCCCTCATGACGGCGATCGGCTTCGCGCGGCCGAACATCGACGCGCTGTTCGACGCCTTCCAGCCTGCCGACGACAAGATCGCGGCCTCGATCTGGACCGCCGGAATCAGGGACTACTACAGCCCGGACAAAGCGGGAATAGCGGGCGATCGCCTTGTGGTGACACCGGGTTGAAACCGCATTCCCCGACGGCAAGGCCCCGCACGATCAGGTCTTCGACAAGGAGCACGGGTGGAACCAGTCATAGGACTCGCCGTCGGCCGGGGAACCGGCCCCGAACTCGCAGCGGTCTTCGAACGGGTGCTGACGGGAATCGCCGGAATTTACGCGACCGATGTCCACATCGTCAGGTCGGCACGGACATATCACTCCTACAACTCGCTGAACACCGGCGTCGGGATCGAGCGAATACGTGAGATCACCCGCGACGACGCCGACCACTACCGGGAGTTCTGCCGCACCCGCGCCGCCCTCGGCACCACCGCGGTCTTCCGCACCGCGATCAACGCCCAGTCGCTCTACCTCGTGCGGCAGGCCCTGCAGGCGGTGAAGGTCGACGTCATCTCCGGCCGCGACGCGTCGCTGCTGCTGGTCCGCGACGCGGCACAGGGGTTCTACACAGGGGAGAACCTTCACGTCCCGGACGCGCTCCTGCGCACGATGGCGTTCAGCCGGCAGGTCACCGAGAAGGTCATCGCCTTCGCGGTGGAACGCGCGCGCCGGCAGTGGCCGGACGGCGTGGACGAGATCCTCATGGCCTACAAGTTCCACCTGCTCGACGGCGCGCTCGACGCGTGGGTCGCCGAAAGCGCGCGCCGGCACGGCGTCACCATCGACCTGTGCCAGCCGGACACGGTGAACCGGAACCTGATCGAGCGCGGGCCGCGGCCGCGCACCCTCGTCATCGCGGGCAACGAATGGGCCGACATCATGCACGTCATGCTGCTCGACAGGTTCGGCGCCGAGCGGCAGGAGAACCGCTGCACCGAGAACGTCTACCTGCATCCCGACGTCGCCGGGCTCACCGAGTACCAGACGGTGCACGGCTCGGCCGACGACCTGGAGGGCAGGGACACGGTCAACCCCGTGGCCACCATCCGCGCCGCGGCGATGATCGCCGAACGGCACGCGGGCTGCGCGGGCGCGGTCCGGATGGTGGAGCGCGGCCTCGGCGCGCTGGGGCGGCGCGGCATCGGCACGCCGGACCTCGGCGGACGGCACTCGACCACGGCGGTGGTCGACGCGCTGATCGACGCCCTGGAACCGGAGGACGCGCCGGTCCTGGCGGGGGAGCCCTGAAGCGGTGGAGACCATGGCGCTCGTCGTCATCGACCTGCAGAACGACTTCTGCGTGGGGCCGACCGCCGCGGCCCGGTACCCCGGATCTCCGGAGCGGCTGCGGCGGGTCGTCGCCAACACCGCCCGCGCGGTGGCGGGGGCCAGGGCCCGCGGCGTCGAGGTGGTCTTCGTCAGGTTCACCGGCGACCCCGCACACCAGGGGGCGAGCTGGCGGCGGCGGGACCGTCTGCTCGGCAAGCGGCCCAAGTGCCTGGAGGGCTCGTGGGGAGCCGAGTTCTGCGAGGTCCTGCCGCTGCCGGGGGAGGCGGTCTTCACCAAACCGGCGTGCTTCGACGCCTTCCTCAGCCCGGGGTTCGAGCGGCACCTCGCCGGGGCGGGAGTCGAGAGACTTGTGCTCGCCGGGCTGTTCACCGACGTGTGCGTCGACTCCACCGCCCGCACCGCGTTCCAGAAGGGCCTCCACATCACCGTACTGACCGACTGCACGGCGGCCCTGCACCTCGCGGACGCCGACATCCTGCGCTACATGGGCGCCGTCTACGGCGCCCGGACCGCGACCCACGACGCACCCCAGCGGTGGGCCGCCACGTTCGAGGAGGTCCGATGACGGCGGCGGAGCCACGTATGGGAGCGGAGCCACGTACAGGAGTGGAGCCGCGTACGGGAGTGGAGGAGGGCGTCGGCCTGACGGCGCTCATGGTCGCGGCGGCGCGGGCCATCGAGACCCACCGCGCCGACTCCCTCGCCCGCGACCCCTACGCCGAGCACTTCGTCCGCGCCGCGGCGGCGTCCGCGGGCTGGCCGACCCATCCCGAGGAGGTGCCGGAGGGCGACGACAACCCGCTGTGGGGCAGGCTCGGCCGCTATTTCGGCCTGCGCACCAGGGTCTTCGACGACTTCCTCCTCAGCTCCGCCCGGTCGGGCGTCCGGCAGGTCGTGCTGCTCGGCGCGGGCCTCGACACCCGGGCGCTGCGGCTCGGCTGGCCACCCGGCCAGACGATCTACGAGCTTGATCGCGAAGGCGTCATGGCGTTCAAACACGGGGTGCTCGAACGCGTCGCCGCCGCCCCGGCGGCCACCCGGCGTCCGGTCCCGGTGGATCTGTGCGACGACTGGTCGGGGCCGCTGCTGGACGCGGGCTTCGACCCGTCCCTGCCCACCGCCTGGCTGGCCGAAGGGCTGCTGCTGTACCTCCCGCCCGAAGCCGAACGCCGCATGATCGACACCATCGACCACCTGAGCGCCCCCGGCAGCGCCTTCGCCTACGAGATCAAACGGGGCATGGAGTCTCCCCAGATCCGCGCCCACCCGATCTACCCCTCGACCCGCCACCAGACCGGCATCGATCTCCTCGCCCTGTTCAACACCGCCCCCCGCCCCGACTCCGCCGCCACGCTGAGCGCCCGAGGCTGGTCCACCACCGACACCACACCCTTCACCTTCACCCACCACCACGGCAGGGGCCCTACCCCACAGCCCCACGACCCCCTGTCCACCAACCACTGGATCTTCAGCAGCGCCCCTGATCCCCACCACCCGAACCAGCGAACAGCCCCCGACGATCAGGGACAGGACACGAAGAGCCGAGCCGACGAACCCCCAAGCGGGCTGCGGGGGGTGAGGCCGTAGGAGGGGGACGCACACGGGCCCTGCATCAGGGGTGCGGAGGGTAGTGCGGGGGGCGAAGGCACCCCGGAGGGGCCGAGCGGACGACGCCTGGGTGGGGCTGGCCGGACTCGAACCGACGACCTACGAGGTGTAAGCTCGCCGCGCTACCAACTGCGCCACAGCCCCTTGACGCAAGAGACAATACCGTCTTCGGCGGGCGTCCTGTACTCGCCGTTCCTCCAAGCCGCGTAGCGTGGAGGAGTGGAGATGGTCTCGTGGACCCCCGGGCCCGTCCTGCGGCCCCTCGTCGGCCCGGTGCACGGCTACCGGCAGGAGGGCGCGGCGCCGGGAACGCACCGCGGCGTGGCCTCCCCGTGGCTGACCATGATCCTCACCTGGGACGAACCCCTCGTGCTCGCGCACGGCGGCGGACCGCGCAGGTATCCCGCGCTCGTCGGCGGCCTCCACCTCGATCCCGCCATGATCGTCCATCCGGGGCGTCAGGTGGGCGTCCAGGTGTCGCTCAGCCCGCTGGGGGCGCGGGCGCTGCTGGGCGTTCCGGCCGGGGAACTCGCCTTCCGTGATGTGGAGGGCGCGGCGGTTCTGCCCGGAATGGGCGTTCTGCTGGAGCGGATGGGGGAGGCGGCCGGCTGGGGGGAGCGGTTCGGGCTCGTCGAGGAGTTCCTGCTGGGACGGCTCGACCGGCGCGCCGACGCCGGGGTGTCGCCCGAGGTGGCGTTCGGGTGGCGGAGGCTGCTCCAGACCCGTGGGGCCGTCGGCGTCGCGGAGCTCGCCGCCGAGACCGGGTGGAGCGAACGGCACATGCGGCGCAGGTTCGCCGAGCAGGTGGGGATGCCGCCCAGCACGCTGCGCAGGATCGTCAGGTTCACCGCCGCGCGCGACGCCCTGCGCCGCCGCGTCGCCCGGCGCGAACCCCTCGACCTCGCCGGGCTCGCCCAGGCCACCGGCCACACCGACCAGGCCCACCTTACCCGCGAGTTCCGCGCGTTCACCGGCCTCCCCCCGCTCCACTACGCGAGGACCGAGCTATCCCCCGAGCTATCCCCCGAGCTATCCCCCGACGGCGACGCCGGGTCGGGAAAGGGCTGAACCCGGCAAAGAGCGGGTCGAGGACGCGGGCGGGGCCGATCCGTACAAGACCCGCGCGCGGCGCGCGGGGAAGGGTCGGGGTATGAGCGAAACACAGAACACCCAGGGCAAGACAGCTCCCGCACCGCAGGTGTGGCCGTCGCTGCGGGCCCGCGACGCACGCGGCCTCATCACGTTCCTCGTCGACGCGTTCGGCTTCGAGGAGGTCGTCACCTACGGGGAGGGCGACGTCGTCCACCACGCCGAGCTCGCCTGGCCGCTCGGCGGCGGCCTCATGCTCGGCTCGACCGACCGCGGCCCCGACGACAAGTTCGCCCTCCCGCCCGGCACCTTCGGCGCCTACGTCGTCACCGACGACCCCGACGCTCTCTTCGACCGCGCCATGAAGTCCGGCGCCGTCCTCGTCTCCGGCCTCCAGGACACCGACTACGGCTCCCGCGACTTCTCCGTCCGCGACCCGGAAGGCAACCTCTGGAGCTTCGGCACCTACCCCGGCCACCCCCGTTGAACCCACGCTTCGATGGCGGCGAAGGCGCGACAATTGAACAAAGTCAACTCATGAGGGGGTTGGGGAGGGATATTCTCCTCCAAGGTCATCTCAAGAGTGAGAGTGGAGCCCCCAGATGAGCACCGCCATCAAGGCCAAAGCCATAACTCGATGGGCTGCGGTGGGCCTGATGGCCGCCGCGGTCCTCACCGCGACCGGAGGTGGTTTCGCCCAGTCGTACTCGGGTCTGTACCAGTGGGCCATCGAGCACGGGCTGACCGGCTGGAAGGCCGCGTCGTTCCCGCTGCTGGTCGACCTGTTCATCATCGTCGGCGAGCTCGGTCTGTTCCTGCTCGCGCTCGACGCCTACGCCATCCGCAAGACCCTGCTGTCCTGGCTCGACTTCATGCTGCCGCTGTTCATCGCGCTCGCCGGATGGACCGCGTCGCTGGTGTTCAACGTCGGCCACGTGCTGAACAAGGACTTCTCCTACCAGGCGACGGCCGCGGTCCCGCCGATCGTGTCGATGCTCGGCCTGTTCGTGCTGCTGCGCACGCTGCACCGTTACGTCGTGGTGGATCTCCAGCACGCCGAGGACGACTCCCTCAAGGAGCTCGAGGGCTCGTCCGAGCCGCGTCAGATCACCGCGAGCGCGGTCCGGGTCCCCGAACTCGCGGCCCCCGCCGAGCAGCTCTCCGACCCGCTGGTGAACGCGGCGGCCACGGCGAAGGCCGCCGAGGCCGAGCCCGCCGCCGCGGCGGCTCCGGCCGCTGAGAAGCCGTCGCCCAAGCACGCCAAGACCGAGCCGGCTGACGCGACGGCCGAGTCGCCGGCCGAGCAGACGTTCGTCGACCTCCTTGAGCCGGTCTCCGACCTGAAGGCACAGCCCGACCCCGGGACGATGCGCACGATCGTCACCGAGGCGCTGAACAAGCACAACGGCGACGTCACCAAGACGTGCGCCGACCTCGCCGCCGACGGCTACGCCATCGATGAGACCGAGGTCACCAAGATCCGCGAGAACCACTGGTTCCCCTACTTCGCCTACCGCCTCGTCGCCAAGCACGGCCCCGACGGCAAGCTCGTCGCCCAGGAGCTCACCGACCTCGGCGTCGAGTTCGACCGCGTCGCCCTGCGCGACCTCGTCCGCAACTGGCGCGCCTGACCCTCATCCCCAGGGCGAAAGCCGGACCCCTCCCCCGGAGGTGGTCCGGCTTTCGCCGTTCCACGCCTTTTCGGCGCAGCTCACCGGAGCCGATCCCGGTACAGCACCTCGACGTAGACGATCCGCCCGTTGACGACGTCGAGGACGAGCATGCCCTCGGCGGGGTCGAGGGAGACGCAGCGGTGGCCGGGCCCGTAGGGGAGCCCGGTCGGGTGGGGGGCGGTGCGGAGGCTCTGGCAGAAGTCGTCGCCGCAGTCGCAGCGTCCGACCAGGCGCAGCTCGGGGACGAGCGCGGCGAGCGTGTGCTCGCCCTCGGCTTCGAGGAGCTCGACGAGCTCGGCGGCGAGTTCGGGAAGGACGTCGCGGATCAGGGGGTGGTCCTCGGGCATGGGCGAACGGTAGCGATTTTGAGGAAGTCGAAGAATTTTTTTCGGGGACGGCTAAGGAGGCGCGGGGTAAGCGCGCTGGGGTGTTCGGGGAACGTGCGGGCGTGTGGGGTGGGTATCGGGGGGTTGGGTGGTGGGTGGGGGAAACGGCGGTAGAGCGGGGGGAAGGTGGGGGTTTGCTGGTCAGGGGCGGGGTGGGGGTGAGGGATTCGAAAGGATGATCGACTTGCCAGGTGTCGAAATCTTGTTCGATGATGGGTGTTGTGGGTGCGTTGGACGGGCTCCGTCGAGACGGGCTCGTGGGGCCGTTGGCGGCGTCGGAAGGGCTCGCTGAGGAGCTCGTTCCGGTGCTTCCGCCGCTGCGGGCGGTGTTGCCGAAGCTGAGAGGAGGGACTGTGGTGTCGGTGGGAGGAAGTGCCGCGCTGGGCACGGCGCTGGTCGCGGGCGCGGCGCGCGGGCAGGAGTGGGCCGCGGTCGTCGGGATGCCGGAGTTCGGGGTCGCGGCGGCCGTCGGGATGGGCGCGGATCCCGACCGGCTGCTGCTCGCCGACGCGCCGGGGGAGCGGTGGGCCGAGGTCGTCGCGGCCCTGGTCGAGGGGGTCAGGCTTGTGCTGGTGCGGCCACCGGCGCGGCCGACGCCGACGCTCGCCCGGCGGCTCGTCGCGCTCGCCCGCAAGAACGGGTGCGCCCTGGTCAGCGTGGGCGACTGGGAGGGCGCCCAGGTGCGCCTGACGGTCTCCGACGCCTCATGGCAGGGCCTGGGCCAGGGCCACGGCCGCCTCATGGCGCGTCGTGTCCGCGTCACCGCCGCGGGCCGCGGCGTCGCCGGCCGCGGCGACTCCACCTGGCTCCTCCTCCCCGCCCCCGACGGCCGCGTCACCCCCGCCCCCACCCCCCTCCGCCACCTGGAACTAGTCCCATGACCCCCCCACCCCCACACCCCCCAACCCAGCAACCCCCAACCCCGCAGGCTCCGGCCCCGCAGGTCCCGACCTTGCAAGCCTCGGCCTTGCAGGCGTCGACCCCGCAGGTCCCGGCCCGGCAGGTCCCGGTCTCGCAGGTCCTGGCCAGGCAAGCCTCGGCTTTGCAGGCGTCGACCCCGCAGGTTGCCGTCCGGCAGGGCTCGACCCCGCAAGCCTCGGCCTTGCGAGCCTCGACCTTGCAGGCGCCGGTCCCACAGGCCCCGGCCCGGCAGGCCCCGACTCCGCAGGTCTCGACCCCGCAGGTCTCGACCCCGCAGGTCGCGGTTCCGCAGGGACCGGTCTCGCAGTGCCCGGTTTGGCAGGTCTCGGCTCGGCAGGGCCCGGTACCGCAGGTTTCGGGCTTGCGCGTCTCGGTCTCGCAGGCTCCGGCCCTGCGAACACCGGTCATGCAAGCCTCTGCTGTGGAGGCTTCGGTCCGGCAGGTCTCGGTGTCGCAGGTCACGGCCTCGCGGGCTCTGGTGCCGGAGGGTTTGGCTTCGCAGGCTTCGGGTTCGCAAGACTCGGCTGCGCGGGGTTCGGCGCGGGAGGTTTCAGGTCAGGGGGATTTGGGGGCGTGGGTTTCGGTCTCGCGGGATTTGGCTCGGGAGGTTTCGGGTCAGGGGGGCTTGGGGGCGGAGGTTTTGGGCTCGCGGGATTTGGCGGGGCGGGGGGCGGATGTTCGGGGTGGGGGGTGGAGGGTTTTGGTGGTGTGGTGTCCGGATTGGCCGTTGGCGGCGGTGGGGATCGAGGCGGGGGTGGCGGGGGCCGTGTTGGGGAGGGTCGGGGCGTCGGAGCGGGTGGTGGCCTGCACGGCGGCGGCGCGGGCGGCGGGGGTGCGGCGGGGACAGCGGCGGCGCGATGCGCAGCGGCTGTGCCCTGAGCTCGTGGTGGCCGAGCGCGACCTCGACGCCGAGGGGCGCGCGTTCGAGACGGTGGCGGCGGCGGTCGCGGAGCTGACCCCGCGGGTCGAGGTGGTCAGGCCCGGGGTGTGCGCGATCCCCGCGCGCGGCGCGGCGCGGTTCCACGGCGGCGAGGAGGCGCTGCGGATCACCGTGCAGGACGCGGTGGTCGAGGCGGGGTACGACTGCGGCGTCGGGATCGCCGACGGGCTGTTCGCGGCCGAGCTCGCGGCCCGCAACGGCGGCGGCGGGCTCATCGTGCCCGAGGAGGGCTCGGCGGAGTTCCTCGCGCGCTTCCCGCTCAGTGTGCTGGCCGGGGCGGTCCCCGACTGGGACTCCCTCGCCGATCTGCTCGTGCGCCTGGGCGTCGGCACGCTCGGCGAGTTCGCCGCGCTGCCCGCCGACGACGTCGCGGGCAGGTTCGGCGCTCCCGGGGTGCTCGCGCACCGGCTGGCCAGGGGCCGCGAGCCGCGCGACGTCGCACCGCGCGCCGCCCCGCCGGATCTGACCGTGGTCCGCGCGTTCGACCCGCCGGCCGCCCGCTCCGACGAGGTCGTGTTCGCCGCCAAGGCGCTCGCCGACACCCTGCACGAGGGCCTTGCCGCCGAGGGCCTGACATGTGTGCGGCTCGGCGTGGAGGTCGAGTTCGCCGACGGCGGCGTGTCGGAGCGGCTGTGGCGGCACGAGGGCCTGCTGTCGTCCCAGGCCGTGGCGGAGCGGGTGCGCTGGCAGCTGTCGGGCTGGCGGCCCGCCTTCACCGGCGACGGCACCGAGGCGGAGGAGGCGGTGTGGGGCGGGGTGACCGCGCTGCTGCTGGTGCCCGACCAGGTGGTCCCCGACACCGGCGTGCAACGCGCGCTGTGGGGCCGCGACGGCGACGGCGCGCGCGGCGAGCTGCCCGAGCGGGTGGCGCGCGCGGCAGACCGGGTCCAGGCGATGCTCGGCCACGGCTCGCTCACCCGGCCCCATCTGACGGGCGGGCGCGGCCCCGGCGAGCGCGTGCTGCGGGTGCCGGTCGGCGACATGCCGTTGGAGACCCGTCCGGAGGGGCCGTGGCCGGGGGCGCTTCCCGCGCCCGCGCCGTCGGTGGTGCCGCCCGAGCCGCGCCCGGTGGCGGTCCGCGCGGCCGACGGCTCCCCGGTGACGGTCTCGGCCCGCTGCGTGCCGTCGGCCCCGCCCGCCGTGGTCGTCATGCCCGACGGCTCAGGCCACCGCGTCATCTCCTGGACGGGCCCCTGGCCCGCCCACGAACGCTGGTGGGACCCCGAGTCCTCCCGCCGCCTCGCCCGCTTCCAGGTCCTGACCCCCCAAGGCGCCCACCTCCTCACCCTCGAACAAGGCTCCTGGCTCCTGGAGGCTTCCTATGAATAACCCAACCCCCACCCACCCCCACCGACCCTCGCCCCGGGTTCCTCCGCCGACCGCCGCCGAATCCCGGCAGCCCCCGCCGCCCCCGCACCCGCTCGGGGTTCGTCCGCCGACCGCCGCCGAACCCCTGCGGGCCCCGTCGCGCCCGCACGCGACCGGGGTTTCCTCACCGGCCGCCGCCGAGCCCCGGCGGGCCCCGTCGTGCGTGCGCCTGGTGCGGGTTCCTTCGCTGGCCGCGGGCGGGGTCTGTCGGGCTCGGTCGTGCCCGCGCCCGGCTGAGGTTTCTTCGCTGGTCGTGGGCGGCGGTTGGGCTCGGTCGTGCGTGCGCGTGACCGGGGTTTCCTCGCTGGCCGTTGACGAGGCTCGGTGGGCCCCGTCGCGCGTGCGCCTGGCGCGGGTTCCTTCGCTGGCCGTTGGCGGGGTTGGGTGGGCTCGGTTGTGTGTGTGCCTGGTTCGGGGGGCTTTGCTGGTCTTTGGTGGGGGCTGGCGGGCCCCGTTGTGCTCGCGTGTGGGTTGGGTTCTCTTGCTCTGTGGGAGTGGTGGGTGGGTCTTGTGGTGTTCGGGTGCGGGGCGGGGTGCTTTGTTCTGTGGGGGTGGGCGGCGGGGCTTGTTGGGCTCGGGCGCGGGGTGGGTTCTGCTGCTCGGTGGGGGTGGGCGGGGGGTCTTGGCGCGTGGGGGTGCGGGTTGGGGGAGCCTGGCGTGTGGGGGTGGGCGGTGGGGCTTGGGGGCGGGGTGGGTTCTGCTGCCTGGTGGGGGTGTGGGGTGGGGTTGTTTGTTTGGTGGGGGAGGGGAGGGGTGATGGGGTTTGGGAATCCGGTGGTGCCGTGGAAGGAGCTTGCGGGGCGGATGGCCTGGGGTGGGGCGGCGGAACGGGGGGCTTTGCCGGAGAGGGTGTCCGGGGTGGGGGAGGAGGCTGGGGGGTTTGTTGAGGGGGAGGTGGCGTGGGCGGAGTTGCACTGTCATTCGTCGTTCAGTTTTTTGGACGGGGCGAGTGATCCCGCGGCGTTGGCCGGGGAGGCCGCGCGGTTGGGGGTCGGGTATGTGGCGATCACCGATCACGACGGGATGTACGGGGCCGTGCAGTTCGCTGACGCGGTGCGGGCCGCGGGGATCAGGGGGATCTATGGGGCCGAGTTGAGTCTTGAGCTGCCGGGGCCGAGGGCGGGGGAGGCCGATCCGGGCGGGTGGCATCTGCTGGTGCTGGCGCGTGGTGCGGAGGGGTACCGGCGGCTGTGCGGTGCGATCACCAGGGCGCAGTTGCGGGGCGGGGAGAAGGGGCGTCCCGTGTATGACCTCGATGAGTTGAGTGAGGCGCATGACGGCAACTGGGCGGTGCTGACCGGCTGTCGCAAGGGGCCGTTGAGCCGGGGGATCGGCCTGCCGGAGCTGGGCGAGCGGTTCGGCAGGGAGAACGTTTTCGCCGAGCTCATCGACCACCGGATGCCGGGCGACGACCCGCGCAACGACGCGCTGTTCGCCAGGGCGCGGGAGCTGGGGTTCGGGGTCGTGGCGTCGAACAACGTGCACTACGCGGCGCCCGGCCCCGAGGCGCGGCTGGCCCAGGCGCTCGCGGCGATCCGGGCGCGCACCCCGCTCGACCAGATGGAGGGCTGGCTGCACGCGGCGGGCACCGCGCACCTGCGGACCGGCGTGGAGATGGCGGCGCGGCTCGCCCGTTTCCCCGGGGTGCGCGGGGCGACGGTGGAGCTGGCGAAGGCGTGCGCGTTCGACTTCAAGGCCGATCCGCCGGGCCTGCCGCGCTGGCCGGTGCCCGACGGCCACACCGAGGCGTCCTACCTGCGGGAGCTGACGTACGACGGCGCGGTGCTCAGGTACGGCCCGCGCGACGCCGAGCGCACGCCCGGCGCGTGGGCGCAGATCGACCACGAGCTCGAGGTGATCGAGCGGCTCGGCTTTCCCGGCTACTTCCTCATCGTGCACGACATCGTGGCGTTCTGCCGCGACAACGACATCCTGTGCCAGGGCAGGGGTTCCGCGGCGAACTCCGCGGCCTGTTACGCCCTGGGCATCACGGGTGTCGACGCCGTCCACCACAGGCTGCTGTTCGAGCGGTTCCTGTCGCCGGGACGCGACGGCCCGCCCGACATCGACCTCGACATCGAGCACAAACGCCGCGAGGAGGTCATCCAGTACGTCTACCGCAAGTACGGCAGGGAGTGCACCGCGCAGGTCGCGAACGTGATCTCCTACCGGCCCAAGATGGCGACCCGCGACGCGGCACGCGCGCTCGGCTACTCGCCGGGCCAGCAGGACGCCTGGTCCAAGCAGGTCGACTGGCGTGATCCGGTGAACATCGACGTGATCCCCGAGCAGGTCACCGAGCTTGCCGTGCGGATGGGCAGGCTGCCCAGGCATCTGGGCATCCACTCGGGCGGCATGGTGATCTGCGACCGCCCGGTCGGCGAGGTGTGCCCGATCGAGTGGGCGACCAAGGAGGACCGCAGCGTCCTGCAGTGGGACAAGGACGACTGCGCCTCGGCGGGCCTCGTGAAGTTCGACCTGCTGGGCCTCGGCATGCTCTCGGCGCTCGCCGACTGCTTCCGTCTTGTGGCGGCCCACCACGGCGAGCACTACGACCTGTCGTCCCTGCCGAAGGACGACCCGGCCGTCTACGACATGCTGTGCGACGCCGATTCCGTCGGGGTGTTCCAGGTCGAGTCGCGGGCGCAGATGGCGACGCTGCCGCGGCTGCGCCCCCGCACGTTCTACGACCTGGTGATCGAGGTCGCGCTGATCCGGCCTGGCCCGATCCAGGGCGGTTCGGTCCACCCCTACCTGAAGCGCCGCAGGGGCGACGAGCCGCCGACGATCCCGCATCCGCTGATGGAGAACGCGCTCCGCCGCACCCTGGGCGTCCCGCTGTTCCAGGAGCAGATGATGCAGCTCGCGGTGGACTGCGCGGGGTTCACCCCGCAGGAGTCCGACGCGCTGCGCCAGGCGATGAGCTCAAAGCGCGCCCCCGAGCGGATCGAGCGGCTGCGCGCGCGGCTGCTCGACGGGATGGCCGAGCGCGGCATCGCCCGCGAGATCGCCCTCGACGTCTACGACAAGATCCTCGGGTTCTCCAGTTTCGGCTTCCCCGAGTCGCACTCGCAGTCGTTCGCCCATCTTGTCTACGCGAGCTCCTGGCTGAAGCGGCACTTCCCGGCCGCGTTCACCGCGGCGCTGCTGCGCAACCAGCCGATGGGGTTCTACAGTCCGCAGTCGCTGCTCGGCGACGCCAAACGGCACGGGGTGACGGTCCGGCCGGTGGACGTCAACGCCTCGGCGGCCCTCACCACGCTCGAGGAGCCGGTCGAGCCGACGAGGCGGCACCGGCACGGCCCGTCGCGGCCGCAGCCCGCGATCCGGGTGGGGCTGGGGTCGGTGCGCGACCTTGGCCCCGAGACGCTGCGACTGCTCGAGGAGGGCAGGCCGTATGCGTCGATGGAGGATCTCGCGCTGCGGGTGCCGCTGTCGGCCGCGGCGTTCGAGGCGCTGGCGACGGCGGGCGCGTTCGATTCCTTCGGCCTGTCGCGGCGGGCGGCGATCTGGAGCGCGGGCGCGCTCGCGGGCACCAGGCCGGGCCAGCTGCCGGGGACGGCT
Source organism: Actinocorallia sp. A-T 12471 (assembly GCF_033875155.1). NCBI lineage: Bacteria > Bacillati > Actinomycetota > Actinomycetes > Streptosporangiales > Thermomonosporaceae > Actinocorallia > Actinocorallia sp. A-T 12471. Next base: position 754,131 of record NZ_JAWZTE010000002.1, on the reverse strand, counting down.
CCGGGCGCGGCGGCCCCCGACCTGCCGCCGATGTCGGTGGTGGAGGAGACCCTCGCGGACCTGTGGTCGACGGGGATCTCCGCGACGCATCCGATGGAGCACGTGCGGCCGATGCTCGAGGAGTACCGGGCGCTGCGCGCTGCCGAACTGCACGCCGCGCGCCCGGACTCCAACGTGCTGGTCGCCGGTCTTGTGACGCACCGGCAGCGCCCCCCGACGGCGGGCGGGATCGTCTTCCTCAGCCTCGAGGACGAAACGGGTGTCGCCAATGTGATCTGCCCGGCGCCGGTCTGGGACCGGCACCGGGCGGTGGGGCTGTCGGCGCAGGGTCTGCTAGTTAACGGGCGTCTGGAAAGGAGGGACGGCGTGGTGCACGTCCACGCGACCAGGCTTAGGCGGCTTCCCGTGCCCGGAAGGGTGCGCAGCAGGGACTTCCACTGAGACCGCCACCTTGTCGACGAGCATCGGCCTGCCCGGCTCGGTGGCGGGGCCGACGGTCGCGCCGTGGCCGCGTGGCATGGCCCCGCCCATCGCGACGTTGAAGATGAGGAAGAACCCGTCGCCGGAGGTCATGGCGTCCCATGCCTTGCGCCAGCGGCGGCCCGGCACGTCGCGGGGCGGCTCGTCGCGGGCGACGCGGTGGACCCGTTGGCCGTCGAGGTACCAGCGGATCTCCTCGGCGTCGGTGCGCCGGTCGAACTCGATCCGGTAGGTGTGGAATCCGGCGGAGCAGGAGATCGGCGCGCACTCGGCGGACCCGCCGCGTCCGACGGGTTCGCGGCACGGCCCGCCCGAGGAGCCCTCGCCGCGGATGCCGCAGTGCAGGGTGAAGTACGCGGTGTTCTCGCCGTTGACGTTCTCCACGACGTCGATCTCGCCGCCCGAGGGCCAGTTGCCCTTGTCGGGGTGCAGGCGCTGGGCCTGGTTGAGCAGCCAGAACGCGGGCCAGTAGCCGCCCGCGCGGACCCCGCTGACGTCGGGCATCCTGATGGACGCCTCGACGGCGGTGCGGGTCCCGTCGGCGAACTTGAAGACCCTCGCGCTGTTGATGCGGGCGGACGTCCACGCCGTTCCCTTGCGGCGCGGGGTGAGCGCGAGCCTGCCCTTGCCGTCGGTGGCGACGTTGGCGGGGTCGGCGGTCATCGCGGCGATCTCGCCGGTGCCGAACCGTTCCGGGCCGAGCCCGCCGAGCGGGGAGCGGGTGCGGTGGCCGAGGTCGGGCACCCATCCGGGGCCGGGGCCCGCGCCCTTGGGGCCGGAGAAGTCGTCGGAGAACAGCACACGCCAGCGCGGTGCGCCCCCCGAGGCCGACGGTTTGGGGTGCTCGCGGGCGGTGGCCCTCGGCGTCGCGGTCTTGCCCGCGAGCGGCGGGACGGGAACCGACGGGACCGGCGCCATGCTCGACGTCGCGGCGAGATCGGGCACTTCGGGCGCGGGAGCTGCCTCGCCGGGCGGCGCGGGAACCCCGGGCGCGGCGGGGACCTCCGGCGTGGCGGCGTCGGGAAGGGCGGGGACGCCGGGCGACGCCGACGCATCGGGAAGGGACGGGATCTCAGGCGACGCGGACGCGCCGGGAAGGGCGGGGACCTCGGGTGCGGCGGGGAGTTCGGGCGAGGGGGTGACGGACGGGCTCACGGACGGCTCGGCGGAAGGGGCCTCGGTGGCCGACACGGCGGCCGCGCCGAGGGCGGGCCGGGGGGCGGGCCGCCCGAGGGGGTCCTCGGCGGAGGCGGGGGCGGCGGGCAGGGAGTGCGGTCTCGCCTCGGCGACCGCGGCGAAGACCGCGGTGCCGCCGACGACCGCGCAGAGCACGGCGGCGGCGCGACGGATGAGGTGTTCCCTGATGGGATGTCCCCTAAAGGGATGTTCGCTGTGGGGATGTTCTGTGTTGATGGCTTCCTCCCGGACATGGCGACGGCGAGTGGACCGCCTTCTCCCTGCCCGAGAGTGATGGTGTTGACACGTTCCGTCACGGAAGGAAAGTGAACCAGTTGACGTTCATGAACTCCTGGTCGTGGTCGGACACGAACTTCAGGTGCACGTCGTGGACGCCCTTGGTGGAGGGGATCTCGGCGAGCACGTCGGCCCAGTCCTGCCAGCCGCCGGTGTTGGGCACCTTGACCGTCGCGACGGGCGCGGCGTCGGCCGAGTCGAGCCGCACCTCGAGCGTGCCGCCGAGGCCGCCGCCCGCGCCCCCGGAGATCCGCGCGAGGAACTTGGTCGACCCGCCGGGCCCGAAGTCGACGTCGTCGTAGCGCGCCCAGTCGCCGTCGGAGATCCAGCCGATGAACTCGGTGCGGCCGATGTCCTCGGCGGCGGCCGTGCGCAGGCCGGACTGCGCGGAGTACCCCTCGGCCTGCACGAACGGCGGACTCCACGCGGCGGGCGAGTCGGGGTCGAGCGTCGGGCTCGGCTCGGGCGTCTCGGGCGCTTCGGTCGGCTCGGGCGTCTCGGTCGGCTTGGGCTCGGGCTCCTCCGACGCGCTCGGCGTCGGGTCGGCCGGGACCTCGGGCGCGACGTCGTCGTCGGGCGCGCCCGCCCCGCGCGCCATCGCCTTCACATAGTCGACCAGCATCGGGTGCCCGGGTTCGGTGGTCGGGCCGATGTCGCCGCCGTTGCCGCGCGGCATGTCCCCGCCCATGGCGACGACGAAGATGATGAAGAACCCGTCGCCGCCGGTCATGTTGTCCCATGCCTGACGCCATTGGCCGCCGTCCGCGCCGCCCGGGGGGTTGTCGCGTTCGAGCCGGTGGGTGAGGCGGCCGTCGAGGTACCAGCGCATCTCCTCGGCGTCGGTGCGCCGGTCGAACTCGAAGCGGTAGGTGTGGTACCCGGCCTGGCAGGAGACCGGCGCGCAGTCGACGGACGTGCCGCGTCCGGTGTGCTCGTTGCAGGGTCCGCCCTGGTCGCCGCCGCCTTTGACGCCGCAGTGCAGGGTGAAGTGTGCCTTGTTGAGTCCGTTGACGTTCTCGACGATGTCGATCTCGCCGCCCGACGGCCAGTTGCCCTGTTCGGGGTAGAGCCGCTGGGCCTGGTTGAGCAGCCAGAAGGACGGCCAGTAGCCGAGTGCCTGTGCGCCGGCGACGTCGGGCATTTTGATGCGCGCTTCGAAGGCGGTCTGGCCGCCGTCGGCGAACTTGAAGACCTGCTGGCTGTTGATGCGCGCGGACGTCCAGCCTCCTGCCCCGTCCTTGCGGGGGGTGATGGCGAGGTTGCCCTTGCCGTCGGTGGCGACGTTGGCGGGGTCGCGGGTCATCGCGGCGATCTCGGTGGTGCCGAAGTTCATCGGGCCGTTCCCCTGGCCGATGGGGGAGACGGTGTGGTGGCCCAGGTCGGGCAGCCAGTGGTCGCCGGGGAACGCGCCGGACTTGCCGCCGAACTCGTCCTGGAAGAGCACCTTCCAGCCGTCGTCGGGCGCGGCGGCGGCGCTGAGGGAGAAGCCCGCGGCGCGTTCCAGCACGCTCCAGCCGCCGAACACCCCGGCCAGGACGCCGAAGGCCATGCCCGCGGCGATCATGAAGTGGTAGCGGTCGCGGTTTCTCAGCGCGGCGAGGGGTCGTGCCATGGGCTGCTCCTGACGGTCCGGGCAGGCGCGTGAGGCGGGAGGGGCTCCGCGGCTCACTATGCCCGGATGACAGGGTCAACACGCCGAGAAGTGGACGATGTCAATAAATGTCGCCATTCGGGGCGGCCGAAAAGCGCGATCGCCCGCCCCGGACGGCTCCGTCAGGTCCAGCCGAAGTTCTGGGTCCAGTAGTTCTTGTACTCGCCGACGCCCAGTGCCTTCAGCTTGCAGTTGAGGATGTTGGCGCGGTGGCCCGAGCTGTCCATCCAGCCCTTCACCACGGCCGCCGCGGTCGGGTATCCGGCGGCGATGTTCTCCGCGCCGGGGTCCATGTAGCCCTCGGCCTTGATGCGGTCCCAGGGCGAGCGGCCGTCCTGCGAGGTGTGCGAGAAGTAGTTGTTGACCGCCATGTCCTTGGAGTGCTTCTGCGCCGCCCGCGCGAGCTTGGCGTTGGCCTTGAGCGCGGGGCAGCCCGCCTTGGCCCGCTCGGCGTTGGTGAGCTCGAGGACCTTCAGCTCCACCTTGGTCATCCCGCCGCCCGACGCGACCGGCGGCGGCGTCGTCGGCTTCGGGGTGGGCTCGGGGGTCGTGGGCTTCGGCTTGGGCGTCGTCGGCGTTGTCGGCTTGGGTGTTGTCGGTTTGGGCTTGGGCTGGGAGGCCGACGGCTTGGGCGCGGCCGTCGTCGGCTTGGGCTTCGGCTTCTTCGACTCGCCGCCCTTCGCGCCGTCCTCCTTCGCGGGCCGCTGTGCCTTCGACGGCGACGCGGACGGCGCGACCGACTCGTCGGTGAGGGCGGGGGAGTCCGAGGCGCGGGGGGCCGCGAGGTCGTCGGAGGGTCCTGAGCCGCCGCATCCGGCGAGCAGGGTGAGCGCGGAGACCGAGATGAGGAGCGCGAGCTTGGGGGTCATGTGCATCTCCGAGGGCGCGAGGCGCCGGAACGTCGGGGGAGCCGCGGGGGCGACGGGGGTCACCACTGAAAGCGCCGAAAGGCCCCCCGCGTGTCACAGCCCCCGGTGGGCGGAGGTCCGGAGGGTGGGCCGGACCCCCGCCCCCGTGCTCACTTCCAGCCGAAGTCCTGGGTCCAGTACTTCTTGTGGTGGCCGACGCCGAGCGCCTTGAGCTTGCAGTTGAGGATGTTGGCGCGGTGGCCCTTGCTGTTCATCCAGCCCTTCACGACGGCGGCCGCGGTCGGGTATCCGGCGGCGATGTTCTCGGCTCCGGGGTACTTGTAGCCCTCGGCCTTGATGCGGTCCCAGGGCGAGCGGCCGTCCTTGGACGTGTGCGAGAAGTAGTTCTTCACGACCATGTCCTTGGAGTGCTTGCGCGCGGCCCGCGCGAGCTTGGCGTTGGCCTTCAGCGGCTTGCACCCGGCCTTGGCGCGGGCCTTGTTGGTGAGCGCGAGGACCTTGCGCTCCTTGGCGTTCATGACGGGCTTCTTCTTCGCGGCGGCGGGGGCCGCGGCGACGGCGGGGGCGCTCTGCGGGAGCGGAGCGGCGTTGGCGGGTCCGCCGACGAGCACGACGAGGGCGGACGCTGACAGGGCAAGAGCGATTTTCGGGGGCATACCGTCTCCAATGGCAACGAAACGGTAACACCATAGTGTGACGTACGTGATGCTCGGGTCATGAGTGATTAATGCCGAAAAACGCCCTGGCCAGGGGGCGTCCGCCGCCCGCGAATAATCCTTTGCGCCACAGCCCCGGGTGCCGCCTATCCTTGGCGGTTGTGAGTTCTCCGCCCGTCCCCCAAGCCGACCTGCGCCGACGCCTGGACGGCCTCATGACGCGCGACGCCTCCCGGCTGCGCCGCCGCTGGGAGGGCACCCGCAAGATCCGCGACACCGCCAAACGCGCGAAGGTGCAGGCCGAGGTGCTGCGCCTTGTCGACCAGGCCGAGCTGCGCGTGGCGAACCGGGCCGCCGCCGTCCCGAAGATCACCTATCCGGAGCAGCTGCCGGTCAGCCAGAAGAAGGACGAGATCGCCGACGCGATCCGCGACAACCAGGTCGTCATCGTCGCGGGCGAGACCGGCTCGGGCAAGACCACCCAGCTCCCGAAGATCTGCCTTGAGCTGGGCAGGGGCGTCAAGGGGCTGATCGGGCACACCCAGCCGCGCAGGCTCGCGGCCCGTACCGTCGCCGAGCGGATCGCCGAGGAGCTGGACACCCCGTTCGGCGGGGCCGTCGGCTACAAGGTCCGCTTCACCGACCATTCGAGCGACGACACCCTCGTCCGGCTGATGACCGACGGCATCCTGCTCGCCGAACTCCAGCACGACCGCGCGCTCGAGGCGTACGACACCCTCATCATCGACGAGGCGCACGAGCGCAGCCTGAACATCGACTTCATCCTCGGGTACGTCAGGCAGCTCCTGCCGCGCCGCCCGGACCTCAAGGTGATCATCACCTCGGCGACCATCGACCCCGAGCGGTTCTCCCGGCACTTCGGCGACGCCCCCATCGTCGAGGTGTCCGGCCGGACGTACCCGGTCGAGGTCCGCTACCGTCCGCCGGACGACGACGTCGACCAGGCCGAGGCCATCTGCGACGCCGTTGACGAGCTCAGCCTTGAGGCCCCCGGCGACATCCTCGTCTTCCTGTCCGGCGAGCGGGAGATCCGCGACGCCGCCGACGCCCTCGCCAAGAAGCAGTACCGCAACACCGAGGTCCTGCCGCTGTACGCGCGGCTGTCGAACGCCGAGCAGCACAGGGTGTTCCAGCCGCACCGGGGCCGCAGGATCGTGCTCGCCACGAACGTCGCCGAGACCTCGCTGACGGTCCCCGGCATCAAGTACGTGATCGACCCCGGCACCGCCCGCATCTCCCGGTACAGCACGAGGCTGAAGGTGCAGCGGCTGCCGATCGAGGCGGTCTCGCAGGCCAGCGCCAACCAGCGCAAGGGCCGCTGCGGCCGTACCTCCGACGGCATCTGCGTCCGCCTGTACGACGAGGACGACTTCGTCTCGCGCCCGGAGTTCACCGATCCGGAGATCCTGCGCACGAACCTCGCCTCGGTCATCCTCCAGATGACCAGCCTCGGTCTCGGCGACGTCGCGAAGTTCCCGTTCATCGACCCGCCCGACCGCAGGGCCGTCAAGGACGGCTTCGACCTGCTGCACGAGCTGCACGCGCTCGACGCCGAACGCACGCTCACCGACATCGGCCGCAAGCTGGCGAGGCTTCCGGTGGACCCGCGGATGGGCCGGATGATCCTCGAGGCCGACAAGAACGGCTGCGTCAACGAGGTCATGGTGATCGCGGCGGCGCTGTCGATCCAGGACCCGCGTGAGCGCCCGTCGGACAAGCAGCAGGCCGCCGACGAGAAGCACGCGCGGTTCAAGGACCCGGCGAGCGACTTCGCGGCGTTCCTCAACCTGTGGGAGTACGTGCGCGAGCGGCAGCGTGAGCTTTCCGGCTCGCAGTTCCGGCGCACCCTGAAGAACGAGTTCCTGCACTATCTGCGCATCCGCGAGTGGCAGGACCTCGTCGGCCAGCTCAAGCAGGTCGGCCGCGACCTCGGGATCACCGCGAACACCACGCCGGGCGACCCGTTGCAGATCCACACCTCGCTGCTTGCCGGTCTGCTGTCGCATCTCGGGCTTTTCGACGCCGAGAAGCGCGACTACCTCGGCGCGCGCGGCGCGCGGTTCGCGATCTTCCCCGGCTCTGGGCTGTTCAAGAAGAACCCGCGCTGGGTCGTGTCGGCCGAGCTGGTGGAGACGTCGCGGCTGTGGGCGCGGGTCAACGCCAAGATCGAGCCCGAGTGGGTGGAGCCGCTCGCGCAGCACCTGGTGAAGCGCTCCTACAGCGAGCCGCACTGGGAGAAGAACCAGGCGGCGGTGATCGCCCTGGAGAAGGTGACGCTTTACGGCGTCCCGCTGGTGGCCAACCGCAAGGTCAACTACGGCCGCATCGACCCCGAGACGTCGCGCGACCTGTTCATCAGGCACGCCCTCGTCGAGGGCGACTGGGAGACAAGGCACCGCTTCTTCCATGCCAACCGCAGGCTCCTCGCGGAGGTCGGCGAGCTCGAGGAGCGGGCGCGGCGGCGCGACATCGTCGTGGACGACGAGACCCTCGTCGACTTCTACGACGACCGCCTCCCACCCGAGATCGTCTCCGGCGCGCACTTCGACTCCTGGTGGAAGCAGGCGCAGCGCACGGAACCGAACCTGCTCGACTTCGAGAAGTCGATGCTGGTCCACGAGACCGCCGCCGAGGTCACCGAACAGGACTATCCGGACACCTGGTCCCAGGGCGACCTCGTGTTCAAGCTGACCTACCAGTTCGAACCGGGCGCCGACGCCGACGGCGTCACCGCGCACATCCCCCTGCACCTGCTCAACCAGGTCAGCCCCGACGGGTTCGACTGGATGGTCCCGGGCCTCCGCCAGGATCTCGTGACCGCCCTGATCCGTGCCCTGCCGAAGCAGACCCGCGTCAACTTCGTGCCCGCCCCGGACTTCGCCCGCCGCGCGCTGGAACGCATGGTCCCGCGTCAGGGCCCCCTGCTCACCGCCCTCGAGGACGAGCTCAAGGCCCTGACGGGCGTCGCCGTCGCGCGCGAGTCGTGGAACCCGCAGGGCATCCCCGACCACCTGCGGATGACGTTCCGGGTGGTGGACCAGCGCCGCAAACGCCTCGCCGAGGGCAAGGACCTGGAGGAGCTGAAGCGCAAGCTCGCCCCCAAGCAACAGCAGACGCTCGCCAAGTCCGCCGGGATCGAACGGCAGGGCCTCACCTCGTGGGACTTCCCCGAGCTGCCGCGCCTGCACGAGCAGGGCAGGCTGCGGGCCTATCCCGCGCTGGTCGACCAGGGCCAGACCGTGGCGATCCGGACCTTCGGCACCGAGGACGAGCAGCGCGCCGCGATGTGGCCCGGCGTGCGGAAGATGATCCTGCTGAACGCCCCGTCCCCGGCCAAGCACCTGGAACGCGGCCTCACCAACCAGGCGAAGCTCACCCTCGCGCACACCCCGCACGGCTCGGTCGCCAAGCTGTTCGCCGACGTCACCGACGCGGCCGCCGACAAGCTCATGGCCGACAACGGCGGCGTCCCGTGGAACGAGGCGGACTACACGCGGCTGTTCGACGCGGTCCGCGCCGACCTCGCCGACACCGCGGCCCAGATCCTGCACTGGGCCGAGCGGGTCCTGGGGGCCTACCAGGCGGTCCAGCGCAAGCTCAAGAGCACCAACAGCCTCGTGCTCGTTCCGTCGCTGACCGACGTGCGGGCCCAGCTCGACGCGCTGGTCCATCCCGGGTTCGTCACCGAGACCGGGCTCGCGCGGCTGCCCGACGTCCTGCGGTACCTGCGCGCGATCGAGCACAGGCTCGATCGGCTCCCGGAGAACCCGAACCGCGACCGTCAGCTGATGGTCCAGGTGGCCGGGGTGCTCGGCGACTGGGAACGCGCGGGCAAGCCCGCCGACGTCCGCTGGATGATCGAGGAGTACCGGGTCAGCCTGTTCGCCCAGTCGCTCGGCACCCGCTATCCCGTGTCCGACAAACGGATCAGGAAGGCGATTACCGAAGCGCGACCCCGGAAATGACCTGAGGCATGTCGGGGGACGAATCGCTGGTCGGGGCCGCCCGGGCGGGCAAGCTCGACCGGTTGGGCGAGCTGCTCGCGGGCGGCGCGCCGCCGGACCGCCCGGATACCGAGGGCACCACCGCGCTGTACGCGGCGGCGGTGTCGGGGCACGCCGAGGTGGTGCGCGCGCTGCTCGCGGCGGGCGCGGACCCGAACCTGGCGAGCCTCGGCGACAGCGACGGCCTGCCGCTGTGCGGCGCGGCGTGCTGGGGCCACGACGCCACGGTCGGCGAACTGCTGGCGGGCGGGGCCGATCCGAACCGCACCGAGTCGTTCGACTGGACCCCGCTGAAGTGGGCGGCCTCCGGCGGCCACACCGGCGCGGTGACGCTGCTGCTCAAGCATGGCGCGGACCCGAACCTCCCCACCCGGACGCCCCCGCTGCACCTGGCCGCCGCGCGCGGCGCGGTCGACATCGTCCGTCTGCTGCTGAAGCACGGGGCCGACCCGTCGGCCCTGGACGCCGAGGGCAAGACCGCCCTTGACGCCGCCCTGCGCTGGACCGGCGTCGACATCGAGGCCGAGTTGCGCCGCCGGCAGGCCGAGATGTTCACCGAGCCCGGCTACGAGGTGGTCGTCACCCGTACCGAGCAGGACGACGAGACCGAGCTGATCAGCGTCTCGGCGGGCCGTCCCGGCGAGTTCGACGGGGCCGAGAGCGAGATGCAGACCGGCCACGGCGCGATCGCGACGATCCTCGAGCAGCGGATGGGGATCGCGACCCCGGTGGACGAGCTGCTCCGCCGCGCGATGGAGTTCCGCTACCTGCGCCCGACGGCCGCCGAGGCGCGCAGGCACGCCACCGAGCGTCCGGCGTGGAGCGAGGCGGTCAGGGTGCTGCGCGAGCGCGGCGACACCGCGACCCTCGAGCAGGCGATCGAGCTGGCACACGACCCCGATCCGCTCTACCGCACGTTCGGCGTCGACGTGCTCGCCGAGCCCGAGTTCCGGGCGCGGGCGCTGCCGCTGCTGCGCAGGATGGCGCGGGAGGAGACCGACCCCGTGCTGCTGCGCGCGGTGGTGCTCGCGTTGAGCGACCACGGCGACGTGGTGGCGCTGCCCGAGCTGCTCGGCCACGCCAGGCACGCCGACCACCGGGTGCGCGAGGCGGTCGGCTACGCGCTGACGCGGGTGCTGCCGCCGGAGGACCCGTTGGAGACCGAGGAGCTGGTCCGGCTCACCGAGGACGACCACGAGTACGTCAGGGACTGGGCGACCATGTCGCTCGGCCTGCTCGAGGCCGACGGCCCGGAGATCCGCGAGGCGCTGGCGCGCAGGCTCGACGACCCGTCCCAGGTGGTGCTGGCCGAGGCGGCGCGCGGCCTCGCCGAGCGGGGCGACCGCAGGGCGGTCGGGGGGATCAGGCGGCTGCTGGCCGATCCCGAACTCGACAACTACACGCTCGACGTGGCGTTGGAGTCGGCGGCGCGGACCGGCGATCCCGGGCTGCACGCCGACGTGCTGCGCTGCCGTCGGCTCGCCGAGACGCACGGGCTGCACGCGGTGTGGCGCGACGCGTTCCGGGCGACGTCACGCTGAGCGGCGAACCCGACAGACGCCGTCGAACCCGGGCAAGACCCACCGGCTTAACGCAAACCTTACGGACCTCTGCGTCATACGACACTACTCAGGCACCCCCGGTGGGGCTAGATTGATCTTTCATCTACGTCGCCGCGCCGCTGTGTGCCGCGCGTCCGCCCCGCCCCCTTCCGGAGCAGACAGGTGCCCCCCGTGCCCGACCACCCCCCGCCGAAGGCCGACCGCCTCGTCGGCCGCGCGGAAGCGCTCGCCGCCTTCGCCGAGGTCCTCGACAGGCCGGGCTTCACGTTCCTCACGCTCGTCGGCGACCCCGGCGTGGGCAAGTCGCGGCTGCTCACCGAACTGGCCGCCGCCGCGCGCGGCAGGGGCAGGCTCACCCTGTGGGGCCGCGCCGCCGAGTTCGACGAGGAGATGCCCTACGGCGCGGTGGTCGACGCGCTTGACGACCACCTCGAGGCCGCGCCCGAGATCCCGCGCAGGCTCGGCCCGGGAACCGTCCGGCTGCTCGGCACGATCTTCCCCGCCCTCGAGGACGCGGCAGGGGAGGGCACGGGCGCGTCCGGCCGCTACCGGCTGCACAAGGCGGCACGCCAGCTCATGGACGAGCTCGCCCGCGCCGACGGCCTCGTCCTGATCCTCGACGACCTGCACTGGGCCGACCACGCCACCGTCGAACTGCTCGACCACCTCGTCAGGCACCAGCCGCGCGGTCAGATCCTCGTCGCGATCGCCTACCGGCCCGTCCAGGCGATGCCCAGGCTCGGCGCGCTCGCCGAGACCGGCGAGCGGATGAACGTCGGGCCGCTCAGCCTCGCCGAGGCCGCGGAACTGCTCGACATGGACCCCGGCGCGGAGCGCTGCCGCCGCCTGTACGAGGCCAGCGGCGGCAACCCCTTCTACCTTGACGCCCTCGCGCGCGGCGAACAGGCCGAGGACGACGTCGAGGAGGCCGACGAGCTGCCCGGCGCGGTCCGCGCTGCGCTCCAGCTCGAAGTAAGCCGCCTGTCGGCGGGCGCGCAGGCCGCCGCGCAGGGCGCGGCGGTCGCGGCCGAGGAGTTCGATCCCGTGCTCGTCGCGGTCGCCGCCGACATCTCCGAGGACTTCGCCCTGTCGGCGATAGACGAGCTCGTCGCGCGCGACGTCGCGCGGCCGTCCGCGCCCGGCAGGTTCAGGTTCCGGCACCCGCTGGTCCGCCAGGCGGTCTACCTCCAGGCGGCGGCGGGCTGGCGCCTCGCCGCGCACGGCCGCGTCGCGGCGCATCTTGCGGGGCTCGGCGCTCCGGCGGCGGTCCGGGCCCGTCATGTGGAGCGGTCCGCGCGCTTCGCCGACCAGGCCGCGATCGACGTCCTCGTGGAGGCCGCGCGCGCGGCGGCGGGCCCCGCCCCGGCGACGGCCGGGCACCGGCTGCGCTCGGCGCTGCGGCTGATCCCGCCCGGCGACGCGCAGCGGCTCGGCCTGCTGGTCGAGCTGGTCCGCGCCCAGCTGTCCAGCGGACGGCTGGAAGGCGCGCGCCGCACCGCGATCGAGGTGCTCGGCCTGCTGTCGGAGGACGACCACGTGATGCGCGCGCACGCCGTGCGCGCCCTGGCCCTGGTGGAACGTCAGCTCGACCGGCCGCAACAGGCCCGCGCGGCGCTGCTCGCGGAGCTGAAGCGGCTGCCGCGGCACCTTAACGCGGTGGCGATCCCGCTGCGTTTGCGTTTGGCGGCCGAGAGCCTGCTCCGCAACGACCGCAGGGCCGCCCAGGCCGTCCTCGACATGATCCCCGACATCGGCCGCGACTGGCCGCCCGGCCTCGACGTCGCCGTCGCCGCGCTGCGCGGCCTTCCCGCGCACGCGTTCGGCCGCACCGAGGAGGCGCGGCGGTTTCTGGAGATCGCCGCGCAGCAGCTGTCCCTGACCCAGGACGAGCACCTGCTCGACTGGATGGACATCCTCACCTGGGCGGGCTGGACCGAGACCCTGTTCGGCCGCCCGGCGCGCGCGATCGCGCACTTCTCCCGGCTTGTCGCGATCGCAAGGCCGCACGAGATGGGCTATGTCGTGGCGAACATGCTCGCCGGGCAGGCCCGCGCCCTGGCGATGACGGGCGCGCTCGCCGAGGCCGCCGCACTCGCCGAGGAGGCCGCCGACATCGCGCGGATGATCGGCTCCGGCATGCAGCTCGTGTTCGCGCAGACCCAGGGCTGCCTCGCCGCCGCCTGGGCCGGGGACACCGCACGCGCCCTCGCCTGCGCCGCCGAGGCGGAGGCGACCGGCACCGGCGAGGGCGAGGTGTGGGGGTCGATGTTCCGGCACGCGCACGGCGTCGCGCTGCTCGCCGACGGCCGGGTGGACGAGGGCGTCGCGGCGCTGCGCGCGGCGTGCGGCGACTTCGATGACCCGGTGCTCGACCCGGCGACCCTGCTGTCGTGCGCGGAACTGCTCGCCGCCGCCGAGGCCGCGCGCGGCTGCCCCGAGGAGGCGCTCCGCTGGGCGGACCTCGCCGCGAGCGCCCTGCAGGACGACTGGGACTACGGAAGGGCCTTCACCGAACTCGCCGCCGCCCACGCGCAACGGTCCGCGCCGCGCGCCCGCACGGCCGCCGCGCTGTTCGACGGCCACCCGATCGACAAGGGCAGGGCCCTGCTCACCGCGGGTTGCCTCGAACCCGACAAGGACGCGGCCCTGGCCGACCTCGCCTCGGCCGTCAAGCTGTTCGCCGACCACGGCGCGGACGGCCTGCACGCCCAGGCCGTCCGGGAGCAGCGGGCGCGCGGCATGCGGGTGCCGGTGCAGCGCGGCAGGGGCAAGGCCGGCGGCGGCCCCGGCGGCCTGTCACGCCGCGAGCTCGAGGTCGCGCTCCTGGTCGCCGACGACTACAGCAACCAGCAGATCGCCGACAAACTGGTGATCAGCGTCCGGACCGTGGAGACCCACCTGTCCAACATCTTCGCCAAGCTCGAGGTCACCTCACGGGTGGGCGTGGCGGGCGCGGTCCGCGACATGTCCGGGGACGCGCGCGACGGTACGGGTCCGGCGTCCGGGTGACGCCTCCGAGTACGTAGGGGACCGACCCCCACAAGTTCCGTGTTTCCCCCGATGTCCCGCGTGTCGCGTGTGCGGGAAGGTGGTGCCCGGCGGGAAACCGCCGGCACGCTGCGGGAAACGAGGAGAGATGACCGAGCGGATACCCAGGTTCACCCTCCAGGGGGTGACGGGCACCGAGATGTCCGAGCGGCTGTTCGCGACCGAGGACGGCCTCGGGCTCAGCCTGACCCGGTTCCACCGGGCCGACTGCGACGACGTGGTCCTGCTGATCCACGGCCTCACCCTGTCCCGCGACATGTTCATCATGCCCGAGCACACCAACCTCGTCTCCTACCTGCTCGACGCCGGGTTCACCGACGTGTGGACGCTCGACTACCGGATGAGCAACCGTTTCCCCTACGACATGGAGACCCACCGGCACACCCTCGACGACGTCGCCGCCTACGACCACCCGGCCGCCATGGAGGCGCTCCGCGAGGTCGTCGGGGACCGCCGCGTCCACGTCATCGCGCACTGCCTCGGCTCGGTGACGTTCATGGCGAGCCTGTTCGGCGGCAAGGTCGACCAGGTCACCAGCGTCGTCGCCAACAGCGTCTCCTTGCACCCGAGGGTGTCGCGCTGGGCCGCGTTGAAGCTGCGGTTCGGCCCCGCGCTCGCCGAGTACGGGCTTGGCATGCCCGTCCTCGACCCGAGGTTTGGCGACGCGCCCTGGTTCACCAGGCGCAAGGTCTTCTCGCGCGCGGTCTCCCTGTTCCACCCCGAGTGCCGCGACTCGGCGTGCCATCTGCTCAGCTTCATGTGGGGGGACGGCAAACCCGCCATGTTCTCCCACGAGATGCTGCACGAGGTCACCCATCAGCGCATGGAGGACCTGTGCGGCGCGTGCGGCGTCCACTACTACCGGCACGTCCACAGGATGGTCGCGGCCGGGCGGATCGTCCCGTTCGACCCGGACGACACCCGGCTGCCCGACGTGACCGCCGACCTCGCCGCCGTCGAGACCCCGATCCTGCTCCTGGCCGGGACCGACAACCACGTCTTCACCGACTCCAACATCGTCACCCACGCGGCCCTGGAGCAGGCCGCACCCGGCAGGCACGAGCTTGAGCTGCTGCCCGGCTACGGCCATGTCGATCCCTTCATCGGGCGGAAGGCGCATGAGGATGTCTTCCCCCGCATCGTCGAGTTCCTCAGGAAGAAGGCGGTCTGAGCCGTGGCGCAGGATCGGGTGGAGACCGTCGACGCGGTCGTCGTCGGCTCCGGGTTCGGAGGGTCGGTCGCCGCGCTGCGGCTCGCCGAGGCTGGCCTTTCCACGGTGCTGCTGGAGCGGGGGCGCTCCTACGCACCCGGCCAGTTCCCGCGTACGCCGACCGACCTCGGGCGTGCGTTCTGGGACCCGGCCGAGCGGCTGTACGGGATGTTCGACGTCTGGCGCTTCAAGGGGTTCGACTCCGTCGTCTCCTCGGGGTTGGGCGGCGGGTCGCTGATCTACGCCAACGTGCTGCTGCGCAAGGACGAGCGCTGGTTCGTCCACGAGCAGGGCCTGCCGGGGGGCGGCTACGAGCACTGGCCGGTGACCCGCAAGGACCTCGACCCGTTCTACGACGAGGTCGAGGCGATGATCGGGGTCACGCCGTACCCGGTGGAGCATCCGCCGTACGCCGAGACCCCCAAGACGCACGCGATGCAGGACGCGGCCGCCGAGCTGGGGCTCGACTGGTTCCGTCCGCCGCTCGCGGTGAGCTTCGGCACGCACACAGGGGCCGTGCCGGAGCCGGGCAAACCGCTGGCGGAGGCCGCGTACGGGAACCTGCACGGGGTGCCGCGCACCACGTGCAGGCTCTGCGGCGAGTGCGACATCGGCTGCAACGACGGAGCCAAGAACTCCCTCGATCACACCTACCTGTCGGCGGCCGCGCGTCTGGGGGCGGACCTGCGGCCGCTGCACGAGGTCGAGGGGATACGGACGCGCGAAGGCGGGGGCTACCTCGTCGACTACGTCCGGCACGACCCGGCGACCGGCGGGCGCGTCAGGGCGACGCTCGGGTGCGCCAGGCTCGTCCTGGCCGCCGGGACGTTCGGGACCACACGGCTGCTGCTGCGCTCGAAGCTGCCGGGCATCAGCTCAGCGCTCGGCACGCGGCTGTGCGGGAACGGCGACCTGCTGACCTTCCTCACCGGGGTCAAGGGCAGCGACCGCACGACCCCGCTGGACGTCGCGCGCGGCCCGGTGATCACCAGCGCGGTCCGGCTGCCCGACCAGCTCGACGGGTTCGGCACCGGGCGCGGCGCGTACATCGAGGAGGGCGGCTATCCGGGGTTCGTCGACTTCATGGCGGCCGGCCTCGACGTGCAGGGCCAGATCACCAGGGCCGTCAAGCTGCTGTGGGAGCGGTTCACCGACTTCCTCACCGGCGACGGCGACACCAACATGTCCGCGGAGGTGTCGCAGCTGCTGTCGGGACGGTCGCTGTCGGCGCACGCGCTGCCGCTGCTCGGCATGGGCCGCGACGTCCCCGACGGGGTGCTGTCGCTCGACCGCGAGGGCAGGCTGAAGGCCGACTGGTCGGTGGAGACCAGCCGCGAGTACTTCGACAGGCTGCGCGCGACCATGCGCAGGATCGGCGACGTGCTCGGCGCGGACTACGCCGACAACCCGCTCTGGCTGCGCAAGCGCGTCGTCAGCGTCCACCCGCTGGGCGGCGCGCCCATCGGACGGCATCCGCGCGAGGGCGTCTGCGACCCGTTCGGCGAGGTGTTCGGCCTGCCGGGCCTGTACGTCGCCGACGGGGCGGCGCTGCCGGGGCCGGTCGGCGCGAACCCGTCACTGACGATCGCGGCGCTGGCCGAGCGGATGTGCAGGCAGATGCTGCACGGCGATCTCGCCACGGGGGCGGCCGGGGGGGCCGCCTCCGGCGGGAACACGCACACGGGAGCGCGGCCCAAGGGAAGTACTTCGCTTTCGTTCACCGAGGAGATGAAGGGCACGTACGTCGCGGGGGCGACCGAGCCGCACGGCGGAGGGACCGGCGAGAAGCTGGCGTTCCGGCTCACCATCACCGCCGCCGACGTCGACAGGTTCCTGCGCGAGCCCGACCACCTCGCCCGCGCCGAGGGCTGGGTCGACGCCGCCGCGTTCGGCGGACGGCGGCGCGTCGAGCAAGGCTCGTTCAACCTGTTCGTCACCCCCGGCGACCAGACCGACCGCCGCGAGATGCGCTACCTGCTGCACTTCACCGACGTGCACGGCGCGCCGCGCACCCTCGCGGGCTGGAAGGACATCCAGGTCGGCCCGCCCACCCACATCTGGCCGGACACCACGACCCTGTACTACCGCGTCATGTCCGGCCACGTCCCCGCCGACTCCACGGCCCCCGTCCTGGGCGCGGGCACCCTGCACATCCGCCTCGCCGACTTCCTCGAACAGCTCACCACGTTCCGCACCGACGGCCCCGACGACCTCAAGTCCCTCACCCGCTTCGGCCACTTCTTCCTTGGCGAGCTCTGGGACGTCTACGGACCGCCCGACCCCACCCCCTGACCCCGTCAGGACGCGTCGGCGTCCTCAGGCCCGTCGTCCTCCGGCGGGGAGGGGTCGCGGGTGGCGAAGCGGGAGAGGGCGTCTTGGAGGGGGAGCGCGCCGTCGGCGAGGGCGAGGTAGAGGGACTCGGGGGTGCTGTGGCCGAGGGAGCGGGCGACGCCGAGGGAGTCGCCCGCGGTCTCGGCGGCGAGCAGGTCGATGTTCTGGGCCGCCAGGGCCTCGCGGAGGGCCTCGCGGCCTGATCGCGCGCGTTCGTCGGCGGCCTGGGCGTCGAGGAAGCCCTGGATGTGCACGCGGGCCTGGGCGGTGCGCGCGAACTCCAGCCAGTCGGGGCCGGGACAGGCGTCGGGCGCGGTCAGGATCTCCACGACGTTGCCCAGGCGCACCTCGGCCGACAGGGGGGCGAGGCGACCGTTGATGAGCGCGCCGATGGAGTGCTCGCCGGTCTCCGGGTCGAGCGCGTAGGCGTAGTCGAGCGCCGTCGAGCGCGGCGGCAGCGGGACGATCATGCCCTCGGGGGTGAAGATCGGCATGTTGCCCTCGCGCAGGTCGGTGCGCAGGCCGTCGAGGAATGTCGCGGAGGGGGCGTCCACCTGCCACGCAAGCAGCCGCGCCAGCCAGGCCAGGTCGCGGCGGCCCGCGAACTCCTCGGCCGCCTCGCCGTCGCCCGCCTGGCGGATGTGCGCGATCAGGCCGTACTCGGCGACCTCGTGCATGCGGCGGTTGCGGATGATGACGTCGAGCATGTCGCCGTCCGGGCCGATGAGGACGGTGTGCAGCGCCCGGTACAGGTTGAAGCGCGGGATCGCGATGTAGTCCTTCACCCGGCCCGCGATCGGGTGCAGCGCGGCGTGCACCGCGCCGAGCGCGACGTAGCAGTCCTGCTCGGAGCCGTCGACCAGCACGAGGAACCTGATGACCTCGCTGGTGCGCAGGCCCGCAAGGTCGCCGGGCAGCGTCTTGTGCACGCTGTACAGGTGCCTGGGCCGCAGCTCGACCTCGGCCCGCACCCCGTTGTCGGCAAGGGCGGTGCGCAGCATCTGCGCGGCCGGGCCCAGCTCGGACTCCACGCGCGGCAGCACCTCGCGGACCTTGGTCCTGGTCTCGGCGAACGCGTCGGGGTCGAGGGTGGCGAACGCGAGGTCGTCCATCTCCCGCTTCAGCACGTGGATGCCGAGCCTGTCGGCGAACGGGATCAGCAGGTCGAGGGTCGCGCGCGCGATCCGCTCGCGCTTGTGCGACGGCTGCGCGCCAAGCGTGCGCAGGTTGTGCAGCCGGTCGGCGAGCTTGATGATCAGCACCCGCAGGTCGGCGGCGGCGGCGAGCACGATCTTGCGGAACGTCTCGGCCTCGGCGGTCTCCTTGCCCCAGCGCGCCCCGTCGAGCTTGGTGACGCCGTCGACGATCACCGCGACGTCGTCGCCGAAGTCCGCGCGCACCTCGCCCAGCGTGTAGGCGGTGTCCTCGACGGTGTCGTGCAGCAGCGCCGCGATCAGGCAGGTGCGGTCCATGCCGAGCCCGGCGAGGATCGTGGCGACCGCCAGCGGATGGGTGATGTACGGATTTCCCGACTTGCGCATCTGGCCGCGGTGCATCCGCTCGGCCACCTCGTACGCGCGCCGCAACTCCGCGGGATCGGCCGACGGATGGGCCGCGCGGAACGCCGCGACCAACGGTTCGACGGCCTGCGCGGGGCCGGATGCGGCCCGCCAGGGAAGCCCGCCTCGCGGCAGCCACCGGGCGGTGCCCGGCTCCTTCGCCGCAGGTCTGATGATCGTCAAAGACGCCGTCCGCAACATGATCAGTGACTGGGTGTAGCTGCCATTATGCGGGCGCGCGGCGGTCCGCGCAGGGTGGACGGGGCAGCGGGTCCGCATCGTGACCGACCCCGGCCCGTCATGGACCGCTCCCGTCACCCAGCGCGTCGGGAGGGCGATTTAACGCAGTGGACACCGCCGTGTGATAAGCGACACGAATTTCGGTGATAGGGAAGAGTCAGGGCTGGTCAAGGGGTGTCCGGGTCCGGTCCTTGAAATCGAGTCGTGATTGGTCGTGGAATACTGTGGTGATGTTCCCCTCCCCGAAAAAGATCCGCGACGCGACAGCCAACGCCGCGCACCGTCTGCGGCACGGGGCCCTCGCCGACCTCACGCCGACCCCGTCCGACCCCGTCGGACCGTCAGGGGCGCTGCGCCGGTACCGTCCTGCCGCGTCCGTCATCGCCACCGGACCCCCGGTGCTGCTGCTCCCGCCGCCCGTGCCCGGCGCGTCATGGGCGTTCGACCTGCGCCGCGGCGGCAGCCTCGCCGAACACCTCGTCGCCACCGGAAGACGCGTCCACCTGCTGGATCTCGCCCCCGCCGACACCGCCGAGCCGCCGCAGGGCGCGGCGGTCTGGATCGGCGAGACCATCCCCGACGCGGTCCGCCGCGTCAGCCGCGACGCCGGCGGCCAGCCCGTCCAGCTCGTCGGCTGGAGCCTCGGAGGGCTCCTCGCGGTGCTCGCCGCGGCCGCCGATCCGACGCTGCCGCTCGCCTCGCTGGCCGTCGTCGCCGCACCCGTCGACCGGACCGCGGTGCCCGCCGGGGCCGACCCGCTCGCGCATATCTCCGGAAAAGCGAGATCATTTCCGGGAATGCTCGAGAGAATTGCACCCGAGGTGCTGGTCGACGGTTATTCGGCACTCGGTGTCGACAAACGTCTGACCCGTCCGGTGAAAATGCTCGCGCACCTTGACGACGCCGACTTCCTCGCCCAGGCCGAGGCGCGTGCGGCCTACGCCGCCCGCGTCGCCGCCGACCCCGCCGCCGCGCACGCCGGAGCGCGGTTCTTCCGGCGCGGCGACCTCGCCTCCGGCGCGCTCGTCGTCGGCGGCCGCCGCGTCGCGCTGTCCGACGTCCGCGCGCCGGTCCTGGTGCTCGCCGGACGCGGCGACGAGTTCGCCCCGCTCCCGGCCGTCCACCCGCTCACCCGGCTGCTCACCGGCTCCGCCGAGGTCAGGTTCGCCACCGCCCCCGGCAGCCACCTCGGCGTGCTCACCGGCCGCGCCGCCCGCACCACCACCTGGCTCCGCCTCGGCGCCTGGCTCGATGAGGCCACCCTCCAGCACGGCCTACGGCCCGCCCGCAAGACGCCGGAGAAGGCCGTCAGCACCCCGTGAAAGCGAACAGGCCCCCGGGACACCGTCCCGGGGGCCTGTCACACGCGGACGAATCCGCTCAGCTCTTGTCCTCGGACTCCTCGGCGGCCGCAGGCCGACGCGGAGTGATCCGGATCCGGCCCGAGTCGAGATCGGGCCGCGTGTTCTTGGGCGCGTCGCCCGCCTGCTCGTGGTCGTCCACGCGGCGGAGCTTCTCGGCCTCCTGCTCCTGGAGCTGGATCTTCTTCGCCCCGCTGAACGCGGCGTGCAGATCCTCGAAGATCCCCGCGCCGAACCCGGCCCCTGCCTCGCCGTCGCCGCGCAGCGCCGACATCAGACCGCCGCCCCCGGTGCCCTCCTGGGCCCAGTCGGGCACTGCCATCTTGGCCTCGAGCTTGGCCTTGCGGCGCATCTCCTCGGCCTTCTTCGACCGCTTGCGGCGGCGGAACGGTGACTTCACGAACACTCCAACGATTCCACGGCCGAGTTTGATCCCCTTGATCGCGTTCGATCCCCGTGCCCGCCGCCTTCAAACGCCGGTCCGGGCACGGTAGCGCTCCGGGCTTGGATCCAGGAAGACCGGTGCGAAACCACGATAACCTTTCGGACGTGCGTCTCTCCGAACTGATCCGCCGGATCGAGGGCCGATACGACCCGGCCTGGGCGGAGTCCTGGGACGCGGTGGGACTCGTGTGCGGCGATCCGGATTCCGAGGTCACCTCGGTGCTGCTGGCCGTCGATCCCGTCGCCGCCGTCGTGGACGAGGCGATCGCCGACGGCGTCCAACTCCTGATCACCCACCACCCGCTGCTCCTGCGCGGCGTGCACGGGGTGCCCGCCGACACCCCCAAGGGACGCACCGTCCACCGCCTGATCCGCGCCGGCGCGGCCCTGTACACCGCGCACACCAACGCCGACGTCGCGGACCCCGGCGTGTCGGACGCGCTGGCCAGGGCCGTCGGCGTCGTCGGCGCGCTCCGGCCGCTCAGCCCGTCACCGGCCGACCCCCGGCGCGGCCTCGGCCGGATAGGGGAGCTCGCCGAACCCGTCAGCCTGCGGGAGTTCACCGCGCGCGCCGCCGCCGCGCTGCCCAAGACCGCCTGGGGGGTGCGCGCCGCGGGCGACCCCGACGCAGAGATCCGCACCGTCGCCGTCTGCGGGGGAGCGGGCGACTCGCTGATCGAGGCCGCGCGGGCCGGGCGCGCCGACGTCTACCTGACCTCGGACCTGCGCCACCACCCCGTCTCCGAATCCCTGGAGCGCGGCCCGATGGCGCTGGTGGACGCCGCGCACTGGGCGACCGAGTGGCCATGGCTGGCCGACCTCGCCGCCTTCCTCAGCCCACATGTCAAGACCCGGGTGTCCACGCTCGTCACCGACGCGTGGACCCACGCCGCCGAAGGAGTCCAGTGAAAGCCGCACCCCGAGACCAGATCCGTCTGCTCGACCTCCAGGAACTCGACTCCACCCTCGACCGGCTCGCCCACCGCCGCCGCACCCTGCCGGAGAACGCCGAGCTCGCCGCGCTCCAGGAGCAGATCGCCGAGCTGCGCGACAAGCTCGTCGCCGCGCGCACCGAGGTCGGCGACCTCGACCGCGAGCAGACCAAGGCCGAGCAGGACGTCGAGCAGGTGCGCGCCCGCGCCGACCGCGACGCCAAGCGCCTCGACTCCGGCATGGTGACCTCCGCCAAGGACCTGGCGTCCCTCCAGTCCGAGATCGCCTCGCTCCAGCGCCGCCAGAGCGACCTCGAAGAGGTGGTCCTGGAGATCATGGAGCGGCGCGAGGAGGCCGAGGGGCGCGTCGGGACCGTCGAGTCCCGGCAGCGCGAGCTCGACGCCGCCCTCGCCGAGCTGAACGAGCGCAAGGACAAGGCCGAGCAGGAGATCTCCGGCCAGTCCTCGCTCACCTCCGACGCGCGCAAGGGCGTCGCCGCCGACATCCCCGCCGACCTCCTCGGCCTCTACGAGAAGCTGCGCGACCAGTTCGGCGGCGTCGGCGCGGCCGCGCTCACCCGCGGCCAGTGCCAGGGGTGCCGCCTGGCGCTCAACACCTCCGACCTCAACCGGATCAGGGCGGCCGCCGCCGACGACGTCGTCCGCTGCGAGGAGTGCCGGCGCATCCTCGTCCGCACCCCAGAGTCCGGGCTGTGAGCCGCAAGCTCGTCGTCGAGGCCGACGGCGGCTCGCGCGGCAACCCGGGGCCCGCCGGGTACGGGGCCGTCGTCCTCGACGGGATCACCGGCGAGGTGCTCGCCGAGGCCGCCGAGTCGATCGGCCGCGCCACCAACAACGTCGCGGAGTACCGGGGGCTCATCGCCGGCCTGCGCGCCGCCGCCGCGCTCGACCCGCGCGCGCGGGTCGAGGTCAGGATGGACTCCAAGCTCGTCGTCGAGCAGATGTCGGGGCGCTGGCAGATCAAGCACCCAGACATGAAGCCGCTCGCGCTCGAGGCGCGCGACGCCGCCTCCGGCTTCGCCGCGGTCTCCTACTCCTGGATCCCGCGCGCCCGCAACACCCGCGCCGACGCGCTCGCCAACGCCGCCATGGACGCCGCAGCGCGCGGCGAGACATGGTCGCCCGCGTCCTCAGCGCCCCAGGAGCCCGAGCCGCCCCCGAAGGGCGGCTGGGTACCGCCCACCACCGACCCGACCCGCACCCTGCTGCTCAGGCACGGCCAGACCCCCCTGTCGGTCGAGCGGCGCTTCGCGGGCGTCGGGGACATCCCGCTGACCGACGTCGGGCGCGCCCAGGCCGAGGCCGCCGCGCGCCACCTCGCGGACACGCCGATCGACGTGATCGTGGCGTCGCCGTTGCGGCGCGCGCAGGACACCGCCAAGGCCGTCGCGTCAGTCATCGGCGCGGAGATCCGCACGGACGAGGGCTTCCGCGAGACCGACTTCGGGCAGTGGGAGGGGCACTCCTTCGGGGAGGTCGCCGAACGCTGGCCTGACGACCTCGCCGCGTGGCTGTCGGACTCGTCCTACGCGCCGCCCGGAGGGGAGAGCTTCGCCTCCGTCGCCAAGCGGGTCTCGGTCGCGCGCGACAAGCTGCTCGTGCGCTACCGCCGCCAGACCGTCCTCGTCGTCTCGCACGTCACGCCGATCAAGACGATGCTCAAACTCGCCCTCGACGCCCCCGACACGATTCTGTACCGGGTGCATCTCGACACGGCCTCGCTGTGCACGGTCGACTGGTTCGACGACGGCCCGGCCGTGGTCAGGTCGATGAACGAGACGCATTATCTGCCGACCGCGTAAAGAGTTATTTCGGGGTTTGTCCTGTTTGTACTGAGCGTCCTGTTCGGTGGGTGGATACTGGGACATCTCACTTGCCGCGATACGGGAGGATGAGCCCATGGTGAGCATGACGTTCGACGCCGGGCGGGACATGGACCCGGTCGCCACGGTGAAGCTCTGCGGAGCGGGCTGGGAGATCAACATCCGCGCGATCCCCGCCGAGTTCGCCCGGCTGGCCGCCATCCGCGACACCGACTGGGAGACCTCTGGCTCCATCGGCGCGGGCACCTGCGCCGGCGCCCCCGCGTTCTGGGTCCAGCACGACGGCAACGCCGTCATCCTCGTCGGCCAGGACGACGAGACCTGGGACTTCGCCGTCACCATCCCCCTGGCGATCGCCGACGAGATAGCCCAGGCCGCCACGGCGACCGTCCCGGCCTGACCCCACCTTCACCGGTCGACAGACCGGCCCTCCCATTCGGGCACGGGCCAGCCCCACTCCGGCCTCTCACTCGGGTACGGGCCAGCGCCACACCGGCCTCCCACGCAGCCCCTCGTCCCGAGAAGGCCGGACCGATCGCCCTGCGGCGGTCCAGAGGCCATCGCCTGATACGCCCCTGCTCGATCCGCTCCCGCAGGGCGCCAACCGGTCTCCGTCCGTCGGGCCCTCGGCGGCGCCACGGAATTCTCCGCCCGAGAGGCAACCTCCGGCCCGTCCCCGCGTCTCTGAGACATGACCGCTGACACGACGGCCCCCCGCCGCCGTCCGGACGAGGCATCCTTCGCCGCGCTGTACCGCGAGCACTCCCTTGGCCTCACCCGCCTCGCCTTCCTCATGCTCGGCGACCGCGAGTCCGCCCAGGACGTAGTCCAAGAGGCATTCCTCGGCCTCTACAAACGCTGGCCGTCCCTACGCGACCCCACCAAGGCCCTCTCCTACGCCCGCTCCTCCGTCCTCAACCGCTGCCGCTCCGTCCTCCGCAAACGCCGCCTCCCTTTCTTCCCCACCCCCGAGCTCTTCGCCTTCTCCGCGGAATCCGAAGCCCTCCTTGACGAATCCCGCCGAGAAGTCCTCAAAGCCCTCCACAACCTCCCCCCACGCCAACGCGAAGCCCTGATCCTCCGCTACTTCCTTGACCTCTCCGAAGCCGAAACCGCCACCACCATGAACATCACCCGAGGCACCGCAAAATCCACGGTCTCCCGCGCCCTCACCGCCCTCTCCCACCACCTGGAGCCCCCCCAATGACCCACCCCCTGGAATCCCTCCTCCGCGAAACCCTCACCACAACCGCCCAATCCATAACCACCCCCCCACCCCTCCCCACCCCCACCCACCGCCGCACCCTCCCAAGGCTCTCCCTCTCTTTCCCCCACCCCCTGACCGCCGCCCTGATCTCCGCCGCCCTGATCGCCACAGTCTTCCAGGTAGTCAAACCAGCCCCCCTCCCCACCGAAGCAGCCACCTCACCCCCGCCCCCCTACCAACTAACCGCCTACCTCTGTGTCTCCACCTCCTCCCAACCCTCCTGCGCAGGCAAGAACACAACCCCCGCCCAACGCCAGGCCATCGCCGACCTCCTCACCTCCCTCCCCGAAGTCCACTCCTTCCACTACGAATCCCAACCCGAGGCATACACCCGCTTCCACACCCTCTTCCCCCACACCCCCACCCTCCTCTCCGGACTCCGCCCAGGCGACATCCCCGACTCCTTCCGCATCCGCACAACCCCCACCGCCATCCCCTACCTGACCACCGCCCTAACCCCCCTCCCCGGCATAGACACCCTAGTCCCCGACCCCACCCCCCAACCCCCCACCTAACCCCCAAAGCCCCCCCACAAAACACCCACCACCAAAACCCCCCCAACCCACCCAACAACCAACCACCCGCCACAGCCTACCCATAACCAATTCCACCCCACGCTACGTCCACATAGCCCAACGAACACCATCACGACCCCACAGGACACATACCCAAACACTCCGAACACCGCCGCCAGCGTTCCAAAATCTGCCCATCCCACCTCTCCCCAGGCACAATAAACCGCCGCGTCGACCCACACAACGGACGCCTCCCAGGCGGCACAGCCACATGCGCCAACCTTTCCCCCTCCTCAGTAAAACACAGCCCCGCATAAGGATTCCCCGGCTCCCCGGGCTGCTCCCACTCCACCCGAAAGATAACGTCATACACCACTTCATACTCCACCCAAACATCTTAAGACAGCCACTGACGGGTCCCCTGGAGTGACACCCCTCGGCGGCGAGACCAGCGACATCAGAGGCCCTCAGGAGGGATCTAAGGAGCCGCTTGGTCACCCCGGAAAGGACATCACCCACCACACCCCCCCATCCCTATCTCATGGGCACGAAACGTGCACTGATCTTGAGGGTCGTCGGGGGTGGTCTGGAGTAGGTCCGCGGGATATCGTTGCCCCATGTTCTCAACACGAAAGGCACATGCCGCGTAGACGGCCGGTGCAGCTCCGGGCCGACGCGTTGGCGCGGCTTCGGACGGAAGACGAACTGGATCTCAAAAGGGCTTCGCGCATAGCGGGCCTCTCCCCGTACGGCCACCTGGTAGTGATGCGAGTCATTAAATACTACTCTTAAACTGCAGATCCTACGGCCCGAATGAAATCTTGCTGCAAACTCTGAATGTGATCTGATTGTTCCTTTGGAATATTTCCCGGGGGCAATGGGGCGCGGATGGTGCCGAGTCTCCGAAGGGCGGACACTAGATCGGCAGCCGAGCGCTGAACTTCTTGATCCCGCACCAGAAGCTGGACTTTGGCGAGGGAAAGTTCTGCTGCAGCCTGGAGGGATGACCCTGTTTCGTCGAAGACGGGCACCGGTTCGCCGTAGGTTGGATTCTCGACCAGCTCGATTCTTGCCTTGGCGCTCATTATGTATGAGCGCCATTTCCGTGCGGCGGCTATCAGTTCAAGACAGGCCTCTACTTGCCTGCCTCTCCATTCTTCGGTGTTTTGTTGTTTCCAGATTTTGCGCTGTGAATGGTCGGCCAATAGTCCGCCAAAGATGACACCAACGAGTGTTCCTATCGTGGCGGTTAGGGCATTGAGCAAAAGCATCTCCGGGACTGCTGGATGAAAAGGTTCGGAGGTCTGGCATTGGCGATGGTTCTTGGGCTGGATCATGTAGATCAGCGTATGCCTATATCAAGCCTGCTGGTGGCATGGTTTGTCAAGAGTGCGTATAGCAGAGCGGTTTTGTTGTCCCACGCTTGTCGCTGTTCTTCCAGTTAGGGATGTCCGTTATACGTGGGCACGGCATGTTGGAGCTAGAAGGTGTCCGACTTGCGGGTCAGGGCCTCGTAGGCGTCCTGGCGGATGGCCTGCCAGCTCGCGCAGGCGGGCCTCGGTGACGGTCTCGCCGACATGCAGGCCACCGCCGACAGGCCTCAGAGTTTCTTGTCGGCGCGTTCGACGAGCAGCAGCTCACCCTCGCCATCGCGGACCGTGATCGCGCTGCGAACACAGTGCTGTTGATCTACTTCACACGATGGCCGGGAAGTGCGTCCGGCCAAAAGTCCGCCTCGCGTTCTTTGAGCAATGTCGCGATCTGACAGCGGCGTCTGGGATAGGCGCTTGGTCCGACGGAACGGAAGGCGGACGTCGAAGGAGACGCGGTCTACGTCCA
This sequence comes from Actinocorallia sp. A-T 12471, assembly GCF_033875155.1. NCBI lineage: Bacteria > Bacillati > Actinomycetota > Actinomycetes > Streptosporangiales > Thermomonosporaceae > Actinocorallia > Actinocorallia sp. A-T 12471. The sequence continues at coordinate 726,825 of NZ_JAWZTE010000002.1, read as the reverse complement.
GCGGGCAGGTAGAGAGAGGGAAGCCGACCGACACATCGCCAGGGCCAGAGCCCGGGTTTCGGAGTGTGATCTCGCGGAATCGGTCCCCAGCGCACCTCGCCCGAGCACCTCGTTCAGCGCAGTCCGCCATCCGACGTTCGACACGAGGTTTGGGTCTTCAGTTGGCGGCGGACGAGGCAGCCTGTACGCCGGGAACGGAGCCCCCAACCACCTGACCAGCAGAAACGCATCCTGATCAGCCCAAACGCTTCCCTTCACTTCGGGGCAGTTCTCATCGTTTCCCGCCTTCTCCCACCCTCATGTGCACGAAATGTGCACTGGGATCGTTGGCGTTGAGCCAGTGTCGTCGGGATCATGCGGCATGCTCTTCCGTCCGGATGACCTCCCTGGCCGCTGGATTTCACTCGCGGAGGACGATGTGACGAGTCAAGCACTCGGTGTGGAGCTGGTTCGCGAGTGCGGCAGCAGAGAACACTCGTTGTATGGAGCCGAGGTGAAGGCGCTCGCGCGGTGCGGTGTCTGCGACGAGGTTCTGTATTGGTTGCCGCAGCGGAATGCATGGGCAGTCGTTCACCTGACATGGCGCTCAGACCCGGAAACAGAACCGTTCTGGCCGTCGGCTGAGCTCTGCAACGAGTGGTCCGAGGTGGTTTCAGAGCTGATCGACCACGGACACTGAGCGCGATCGCCGCTGACGGCGTAGCCCCCAGGGGGCACCACAGCCTGTCGCATGTGCAGTTGGGTCCAGAGTGCTCCGCGTAACGGCGAGAAGTCGTGACAGGGAGCAGGAGCGGCCGGCGGCGGCAAAGCCACCGTTCTTGATCCCAAACAGCAAGATTCGGCAGAAGTCTACGTTTCCGGATGTGTCAAATATTAGATTTATGGCATCCGATAGTTGTAAATATCATGTCCACGCGCAAAACCGCTCCCATGGGATGGGCGGCGGACGCTTGGATGGTCATGCGCTTGGCGTCGCGGAGCCAGCGGACCTCGCGGCCGGACCAGAGCTGGACGACGGGTGCCATGTGGTGGCTCCTCGGTGGTGGGGCCGGTGGGGTCAGAGGCTTTCGGGACGGATCTCCTGGTACTCCTTGCGGAGAGCGTCGATGATGTCGTGTTCGGCGTCGAGGGGGATGTCGTCGATGGCGGCGATGGGACGCACGCCCACAGACGTGTTCGTGGCGAAGGCGGCGCTCATTTCGGGAATGTCGCGCACGTGCACCGGTGCCGTGACCGTCTCCTCGTGGGTCTGCTTGAGGAGGCTCATGGTCACGCCGGGGAGGACGTCGGCGTTCGGCCAGAGCACCTTGTGTCCGTCGAAGAAGCCGATGTTCCAAGTCGCGCCTTCGGAGATGAACCCGGCGCTGTCATGGAAGAGGCAGTCGTCAAAACCGGCCGAGAGGGCTTCCCTCCGGTGCCAGAGCTGCCCGAGCAATCCGACATGCTTCACTTTCGGCAGATCACGTTGGTAGGCCGTGGTCCGGATGCGCAGAGGAGAGGCCGGGAGACCCGGTGCCGGGCGGTGCGTCACGAGCACCGAGGGAGCAGCCTGCCCGCCGATGTGGCCCAGATCCAAGGCGGGGTCGAACACCGTGACGCGGAGGATGAACGCTTCCTTGCGGTCACCGACGGCTGAGCGAACGTAGGAGCGCACTCGGTCTCGATCGAGTGCGGCGGAGAACAGCTCCCGACAGTCGGTGACCAGCCTGTCCAGGTGCTGTGAATAGCCGCGGACGTGCCCGTCCTCGACGCGCATGGACGTGAAGTGGCCATAGTTCGTAAGAGCCAGCGCTTGCAGCGCATCGGCGGAGACCTGCGCCCCATTGAGTTCAGCCATGACGGCAGTCTCGCACCGGGCCGATCCCCAAATGCTGAAGTGCAGCGCTGAAGCAGCGACAGGACATGGGAAGTGCACGACGAACCGAGCACGTCCGGGGTGGGGGTGCAGTTGCGGGATGCGATTCCGCGGCTTGTTGTCAGTTCGGCCGTGGCGACCGTGGGGGTGTGGGTGGGTGATGACGGGGCGTCGGCGGGTGTTTTGGCGCGCTTGAGCTTGCGGAAGGCGCGGGGTGTCCCGATTTAGGGGATTGTGCTGGGGTGGGGCGGACGAGGCGGCCTGTAAGCCGGGTTCTGTTTGGAGGGGTGGTGCCTCTCCTTGGCGGTCATCCATCTTGGGGCGTCGTTGCCGACGTCCTCTAGCGACCTACCCGCGGACATTGGGCGGGCAGCCCGTGTCGTCCGCTGTCTGGTCTTGCTCCGGGTGGGGTTTACCTAGCCGCCCAGGTCGCCCTGGGCGCTGGTGAGCTCTTACCTCACCGTTTCACCCTTACCTCGCGTCCCCTGGGGGAGCGGGGCGGTTTGTTTTCTGTGGCACTGTCCCGCGGGTCGCCCCGGGTCGGTGTTACCGACCACCCTGCCCTGTGGAGCCCGGACTTTCCTCGGCGGAGATCCGAAGATCCCCGACGCGACCGCCCGGCCGGCTCGTCCGCCGTACCCCTAATCCTAGACCCGCCCCGCCCGCCCCCGATCCGACAAGGCTCGAAGCCTCCGGCTTCCTCGAAAGGAGGGGGCTCGAAGCCTTCGGCTTCCTTGCGGGGCTGGGCGCGGTCAGGGGAGTGCGGTGAGGAAGTCCTGGACGGGGACGCGGGCCTGGCGCAGGATGCCGTGGAGGGTGCCGGTCTTGAGGTCCTTGCGGCCGTGGTCGGGGATCGTGACGGCACGGCCGTCGGGGTGCCGGAGACGGACGTGGCTGCCGGACTGGCGGACGCGGACGAAGCCGAGGGCGTCGAATGCCTTGAGGACCGTTGCGGCGGGGGTCGGGGGGATGAGGCGGGGGCTCATGCGGTGAGCTGGACCTCGAAGGGGATGAGGGCGGGGGTCGGGTGGAGCTGGGCGGCGAGTTCCTCGGGGGTGAGGTCCGCGAGGGTGAGTTCCACGGCTTCCTTGATCATGGCGAGGGCGTGGTCGAGGCTGTCGCCCTGGCTCGTGACGTCGAGCTCGGGGCAGTGGGCGACGTAGGCGTCGTCCTCCTGCCAGATCTGCGCGGTCAGGTGCAGCGTGCTCATGACGACCAATCTACGGGGTCGCGACCCCAGGGAATGGGGAAGGGGCACGGTCTGGGTGGACCGTGCCCCTTTGGGGCCAAGGGGTTACTTGGCTGCGCTCTTGACTACCGGGGTGGGGCGGTCGGTGGCGGCGGCGAGGGCGAATTCTTCGAAGGGGGCTTCGATGCTGCCGAGGGAGACGGTTTCGCGCTTGAAGAAGAGGGCGAGGGTCCAGTCGGCTATGACGCGGACCTTGCGGTTGAAGGTGGGGACGCGGGAGAGGTGGTAGGTGCGGTGCATGAACCAGGCGGCCAGGCCGCGCTGCTTGATGCCGTAGACGTGGGCGACGCCCTTGTGCAGGCCGAGGCCGGCGACGGAGCCGACGTAGGCGTGGCGGTAGGGCTTGAGGGCCTTGCCGCGGTAGGCGGCGAGGATGTTCTCGGCGAGGACCTTGGCCTGGCGGACGGCGTGCTGCGCGTTCGGCGCGCAGTACTCGGTGCCCTCCTTGGTGAGGTCCGGGATCGCGGCGTTGTCGCCCGCGGTGAAGGCCCGGACGGTGCCCTCGATCTGCAGGAACTCGTTGCCCTTGACGCGGCCGCGCTCGTCGATCGGCAGGTCGGTCGACTTGCCGAGCGGGTTGGCCTTGGCGCCGGCGGTCCACACGAGGGTGTTGGTCGGGAACTTCTCGCCGTCCGACAGTTCGATGACGTTGTCGACGGCCGACTGCAGGAACGTCTTCAGCTTGACGTCGATGCCGCGCCCGCGCAGCTGCTCGGCGGTCCACTCGCCGAGTTCGGGGCCGACCTCGGGAAGGATGCGGTCGGCGGCTTCGACCATGACCCAGCGCATGTCGTCCGCGCGCAGGTTCGGGTGCAGCTTGATCGCGTCGCGGGCCATGTCCTCCATCTCGGCCAGCGCCTCGACGCCGGCGAACCCGCCGCCGACGACGACGAAGGTCAGCGCGCGCTTGCGCAGCTCGAGGTCGTCGGTCGAGGAGGCGATGTCGAGCTGGGCGAGGACGTGGTTGCGCAGGTGGATGGCCTCACCGATGGTCTTGAAGCCGATGCCGTTCTCGGCGAGGCCCGGGATGGGCAGGGTGCGCGAGACGGATCCGGCGGCCATGACGAGGTAGTCGTAGGTGAGCCGCTTCGGGGGGCCTTCGACGGGCTGGATGATGGCCCAGCGCTCGGCGTGGGAGAGCTCGGTGACGCGCGCGGTGACGATGTTGACCTTGGGCAGGACGCGACGCAGCGGGACGACCACGTGCCGGGGCGAGAGGTTGCCGGCGGCGGCCTCGGGCAGGAACGGCTGGTAGGTCATGTAGGACTGCGGGTCGACGATGGTGATCTGGACCTCGCCGCGCTTCAGCTCGCTCTTCAGCTTCTTCTGGAGGCGGAGCGCGGTGTACAGGCCGACATAGCCACCCCCCACGATGAGGATGTGCGGGGCGTCGGGGTTCGCGTCAGGCCGTCTGGCCATCTCAGGCTCCTAAAGAGGGTGTCACCTTGTGAAGACATTCACAATGTAGCGGACGTGTCTGGTCTAGTCCAAACGAGAACCAAGGAACTTTCGCTGAAATTCCGTGTCGGGTAAAAGTGGACCGCTCTAGCGCCGTGAACTACGACACAAGTTCTCACGGGCTCAAATCCTGACCGCTGTTAATGACCAACGTCACATCATCGGCGTCCCAAGGTCCGGTGAGGCCCTAGGGTTTTGCGGGGACCGCGCGCGAGCGCGTCTGCTCGCGTACGATCTCGACCCGGGAGTGCTGATCTGATGAAGAAGACCTCGGGACGGGCCGCCGTCCTCAAAGTGGCCGCCGCGTCGCTCGTGGGGGCGTCCCTGATCTCGGGCTGCGGCGTCGTCGGCAGCGGCTCGGGCAGCGGCGAGCTGGCGGAGTTCACCGTCAGCAGCCCGGCGTTCACCGACATGAAGGATATCCCCGAGCGTTACGGCTGCGCCGAACTCGACGGCCAGGGCAAGATCCTGCCGCTGCACTGGTCGGGCGTGCCGGAGGCCAAAGCCTTCGCCGTCGTCGTCGACGACCCGGACGCGCGCGGCGGCACGTATATTCACTGGGTGCTCGCCAACCTGGACGGGACGACCGCCGACCTCGTCGAGGGGGTGGTCCCCGACCGCGGCGTGCAGGGCCGCAACTCCGCGGGAAGCGCGTCGTACCTCCCGCCGTGCCCGCCCAAGGGGGAGCGGCACCGGATCCGCTTCACCGTCTACGCGCTGTCCTCGCCCATTCCCGAGGACGAGGTGGGCGAGCTCAAGGAGTCGCTGCCCGCGATCGCCGAGCGGACCGTGGGACGGGGTCGCATCACCGGATACTTCGGGCAGCAGTCACCGTCGTGAGAGTTCCCGGATCTGTGGCCAAAACGTGAGAGATCGTGTGATGGTAGTGGTTCGCGAACGGACGGGCAGGGCGCGGTGACGGGCGGAACCGGGCACGTGCGGCCACACCGCCGACACAAACGGGGCCGGACCTGTGCGCCGGGCCATGGCACTGGGGTGGAGCGATGGTTATCGTTATTACGGGGTTGGTCATCCTCGTCGGTCTCGTCGTGGTGCTCGTCGCGCTCGGCATGCGGGCGCAGCGGGAGCGCGATGACGACGACGACTGGATGAGCGACGACCCTAAGCCCCGCAAGGACGGCGAGGAGGCCGGCGGTCCCGACCGCAGGGTCGCGGGCGCGCCGCTGTCCGCGCCGACGGCGGGCGAGCCGGGACGCGGCCGCGCCCCCCGGGGCAAGGCCAGCGAGCGCATGGCCGACGACGACTACTGGGCGACGATCACGTTCGACAAGCCCAAGTTCCCCTGGCAGAACGGTGAGGGCGGCGAGGCCAAGGCCGCCCAGCCCGATCCGCTCGACTCCGTCGCGCAGCCCGAGCCCGAGCCCGTCCACGCCGCCGCGCAGCCCCAGGACGACCAGTACGCCGACTCCTACGCGGGCGAGCAGTACACGGAGTCCTACGGCGACCAGCAGTACGCCGACAACAACCAGTACGCCGACGCGCAGTACGGCAACGCCCAGCACGCCGATGGCCAGTACGGCAACGACCAGTACGGCAACGACCAGTACGGCAACGACCAGTACGCCGACGGGTACGCCGACCAGCAGTACGCGGCCGACGGTTACGCCGACCAGTCGCAGTACGACGGCCAGCAGCAGTACGCCGACGGCCAGTACGCCGACCAGCAGTACGCCGATCAGCAGTACGGGGACCAGCAGTACGGGGACCAGCAGTACGCGAAGGACGGCTACGGCGACGCCTACAGCGACACGACCGCCTACTACCCCGACCAGAACGACGGCTACGACCCCGAGCCCGCGCAGCGCCCCCTGCGGCCCGATCCGCTGGAGCCCGCGGCGGCCCCTGACTGGCAGAACGAGCCGCTGACCAGGTTCGACCAGCCCGCGGTGCGCGGTTTCGACAAGTACGAGCAGCAGCCGGCGCAGCCCGCGGCCGCCGCGTTCGAGCCGCCGCAGCCGCGCGTCCCGCAGCCCGACCCGCTCGGCCTGCCCGACCCGTTCGCGCGTCCCGCGGCCGCCGCCCAGGCGCGCGACCCCGAGGCGACCCAGGCTTACCCTGCTGCCCCGTTGAGCGGCCTCGGCACCAGCGGTGGTCTCGGCGGCGGTCTCGGTTCCGGGAGCGGTCTCGGCACGGGTCCGCTCAGCGCGGGGCCCTACGGCACTCCCGCGCCGCGCACCAGCGGCCCGCTGCCCACGCAGGGCACTGGTCCGCTGTCGGCGGGCGGTACGGGTCCGCTGTCGGCGAGCCCGTCGCTGCCGACGCCTCCGCCGAGCCGCAGCACGGGTCCGCTCAGCGCGGGCGCGGCCGCCGCGTCGGCGTCGCCGCTGGGCGGCGGACCGCTCGGCGGCTCGTCCGGACCGCTCACCCCGCCGCTGGGCGGCGCGCCGTCCTATGGCGCCCCGGCGGAGCAGCCCTCGGCGAGCGAGAACACCGACGGCACCCGGCTGCCGACGGTCGACGAGCTCCTCCAGCGCATCCAGGCCGACCGCCGCAAGTCGGACGCGCCGGGGACGTCGGCCCCGTCGTCCTACAGCCCGGCTCCGGCGCTGGACCCGTTGAACGACCCGCTGAACTCCGAGAACCGCGACTACGGCTCGGCGTGGCCGTCGTCGTCGCCGAGCGGCGGCCTGTCCTCTGACGCCCTGGGCGGCTCCTCCTACGGGTCGTCGTCCGGGTCGTCCTACGGCGGCGGTTCCACCGACTACCCCACGGCCCCCGCCTACGGCGCGGACCCCAGCCCCGCCCGCTACGACGACCCCCTGGGCGGCTACCCGTCGAGCACGGGCGGTTCCCCGTCCTACGGCTCGTCGTCCTACGGCCAGGGCGGGGAGAACGCCGGACGCTACGGCGACTTCACCGGCAGCAGCCTCGGCGGCACCACCGGCGAGCAGCCCACCACGGGCTCGGGCGGCTACTACCCGGGCGAGCAGACCCCGTTCAGCGCCCCGGTTGACCCGTCGGCCCAGTACCCCTCGCAGCAGTACCCGACGGCCCAGTACGCCGACCAACCCCGCTCCACCGAGGAGTGGGACGAGTACCGCGACTACCGCCACTAGCCGCAGCCCACGCCGAGCCCGCCCCCACGACCGCCAGGTCCACGGAGGCGGGCTCAGCCGTTTCCGCCGAGCCCGAGCCCCACCCAACGGACGCGCTGCGCCGGCCTGTCGGCCCCGGCGTCGGAGGGCGTGCGGCGTGAACCCCGCCCGGCTGACGCGGCCTCACGGACGCGCCGCGCCGACCTGTCGGCCCCGGCGTCGAAGGGGTGCGGCGGGATTCCTGCCCGGTGGACGTGGCCGGACGGACGTACCGCGCCGACCTGTCGGCCCCGGCGTCGGAGGGCGTGCGGCGGGTTCCCGCCCGGTGGACGCGGCCTGACGGACGCATCGCGCCGACCTGTCGGCCCCGGCGTCGAAGGGCGTGCAGCGTGAACCCCGCCCGGCGGATGCGGCCTCACGGACGCGCCGCGCTGGCCTGTCGGCCCCGGCGTCGAAGGGGTGTGGCGGGATTCCTGCCCGGTGGACGTGGCCGGACGGACGTACCGCGCCGACCTGTCGGCCCTGGCGTCGAAGGGGGTCGAAGGGGGGCGGCGTGAACCCCGCCCGGTGGACGCGGCCTCATGGACGGATCGCGTCGGCCTGTCGGCCCCTGGGGTTGGAGGGGCGGGGTGGGGTTTTTGGTTGGTGGGGGTGGGTGGGTGGCTCACCGGGGAATGGGGGCTCGGTGGGTGGGTGGCTGTGATTCGATACGGGGTGTGACCTTCGAACCACAGAATGTAGTGACGCGTTTCATCGCGCCCGGCAGGGATATTCCCGCGTCGTTCGTGGTGTTCCTGGTGGCGATCCCGCTTTCGCTCGGTATCGCCGTCGCCTCGGGGGCGCCGGTAGCCGCGGGCCTGATAGCCGCCATCGTCGGCGGGATCGTCGCCGGTCTGACCGGGGGGTCGCCGCTCCAGGTGAGCGGTCCCGCCGCGGGACTCACCGTGATCGTCGCCTCGATGGTCCAGACGTACGGATGGCAGGCGACCTGCGCCATCACGATGTGCGCGGGCCTGCTCCAGATCGGGCTCGGCGCGTGCCGGGTCGCCAGGACCGCCCTCGCGGTGTCGCCCGCGGTGGTGCACGGGATGCTCGCGGGCATCGGCGTGGTGCTCGTGCTGTCGCAGCTGCACATCGTGCTCGGCGGCAGCCCGCAGCACTCGGCGATGGCCAACCTCGTGGAGCTGCCGCAGCAGATCGTGCGCAACCACTCGGCCGCGGTGATGGTCGGGGTGCTGACCGTCGTGGTGCTGCTGGCCTGGGAGCGGCTGCCGTTCCGCAGGATTCCCGCCCCGCTCGTCGCTGTGGCGTTCGCCACGCTGATCGCCTGGGCGGGCGGCCTCGACGTCCCGCGCGTCGACCTTCCCGAGAGCCTGTTCGGCGGCTGGGGCCTGCCCAAGGCCCCCGACGCCGCGCTCCCCGACCTGGTCGGCGCCGTCGTGTCCGTCGCGCTGGTCGCCGGGGTGGAGTCGCTGCTGTGCGCGGTGGCGGTCGACCGGATGCGCCCGGTCGGGGTGCCGCGCAGCGATCTCGACCGCGAGCTGATGGGCCAGGGCGCGGGCAACTTCGTGTCCGGCTTCCTCGGCGGCCTGCCCGTCGCGGGCGTGATCGTCCGGTCGACCGCGAACGTCCGCGCGGGCGCGCTGACCAGGGCCTCGACCGTGCTGCACGGCGTGTGGGTGCTGGTCCTCGCGCTGTCGTGCGCGGCGCTGATCGAGCAGATCCCGCTGGCCGCCCTCGCCGCCCTGCTCGTCGCGCTGGGCCTGCGGATGCTGGACCGTTCCCACCTGAAGGGCCTGCGGCCGCACCGCGAGACCTGGATCTACTGGATCACCATGGCCGGTGTCGTCGTCCTCGGCTTGGGCGAGGGCGTGCTCCTCGGGATCGCCCTGGCGGCCTGCCTGGCGCTGCGGCGGCTCACCCGGGTCAGGGTGCGCACCGAGCAGCGCGACGGACGGTGGCACGTCGTCGTCGCCGGGTCGCTGACGTTCCTCGGCGTGCCCCGGCTGAACACCGCGCTCGCGGCCATCCCGCCGGGCGTTCCGGTGGACCTCGACCTCGACGTGGACTTCATGGACAACGCGGCGTTCGACACTATCCACACCTGGCGCGTTTCCCACGAAAGGCAGGGCGGTAAAGTCGATATCGATGAAATCCATGAGTCTTGGTACGAAAACGCCATGACGGGCGAAGCTGCTCCGAAGGACAAGTCGTCCGGTGGTGTCCGCTGGTGGGCGCCCTGGTCACGGCGTGAGCGCGGTCCCGTCCAGGACCTCGACGGCGCCTCGCCGCGCGAGGTGCTCCTCGCGGGCGTCCGGGAATACCACGGACGCACCGCACGCCTTGTCCGTCCGATCATGGCCGAGCTGGCCATGGCCCAGACCCCTGACCACCTCTTCATCACGTGCGTCGACTCCCGGGTGGTGCCCAATCTGATCACCGCCAGCGGGCCCGGCGACATCTTCATCAACCGCAACGTGGGCAACCTCGTGCCGCGCAACGGCTCGCGGGTGCCCGACGACTCGGTGATGGCCACCGTCGAGTACGCCACATCGGTGCTCGACGTGAAGACGATCACCGTCTGCGGCCACTCGAACTGCGGCGCGATGGCGGGTGTGCTGGCCGGGGGCAGCGAGGTGGAGCACCTGCCGCAGCTGTCGAACTGGTTGAAGCACGCCAACTACAGCCTCGACCGCTTCCTGCACGAGCCGGAGGGCGACCACACGGCGAGCCCGTTGACCCGGCTGTGCCAGGCCAACGTGGTGCAGCAGCTCGACAACCTGCTCAGCTACCCGTGGCTGCGGCGGCGCGTCGACCTCGGCGAGATCGAGCTCGTCGGGATGTACCTCGACCTGGCGACGGCCAAGGTCCACATCTACGACGCCGAGAGCGGAGGGTTCCTCGCGGTGCCCGAAGAGGTCCCGGCCGAGGAGGACGACGGACGCCGCGGCGCGGCGGCCAACGCCTAACCGGCTGAACGCCCCGCAGAGCCCCCGGACGCGCCGTCCGGGGGCTCTGTCGTCTCCCGGGGCCTGACGGGCCCGTCGGCGGCGGCTGAGGCCCGTGTGCCGTCATCGGCGAGGAACGGGGTGATCCAGGCGGGCGTGACCGACCTCGCGAAGTCGACGGCCTCGGCCGCGTCGGCGTCAATGACGGCGTACCCGCCCTCCCCGGCCCCGACCGCGACGGTCAGGGTGGCGACGCCGCCGCGCCGCTGGAACACGCTCTGGCGCAGCTTCCAGCCGACCACCGCGCGGTTCTCGATGATCTGCTGGTGCCGGACGAGCGAGCCGGACCTGACCGACAGGAGCCGTCCGTCGGTGGCGTGGCCGAGCTGCCGGTACCTGTCGAGCGCCAGCGGGACGCCAAGGACGGCCGCCGCAGCGCACAGGGCGGCGAGCCAGGGCCGTCCGGTGGCGGCGGCGACCACGCCGAGCACGAGCGGCGGCAGGACGGCACGGGTGATCCTGCGGGTGCGCGCGACGGGCGGGTGGACGGTGAGCGGTGTGGTGAACATCGCGCCGAGCCGCGTGATGACCTTCTCGGCGACGGCCCTTGGCGCGGTCGGCAGCAGCCGTCCCCGGTGTTCGGCGTCGCCGAGCCCGGTGACGAGCGCGGTCAGCCTGACGACGCCGAGCAGCCGTTCCAGCGGGTTGTCGCGCAGTTCAAGGCCCCGGATGCGGCGGCGTTCAAGGGTGACGCTGCGCCGGGTGACGAGGCCGCGCTCGGCCAGCAGCGCCCCCTGCGAGCCGTTGCCCTCGCCGGAGGGGTCGGCCTTGATCGCGCGGAGCTGGAAGTCCCAGTTGAACCAGGCGAAGACCAGCACGGACGCGAGCGGCATCGCGAGCACGAACAGCAGCGCCACGAACGCCGCGAGGACGGGGGAGAACCCGAGGACGCGGTCGCCGAGATGGCTGAGTGTGCCCTCGGAGATCAGGCCGACCTCGTTGCTGAGGTTGTACAGGGTGCCCAGGACGCTTCCGGCGAGTGCGAACGGCGTCAGCAGGTACGCGCCGCTGAGGGGGGCGTACCAGTACCAGCTCGGCTCGGACCGCGCGACGATCTCGGGCCGCGGCCCTCCGGGGACGGTGGGGCGGCGGCCCAGCAGCCGCTGCCTGAGCCGTTCGGCCTCCTTGCGGCTGACGCCGTCAAGGACGCCCTCGTCGCCGCCCGCCGCCGCGTCGATCCGCACGACGGCGAGGCCGAGCAGCCGGTGGGTGGGGCTGGCGTTGATGTCGACGCCTCTGACGCGCTCCAGCGGGATCGTCTTCACCGACCGTCCGATGAGCTGGTGGCGCAGCTCGAGGCGGTCGGGGTACAGCGTGTACGTGAACGACCACCAGCGGACCGCCTGGTGCAGCAGCCCCATGGCGAGCGCGGCGAGCGTGAAGTAGACCGCGACGTTGAACCCGCTGATCAGCAGCCCGCTGACGGCCACGACGAGCAGCGCGGCGAGTTCCCGGAGCGCGCTGGCGACGCAGCTGACGGGGCTCAGCCTGCGCGTGTCGGGCGGTTCGGGCGGCGCGACGGGGCCGCCGGGTCCGTCCCCCTCGGCGGGGGCGCTCTGCTCCGGCTCCCCGGTGATCATGTGGCGTCGTCCCGCAGGTCGTGCGCGCGTCTGGCCAGGCGCTCGGCCAGTTCGGTGGCCGTGCCGACGGGCAGGCCGGTGAGCTCCGACGACCCCTCGTGCGAGGCGGTGGTCACCTTGAGCGTGGCGAGGTCGAGCAGCCGCTCGAGCCAGTTCTGCGCGGCGTCGACGGTCTGGATCCGGCTGACCGGGACCAGCAGCCACTCGCGGCTCAGCCACCCGACCGTGGTGTACACCACGTCGGAGCTGACCTCCCAGCGGTGCACCCGGTAGCGCCAGGCGGGGATCACCAGGACCGAAATGACGCTGAGCGCGGCGACGGTCCACGGCAGCCAGCCGGGCTGGAACGCGAAGTCCGCGCCGCGCGCCCATGCGGTGAAGCCGAACGCCACGCCGGTCAGCACCGCGCCGCCGATCAGCAGATCGGCGGCCCACTTGATCACTGCCCGGCCGGAGACCCGGTGCGCGGGCGGCCTCAGCCGCGTTGTCACGATCTCACCCTATGCGGCCACGCCCCAAAGGGGTGGCCGCCGCGATGCCGCCGTCTAGTCGGGGCGGCGCGCGCCGAACATGATCTCGTCCCAGGACGGGACGCTCGCGCGCCGGTTGCGGGCCGGGCGCTTGCGCGGCCGCGGCTCGCCCTTGGCCGCCGCGGCGGCCGGGACCGGCGCGGGCTTCGGCTTCTTCACCGGGACCGGCATCGGCTCGGGCTCCGGCGTCGGCTCGGCGGCGGCGGGCCGCTCGACCGGCTCGGGCGCGACGGGCGCGGGCTCGGCGGCCGCGGGCGGCGCGACGGGCTCGACGTGCCGGGCCGCGGGCAGCGGCTCGGGCGCGACGGGCTCGGGAACGGAAGCGGTGGTCGGCTCCTGCGGCACGGTGGGCTCCTCGATCTCGACGGGCTCCGGCTCAGACTGCTGAGCGGAAGTCGTGTTCGGGGAGTCCTCCGGGGCGGGCCTGTCCACGGTGAGCGCGGACGGCAGGGGGTCGGCCAGGGGCGCGGCGGCCTCCGGCGCGGGGTCGGCGGCGGGGGCCGGGTCGGCGGGGACGTCGTGGCGCGACGCGACGGGTTCGTCGGCCGCTGTGGTTCCGGAGGCGGGTTCGGAGGCGGTCTCGGCGGCGGGTTCGGGAACGGCAGGGGGAGCGGGCGGGGTGGGGGCGGTGGCGTCGAGGAGCGCGCCGAGGGCGTCGAGGTCGGGCAGGTCCGCGCCGCGCGTCTCGCGCTGGAACCGCTCGGGGGTGAAGGGCTCGGGGGACAGGGGCGGCGACGGCAGCGACGGGAGCGCGTCGGCGAGGTCGGGGCGCTGGCTGAACGGCGCGGGCACGGGACGTCCGGCGGGGAACTCGCGCCGGTGGTCGGAGACGATCTTCATCGACGGGCGGCGCAGCGGCGTCACGGTGTCGGCGGGCTGCTCGGGCTCCTCCTCCTCGCCGAGGTGGATGAGCCGCGCTGCCTCGTCGTCGAGTGAGCGCACGACACGGCGGCGCGGGTCGAACTTCCACTCGGCGGCGTGCGGACGTCCGGCGTCGTAGAACGACAGCCGGATCTGCCAGGTGTTGTCCTCGCACTTCCAGGCGTCCCAGGTGACCTCTTCAAGGTCGGCCCCGCGTCTGCCGAGGCGTTCCTCCACGAGCTCGCCGAGCGGCGGTCCCGGCGTCGGCTCACCCGGGGTGCGGACGACGCAGCGCTGTGCCTGCTGCGCCATGTACTCGCGCTCCTGGAGGACCGGGCCCTCGAACCACCGGACGCGCTCGACGGGAATGCCGGCGGACTCGGCGATCTCCTCCGCCGTCTCCCCCGCGCGGATGCGGGCCTGGATCTCCTTGGGGCGCAAAGGGCTCTCCACTTCGATCTCGAACTGACCGAGTCGGGAGAAGTGCCCACGGACGGCGGCGCGCAGCCGATCGTCCACGGGCAGGGTGAACCGGGTGCCCCGGCCGGCGGTGGCCAGCACGAGGTACGAACCGTCCTCGCTCACCGCCACGAGGCGCAGCTCCTGCATGCGTGTCCTTCCCAGCCTTGTCCCGGGCCCTGACGCCGTCGGTTGCGACAGCGGGCGCATGCGTCCCTTCCCCCGGATGCTCCGCACGGTTCACCGCCCGGAGCGCTCCCAGTGTCTCGTCAGGGACACATCCGCTGCCAGCACCGTACCCGGCATGTCCGAACATCGTCGCTCCGATTCGTCCGGTGTGCTAGTGCCCGCGGGCCTCCACGTGAGCGGTGTCACCCGGAGTACAGGACAAAGCCGTTCTCCTCCCGCGGCTAGCTTGCCGTGCGCGGGGGCCTCGCGGGGCGGGGCGGCCGGTTTCTTGTGCATCCTTTTCCCTGGCGGGCGGCCCGTGGGCGGCCCGCCGGGGCGGAAGGTCGAGGTTCGCGGCGTATGTTCCCGGGCGCGCGCCCGTCACGCTCCGAGCACGCGGTTCAGGTAGGCGTTGCGGAACAAGCGGTCCGGGTCGAGTTCGTCGCGCAGCTTCGTGAAGTCGCCGAAGCGCGGGTAGACGCTCTGGAGGTAGGCGGCGTCGCGCGTGTGCATCTTGCCCCAGTGCGGACGGCCCTCGAAGCCGGTCAGGATCTCCTCGACGCCCTCGAAGTACGCCCTGTGGTCGTTGCGGTGGTAGACGTGGATCGCGATGAAGGCCGAGTGCCGCTCGTGCGCCATCGACAGCCACGCGTCCTCGGCGGGCAGCAGCCGGACCTCGATGGGGAAGCTGATGCGCCAGCCGCGCCGGTCGAACGCGGCGCGGATCTCGCGCAGCGCGGGCACCAGGTGCTCACGCGGGATCGCGTACTCCTGCTCCTTGAACCTGACGGTCCGGGAGCTGGTGAACACCTCGTGGGAGGTGTCGGTGAAGGTGCGCGCGCCGAGCAGCTTGGCGGAGATGCCGTTGATCGGGCCGATGGTCGACGGGACCCGCCGGGTGAGGCCCTGGGCGACGCCGAAGACCTTGTTGGAGATGAACTCGTCGTCGAGCCACGCCTTGAACTTCGGCAGGGGGTCGCGCGGGCCCTCCACCCGGTTGTTGCGCTTGGTCAGGCAGCCCTCGCTGTGCGGGAACCAGTAGAACTCGAAGTGCTCGTTGGCGGCCTCGAGCTCGTCCACCCGGCCGAGGACCTCGTCCCAGGCCATCGGCTCTTCCTGGGCGCGCAGCAGGAACGCCGGGACGGTCTGCCAGGTGATCGCGGTGACGACGCCGAGCGCGCCGAGGCCGACGCGGGCGGCGTCGAACAGCTCGGGCCGCTCGGTCGCCGAGCAGGTGACGACCGAGCCGTCGGCGAGGACGAGTTCGAGCCCGGCGATCTGGGAGGCGAGGCCGGCGTGGTCGCGTCCCGTGCCGTGGGTGCCGGTCTGGCTCGCCCCGGCGATGGTCTGCTCCTGGATGTCGCCCATGTTGGCAAGGGCGAGGCCGTGCTCGGCGAGCAGCTGGTTGAGCCGCCACAGCGGAAGGCCGGCCTCGGCGGTGACCAGGCCGGTGGCGGTGTCGATGGACCGCACGCCGGTCAGCCCCGACGGGCGCAGCATCACCCCGTCGGTGAGCGCGACGCCGGTGAAGGAGTGCCCGGTGCCGGGCATCCGGATCGCCAGCCCCTCGGCCGCCGCGGCGCGCACGGCGGCCGCGACCTCCTCGGTGGAGCGGGGGGTGACGACGCGGGCGGGGACGGATCGCTCGTTGCCCGCCCAGTTGCGCCAGGTTTCCACAGACATGGAAGGAGGGTAGTGGACGCGGTTTATGAAGAAAATTCGCGTTTCGCGTCGTTATGCAACCGTGACACGGCGACGAGTCCGAGCAGCGCGCCCAGAACGCCGACGCCGAGGGCGAACGCGAACGCCGGACCCGAGCCGCGCGCGTCGATGATCGCGCCCGCCGCCGACGCGCCGCCCGCCACGCCCAGCCCGACGGCGGTGGACGCCCAGGTCAGCCCCTCGGTGAGCTGCCCTTCCGGCACGATCCGCTCAAGTACCCCATAGGCGGGGATGATCGTCGGCGAGATCGCCAGCCCGGCGAAGAAGATCACCACCATCATCAGCGGCAGGCTCTCCACGAGGGCGACCGGCACAAGGCCCGCGGCGAACACCACGAGGCCGAGCCGGAAGCGGCGGCCCAGCGGCCACACCCACTCCCGCGCCCCGTACCAGAGGCCCGCGAGGCCGCTCCCGGCCGCGAAGCAGGCGAGCACGACGCCCGACAGGCCCTTGTGGCCCTGCTCCTCGGAGAACGCGATCGCGCTCACCTCGACCGCGCCGAACACGACGCCGAGGGCGAGGAAGACAAGCGCCATCCCCGGCATCCCCGCATAAGCCAGGGCGTTCCGCCCGCCCCGGCGCAGACCCCTCGCCGGAGGCTCGGTGCGGTACTGCGCGGCGAAGGCAAGGCCCCCGGCGAAGGTGAACAGTCCGGCCGCCGCGAGGCCGCCCGCCGGGATCACCGCGGTGGCGAGCAGGGTCGCGAGGGTCGGGCCGGTGATGAACACGAGCTCGTCGAGGACCGACTCCATCGCGAAGGCGGTCTGGAGCGGCGGCTTGTCCTTGCCGCCCGTGGGCGAGAGCAGGTACGACCACCGCGCCCGCACCAGCGCGCCCATCGACGGCGACGTCATCCCGACCAGGATTCCGGTCGGGAACAGGCTCCAGGAGGGCGCGCCGAGCTGAGCGCACAGGATCAGCGCGGTCATCGCGACGGCGTTGGCCGAGACCAGCGGAACCAGGACGCGGCGCTGCCCCACCCGGTCCACGAGCCTGGCCACCAGCGGCGAGGTGACCGCGTAGGCGACCTGGGTCGTCGCCGCCACCGCCCCGGCGAGCGCGTACCCGCCGTGGGTGCCGGTGACCATGAGCACGATGCCGATCCCGAGCATCGACATCGCCATGCGGCCCACGAAGCTCGCGGGCACGAACGACCGCGCGCCGGGCTGCGCGAACAGGGCCCGGTACGGATTCGCCATCAGATCCACCCCCGAATCGGCAACCGTACCCGCCGCCCGGGAATGCCCGGCGGGAGCCCTCGGCGCTAGCCTTCCCGGGTGCGCAAAGACCGCCTCGTGACCGCCGTGGCCTCGGTCGTCGTGCTCGCCCTGACCGCCGTCGCGGTGTGGGCGGCGATCCGGCTCGGCGACGTCGCGGAGCCGTCACGGCAGGCCATGGTCCCGCCGCCCGCGATCACCCAGGACCCGACGGCGACCGCGGCGCCCGTCGCGGCGCTGGAACGCGTCGTGGTGCCGGACGTGCTGGCCGTACTGCCCACCGGGATAGACGACGGCAGGGTCGCCAGGATCAGCGAGATCGCCAAGGTCGCCGACGTGATCACCGTCGCGGGCGGCGCGGTCACCCTTCAGGGCAAGAGCGTCGACGTGCTCGCGGTGGACCCGTCGCGGTTCAGGTCGTGGACCCCGCCGGTCACCGCCGAGAGCCAGGAGCTGTGGACCGCGCTCGCGGGCGGCCGCTTCGTCGCCGCCTCCTCGGCCGCGGAAGACCTCGGGCTCTCCCTCGGCGCGACCTACCGCTTCGCCGGACGCGAGGCCCCCGAGGTCGTCCTGGGCGGCACCGCGCCGCTCGGCCTGCCCGGCGTCGACGTCCTCGTCGCGCCCGAGGTCGGCGCGCGGATCGGCCTCGTGCCGTCGGTCGCGGTCCTGGTGAACGCGCCCGGCCTCAAACCCGCGACGCTCGTCACGAAGGTGCGCGAGATCCTCGGGAAGAAGGCCGAGGTGGTGAACCTGCACACCGCCTCCCAGGGCGGTACCGCGGGGAACTACCTCGACCTGTACAAGAGCGCGGCGACGACATGCCCCGGCCTGTCCTGGACGGTGCTCGCCGCGATCGGCCAGGTGGAGAGCGACCACGGCGTCAACGTCGGCCCGTCGAGCGCGGGCGCGCTCGGCCCGATGCAGTTCATGCCCGCCACCTGGAAGAGCTACGGCGTGGACGGCGACGGCGACGGCGCCGCCGACGTCATGAACCCGTTCGACGCGATCCCCGCCGCCGCGAAGTACCTGTGCGCGTCAGGGGCCCAACGCGACCTGTACAAGGCGATCTACGCCTACAACCATGCCGACTGGTATGTCCAGGAGGTCCTCGCGCTCGCCGACGCCTACGGCAGACAGTTCTCCTGATCGTTCACCCTCGGCCGCCACCGGTCCGCCCGGGGGGTCTCATAGGCTGGGGCCCATGGACGCGTTGCTGCTGGTCTCCTTCGGCGGTCCGGAAGGCCCCGAGGACGTCATGCCCTTCCTGGAGAACGTCACGCGGGGGCGTAACGTCCCGCGCGAGCGCCTGGAGGAGGTGGCCGAGCACTACCACCGCTTCGGGGGCAGGAGCCCGATCAACGACCAGTGCCGGGAGCTGAAGGCGGCGATCGAGAAGCTGGTGGACGTCCCCGTCTACTGGGGGAACCGCAACTGGCCGCCCTACCTCGCCGACACCGTCGCCCAGATGAAGGAAGACGGGATCACCTCGGCCGCCGCGTTCGTCACCTCCGCCTACAGCGGCTACTCCTCCTCCGGCCAGTACCAGGAGGACATCGACCGGGCCAGGGCGGCGGTCCCGGGCGCGCCGGAGATCACCAAGATCCCGCCGTACTGCCTCGAACCCCAGTTCGTCGACGCGTTCGTCTCCGCGACCCAGAAGGCGCTCGCCCAGCTGCCCGAGGCGCGGCTCGTGTTCACCGCGCACAGCGTCCCGCTGGCGCAGCCGGGCCGCGCCGAGTACGACACCGAGCTGCACGAGGTGGCCGTCCGGGTGCACGAGGCGTCCGGGGCGGTCCCCAAGTTCGACCTGGTCTACCAGAGCCGCAGCGGCCCGCCCTCGCAGCCGTGGCTCGAACCCGACATCCTCGACCACCTGCGCACCCTGTACTCGCTGGGCGTCCGCGACGTGGTCCTCGTCCCGATCGGGTTCGTGTCCGACCACATGGAGGTCATCTACGACCTCGACGTCGAGGCCCGCGACCTCGCCGCCGAACTCGGCATGCGCCTCGCGCGGGCGGGCACGCCGGGCGTCGCGCTCGCCCCGCTGGCCGCCGAGCTCTTCGAGAGGACCCGCCGTGGCTGAGCTGCCCGACCCCGCCGACCTGCTCGACCTGGCCGTCGCGACGGCCCGCGAGACCGGCCGGATGCTGATCGACAAGCGGCCCGTCGAGGGGCCCGCCGTGGTCGCCACCAAGTCGAGCGCGACCGACGTGGTCACCCAGATGGACCAGGCCGCAGAACGCCTCATCCGCGAGCGCATCGGCGCGGCACGGCCCGGCGACGCGTTCCTCGGCGAGGAGGAGGGCGTCACCGCGGGCTCGTCCGGCGTGCGCTGGGTCGTCGACCCGATCGACGGGACCGTCAACTACCTCTACGACCTGCCGGACTGGGCGGTGAGCATCGCCGCCGAGAGCGGCGGCGAGACCGTCGCGGCGGTGGTCGAGGTGCCGCGCAGGGGCTGGACCTTCACCGCCGTGCGCGGCGGCGGCGCGTTCCTGAACGGCGAGCCGATCCGCTGCACCTCGGGGGTGCCGCTGCACAGCGCGCTCGTGGCGACGGGCTTCGGCTACGCGCCCGAACGCCGGGCCGCCCAGGCGCGGGTGCTGACGGGGGTGCTGCCGAACGTGCGGGACATCCGCCGCAACGGGGCCGCGGCGATCGACCTGTGCCAGGTCGCGGCGGGCCGGATCGACGGCTACTACGAGCGCGGCGTGCAGGCGTGGGACATCGCGGCGGGGACCCTGATCGTCACCGAGGCGGGCGGGCGGGTAGGCGGGCTCGCCGGCGCCCCCGCGGGGAACGAGCTGACGATCGCGGCCGGTGCCGACCTGTTCGGCCCGCTGCACGATCTGCTCGCGCCGCTCGACCCCGCGAGGGACTGAGGTTCAGCGGGCGGGGAGGTCGTGGGCGTCGGCGATCCGCCGCAGCTCGTCGATCTCCGACTGGCGCACGTCGGCGAGGTAGTCGTCGCCGTCCCTGGTGGCGGCGCGCAGGGAGGCGTAAGCCTCCTTGAGCCGCTGCTGGATCGTCTCGTTGAGCTCGCTCATAAGCATGGTCCTTCCGGGTCGAATCCCCTCTACCCCGGGTCTAGACCGGTCTAAACCTTTACCCATGGAGAATTTCAGCGAAGCACCCCTGCCCTTCGCTTACCGGTCGCTTACCGGCCCTGTGGCATAACGGAAAGGCCGCGACATGCCCGTCGGGGTGTGGGAGCGCGGCGGGAAAGAGGAGCGCAAGGTGCGAGTTCTGGTCGTCGAGGACGAACGGGTCATGGCCGACGCGATCGCCACGGGGCTGCGCCGCGAGGCGATGGCCGTCGACATCGCCTACGACGGCGCGGGCGCGCTGGAGCGGGCCGGGATCAACGAGTACGACGTGATCGTGCTCGACCGCGATCTGCCCAAGGTGCACGGCGACGAGGTGTGCCGCACCCTCGTCGGGCAGCGTTACGGGGCGCGCATCCTCATGCTCACCGCCGCCGGCGAGCTCGAGGACAAGGTCGCCGGCCTGAACCTCGGCGCGGACGACTACCTCGCCAAGCCGTTCGCGTTCAAGGAGCTGATCGCCAGGGTGCGGGCGCTGTCCCGGCGCGTCGCGACCCCGCTCCCGCCGGTGCTGGCCCGCGCCGGGATCGAACTCGACGCGGGGCGCTTCACCGTCTCGCGCGACGGCCGCCCGATCGAGCTGACCCGCAAGGAGTTCGCCGTCCTTGAGGTGCTGCTGGCCGCCGACGGCGTCGTCGTCAGCTCCGAGCAGCTGCTGGAGAAGGCGTGGGACGAGCACATCGACCCGTTCACCAACGTGGTCAGGGTCACCATGATGACGCTGCGCAAGAAACTCGGCGACCCCCCGGTGATCGAGACGGTGCCCGGGGTGGGGTACCGGCTGTGACGTCGCCGACGAACCTGCTGCGGGACCTGCGGGAGCTGCCCAGGCGCGTCAGCGTCAGGCTGCGGCTCACCCTGCTGTACGGCGTCCTGTTCTTCTTCGCCGGGTGCCTGCTCATGGCGGTCACCTACGTGTTCGTCGGCCAGTCGTTCAGCGACGTGCTGCGGCCCGGCAGCGACCTCACGTACCGGACGTCGGAGGGCTTCTACTACACGCGTCCGGTCGACGAGCTGCGCACGGGAATGCTGGCCCAGCTCGTCAAGCGGATGGTGTTCGCGCTGTTCGGGGTCGGCCTGATGGCGCTCGTGCTCGGCTACATCGTCGCCGACCGCGCCCTCGCGCCGCTGCACGCGATCACCGCCGCCGCGCGGCGGCTGTCGGAGAGCACCCTGCACGAGCGGATCGCGCTCGAGGGCCCCGAGGACGAGATCAAGGAGCTCGCCGACACGTTCGACGCGATGCTCGCGCGGCTCGGCGACGCCTTCGACTCACAGCGCAGGTTCGTCGCCAACGCCTCGCACGAGCTGCGGACCCCGCTGGCGATCAACCGGACCCTGCTGGAGGTCGCGCTCACCGACCCCGAGGTGTCGCCGGACATGATGACGGTCGGCAAGACCCTGCTGGCCACCAACGCGCGGCACGAGCGGCTCATCGAGGGCCTGCTCCTGCTGGCCCGCAGCGAGCGCGAGCTGACCACCCGCAAGGTGGTCGACCTCAAGGAGGTCGCCGACACCGTGCTCGAATCGGTGCGCAACCGGCCCGAGGGCGAGCGGCCCGACGTGACCCTGAACACCGAGCTGACCTCCGCCGACACCGTCGGCGACCCGGTGCTGCTGGAACATCTGATCGCCAACCTCGTCGACAACGCGCTCAAGCACAACGTGGAGGGCGGCGAGGTCTTCCTGCGCACCGGGGTGCTCGACGGCGCGGCGGCCTGCCAGGTGGAGAACTCCGGGCCGGTGATCCCGGCCTACGAGATCGACCGGCTGTTCGAGCCGTTCCGGCGGCTCAACAGCGACCGGATCGAGTCCGCCAAGGGCGCGGGGCTCGGCCTGTCGATCGTGCGCTCGGTGGTGACCGCCCACCGGGGGACCGTGGTCGCCAGCCCCAGGCCGGGGGGCGGTCTCATCATCACCGTGCGGCTGCCGCTCCAGGCCCGCTGACGCGGGGCCGGAGCGGGGCTCGGGGGCTCAGGCGTTCGCGGCTGTGCCTTCCGGCGCTCAGGCGTTCGCGGCTGTGCTTTCCGGGGCTCAGGCGTTCGCGCCGGACTGGCGCTTCAGCTCGCCGATCGCGTTGTGATCGGAATCCCGGTCGGCGGCGGACTCGTTGAAGTACGTCTTGTAGTACAGGCCGTCGTTCGAGCCGCCGTTGTTGTCGGGGTTGGGGAACAGCGTCGAGTACGACAGCGCGTCACAGGTCACGCTGCCCTGCGACTGGGTGATGCTCTCCTGCACGACCGACTTGAAGTCGTAGTTCGGCGTGTGGTGCAGGAACGTCAGCGTGCCCGAGCAGGAGAACGCGCCGGTCGAGGTGCTGGTCGGGTCGTTCTCGAGCTTGATCTGGCCGGTGGTCGAGCCCTCGGCGATCACGACGGTGACGATGAACCGCGCCGACGTCGGCTTGATCTGGATGACCGGGCCCGTCCAGGTGCCCGCGTACTTGGCGTCGAAGCCGGGCGCGGACGGCGTCGCAACGGGCGTGCCGCCGCCCTTCCCGTCGTCTGACAGGACGACGAGCAGGACGGCGGCCAGCAGCAGGATCAGGAGGCCGAACCCGCCGAGGACGAGCACCGCGGGCGACACCCCCCGCCTTGGCGGAGGTCCGGCGAACGGAGGCGGGGTTCCGTACGGAGGCTGTCCAGGAGGCGGAGGGTACACGCGGAGTCCTTCAGGCGGGGGGACCTACTGGCGTGTCAGCGTACCGATGAAGCTGTACTCGCCGCTGCCGTCGTCGGCGGCGGCCTGGGTGCTGAAGTTGGTGATGAACATCTCCACGCCGTCGTCCTTGGGGAAGAACTCGTTGTACGTCACGTCGGGGCACGTGGCGTTGTCCTTCTTGGTGATGTTCTCCCGCGCGATGCTCTTCCAGACCGAGGTGCCCGGGTGGTGCAGGAACGTGACGGTGCCCGAGCACGACCACGTGGTCTTGTCGTTGGGCCCGTTGGTGTAGACGATCTCACCGGTCGGCGAGCCGTTGGTGAAGGTCACCTTCACGTAGTACTGCGCGCTCTCCGGCTTGACCTGGGTGACCAGGCCCGTCCAGGTGCCCGCGTAGTCCTCGCAGAAGGCGGTGTCGCCCTGCTGGCCGCAGTCGGGCTTGTTGCCGGTGCCGGACCCCGTGTTGTTGTCCTGGCTCTTGCTCGGCGGCACCGGGTTGACCGGGGCCTGCTGGGTGGGCGGCGGCGCGACGACGGGGTCGGCGGGCTTGTCGTCGGGCAGCGCGATGGCGATCGCGATCACCAGCAGCAGCACCACGACGACCGCGCCCGCGATCGCGGCGACGACCGCGCCGTTGGACTTGCGGCGCGGCGGCTGGCCGCCGAACGGCTGGTTCTGCTGCGGGTAGCCGGGGCCGCCGTAGGGCGGGGGCGGCGGGGGCGCCTGGCCGAACTGCGGCTGCGGCGTCGGCGTGTAGGGGCCCTGCTGCGGGTAGCCGGGCTGCTGGTGCGGTGCCTGCTGGAGGCCCGGCTGGAACCCGGACTGCTGGAACGGCGGCGGGGTCGGCTGGCCCGGCTGCTGGAACGCCTGGGGGCTCGGCTGCGCGCTGAGCGGGCCAGGCGTGGGCGGCGGCGTGTACGACGGCGGGCTCACCGGCCCGGGCGAGGCGGCGTACGGGTTCGGCGGAGCGGCCGCGTACGGGTTCGCGGGGGAGGCGAAGGGCGCGGGTGTCGGCGTGTGCGGCGCGGGCGGCGTGGGCAGCTGCGCGGCGATCCGCGTGCCCTGGTTCAGCAGCTCCTCGCGCTGGGTCGCCGACGACGGGGCCGCCCCGGAGCGCGGCACGAGCTCCAGCAGGGCGTCGAGCGCCGACGGGCGCAGCGAGGCGTCCTTGGACAGGCACCTGGCGATCAGCGGCCGCAGCTCGGGGGGCAGCCCGGTGATGTCGGGCTCCTCGTTGAGGATGCGGTTGATGATCACCGGCAGGGTGTCGGCCTCGAACGGCGACTGGCCGGTGGCCGCGAAGATCATCGTCGCGCCGAACGCGAAGATGTCCACCGCGGGCTGGAGCGGCGCGCCGGTGAGCTGCTCGGGCGCGAGGTAGCCGGGGGTGCCGACGACCATGCCGGTGGCGGTGACCGCGCTCTCCTGGGAGTTGACGGTCCGCGCGATGCCGAAGTCGACGACCCGGGGGCCGTCGGCGGCGATCAGCACGTTGTTGGGCTTGAAGTCGCGGTGGACGATGCCCACCTCGTGGATGGCCGCCAGCGCGGTGAGCATGCCGATGGCCAGGAGGTTCAGCTCCTGGGCCGGGCGCGGCCCGCCGGTGGCGACGAGCTCGTGCAGCGACGGGCCCTCGATGTACTCGCTCACCACATAGGGCGAGTCGCCGTCGACCTGCGCCTCGATGATCCGGGCGGTGCAGAACGGCTCGACCTTCTGCGCGGCGGCGACCTCCCGGACGAAACGGGCGCGCGCCTGCGGGTCGGCGTTCATCTGGGCGTGCAGTAGCTTGATCGCGACGAACTGGCCGTCACCGGTCCGGCCCAGGTAGACGGCGCCCTGCCCGCCGGCTCCGAGGCGTCCGACCACCTCGTAGGAACCGAGCGTTGTCGGGTCACCTTGCTCCAGCGGAGCGTACTTCGGCATGCGACCCCTCCGAGTCAACAGGTCAGCTCATTCCTCAAGCGCTTCTCAGGCGGCGACGATATCGCGTGAGTCTGAACTATGAGATCTCTCTGTACTTCTGGCCGTTTGTTGGGGTAGGAGACCTTCTGGAGACGGGGCCGAAGCCTCGGTCGCCGTCATGGCCGCCGCGTCCTCCCTCACCGGCTTGTCCGATGGCCGCTCACTGGTCTCCGATGGCCGGAACGTGGGTGTTGTTCGCCACAAACCGTGATTCGCAGGCAGTTTTTCCCCGTCGATGGTCACGTCATGACTCATGGACCCGTTCTTCCCAGGTATGATCCCGCCCGCGGTGGGCGCAGCAAGCGGGGACGATCCCCGGTCGCCGACCGTTCTCTCGGGCGGGAGCCGGACGGGAGCGCCCGCCTCGGCGCGCTGCCGTATCGGAGTGGCGGTAGCGGCATGTGTGGCGGAGGTCGCAAACCGTGACAGAATTTCCCGCCCGGATCGGGCACAAGAACGGCGTCCCGTGCGTTACTTCCGCGCGACGGGGTGCATATAGAGGACTACGGAGCCTCCGGGCGGGAGCCCGGTAAGGCCAAGAGGGGGATGGAGAGAGATGGCCACCGACTACGACAGCCCGCGCAAGACCGACGACGACCTCGGCGAGGACAGCCTCCAGGAGCTCCAGGCCCGGCGGACCGACAAGTCCGCGGGGATCATCGACGAGGACCTGGACGCCGGCGAGGTCGCCGAGCTGCCGGGCGCGGACCTGTCGAACGAGGAACTGTCGTTCAAGGTCGTGCCCAAGCAGGCCGACGAGTTCACGTGCAGCAGCTGCTTCCTGGTGCACCACCGCAGCCAGCTCGCCAAGGAGAAGAACGGCGAGCCCGTCTGCACGGAGTGCGCGGCCTGACCAGCCGGCGCAGGGAGGGAGAGGGCGGGATGACCAGCGAGGGCGACCATCCCGAGCCCCCGCGTGGGGAGGAAGAACAGGAGATCGGCGAGCTGATCGGCCGTCTGTCCGGCACGGAGGAGCTGGACAAGACCACAAGGGGACGGCTGATCGGACGGCTCGCCCACCTCCTCGCCTCCAGCGCGAAGGGCGCGGGGGTCAGGGGCCTCGCGGGCGGCAAGTGGCTCGCCGACACCTTCGCCGCGGTCGCCCCCCGGATTCCGATCCGGGACCTCGAGACGCTGCGGGCGCACTACCCGGGGCTGAGCGCGGAGGCGCTCGCCGACGAGCTGGTGCGCGGCGCGGTGAACCGGACGACGGCGGTGGGCGCGGCGGGCGGCGCGCTCGCGGCCGTGCAGTTCACCGCACCGCCGCTGCTGCTCACGGCCCCGGCCCAGATCGTCGCGGAGACCCTCGTGGTCGCGGCGATCGAGACCAAGATGATCGCCGAGCTGCACGAGGCGCACGGCGTGCAGATCCAGGGCGGGACCGCCGAGCGGACCATGACCTACGCGGTCGCCTGGGCCAAGCAGCGCGGCGTCAACCCGATGGACTCGGGCTCGCTGAGCGTCGGCCTGGGCGGCGCGGCCAAGGCCGCGCTGCGCAAACGCATGATGGGCGTGCTGGGAAGGCACATGACCACCCTCGGCCCGTTCCTCACCGGGGCGGTCGCGGGCGGCACGCTGAACCGGGCGGCCACCAAGAAGCTCGCCGAGAAGGTCAGGAACGACCTGGCCCGTTACGGAACCCTCGCGCGGGGTGTGCCGCGCGAGCCGAAACCGCATCATCTGCTGGGCGGCGGACACGCCCAGATCCCGCCTCCCGGGCCCCCACCGCAGGACCTGCCGCCCCCCGGCCCTCCGCCACAGGACTAGCCGCGGGGCCGGCCACCGGGCCTCCAGGGCCGGTCAGGGAGCCGGGAGTACGGACCGACGGCGGGACGGGCGGCACACCCGTCCCGCGTGCCGGGTTCTGTCGTTCAGGGTCCGTGCGGGTTCAGTCGTCCTTGAGCAGGTGGGCGGGCAGCGCGCCGGTGGTCGCCTGCCACTGCTTGACCGCGAGCCTGGTGACCAGGACGCGGCTCACCTCCATGCCGACGCCGATCAGCACGGCCCAGCCGAGCGCCTCGGCGAGGCTGACGTCGGGGGCCTCGGGGTTGACCGGGGGCTTGCGGCCGGTCCCCTTGCGCCACAGCAGTTCAAGTGACTTGCGTGCGGCAAGTCCGCCGACCATCCCCGTGATGCCGGCGAAGATCTTCCAGCCGACGTCCGGTTTCTGGGCCATCGTCGCCCCTTCCTCGCTCGTGCGGCGTAGTCCGCAGCGTCTTCCGACGCTATCGCGATCGGGACCTGTCTCCCCAGGGCGGCGGTAATCAACGCGCCTTCCGCGCCGCGCGTCCCTATCCTTGGCGGATGACCGAGACGCAACGCACCCGCGCCATCCCGGAAAGGGCCACCCTCGACGGCCTGGAGGACAAGTGGGTAGCCGTCTGGGAGCGCGAGGGGACCTACGCCTTCGACCGGACCAAGGACCGCGCCCAGGTCTACGCGATCGACACGCCGCCGCCGACCGTCAGCGGGTCGCTCCACGTCGGGCACGTGTTCTCCTACACGCACACCGACACCGTCGCGCGCTACCAGCGGATGCGCGGCAAGGAGGTCTTCTACCCGATCGGCTGGGACGACAACGGCCTGCCGACCGAGCGCCGCGTCCAGAACCACTTCGGGGTCCGCTGTGACCCGTCGCTGCCCTACGACCCGTCGTTCGAGCCGCCGGACAAGCCGGGCAAGCAGCAGATCCCGGTCAGCCGCCGGAACTTCATCGAGCTGTGCGAGCGGCTGACCGAGGTGGACGAGAAGGCGTTCGAGGAGATGTGGCGGCGGGTCGGCCTGTCCGTCGACTGGAGCCACCTGTACACCACGATCGGGGCCCGCGCCCGGGCGGCGTCCCAGCGGGCCTTCCTGCGCAATCTGGCGCGCGGCGAGGCGTATCTGGCCGAGGCCCCGACCCTGTGGGACGTGACGTTCCGCACCGCGGTCGCCCAGGCGGAGCTGGAGAACCGCGACCAGCCCGGCGCGTTCCACCGGCTCGTGTTCCAGGGGCCGGAGGGGCCGGTCCACGTCGAGACGACGCGGCCCGAGCTGCTGCCCGCGTGCGTCGCGCTGGTCGCACACCCCGACGACGACCGCTACCGCGCGCTGTTCGGCAGCGCCGCGCGCACGCCGCTGTTCGACGTCGAGGTGCCGGTCCTCGCGCACCGGCTCGCCGACCCCGAGAAGGGTTCCGGCCTGGTGATGGTCTGCACGTTCGGCGACACCACCGACGTGGTGTGGTGGCGCGAACTCGACCTGCCGATCCGCGCGGTCGTCGGCCGCGACGGACGGATCGCGCCCGAGCCGCCCGAGGGCGTCCCCGCGGCCCCTTACGCGGAGCTCGCGGGCAAGACCGTGCACAGCGCGCGCGAGCGGATCGTGGAGCTGCTGCGCGGGTCCGGCGGGCTCGAGGGCGACCCCAAGCCGTTGACGCGTCCGGTGAGCTTCTACGAGAAGGGCAGCAAGCCGCTGGAGATCGTCACGACCCGGCAGTGGTACCTGCGCAACGGCGGCCGTGACGAGGACCTGCGCCGCAGGTTCGTGGAGTCGGGCCGGAAGATCTCCTGGCACCCGGCCTACATGCGCACCCGGTACGAGAACTGGGTCGAGGGCCTGAACGGCGACTGGCTCGTGTCGCGGCAGCGGTTCTTCGGCGTGCCGATCCCCGTCTGGTACCCGCTGGACGGCTCGGGCGAGCCGCGTTACGACACCCCGCTCGTGCCGGACGAGGCGCTGCTGCCGGTGGACCCGTCGACCGACGTGCCCGCGGGCTACACCGAGACGCAGCGCGACGTTCCTGGCGGTTTCACCGCCGACCCCGACATCTTCGACACCTGGGCGACCTCCTCGCTCACCCCGCAGATCGCCGGACGCTGGAGTGACGACCCCGACCTGTTCGCCCGCGTCTTCCCGTTCGACCTGCGCCCGCAGGCCCACGACATCATCCGCACCTGGCTGTTCTCCACGGTCGTGCGCAGCGAACTCGAGTTCGGGACGCTGCCGTGGACCGACGCGGCGCTGTCGGGCTGGATCCTCGACCCCGACCGCAAGAAGATGTCGAAGTCCGTCGGGAACGTGGTGACGCCGCTCGGGCTGCTCCAGCAGTTCGGGTCCGACGCCGTCAGGTACTGGGCGGCCAACGGCAGGCCGGGCACCGACACCGCGTTCGACACCGCGCAGATCAAGGTCGGCCGCAGGCTCGCGACCAAGGTGCTGAACGCGTCGAAGTTCGTGCTCGGGCTGCCGGGCGAGGCCGACGACGCGGCGCTGACGCCGCTGGACCGGGCGATGCTCGCCGGGCTCGCCGACGTCGTCGCCGAGGCGACCGCCGCGTTCGAGGACTACGACTACACGCGCGCGCTGAACGTCACCGAGCGGTTCTTCTGGCAGTTCTGCGACGACTACCTCGAGCTGGTCAAGCAGCGCGCGTACGGCGAGGGCCCGGCGTCGGCCGCCGCGCGCTCGGCGCTGCGCACGGCGCTCGACGCGCTGCTGCGGCTGTTCGCGCCGTTCCTGCCGTTCGCGACCGAGGAGGTCTGGTCGTGGTGGCACGACGGCTCGGTGCACCGCGCGGCGTGGCCGGAGCCGGGTGAGCGCGCGGGCGACCCGCGGGTGCTCGCCGCGACGGCCGACGCGCTGTCGCAGGTCCGCAAGGCCAAGTCGACGGCCGGGACGTCGATGCGCGCGGAGGTCGCCAGGGTGGTGCTGAGCGGC
Organism: Actinocorallia sp. A-T 12471; assembly: GCF_033875155.1. Lineage (NCBI taxonomy): Bacteria > Bacillati > Actinomycetota > Actinomycetes > Streptosporangiales > Thermomonosporaceae > Actinocorallia > Actinocorallia sp. A-T 12471. Next base: position 697,234 of record NZ_JAWZTE010000002.1, on the reverse strand, counting down.
GCGGACGCCTCGCTCGTCGCGCTCGACGACCTCGCGGCGGCCGGGGTCGTCGCCGACCTCGCGGTCGTGGGGGACAGCGCGGCCGAGGGCGTCAGCGCCGAGGTGGAGCTGGCCGTCACAGGCCCTTGACGAGTTCCCTGGTGAGCTTGGTCAGCCGCTGGCCCGAGACCCGGTAGGACGCGCCCGCGGGGTTGAGGGTCAGCACCACGACGATGTACCTGGCCTGCGCGCCGATCGTCCCGGTGGTGTGCAGGACGGGCCGGCCGAGCCCGAGGTCGGGGCCTGCGGCCGGGACGTAACGCGAGTTGTTCGCGCAGGGGTAGGGCGGGGTCAGGCCGAACCCCGACCACCCCTGCTTGACCGCGTGCCTGCGCTTGGTCGCGGCGGGGATGCCCCAGCTCTGGTCGAACCCGTCGGTCCCGCACTTGGTGGCCTTGCCGAGGTGGCCCATGATCGTGTCGCGGACCTTCGGCGATGCCCTGTCGAGCAGGAACCGGTACGTCGCGGCGATGTCGCGCGCGCTGATCGCGGTGTAGCCCCAGTAGCCGGGCTGGCCCGCGGGCGGCGGCGCGGTGTCGGCGAGGCTGATCTTCTTCTTCATCCGGGTGACGATCGCGCCCTTGCCGCCGAGGTTCCAGAAGAACGTGGCGGCCGAGTCGTCGCTGGAGCGCAGCATCTTGGCGAAGCGCGCGGCGTGCGCGGGCGCGACCTTGCCCTTGCGGCTGCCCAGGTAGTCGAGCGCGATGAGCAGCTTGACCACCGAGGCCGACCTGACCGTCCTGTTCGCGCCGCTCTTGCTGAGCGTCCTGCCGGTCTTGCGGTCGTAGACCACCCAGCGCGCCGAGACGCCGGGCGCGGGCTTGGGCCGCGCGGCGGGGGCCGCGGGGGCGTCGGGCGCGGGGGCCTCCGGCGCGACGGCGGTCGGGTGCGGGGAGCCGCCGCCCGACGAGCCGCGCGGGGCCTCGGCGGCGGGCGCGGAGGCGGCGTCCGGCGCGGGCGCGGTCCCTGAGCCGCCGCAGGCGGTCGCGGCCGTCAGCAGCGCGAGGGAGCCCGCGAGCAGCACGCGGCGGGCCGGGAGGTGGCTCATCCGGCACACCCTAGTGCCGCCGTCTAGGCTGGCGTTCATGGAGGCAGTGGAGTTGCAGGCGGTGGAGGAGGACTGGGAGTCCGCGCTGGCGATCGTCGCGCACCCCGACGACCTCGAGTACGGCGCGGCCATGGCGATCGCGCGCTGGACCGCGCAGGGCAAACGCGTCGTCGAGGTGCTGGCGACCCGGGGCGAGGCGGGCATCCAGGCGATGCCGCCCGAGGAGGTCGGCCCGATCAGGTCGGCCGAGCAGGTCGAGGCGGCGCGGATCGTCGGGGTCGACACCGTCGAGTTCCTGGACTTCCCGGACGGGGTGCTCGAATACGGGCTGCCGCTGCGCCGCGCGGTCGCCGGGGCGATCCGGCGGCACCGGCCGGACGTGGTCGTCTCGCTGAACTTCAGGGAAACGTTCGGGCCCGGCATGTACAACATGGCCGACCACCGGGTCCTCGGCCGAGCCGTTGCCGACGCGGTGCGCGACGCGGCCAACCCGTGGGTGTTCCGCGACCTTCCCGACCCGGCCTGGCAGGGCGTCAGGTTCGCGCTGTTCGCCAACGCGCCGCAGGCCACGCACTTCGTGGACGTCACCGACCATGTGGAGACCGGGCTCAGGGCCCTGGCGGCCCACGAGGTCTACTTCGCGAACCTCGAGGGCGGTCCCGACCCGCAGGAGATGGTCAGGTCGATCCTGGCGGGGGCGGGCGAGGCCGTCGGCGTGCCCTACGCCGTGGCGTTCGAGCGGCTGTAGGCGGCGTTCGAGCGGCCGTGACCTCCGGGCGGCGGTAGGGTTTCCACCCTGACCGGCCTTGAGGGGGAGGAACGGCGTGCGCGGTGCCGTCGAGGTGTTGATCAAGCGGCTCGACCAGGGGCTTCCCGCCCCGTCGTACGCCCATCCCGGCGACGCGGGAGCCGACCTGTACGCGGCTGAGGACGTGGTCCTCGAGCCCGGCGAGCGGCATGTGGTGCCGACGGGGCTCGCGATCGCGCTCCCCGATGGCTTTGCCGCTTTTGTCCATCCACGTTCCGGTCTTGCGGCTAGCCTGGGGGTGACGCTGGTCAACGCCCCTGGCACGGTCGACGCCGGGTACCGGGGTGAGATCAAGGTGACGCTGCTGAACACCGACCTGCGTGAGACCGTCCGGCTGGCACGCGGCGACCGGATCGCCCAGCTGGTCATTCAAAAGGTGGAAAAGGCGGCTTTTGTGGAAGTCGCCGATCTGCCGGGATCGGCCCGCGGCGCGGGCGGATTCGGCTCCACAGGCGGATACGCTCAGCGAGCGCACTCCTAGCGCGCATTCGAACGAAGGAGTAGGGAAAGTGGCTTTCGGACGTCGTCGTCAGGAGAAGCAGTCGGCGGCGCAGCCCGCCGAGGCGGTACCCGCCGAGGAGACCGCGCCGGCCGGAGGCACCGGCCCCTGGGACGCGGCCGAGGACACGGTGCCCGAGATGGAGCGGCTCGACTTCGGGGCCGTCCAGGTGCCGATCGGCCCCGGCCTGGAGATCCAGGTCAACCTCGAGCCGACCGAGGTCGACGACCAGGGCAACCCGGTCAACGGCAAGATCGTCGCGATCACGGTGATCGCCGGGCAGAGCAGCATGCAGCTCCAGGCGTTCGCCGCGCCCAAGCGCTCGGGCATCTGGGAAGAGCTGCGCAAGGAGCTCGCCGAGGAGATCACCGGCAACGCCAATGGTCAGGTGCAGGAGGGCGAGGGCCCCTTCGGCACCGAGGTGCGCGCGCTGATCCCCGCGCAGCTCACCGCCGAGATGCTCGAGCAGATGCCGGAAGAGGTCCGCTCGCAGATCCCGCAGGAGGTCATCGACCAGGGCTTCGCGTGGCAGCCGCTGCGCTTCCTCGGCATCGACGGCCCGCGCTGGTTCCTGCGCGCCCTGATCGCCGGTGAGGCGGTCGAGGACGAGGAAGCCTTCCAGCCCCTGGAGGACGTCCTCTCCCAGATCGTCGTGGTCCGCGGCGACCAGCCGATGCCCCCGCGCGAGGCCCTCCCCCTGAACCTCCCCGCCGAGGCCAAGAACGCCATGGGCCAGCAGGAGACCGAGTCCGACGAAGACGACGACGACTTCGACCCCTTCACCCCAGGCACCCACATAACCGAAGTCCGCTAACCCACCCCACCCCGCAGTCCCTCCGGGACTGCGGGGATACGGCGTCGCCGTGGTCCGCTGTAACCCGAGGCCCCACCCTGCGGTTGCGGGGTATACGCGTCGCCGTGGTCCGCTGTAACCCGAGGCCCCACCCTGCGGTTGCGGGGTATACGCGTCGCCGAGGTCCGCTGAGACCCGAGACGCCGAGCCCCTACCCCGCAGTCCCCTCGGGACTGCGGGAAAAGGGCATCGGCGGGGCCCGCTGACCTGAGGCGCTGAGGTCGTGTCTCGCAATCCCCTGGGGCTGCGGGGAAGAGGGCGTCGGCCGGGGTCTGCTGGGACCACGGGCGCTGAGGGCGTGTCGCGCGGTCCCTTGGGACTGCGGGAAGAAGGGTCTCGGCGGGGTTCGCGGGGGCCGTAGGCTGCGGTGCCTTTGGGGGTGCGGGGGGAGGACTCCACTACCCCGCAGTCCCGAAGGGACTGCGGGGTAAAAGGGGTTGGGGTGGGTTAGGTGGGGGTGCCGGTGGAGCGGCGGATGATGAGTTCGGCGGGGAGGAGGGTTGGGGTGGCGGGGCGGCCTTCGAGGACGTCCATGAGGTGGGTCATGGCGAGTTCGCCCATGCGTTCGGCGGGGAGGCGGACGGTCGTGAGTTCGAGGGCTTCGGCCAGGTAGAGGTCGTCGAAGCCGGTGATGGACACGTCGCCGGGGACGTTGAGGCCGAGGTGGCGCGCGGCCTTGTGCGCGCCCGCGGCGAGGGTGTCGTCGTCGCAGACGAGCGCGGTGGGGCGGTCGGGGGCCGACAGCATCCGCAGCGCGGTCTCGAACCCCGCGGCGATGCTGATCGCGGCGCGTCCGGTGACGAGTTCGGGGACCCGGTCGGCGAGGCCGAGCGCGCGGCTGCGGAACGTCCACACGTTGATGTCGGCGGCGAGGTGCCCGATCCGGGTGTGCCCGAGCCCGCGCAGGTGCGCGACGATGTCGCCGATCGCGGCCTGCACGTCGAAGTTGACGGTCGGGGCAGGCCCCGCGGGGTCGCTGTCGACCATGACGAGCGGGACCGGGCGGCGCATCCCCGCCAGCGAGTTCTCGCCCATCGACGACGCCAGCATGCCGTCGATGGCCTCCTGCGGGCCGCTGAAGGGCCCGTCGGCCTCCAGGGGCCACGGGAACACCACGAGGCTGAAGCCGTGCTCCACCGCGACCTTGGCCGCGCCGGTGTAGACGGCGGCGAAGAACGGCGCGGTGATCGCGGGGACGACGAGCATGATCGTCCGGGTGCGGCCGAGGCGGAGGTTGCGGGCCGCGGGATTGGGCCGGTAACCGAGCCGCTGCGCGGCCTCGCGGACGTTCTGGGCGGTGGCCTCCGAGACGCGTCCCGGCCACTTTCCGCTGAGCACCATCGAGACCGTGGACTGTGAGACGCCGGCCGCGGCCGCGACGTCCTTGCTCGTGGGCCGACTGTGTGCTGGCATCACGCCCCTTAGAGTAGATCCGTCGGTGCCGCCCCCATACGTATCACTGATTCTAGTGATACGTATAACTGACGGGTATGGAGAATTATGCGCGTCTATCTCAGCCTTCTGCGAGCCCCCTACGCGGCGCGGCTCCTCGGCGGGACCCTGCTGGGCCGCCTGCCGAACGGGATGGGCGTGCTCGCGATCGTCCTGTTCACCCGCGCCGAGGGCGGCAGTTACGCGCTCGCCGGCATGCTCGCCGCCGTCCACGGCCTCGCCGCCGGGGCGGGACAGCCGCTGCTCGGCAGGCTCATGGACCGGCTCGGCCAGCCGCGCGTCCTGCTCACCAGCGCGGCCCTGGCGGGCGCGGGTTTCGTCGCGTTCGCGTTCACCGGGATCGGCTCGGTGCCGCTCGCGCTCGTCGCCGTCTCCGTCGCGGGGCTGTTCACGCCGCCGCTGGAACCGGGCCTCCGGGCGCTGTGGCCCGATGTGCTCAAGGAGCCCGACCAGGTGCAGGCCGCGTACGCGATGGACGCGGCCGCCCAGGAACTCCTGTTCACGCTCGGGCCCGTGCTGGTGATCGCGTCCAAGGCCGTGTCGGGGACCGCGCCGCTGTACGTGTGCGCGCTGCTCGGGCTGGCCGGGGCCCTCGTGGTCGCGCTGTCCGGGCCGTCGCGGGCGTGGCGGGGACGTCCGTCGGCGGGGGACTGGGCGGGGGCGCTGCGCTCGCCGGGCCTCGTCGTGCTCGGGGTGTCGCTCGGGTTCATCGGGCTGAGCCTCGGCGTCTTCAACGTCGCGATGGTCGCCTACGCCGAGGGGATCGGGCGCGAGGAGGCGTCCGGGTGGCTGATCGCCGTCAACGCGCTCGGGGCGCTGACCGGCGGACTCGTCTACGGGGCGCGGTCGTGGCCCGGGCGTCCGGAACGCCGGATTCCGCCGCTGCTCGCGGGACTGACCGTCGGGTACGCGCTGCTGCTGCTCACGCCCGGCCTGCCGCTGATGATGGTCCTTTCGTACGTCTCGGGGATCTTCCTCGCGCCGACCCTCGCGTGTGTCTTCGGTCTCGTCGACGGCCTCGCCCCGGCGGGCACCGTCACCGAGGCGTTCGCGTGGATCGTGGCGTTCATGACCGTCGGGGTGTCGGCCGGCTCCGCGCTCGCGGGCAAGGTCCAGGACGACGTCGGCACGGTCGCCGCGCTGTCCGGATCGGCGCTCGGCGGGGTGGCGGCGGTGGCCGTCTGTCTTGCCGGGGGGTATCTGTTGGCCGCGCGTTCCCCGGCCGGTCCGCGTTTGCCGTAGCCTCTGAAACATGGACGAAGCGCCCGGCAGCGGGCTGCGAGGCTTCCTCCGCCGCCTCGCTTCGAGCAAGGCCGAGATGGAGGCCGAAGAGCTGCGGAAGGACACGGGCGCGGAGGGGGCGACACCCATCGCCGCCTGCGCCGAACGCCGCAGGGCGCACGTCGCCGGTACGCTACGTACGGTGACCCTGCGACCCCGGGGCGGCGCGCCCGCCCTGGAGGCCGAACTCTACGACGGCTCGGACGTGGTGAACCTCGTCTGGTTGGGCCGCCGCCGGATCGCCGGGATCGAGCCGGGCCGAAGGCTCAGCGCCGAGGGCCTGGTGAGCGTCCAGGACGGCCGCAAGGTCATCTTCAATCCCCGCTACGAACTCCGAGGATCGACGTGACCGACGTGCAGGCAGCCCACGAGGCGGACGAGAACGCCAGGCGGACGGTCGAGGCGGCGGTCCGCTCCCAGCTCGGCAAGGCGCTGGGCGGCGGCCGCGGCATCGCCGAGGGCGCGGTGCCGACCGTCCTGTTCACCCTGACCTGGCTGATCAGCCATGATCTGAAGCTGTCGGTCGGCCTGGGCGTCGGCTCGGCGGTGCTGCTGCTCGTGGTCCGGCTGGTGCAGCGCTCCACGACCCAGTTCGTCCTGAACAGCCTGGTCGGGATCGGCATCGCGGCGTTCTTCGCGCTGCGCACCGGCAAGGCCGAGGACGCGTTCCTGCCGGGCATCCTCTACAACGCCGTCTATTCGGTCGTGCTCATCGGCTCGATCGTCGCGCGCTGGCCCGTCGTCGGGTTCATCATCGGGTCCGTCACCGGCGACCCGACCGCGTGGCGGCGCGACCCGGCGATCGTCAGGCTGTGCGCCAAGCTGACGTGGCTGCTCGTGCTGCCGTGCGTGCTGCGCGTGGTCGTCCAGTACCCGCTGTACCTCGCGGGCATGGTCGGCTGGCTCGGCACCGCGAAGATCGCGCTCGGCTGGCCGCTCCAGGTCGCCTCGTTCGCCGCGATGGTATGGGTGCTCGCGCGCGGCCGCACCCCCCTGCCGGACGACGAGACGCCCGAGGACGTCGCCGCCGCGCTCGAGGGCGCCAGGGAACAGGACGGCCGGGACAAGCCCGCAGAATGACGCTCAGCCCTCGGGGGAGGGCTCTGTGCGGTCCATAAGGGCCGATTGGGGACACGCTCAAACGACGAACGGCCGCCTCGGCGGCCGTTCGCGCGTCGGCGCGCGGAAGGAACTAGCGCCGGGCCATCGCCGTCATGACGTGGCCCATCAGGCTGATCAGCACCTGGCGGGTCGACTCGCGCGAGCGCGCGTCGCAGTTGACGACCGGGATCTCCGGGTCGAGGTCGAGGGCGATGCGGATGTCGTCGGCGGTGTAGGGCTTGGCGCCGTCGAACGTGTTCACCGCGATGATGAACGGCAGGCCGCGCCGCTCGAAGTAGTCGATCGAGGCGAAACAGTCGGCGAGCCTGCGGGTGTCGACTAGGACGACGGCGCCGAGCGCGCCCTCGGCGAGCTCGTCCCACATGAACCAGAACCGGTCCTGGCCCGGCGTGCCGAACAGGTAGAGCACGAGTCCGGTGCGCAGCGTGATCCGGCCGAAGTCCATCGCCACGGTGGTGGTGGTCTTGCGCTCCACGCCGTCCAGGTCGTCGACGCCGATGCTGCGCTCGGTGAGCTGCTCCTCGGTGCGCAGCGGACGCATCTCGCTCACCGACGCGACCATCGTGGTCTTCCCTGCGCCGAACCCTCCCGCCACCAGGATCTTGACGGCGAGCTCGGCCTCAGAGGGCCTGGAGTCCATGAATTACCTCTTCGATGATTCTGGTGGTGGGGAACCTGGTGACGGACGAAGGGGCCCGCACCGTGATCCGACGGTCGTTCAGCAGATCGCCGAGCAGCACCCGCACGACACCTACGGCAAGGTCCAGCGCGGACGCCAGTTCCGCGACCGTGAGCGGCTGATGGGCGAGCTGGAGGATCGCCTCGTGTTCAGGGGACAGAAGCAGCGAACCGTACACCGGTTCGGTCGTGCGCACCACGAGTGTCATGAGATCGAGATCGGTCCGGTTGCCGGACTCGGTCCGGCCACCCGTCAGCCAGAAGGCCCGGACGATGGGTCCGGCCTCCTCGTCCAGCCACTCGTGTCCGGTCACGGAAGACTCACCGTCCGGGGCTTGGCCGACAGATGCAGGCCGACCCGCGTCACCAGCATCGCCATCTCGTAGGCGATGACGCCCACGTCGGCGGCGGAGTCGGCGAGCACCGCGAGGCACGCGCCCTGACCGGCGGAGGTGACGAACAGGAACGCGTCGTCCATCTCCACGATCGTCTGCCGGACCGCGCCGCCCTTGAACGCCTCGCCGGTGCTGCGGGCCAGGCTCTGGAATCCGGACGCGAGCGCCGCCATGTGCTCGGCGTCGTCACGGGCGAGGCCCCGGGAGGAGCCCACCACGAGTCCGTCGCTGGACAGGACGACCGCCTGCTTCACCTGCGCGACGCTGTCGACGAGGTTGTTCAGCAACCAGTTGAGATCGCCGGGTTCGGTCATGAGTGCTCCTCGGAGTGCTGAAGGTGTTCGTCACCGGACGCCGCGGAGTCGGCGCGGCCGCGTTCCCAGCCACGCTGCATCGCCGACATCCGCAGCCGGAGGTTATCGGGCGAACGTTCCGGCGGTTCGGGGACCATGGGGTTCGGTCCGGAGACCGCCCCCTGACCCGCCGCCGGAAGAGTGTTGGGTCCCGTCGTCGCCGACACGAGGTCGGTGGGGGTGGCGGGGACCTCCGTACGGGTCTTGCGCCGCCGCCTCGGCAGGCCGAGGTGCATCCCGAGCGCGTCGTCGGGCTGCGCGGCGGGCTGCTCGGGGGCCTCCTCGGGGGCGACGGCCTCGGGGGCGGGGCCGTCGGCCGGGGGCTGCGGGGCGGCCGGGACGTCGGGCACGGGGACCTCCTCGCGTAGGACCGCGACCGGGCGCGGTTCTGCGGGGCCGCCCGCGGCGGCGAGCACGCGTTCGGCGCGCAGCGCGGGCGACGGCTCGGCGGGCGCGTCGGGGACGTCGGCGGCCAGCAGTTCGCGCGGCAGGAACACCACGGCGGTGGTGCCGCCGTAGGGAGAGACGCGCAGCGACACCCGGATGCCGTGCCGCTTGGCGAGCCGTCCGACGACGAACAGGCCGAGCCGCGCGGTGTCGGAGAGGGTGAACTCGGGCGGCGCGGCGAGCCGTTCGTTGAGCTGCTCGATGACCTCGGGCGGCAGGCCGAGCCCGCGGTCCTCGATCTCCAGCACGTATCCGGCGGCGACGCCCTGGCCGGACACCTCGATGGCGGTGTCCGGCGGCGAGTACTGGACGGCGTTCTCGATGAGGTCGGCGAGCAGGTGGATGGTGTCGGCGACGGCGGGTCCGACGAGCGCGATCCGGGGCATCGGCAGCACCCTGACGCGCGTGTAGTCCTCCACCTCCGAGGCCGCGCCGCGCACCACGTCGACCAGCGGGACGGGCGAGCGCCAGCCGCGTCCGGGGGCCTTCCCGGCGAGGATGACCAGGCCCTCGGCGTGCCGCCGCATGCGGGTCGCGAGGTGGTCGAGCTGGAACAGGCGGCCGAGCTGCGCTGAGTCGTCGGCCTCGCGTTCCATCTCGTCGAGCAGCGACAGCTGACGGTGCAGCAGCGCCTGGTTGCGCGAGGCGAGGTTGACGAATACCTCGCGGACGTTCGCCATGGTCGCCGCCTCGTGCATCGCGGCTTCGAGGACGGCGGCGCGCGCGGAGGTGAACGAGCGGAAGATGCGCTCGATCTCGGTGACGCTGAACTGCACGCCTGGCTCGATCGGCTCATCGCCGACCCGCTGGCCGTTGCGCACGAGTTCGGCCATCACCGGGAGCTGGTCGCGCGTGAAGTCGCCGACGGTGTCGGCGAGCGCCCGGCTCTCCCGGATGAGGCGGCGCGACACCCGCCAGGCGATGACGATCGAGCCGACGATCGCGCCGAGCCCGAGCCCGCCCGCGATGCCGATCTCCAGCAGCACCCCGATCGCGACGCCCTCCGCGCGCGAGGTGATGCCGCCGAGCATCTCCTCCTCGAGGGTGAGCAGCCCCGTCTGGACCTTCGCGGCGTTGGCGTCCCAGGAGACCTGCGCGACCGGTCCCGCGTTGCGGGTGATGCGGTCCTCGAACTGCTGGAGCCGCTGGTACTCGATGGTGTTGAGGAACGCGGTGTAGCGGTCGCGGTCGGCCGGGCGCAGCCGCGGCAGCGTGTCGGTGTACAGCAGGTCGCGCGCGCCGCCGGCCCGCGCCACCTCCTTGCGGTCCCAGGCGGTCAGCCCGCCGTCGAGCCGCCCGGCGAGCGCCGCGTCCATCCGCGACAGCTGCTCGCGGGCCATGCCGAGCGACGTCAGCGTCGCCACGTCGGCGGCGATCGTGAGGTCGGGCGGCGAGACCGAGCGGTAGATGGCGAACGCGTGGTCCAGGTACGTGCCGTACGACGACAGCACCTGCGGACGGCTGCGCGCCGCGCCGCCGTCGACGACGCTGCGCAGCAGGTCGAGACCGCCGAGGTCGCGGGTGAGGATGTCGATCGCCGAGCGGATGTCGCTCTCGATGCCGTCGCGCAGGCCAGGGTCCGAGGTGTTGGTCTCGAACACCGTGCGCGCGTCGTCGGTCGTCTGCCGCTGCGCCGCGAGGTCCTCCGCGGTGGCGGTCCGCGAGCCCGCGAGCGCCGCCATCGACACCATCCGCTCGTTCTGGAGCGCGGCGATGAGGGTCTGGGTGGGGCGCACGACCTGGCCGTCGAGCGACTGCGCGCGGGCGAGCAGCATGCCGTCGCCGAGCGACGTGAAAGCGGTGAACGCCCACAACAGCACAAGGGTCGTGAGGGGGACGGCGATGAGCGAGACGATCGCGGATCTGATCGGCTGGCTGCGGGAACGTCTCATGCCCGGCAGTCCTCCGTGGGTTCCGGCGGGGTGGTTCGAGGTATGGCGCTGAGGGGTAAGCGGAGCCTACTACGGGGTGATGTAATGCGCTTCCCCGTGCATATGGCACAAAGTCTGCACGTTACGGGACTACCCTTGCCCCGTGACCGAACTCCCCGATGTGACTCCCGACTCGTTGCCCACCCGGCGCCGTGCCGGTCGTCGCGGCGGACGACACCGCGGCGGCTCCTTCACCCTGCCCTCCGACTCGCCCGCCGTGGTGCTGACGGGCGCGTCAACCGAGGTGATGTCAGAGCTGGCCGGCTTCATCGAGTCGGCCCACCCAGGCATCCCGGTGCACGCGGGCGCCGACGAGAACCTCGGCGAACTGGTCGGCGACCCGGCGGCGGTGGTGGTGCCGCTCCTGCTCGGCCCCGACCGCGCCTTCGAGAACGCGCTGCGCGAAGGACTGTCCTCGGTGCCCGTCCTCGTCTCCGAGACGCTCGGCCCGCACCCGCTGCTCGCCGAGGCGCTGCACCTGCGCCTCGCCGAAGCCGGGCTCGCCCGCGCCGACCGCATCCGCATGATGAGCATGGTGACCGCCGCCGACGGCGTCGTCCTCGGCTGCCGTGCCGCCGACGAGAGCGCCGAGATCACCTCGGTGCTGCTCGCCTCCCGGCTCGCCGTCCCCGTCGTCGCGGCCCCCCTGGGCGACCCCGCCGCCCTCGCCGCCGCCGCGAACGCGCTGCGCGCCAACGGCGCACAGCGCCTGGCGTTCTCCCCCTTCGTCCTCGACGCCGATCCCGAAGAACTCGCCAAGGCCGCCGCCGACGCCACAGCCGAACCCGCCCCCGTCCTAGGCGGCCACTCCTCAGTAGCCCAAGTAGCGGTCCTCCGCTACGTAGAGGCCCTAGAGGCCATCTACCTGGCGGAATAGCAGGCCGCTGTCAGGCCCCGGCCCAGCCGGGGCCCGCATTCCCCAAGCGGAACTCCCCAGAGTTTCCAGCCCAGCCGAGGCCACGGCCTCTGAGCGAACACCCCGCAGAGTTTCCAGCCCAGCCGAGGCCACGGCCTCTGAGCGAACACCCCGCAGAGTTTCCAGCTAAGCCGGGGCCACGGCCTCCGAGCGAACACCCCGCGAGGGTTCCAGCCGCACCGGGGCCACGGCCTCTGAGTGGAAGACCCCAGAGTGATTGGGCGCGCCGCCGTCTGGACCGGAGCCTTGCGAGCCGCAAGGCGAGCAAGGCGGAGGGAAGACGGCGGCTTAGAGCGCCCAATCACCGGCCGAGCGGAGCGAGGCCCAAAAAACACAGCACGGCAATTAAACACGGGGGTTAAGCAGGTCTCCCAACTCGTCTTCTACGTCCTGGCTGGCGACGAACATGAGTTCGTCGCCGGCTTCGAGGGTGTCGTCCTTGGAGGGGACGAGGACGCGGCCTTCGCGGAGGATGGCGACGAGGGCGGTGTCGCGGGGCCACTGGACCTCGCCGACGCGCCGGCCGTTGAGGGGGGCGTCGTCGGGGAGGGTGAGTTCCACGAGGTTGGCGTCGCCCTGGCGGAACGTCATCAGGCGGACGAGGTCGCCGACGCTGACGGCCTCCTCGACCAGCGCGCTGAGCAGACGCGGCGTGGACACGGCGACGTCGACGCCCCATGAGTCGTTGAACAGCCACTCGTTCTTCGGGTGGTTGATGCGCGCGACGACGCGCGGCACCCCGTACTCGGTCTTGGCGAGCAGCGACACCACGAGGTTCACCTTGTCGTCGCCGCTCGAGGCCACGACGACCTGGCAGCGTTCGAGCGCGGCGTCGTCGAGCGAGGAGATCTCGCACGCGTCGGCCAGCAGCCACTCGGCGCGCGGCACCATCTCGACCTTGATGGCCTTGGGGTCCTTGTCGATGAGCAGGACCTCGTGCCCGTTCTCCAGCAGTTCCTGCGCGATCGACCTGCCCACCGCGCCGGCACCGGCGATAGCCACCCGCATGTCAGTCTTCCTCCCGCACCCGTGTGGCCAGCGCCTCGGTGATCTTGTCGATGTCGCCGGCCCGCGCCATCACGTGCACGACGTCGCCGTCCTGCACGACGGTGTCGCCGCTCGGCACCACGGCCTCGCCGAGCCGGTTCAGGAACGCGACGCGGCAGCCGGGCGCGGCGCGTTCCAGGTCGTCCACGCGCGCGCCGATCCAGGCGGCGTCGGTCTGCACCTCGGCGAGCTTGACGTCGCCGGTCGGGTCGCGCCACAGCGGCAGCGCGCCGTCCGGCAGCAGCCGCCGCAGCATCTGCTCGGCGGTCCACCGGACCGTGGCGACGGTCGGGATGCCGAGCCGCTGGTACACCTCGGCGCGGCGGGAGTCGTAGATGCGGGCGACGACGTTCTCGACGCCGAAGGTCTCGCGCGCGACCCTGGCGGAGATGATGTTGGAGTTGTCGCCGCTGCTGACCGCCACGAACGCCGACGCCTTCTCGATCTGCGCCTCGACGAGCACATCGCGGTCGAAGCCCATGCCGATCACCCGGCGGCCCTTGAAGCCGCCGCGCAACCGGCGGAAAGCCTCGGGGTTCTGGTCGATGATCGCGACCGAGTGGCCCTTGTCCTCCAGGATATGGGCCAGGGTCGAACCGACCCGGCCGCATCCCATGATGACGATATGCACGACCCGTCCCGTTCCTTGGTCTAGGCGTTCCGTTGGTCCTTGGGCGCTGGAAGCGCAGGCTGTACGGGACAGTATCCCCCTGATCGCGCAAAGCGCCGGTCTGCCCGGCGCGCGGAATCCGGTCGCGCCCGAACCCCAGGGGAGCCGCACGAGGCGGCGCGGGCGGGGCGGTTAGAGTGGCCAGCTGTGTCCAAGGCATCTGACGTCATGAAGCGCGTCGTGCTAGGTCGCGCCCTGCGCAGCACGCAGGCGCACTACCAGCTGCTTCCCAAGCGGATCGCCCTTCCGGTCTTCGCCAGTGACGCCCTTTCGTCGGTCGCCTACGCCCCGCAGGAGATCCTCATCACCTTGGGGATCGCGGGCCTCGCCGGTTACGCGTTCACCCCGTGGATCGGCCTCGCCGTCGTGCTCCTGCTGCTGGTGGTGGTGGCGTCGTACCGGCAGAACGTGCGGGCCTACACCAGCGGCGGCGGCGACTTCGACGTCGCCACGACCAACCTTGGCGGGAACTGGGGTCTCGTCGTGGCCAGCGCCCTGCTCGTTGACTACGTCCTCACCGTCGCGGTGTCGATCTCCTCGGCCGTGGACAACCTCGGGGCCTTCACCCCGCTCATCGGCGAGCACAGGGTGGCCGTCGCGGTCGCCCTCGTGGCGCTGCTGACCGTGCTGAACCTGCGCGGCCTGAAGGAGTCGGGGTTCGCCTTCGCCGTCCCGACCTACCTGTTCATGTTCGGCGTCTTCAGCATGATGCTGTGGGGCTTCGTACGGATGGCCGCGGGCGCGGACCTCGAGGCCGAGACCGCGAACCTCGAGGTGCGCGGGACGGGCGAGGACCTCGCGGGCCTGGCGATGGTGTTCCTGCTGCTGCGCGCGTTCGCCTCGGGCTGCGCCGCGCTCACCGGCGTCGAGGCGATCAGCAACGGGGTCCCGGCGTTCCGCAAGCCCAAGGGCAAGAACGCCGCGACCACCCTGCTCATGCTCGGCGTCCTGGCCGTCGCGATGTTCTCCGGTGTGACGTGGCTCGCCTACGTGACCGACGCCAAGTACGCCGACCCGCTGCACGGCAGCCACCTCATCGACCCGGCGACCGGCCAGGACGTCTCCGGCGCGCAGCACACCGTGATCACCCAGGTCGCCGAGACGGTGTTCAGCAACTTCCCGCCGATGTACGTCTTCGTGACGGTCATGACCGCGTTGATCCTCGTCCTGGCCGCCAACACCGCCTACAACGGCTTCCCCGTGCTGGCGTCGGTGCTCGCGCAGAACCGGTACCTGCCGCGCCAGCTGCACACGCGCGGCGACAGGCTCGCGTTCAGCAACGGCATCATCATGCTCGCCGGGGCCGCGATCATCCTCGTGTACGCGTTCGAGGCCGACGTCACCAAGCTCATCCAGCTGTACATCGTCGGCGTCTTCGTGTCGTTCACCGTCAGCCAGACCGGGATGGTCAGGCACTGGAACCGGCTCCTGCGCACCGAGACCGACCGGACGGTCCGGCGGCAGATGAAGACGTCGCGGCTCATCAACTCCGTCGGCCTCGTCATCACCGGCGCGGTCCTGGTGATCGTGCTCGTCACCAAGTTCACGCACGGCGCGTGGCTGGTGTGCATCGCGATGCCGCTGCTGTTCCTGCTGATGCGCGGCATCCGGGCGCACTACGACCGCGTCGCGCGCGAGCTCGAACCCGACGGGGCCGAGTACGCCCTTCCCTCGCGCACGCACGCCATCGTGCTCGTGTCCAAGATCCACAAGCCGACCCTGCGGGCGCTCGCCTACGCCCGCGCGTCACGGCCCTCGACCCTTGAGGCCGTCAGCGTCGCGGTGGACGCCGCCGAGTCCGAGCGGCTGCGCGACGAGTGGGACGCGCTCGACCTGCCCGTCCCGTTGAAGGTCCTCGACTCGCCTTACCGCGAGATCACCCGGCCCATCCTCGAGTACGTGAAGAACGTCCGCCGCAAGTCGCCGCGCGACGTCGTCGCCGTCTACATCCCCGAATACGTCGTGGGCCACTGGTGGGAGCACATCCTGCACAACCAGAGCGCCCTGCGGCTCAAGGGCAGGCTGCTGTTCCAGCCCGGCGTGATGGTCACCAGCGTGCCGTGGCAGCTGGTGTCCTCCGACCGCCTCAAGACCCGTCCCGACCGGCCCGCGCCGGGCTCCGTGCGTCGGGGGGACCCGGACTAGCGCACTAGAATCGCGGAACGTGACTGCTACGGATCTCCTCGAACTCGAAGTCGGCGCTGTTGGGCATGGCGGCTTCTGCGTCGCCCGGCATGAGGGGAAGGTCGTCTTCGTCCGGCACGCGCTGCCCGGTGAGCTGGTGCGGGCCAGGGTGACCGAGGAGACCAAGACCTTCGTGCGGGCCGACGCCGTCGAGATCCTGAAGCCCTCGCCCGACCGGGTGCAGGCGCCGTGTGAGTTCGCCGGCCCAGGGCGCTGCGGCGGCTGCGACTGGCAGCACGTCGCGCTGCCCGCACAGCGCGCGCTCAAGGCCGACGTGATCGCCGAGCAGCTGCACCGGCTCGCCGGGATCGACAGGCCGGTCCACGTCGAAGAGGTCGAGGTGCCGCCGCTGTACACCGAGGACGGCGAGCCCCTGGCCGCCGCGCCCGGGCTCGGCTGGCGCACCCGCGTGCAGTTCGCGGTCGACCACGACGGCGGCGTCGGCCTGCGCAAGCACCGCTCGCACGACCTCGAGTACATCGACCGCTGCCTGATCGCCCACCCCGGGGTGGAGATGATCGGGATCGAACGGCACATGTGGCCCGGCGCGTCCGGCGTCGAGGGCGTGGTGTCGGCGGGGACCGGCGACCGTCTTGTGGTGATCTCCGAGCCCAAGGGCAGGCGCGGGCGTCCCGCCCGGGTGCCGCAGCTCGACGTGCCGGTCAGGGTCGTCAAGCCCGAGCGGCCGCAGCGCCACCAGGACCGGCAGCAGGAACGGCAGCAGGGCCAGCGCCGCGCGGTCGTGCCGTTCGTGCGCGAGGAGGCCGCCGGACGCCTGTGGCAGGTCACCGGGAGCGGCTTCTGGCAGGTCCACCCGGCCGCCGCGGACACCCTCGTCAAGGCGGTCCTGGAAGCCCTTGAGCCCAAGCCCGGCGAGATCGCCCTCGACCTGTACTGCGGCGTCGGCCTGTTCGCCGGGGTCCTGGGCGAGCGCGTCGGCCGTGACGGGCTCGTCGTCGCGGTCGAGACCGGCAACCAGGCGGTGCGCGACGCCAAGTTCAACCTGAAGGACCTGCCGCAGGTCAGCGTCGAGCAGGGCAAGGTCGAGGACGTCCTCGCGACGCTCGAGTTCGGCGCGCAGGCCCCCGCCGCGAAGGCCAGGGCCGGCAGGGCGCAGCCCAAGCGCGGCGCGGCCCAGGGCCACCGGGGCGGCTCGCGGGTGCGCGGCGCGGACATCACCGTGCTCGACCCGCCGCGTGCGGGCGCGGGCGAGAAGGTCGTCGACGAGATCGCCCGCCGCACCAACCGCAAGATCGCCTACGTCAGCTGCGACCCGGCGACCCTGGCCCGCGACCTCAAGTACTTCTCGGCGCGGGGATGGGTGCTGGAGACGCTGCGCGCCTTCGACCTGTTCCCGCAGACCAGCCACGTCGAGTGCGTGGCGTCGCTCGTCCGGGGCTGACCCGCCCCAACCCCCCAGGAGTGCGGAGATGAGACGGTTTCCCGACGGTTTCGTCTGGGGCGCGGCGACCGCCGCCTACCAGATCGAGGGTGCGGTCGCCGAGGACGGCCGCGCCCCGTCGATCTGGGACGGCTTCGGCCCGATCCGCAACGGCGACACCGGCGACGTCGCCTGCGACCACTACCACCGGTACGCCGAGGACGTCGGGCACCTCGCCGACCTCGGGGTGGGGTCCTACCGGTTCTCCGTCTCCTGGCCGAGGGTGCTGCCCGACGGCAAGCCCGAGCGGCGCGGTATCGACTTCTACTCGCGCCTGGTCGACCTTCTGCTGGAGCGCGGCATCGCCCCGGCCGTCACGCTCTACCACTGGGACCTGCCTCGCGCGCTCCAGGAGCGCGGAGGGTGGCTGAACAGGGACACCGCATACAGGTTCGCCGAGTACAGCGCCGTCGTGGCCGACGCGCTGGGCGACAGAGTGGACACGTGGATCACCCTGAACGAGCCGTGGTGCGCCGCCTTCCTCGGCTACGGCTCGGGCGAGCACGCCCCCGGCGTCCGTGACGCGGCTTTCGCCGCCGCCCACCACCTGAACCTCGCGCACGGCCTCACCGCGCCGCTGCTGCCGGGCAGCAAGGGCATCACCCTCAACCCGCACGTGGTCTGGGGCCCCGACGAGGCCGCCGTCCGCCGCGCCGACGGCATCGCCAACGGGGTCTTCGAAGGCCCACTGCTGGGCCGCGGCTACCCCGCGAGCGTGATCGCCGACACCGCCCACCTGACGGACTGGTCGTTCGTCCGCGACGGCGACGAGGCGCTGATCGCGGCACCGCTCGACTTCCTGGGCGTCAACTACTACTCGGTGACCGTCGTCGAGCCGGGCGGCAAGGGCAAGCCGTCATGGCCGGGCTGCGAGGACCTGCGGTTCTCCTCCGCGCCCGGCGAGCGCACCGACATGGGCTGGAGCATCGTCCCGCACGGCCTCACCGAACTGCTGCTGCGCCTGTCGCGCGAGAACCCGGCGCTGCCGCTTGTGGTCACCGAGAACGGCGCGGCCTACCCCGACCCCGTGAACGACGACCGGCGGATCGCCTACCTGCGATCCCACCTGGCCGCCGTCCTCGACGCGCTCGACGCGGGCGCGGACGTCCGCGGCTACTACGTCTGGTCCCTGCTCGACAACTTCGAGTGGGCCTTCGGCTACGACAAGCGCTTCGGGATCATCCACGTCGACTACGAGACGCAGCGGCGCACCTGGAAGAACAGCGCGCACTGGTACCGCGACGTCGTCGCGGCGAACGCGCTCAGCACTTCTTGAAGCCCTTCTTGCTGTTCCACGTGCAGCCGTCGACCCGGGTGTTCGACGGGTTGAACAGGTAGGCCGCGCCCTTCTTGTTCGGCCAGGTGTGCTTGCGCAGGCCCTGGTAGACGAACTTCTTCGTCTTCTTGCCCTCGCCCATGCGCATGGTGAGGGACTTGCCGGGCTGGACCCACACGTTGCGCGCGGGGAAGTAGAAGATGTACTTGGAGTCGCCGAGCCGCGCGGTCTGGCCGATGGTCCATCCGGCGAGGTTGACCTTCTTGCGGCTCTTGTTGGTGACGACGACGTACTCGCCGTTCACGTTCTTCTTGGTGTCCTTGCCCTTGGCGTCGTACTGAACGTAGGTGATCTGCACGTTCGGGGCCGCCTGGGCGGGCGCGGCCAGCAGCGCCGACAGCGGGAGGGCGACGGCCAGGGCACCGATCAGTGGCGTGCGCATCGGCGGTTCGTCTCCGATCTTGTCAGGGGGTTCAGCAGACTAGCGGCAACATGGGGGAAATGTCGTCCACCGGGTGAGAAGTTCCGCCTGCACGCCGCCTGCACGCCGCCTGGCACGCCGAAGGGGCGGCGCGCCGTTGCGCCGCCCCTTCTGGGAGCTCGCGTGATCCAGTGCCGACCGGGTGCTCAGGTGGAGAAGAGCATCCCGAAGAGGCTGGGTCCGTGGTGGTGCCTGTGGTGGCCGTGGTGGCCCCAGCCAGGCTGCGCTACGGGCGGGGGCAGGGGGGCTGCGGGGGCCGGGGCCTGGCGCCACTGGCTCTCGATGCGCGCGAGGGTCTCCAGCTCGCCGTAGTCGAGGAAGATCCCCCGGCACATGTCGCACTGTTCGATGTGGACCCCGTTACGGTCGAAGGTCCGCATCGTGCCCCGACACTTCGGGCACTGAAGCATGTTCCGCCACCTTTCCATCGCGGCTTTGGCCGCCGCGGGCGTCTTCACGCCCGTAGTGACGGCACACTACGCCATCAACTAGTGCGTGATCTGCTGATCCGGTCACAAGCGTCGATAAGGGTCGTCTCGTACTCGTCGAGCGCCCGTCCCTCATCCACAGCCTTTGAGACGCAGCGGGCGGCCGTTTGGATCGCCAGAGCTTGCGCGGGAATGTCCAATCTCGTCCACGGGTCGGTTCCGAGGTCCACGCCGCCCGCGCCGAGATAGCCGTGCAGGAACCGCGACCACACCTCCCCGGGCAGCACCCCGGACGCGAACAGGGCGGCCGGACGCGCCAGATCCCAGACGGGGTCGCCGCGCCCGAGGTCGTCGAGGTCGATCAGCCGCCAGCCGCCGCCGTGCAGCACGAGCTGGCCCAGGTGGAAGTCCCCGTGGACGACGTGGACGCGTCCGGGCTCCTCAAGGGACTCCGGCAGGGTCGCGTAGGCCCGCAGGATCACCCGTGAGGCGGGCAGGTCGGGCAGCGGCCTGGCCATGATCTCCCGCACCCGGAGCGGCGCGCCTTGCGGCGGCAGCCCATCGGGGACGGGAAGCGCGTGCAGGGCGGCGAGCAGCCTTCCGGCCTCGGCCCAGGGCGCGCCGATCGGGTCGGCCGGGTCCACCGGCTCCCCGGCGGGCCACACCGACACCGCGCGCCCCTCGACGGGTTCCGGCAGCCCGATCGGCGGGAGGAGAAGTGCCGGGTTGGCGGTGGCGACGGCGGCGCGCGCGGGAAGATCAGTCGTCTCCCGACGGTGCGCTTTCGCGACCACGTCGCCTACCCTGACGACAAGGACATCGTCGTGCGCGTAGAGCACCGCCGCGTCCCCTGTGCCGCCCGCCTCGCGGGCCAGTGCGGTGAGGTGTTCGATCACCGGGTGAGTCAATCACCTCGTCCCACGTGGCGGGAGAACTCAGGAGAATGCGGGTGATCGCGGATATTTCGCGCTACGTTGAACAGATCACGCCGTCCACCCGTCGGCCGGCTGTCCGCCCATCGGCTGTCCGTCGGTTGGTGTGACGAGCCTCGCATTGAGTAAGCTCGCTCGAACGCTGCACCCTGCCCTAGGAGATGAAAAGACAGTGCCCGGTCCCCACGAGCCGGAGGCGGAGAACCTCACCCTCGCGCGCGGCGCCGGACCCTGGCTGGTTCCCGGACTGGTGGGTGCGGCAGGCGCCGTCCTGCTGACCCGGCGGTCACGGTACCGCGGCCTGGTCGCCGCCGCCGCAACGGCGACGGCAGCCGGTCTGACCTGGTTCTTCCGCGACCCGCCGCGCAGCGGACAGGGACTGATCCTGTCGGGCGCCGACGGCGTCGTGCAGAGCATCACCCCGTGGCCCGACGGACGCACCCGCGTCGCGATCTTCATGAGCCCGCTCGACGTGCACGTCAACCGGGCCCCGATCGCGGGCAAGATCCTGTCGGTCGACCACATCGCGGGCGGGCACGTCCCGGCGTTCAACAAGGACAGCGACCGCAACGAGCGCGTCGTGTGGCGGTTCGACACCGAGGTCGGCGAGATCGAGTGCGTGCAGATCGCCGGCACCGTCGCCCGGCGCATCGTGCCCTACCTGGAGGAGGGCGTCTCGGTCCAGCAGGGCGAGCGCCTCGGGCTGATCCGCTTCGGATCGCGCTTCGACACCTACCTCCCGGCCGGGCTCGTCCCCGCGGTGACCGTCGGCCAGAAGACCCGAGCCGGTGAGACGCACCTTGTCTGCGGCTGAGACCGGGGCAGCCGGGACCGAGCGCCTGTCGCCCGCCGACTTCCTCACGCTCGGCAACGCCCTGTGCGGCATCGCCGCCCTGCGCAGCATCATGGTCCAGGGCGGCTTCGACGGCACCGAGAGCCGGCTGTTCGCCGGCGCGGTGCTGCTCATGCTGATCGGCGCGGTCTGCGACCTGTTCGACGGCCGCATGGCCAGGCGCTGGCGCAGCACCCCCTACGGTCCGCACCTCGACAACCTCGCCGACGTGATCACCTTCGGCCTGGTCCCCGCCGCGATGACGCTCGCGTGGGTCGGCTTCGACGACGACTGGGCGATGCCCGCGCTCGTCGCGGCCGCCGGGTTCTTCCTGGCGATCGTCGTCAGGCTCGCCAGGTACGTCACGGCCGCGCCGGAGCCGGGGATCTTCCGCGGCATGCCCGCGCCGCTGTGCGCGTTCACCGTGGTCTCGATCATCGTGCTCGAGCCGCCGGTGCCGATGGCGCTCGCCGCGATCGGCTGCGTCGCGCTCCTCGCCGTCAGCCGCCTGCCGTTCCCCAAGCCCGCGAGCCGCACGCTCGCCGGGATCATGGTCGTGTGGGCCGCCTGCGGCGCGCTGTCGATCGTGGCCTGGGCGGCGGGCCTGCCCGGCGGCGAGACCGGCATGCGCGTCACCGCGGCGACCGAGCTGTTCGCCGCGTGCCTGATCCCGGTGATCATGCTCAACCTCCGCCGCACCATGCGCGCCCAGTACGCCCCCCACGTCACCCGCCGCCGCACCCTCCCGCGCCCCCGCCGCGTCTCCGTCCGCCGTCCGGGCGCGGAGCGCAGGGTCCGGCTCAAGCGATAGCAGACGACCGACAGCGAACCCCGGCCCACCGCCGGGGTTTGTTGTGTTCCGGGGGTGGGGAATAGCCGGGCGGGTGGGGTAGTTTGGGGTTGATAGTTGAGCGTTCAACTTTGAGGAGGGGTCATGGGCGGGCGGATGCCGACGCTGTACCTGAGTCACGGGGCGCCGCCGCTGGCGGACGATCCGGTGTGGCCGGGACAGCTGGCGGAATGGGCGAAGGGGCTGCCGAAGCCCAAGGCGGTGCTGATGGTGTCGGCGCACTGGGAGGACGCGCCGCTGGCGATCGGGGCGACGCGCACGATTCCGCTCGTGTACGACTTCTGGGGGTTCGAGGAGCGGTACTACCAGGCCCGGTACGAGGCCCCGGGCGCGCCCGAACTCGCGGAGCGGGTGCGCGCCCTGGTGAAGGGGGCGCAGGACGTCCCCGACCGCGGCCTCGACCACGGGGCTTATGTGCCCCTCGTGGAGATGTATCCCGACGCCGACGTGCCCGTCCTGCAGATCTCGCTGCCGACCCTCGACCCGGCGCGCCTCTACGAGACCGGCAAGCAGCTCGCGCCCTTGCGCGACGAGGGGGTCCTGATCGTCGGGAGCGGGTTCTTCACGCACAACCTGCGCGGCCTCAACCCCGGCCTCGGCGTCGACCAGGCCCCCGGCTGGTCGAAGGAGTTCGACGCGTGGGGCGCGGAGGCGCTCGCCGCCCACGACGTCGACGGCCTCCTCGACTTCCTGCGCAAGTCACCCGCGGGCCGGATGGCCCACCCGAGGACCGAGCACTTCGCCCCGCTGTTCGTCACCCTCGGCGCGGGCGAGGCCGACCTGGCCACCCAGCGCTCGACCATCGACGGCTTCTGGATGGGCCTGTCCAAGCGCTCCATCCAGATCGGCTGAGGACGCCGCTGAGCCGCCCGCCCCCGGCCCCGCGCCCGCTATGGCAGGGCCGGGCGCGGGGCGGGCGCGGTGGAGCGCCGTACGACGAGCTCGGGCCGGTACAGCAGTTCGGTGCGCGGCACCCGGTTCCCGCCGATCTCCTCGAGGAGCTGCCCGGCCGCCGCGATCGCCATCTCCCGGACGGGCTGGCGGATCGTGGTGAGCGCCGGGTCGAGGTAGGGGATCAGGGGCGAGTCGTCGAACCCGACGACTGACACGTCCTCCGGCACCCGCAGCCCGCGCTGGCGCGCCGCCCGGATCGCGCCGATCGCCATGATGTCACTGCCGCAGCAGATCGCGGTGCAGCCCCGGTCGAGCAGCTGCGCGGCGGCGGCCTGCCCGCCCTCCAGCGTGAACAGCGACGTGGCGATCAGGCTCTCCGGATCGGTCTCGCCGAGCAGGCCGCGCATCGCCCGCGCGAACCCCTCGGACTTGCGGATCGACGGGACGAACCGCGCCTGCCCGACCGCGAGCCCGATCCTGGTGTGGCCGAGTGAGACGAGATGCTCGACGGCCATCTCGATCGACGCGACGTCGTCGTTGGAGACGAAGGGCACGTCGACGTCGTCGCGGTAGCCGTTGACCAGGACCAGCGGCAGGCCCTGGTCGGTGAGCCGCTTGTAGCGGCCGAGGTCGGAGGTGGAGTCGGCGTGCATGCCGCTGACCACGATGATCCCCGCGACGTCGCGTTCCAGGAGCAGCTCGGTGTAGTCGTCCTCGCGGACGCCGCCGGGGGTCTGGGTGCACAGCACCGCGGTGTACCCGGACATGACCAGCGCCGACTCCAGCGTCTGGGCGAAGACCGGGAAGACGGGGTTGGTGAGCTCGGGCAGGATCAGCCCGATCAGGCCCGCCCGCTGCTGGCGCAGCCGGGGCGGCCTGTCGTAGCCGAGGACGTCGAGCGCCCCCAGGACCGCCTGCCGGGTTCCTGGGGAGACCCCGGGTCTGCCGTTGAGCACGCGGCTCACGGTCGCCTCGCTGACCCCTGCCTGGGCCGCGATGTCGGCCAGCCGTGTCGCCATGATCCTGAATTTACCGTTCGCCGAGGTCGGGGCGGGTCGTCGTCCACCAAACCGCCGCGTCCGACGGCAGCGTCAGGCGCCCGCCGTCGACGGCCAGCGGAACGCTGGAGACGACGACGTCGCCGTCCACCGGAATCGTAACGGCCTCGGGCCCCAGGTTGACCGCGCAGCCGAAGCCCGGATCGCGCCGCAGCCGCAGGACGCCTTCGGGGGCGTCCTCCCAGATGAGGTCGCCGTCGCCGAGCGCGGGGGAGGAGCGCCGGAACGCCAGTGCCGCCCGGTACAGGGCGAGGGTCGATTCCGGGTCGCCCTCCTGCGCGGCGACCGACAGGCCCGACCACGAGGCGGGGATGGGCAGCCAGGTGTCCTCGGCGGTCCCGAACCCGAAGGGCGGGGCGTCGCCGGACCACGGCAGCGGCACGCGGCAGCCGTCGCGGCCCGCCTCCGCGCCCCTGCCGAGCTGCGGGTCGAGCAGGAACTCGGCGGGCAGGTCGAGGACCTCGGGAAGGCCGAGCTCCTCGCCCTGGTAGACGTAGGCCGAGCCGGGCAGCGCCAGCATCAGCAGCGCGGCCGCCCGCGCGCGGGCCAGGCCCGCCTCGCCGTCGCCGAACCGGGTGACGTGCCTGCGCACGTCGTGGTTCGACAGCACCCACGTGGTCGGCGCGCCGACCGCCCCCGAGGTGGCGAGCGAGACGTCGATGACCTCGCGCAGCGCCGCGGCGTTCCAGCCGGTGCCCAGGTAGTGGAAGTTGAACGCCTGGTGCGCCTCGTCCGGCCTGACATACCGGGCGAGCCGCTCGGGCGTCGACGCCCACGCCTCGGCCACCGCGATCCGCTCGCCCGGGTAGGAGTCGAGCAGCGCGCGCCATGTCCGGTGGATCTCGTGGACGCCGTCCTGGTCGAAGTAGGGCAGCGGGTCGGTGCCGAGCATCCGGGACTGGTCGCCGTGGCCGACGTCGGGCAGCCCGTCCTTCTTGACCATGCCGTGCGCGACGTCGATGCGGAACCCGTCGACGCCGAGGTCGAGCCAGAACCGCAGGACGTCCGCGAACTCGGCGTGGACCTCGGGGTTGTCCCAGTTCAGGTCGGGCTGCTCGGGCGCGAACAGGTGGAGGTACCACTGGCCGTCGGGGACCCTTGTCCACGCCCTGCCGCCGAACACCGACTCCCAGTCGTTCGGCGGCTGGGAGCCGTCGGGGCCGCGGCCGTCGCGGAAGTGGTAGCGGGCGCGTTCGGGGGAGCCGGGGCCCGCCGCGAGCGCCGCGGTGAACCAGGCGTGCCGGTCGGAGGTGTGGTTCGGCACGATGTCCACGATGACCCGCAGGTCGAGCGCGTGCGCGTCCTCGATGAGCGCGCGGGCGTCGGCGAGCTCGCCGAACAGCGGGTCGACGCGGCGGTAGTCGGCGACGTCGTAGCCGAAGTCGGCCATCGGCGAGCGGTAGAACGGCGTCAGCCACACCGCGTCGACGCCGAGCGCGGCGAGGTAGGGCAGCCGCGCCCGGACGCCGGGCAGGTCGCCGACGCCGTCGCCGTTGCCGTCGGCGAAGCTGCGCACGTAGATCTGGTAGATCACCGCGTCGCGCCACCAGCGCGTGGCGACCGTGGAGCCCTGCATGGCGTTCCCCCTTGGGTGTTTCCTGTGAGATGTCGGTGTGCGGCCGCGGCGTCACCGCCGCGGCCGGGTGCTTGGACGTGCGTTCGGGTTACTTGACGCCGCCGGCGGTGAGGCCCGCGACGATCCTGCGCTGGAAGATCAGCACGAGCACGACGAGCGGCACGGTCACCACGACGGCCGCGGCCATCTGGGTACCGAAGGGCTGGTCGAAGCCGCGCATGCCGGTGAACTTGGCGATGGCCACCGTCGCGGTCTGCATGGACTTCTCGTTGACCATGCTGAAGGCGATGATGAACTCGTTCCACGCCATGAAGAAGACGAGGATCGCGGTGGTGAACACGCCGGGCGCGGCGAGCGGGATGATGATCTTGCGGAACGCCTGGCCGCGGGTGCAGCCGTCGGTCATCGCCGCCTGCTCGAGCTCGAACGGGAGCTGCCGGAAGAACACCGTCAGGTTCCACACCGCCAGCGGCAGCGCGAACCCGAGGCTCGGCACGATCATCGCCTGGTAGGTGTTGATCCAGCCGATGTCGATGAACAGCTTGAGCAGCGGCACCACCTGGGAGATCCCGGGGAACATCGACGTCGCGACCACGAGGCCGAGCACCGCGTTCTTGAACCGGAAGTCGAGGCGGGCGAGCGTGTAGGCGGTGAAGACCGCGATGAGCAGGGTGAGGATCGTGGTGAGCCCGGCGACAAGGAGGCTGTTGAACAGCGCCCTGACGAACATGTTGTCGGGGTCGAAGACCGCGCGCAGGTTCTCGGTCGACCAGGGCGCGGGCCACGGGGTGGAGTCGAACTGGTCCTGCGGCCTGCGGAACGCCGACACGACCATCCAGTAGAACGGCGCGAGGCAGAAGACCGCGACGAACGCGAGCCCGGCGTAGTTGGCGACGCGCTTCATGACGCGGCCCCCTTCTGTGCCTTCTGCGGCGACTTCTTCTGGGTCGCCTTGCGGACCCTGGCCTCACCGATGACGTCGGCGCCGGCGATCTTGATGAACGCGTAGGCGAGCGCCGCGATGTACAGGAACAGCAGCGTCGCGTAGGCGGTCGCCACCCCGTACCTGAGGTTGTTGGCCTCCGACCAGGCGAGCATCGACAGCGTCTCCACCGACTCCTTGTTGGCGCCGATGAGGACGAAGGGAAGGTCGAACATGCGCAGCGTGTCGAGCATCCGGAACAGGACGGCGACGGCCAGCGCGGGCTTGATGAGCGGCAGCGTGATCCTGCGGAACTGCTGCCAGGGACCGGCCCCGTCGACCCGGGCCGCCTCGTAGACGTCCTGCGGGATCATCTGGAGCCCGGCCAGCGCGAGCAGGCCGATGAACGGCGACGTCTTCCACACCTCGGCGATGATCACCGCGAACTTGGACTGCCAGCCGTCGGCGGTCCACAGGATCTCCTGGTGCAGGATGGCGTTCGCGACGCCGTCGGGCTGGAAGATCCAGCGCCACAGCAGACCGGACATGGCCGTCGGCACCGCCCACGGCACGAGGACGCTCGCGCGCACGAGACCGCGGCCGCGCAGCGCCTGGTGCATGATCAGCGCCAGGCAGACGCCGATCACCGTCTCCAGGACGACGGCGGTCGCGGTGAAGAACGTGGTGTTGAAGAACGCGTTCCAGAACGCGTCGCCGCGCTCGCCGGTGAACAGCGCGGTGTAGTTGTCGAGGCCGACGAACTGCTCGCCCTCCACGACGAAGCCGTCGTCGTCGAGCCCTTCCGCGGGGCTGTACATCGACTGGCGGATGCCGGCCAGCACGGGGTAGCCGACGACGAGCGCCAGCACCAGGAAGGTCGGGGAGAGCAGCAGCAGCGCGAACCGCCGGGACGAGCGCGCGCCCTGTCGGGAGGCGGCTTTGCCGTCCCCCTTGGGGGTGCGGCCCGTCGGGGTGGGGGCGTTCGCGGGTGAGGTGGGGATCGCCATGTGTGAGCTCCAGAACTCCTCGCCACAGCGCCGGGGAGGGGCCGCGCGGCCCCTCCCCGGCGGGGGACTTACTGGGTGAGGGACTCCAGCTTGGCCTGGAGGTCGTTCAGCGCCTGGTCGGTGGGCTTGTCACCGTTCAGCGCCGCGTAGGCGGCCTCCTGGATGGCGGTGGTCACGTCGCCGTACTTGACGACCTTCGGCCTGCCCTTGGCGTTCTCGATCGCGGTCTTCAGCGAGGGCATGTACGGGAACTTCGCGACGATCTCCGCGTCGTTGTAGAGCGCGGCGACCGACGGGGCCTTGCCGATGACGAGCGCGTTCGCCTTCTGCACGTCCGGGGACGCCATGTACTTGATGAAGTCGAGCGCGGTCGCCTGGTTCTTGGCGAACGAGGAGATCGCGTAGTTGTGGCCGCCGAGGGTCGACACGCCGGGGCCGCTGGAGCCGGGCAGCGGGGCGACGTCGAACTTGCCGGCGACCTTCGACTCCTCCTTGTCGCTGGCCGAGGCGTACTGGTACGGCCACTGGCGGTGGAACAGCAGCTTGCCGCCGTTGAAGTCGGCGCGGCCGAGCTCCTCGGTGTAGGTGATGGCCTTCTTGGCGATGTGGCCGTCCTTGAAGGCGTTGACCAGGACGTCGAGTCCGGCCTTGGCCTCGGGGGTGTTGACGGTCGGCTTGCCCTGCTCGTCCACGACGGAGCCGCCCGCGGCGTTGATCGCCTCGGACGCGTTCACCGTCAGGCCCTCGTACTTGTCGAACTGGCCCGCGTAGCAGTCGATGTTCTTGGCCGAGGACACCTTGTCCTTGACGGTGTCGCACGCGGCGAACAGCTCGGTCCACGTGGTGGGGGCCTTGTCGATGCCCGCCTCGGTGAGGAGGTCCTTGCGGTAGTAGAGCAGGCCCGCGTCGGAGTCGATCGGGACGGCGTAGAGCTTGTCGAGGTACCTGCCGGTGTCGACGGTCGGGGCGAGCAGGTCGGCGATCGGCAGGTCGGCCTCGGGCAGCTCCACCACCCAGCGGTTGGCGGCGAACTCGGCGGTCCAGACGACGTCGAGGTTCAGCACCGTGTAGGCGTCGGACTTGACCTGGGCGTTCTGGATCATCTGCTGGCGCTGCTCGTCGGCCTTGTCCGACAGCTCGATGATGCGGACCGGCTCATTGGGGTGGTCGGCGTTCCAGGCGTCGATCTGCTTCTGCAGGTTGCCTGAGGTGTCCTTGCCGGTGACGAAGGTGATCTCGCCCCGGCCTTCCAGGGCCGCGGACGCCTTCGTGTCCTTGGTGTCGTCACTTCCGCCGCCGCAGGCAGCGAGCACGAGGGCGAGGCCGGCGATGGCACCGACCATGGGGATGCGCCGCATGTGCTTCCTCCTTGGGGATTTCTTGCGATGGGGGATTTCTCAGGATGAGGGGGTAGGTGAGGGGGAACTGGCCCCGGACGTTAGTCCAGTTGTTGCAAGCATGTAAAGAGTCTTGCTGAAAGATTTCTGCAAATGGTTGAAAGACTTGCGAGCGGTCGGTCCGCAACCCGGTCGTGGGAACGCCGAAAAGACCCCTCGGCGGGAGGGGCCGGACTGCGGGAAGGAAGGTTAGAGCGCCGCGTCCACTGCTGCGGGCGCGAGCACGTGGTCGAGGATCATCGTGGCGCAGCCGAGCAGGCCCGCGTCGTCGCCGAGCACGCTCGGCTCGATCCGCAGCCGCCGCGTGGCCATGGCCGCCGCGCGCTGGTAGACGGTCTCGCGCACGCCCGCGATGAGGTTCTTGCCGGAAAGGTCGCCGCCCAGCACGACCACGGCGGGGTTGAGGATGTTGACGGCGGCGGCGACCACCTCGCCGATCCTGCGGCCCGCCTCGCGCAGCACCGCCACGGCCTCAAGGTCGCCCGCGCGCGCCAGCGCCGCGAGCTCGGGCAGGTCACCGGCGCGTCCGCCGAGCTGGGCGAGCAGCGCCGCGCCGCCCGCGACGGTCTCGACGCAGCCGACCGTGCCGCATCCGCACAGCAGCCCGTCGGGGACGGGGATATGGCCGATCTCCCCGGCGCCGCCGTAAGCGCCGCGCTGGAGCCGTCCGCCGGAGATCACGCCCGCGCCGATGCCCGTCGACGCCTTCACGAACAGCAGGTCGGACACGTCGTTGCGGACCCGGTGTTCGCCGAGCGCCATCACGTTCACGTCGTTGTCTATGTGCACGGGCACCGGGAACACGTCCCGGACCGCCTTCACGACGCGCTCGTCCTCGTGCGCCGGGCCGGGCAGCGCGATGCCGACGCCGCGCACCTGCCCGGGGTCCATCCGCTTCCACAGGTCGATCGCCGACTCGATGCCCGCGCCGATCCGGACGGGCTCCTGGCGCAGGATCGACCCGGACAGGTCGCAGACCGCCAGATGCCCGTGGGTGTGGCCGAGAGAGGCCACGAGAACCGTGCCGCCCGCCCCGTTGAACTCCAGCCGCGCGGCGGGACGGCCGCCGCTTGACACACCGGGCAGCTCCACGACGAGGCCCGCGTCGATCAGCTCGGCGACCCGCTGCCCGATGACGGGCCGGGACAGACCGGTCAGCCGGGCCAGGTCGGCCCTGGTCTGCACCCCGTCCTCCCGGATGAGCCGGAGGACGTCCCCGCTCGTCGCCGCTGCTCTCGACATGTCCTTCAGTCTTTCACGATCTCTCGGCCGCCTTGTTTCCGATGATCGGTGACTTTTGTCATCTTGCCTACAGAAGTTTTCATGATTTCCTTGCTAAGGTAGCGTCCAGGTTCGCCGATCTCCTCGCTTCCCGGAGTTGTCCTATGACGGCCGTCCACCCCGTCCTCGACCGCGTCACCGCGCGCGTCGCCGAGCGCAGCGCCGCGTCCCGCGCCGCCTACCTCGCGCGCGTCGCGTCGGCACAGGCCCAGGGTCCGGTGCGCGGCG
This sequence comes from Actinocorallia sp. A-T 12471, assembly GCF_033875155.1. Lineage (NCBI taxonomy): Bacteria > Bacillati > Actinomycetota > Actinomycetes > Streptosporangiales > Thermomonosporaceae > Actinocorallia > Actinocorallia sp. A-T 12471. Next base: position 666,908 of record NZ_JAWZTE010000002.1, on the reverse strand, counting down.
CGCTCGCCTGCGGCAACCTCGCGCACGGCTTCGCCGCGTGCTCGCCGGAGGAGAAGGAAGCGCTGCGCGGCAACACCCGGCGCAACGTCGCGATCGTGACCTCCTACAACGACATGCTCTCGGCGCACCAGCCGTTCCGTACCTATCCCGAGCACCTGAAGAAGGCGATCCTGCTGGCCGGGGGCGTCGCGCAGGTCGCGGGCGGCGTGCCGGCCATGTGCGACGGCGTCACCCAGGGCCGCGCGGGCATGGAGCTGTCGCTGTTCAGCCGCGACGTCGTCGCGATGTCGGCGGCCGTCGCGCTCGCGCACGACATGTTCGACGCCGCGCTGATGCTCGGCGTCTGCGACAAGATCGTCCCCGGGCTCGTCATCGGGGCGCTGTCCTTCGGCCACCTGCCGACCCTGCTCGTCCCGGCCGGGCCCATGGGCTCGGGCCTGCCGAACAACGAGAAGGGCCGCATCCGCAAGCTGTACGCCGTCGGCGAGGTCGGCCGCGACGAACTGCTCGACGCCGAAGCCGCCTCCTACCACTCGCCCGGCACCTGCACCTTCTACGGCACCGCCAACAGCAACCAGATGCTGATGGAGGTCATGGGCCTGCACCTGCCCGGCGCGAGCTTCGTCGCCCCGAACACGCCGCTGCGCGCCGCGCTCACCGCGGAGGCCGGACGCCGCGCGGTCTCCGGCGAGGTCGACCCCGTCGGGCACGTCCTTGACGCCAAGGCGTGGATCAACGGCGTCGTCGCGCTGCTCGCCACCGGCGGCTCCACCAACCACACGCTGCACCTGCCCGCGATGGCCGCCGCCGCCGGGTACGAGCTGACCTGGGACGACTTCGCGGAACTGTCCACGATCACCCCGCTGCTCACCAGGATCTACCCCAACGGCAGCGCCGACGTGAACCACTTCCACGCCGCGGGCGGCACCGGGTTCCTCATCCGCGAACTGCTGTCCGCCGGGCTGCTGCACGAGGACGTCAAGACCGTCGCGGGCGACGGGCTGTCGCGTTACACCCAGATCCCGTCGCTCGGTGAGGACGGCGTCCTCACCTGGACCGACGCCCCCGAGCTGTCCGGCGACGAGTCGGTGCTCCGCCCGGCGTCGCGGCCGTTCTCCGCCGACGGGGGACTGCGCATGGTCGAGGGCAACCTCGGGCGCGGCGTCGTCAAGGTCTCGGCCGTCAAGCCCGAGCACCGCCACATCGAGGCGCCCGCCCGCGTCTTCACCACCCAGGAGCAGGTGCTCGACGCGTTCAAGGCCGGCGAGCTGAACCGCGACGTCGTCATCGTGCTGCGCTACCAGGGGCCGAAGGCGACCGGGATGCCCGAGCTGCACAAGCTCACCCCGGCGATGTCGGTCCTGCAGGACAAGGGGTTCCAGGTCGCGTTCGTCACCGACGGACGGATGTCGGGCGCGTCCGGGGCGGTGCCCGCCGCGATCCACCTGACCCCCGAGGCCGCCGCGGGCGGGCCGCTCGCCCGGGTCCGCGACGGCGACCGGATCAGCTTCGACGCCGACAGCGGCAAGCTCGAGGTCGCCCTCGACCTCGCCCAGCGTGAACCCGAAGGCGCCGCGCCCACCGCCGAGGAGTGGTCGGGCACCGGCCGCGACCTCTTCGGCGCGTTCCGCGCGGCGGTGGGACCCGCCGAGAGGGGAGCCTCGGTCTTCTAGAGACTTCCTCGCGGGCCCCGCCGAAGGCGGAGGGGCCGACGGCAGGGCCCGCGAGGAGAAGCACTTCCTCACGGGACCGGGAACGGCGGAGGGGCCGAACCCGGACCCGTGAGGACTCCCGCTTCGCGTGCGCGTCCGGCCCGGCCGTCTCCGGCCGGACAGGCCCCGCGAAGAACGTCCCCGGGGGCGGCACGGGCGGAGGGGCCTACCGCCGCCCCCGGGGAGCCTTAAGCCGCGTTGCCTTACCGCTTCACCAGCCGCCTCACCTAGGAGAGAGACCCTGATGCGCGCCGAAGACCTCATGAACCTCGCCCCGGTGATCCCGGTGGTGGTGCTGGAGGACGCCGACAGCGCCGTCCCGATGGCGCGGGCGCTGGTCGCGGGCGGCCTGCCCGTCATCGAGGTCACCCTGCGCACCGAGGCGGGCCTCGAGTCGATCCGCAGGATCGCCGCCGAGGTCGAGGGCGCGGTCGTCGGCGCGGGCACCGTCACCGGCCCGCAGAGCGTCAAGGACTCCGTGGCCGCGGGCGCGCAGTTCCTCGTCAGCCCCGGCTGCACCGACATCCTGCGCACCGCGATGGCCTACAGCGGCGTCCCGTTCCTGCCGGGCGTGGCGACGGCGTCGGAGGCGATGAAGCTGCGCGAGCAGGGCATCACCGCGATGAAGTTCTTCCCCGCGACCGCCTCCGGCGGCGCGCCCTTCCTCAAGGCCGTCAGCGGCCCCCTCCCCGACATCACCTTCTGCCCCACCGGCGGCGTCACCCCCGCCAACGCCCCCGACTTCCTCGGCCTCCCCAACGTGGCCTGCGTGGGCGGCACCTGGCTCACCCCGGCCGACGCCCTCACCCAGGGCGACTGGACCCGCATCGAAAAACTCGCGGCCGAAGCCGCCGCGTTGCGTCCCTGACCCCCGAAGCAGCACGCCCCAGCCGCCGCTGTGCTTTCTGGGCCTCGCTCTGCTCGGCCGGTGATCGGGCTGTGTTTAATTGCCGCGGCTCCGCCGCGGCGGTGATCGGGCGCTCTAAGCCGCCGTCTTCCCTCCGGACTTGCTCGCCTGGCGGCTCACAAGTCCTCCGGTCCAGACGACGGCGCGCCCGATCACTCTGTGGTGTTCCGCTCAGAGGCCGTGGCCCCGGCTGGCGTGGAATCCACGGCGGCCGCTCAGCGCCGGGAACCCTTCACGAGTTTGACGATGAGGGCGATCAGGCCCACCAGGAGCAGGACGCGGAGTCCTACGAAGGCCGCGCCCGCGCCGCCCAGGGCGAACATGAGGGGGAAGCCGATGAGCATGATCGCCCAGATGGCGAAGGGGAGGCCGTGGGGGCCCTTCCGGCGCTCGCGGTAGTGCGGGGCGTAAGGGGGAGCTATGGGCTGCGGCGGCCAGGGGTGGGGGCCGGGGAGGTCGTCAAGGAGGTCGGTGAGGTCCGCGCCGGTCTTGGCGGCCAGCGCGCGGGTGAGGCGGTCGTCGAGCTCCTCGGGGTCGAGGCGGCCCTGGGCGTAGTGCTCCTGGAGGGCGTCGGCGACGGCGCTCCGCTCGGCGTCGCCGACGCGGAGCTTGGCGGTGTCGGGGGGCTGGGGCGCGCCCCAGCCCTGGAGCGCGGTGCGGCGGGCCAGGTGCGCGGCCTGGCGTGCCTCGTGCGCGAGCTTGCGCGCCTGCTTGCGCTGCTCGTCGCGGCCTCCGTGGGTCATGCGTCCTCCTCGTGGATGTCGGTCGCGAGGATGCCGTACAGGCGGCGGCGGGTGTCGCCGAGTACCCGGCGCGCCTCGGCGACCTGCGCGGGCGAACCGGCCTGGACGACCTGGATGAGCGCCTTGCCGAGCTGCGCCATCTCACCGAACACCGCGGTGGCCTCGCCGCCGGGCCAGCCCGTGGTGTCGGCCTTGGGCCTGTCGTTCCACGGGGCCTCGGGCGGATGCTGGGCGACGTGTTCGCGGCCCGCGTCGGTCAGCTCGTAGGTCTTGCGGCCGTCGGCCTCGTCGCCGCGGATCAGGCCCTCGTCGGACAGCTGCTGGAGCGCGGGGTAGACCGCGCCGGGGGAGGGCTTCCACGAGCCTTCGGTGCGCTCCACGACGTCCTGGATGATCTGGTAGCCGTTGCGCGGGCCCTCGGTCAGCAGGACGAGGATCGCGGCGCGCACGTCGCCCCGCTTGGCCTTGGGCGGCGGCGGCCCGAACGGGAACCCGGGCTGCGCCCACGGCGGGTTCTGCTGTCCGCCTCCCCATCCGAAGAGGAAGTCGGGTCCCGAGCCCGGCCACCCGTGGCGGCGTCCCTTCATGGCGAGTCCCCTCAAGATCGGTCGAACAGTGTTCTCGATAGTCTTGACGATATATCTAGAACACTCGCGTTGAAAGGGGTGGGCCGCCGGTTTTCCCCATGATCACGGAGCGTTGCCTACCCGCAAGTAACTTGATGTCAAGACAAATCGGGGATACCTTGACGTCGAGAGAAAAAGTGACGGAAGTTAGGCCGACCTGAGTTCGGGCCCGCTTCGGGACTAGGGCAGGATTCAGGGGGGAGGACCCGACGCACCGGACCGCGAAGGCAGGCAGCGCACCGGTGTCCCTCCCCGCAGCGCCCAGGTAGACGAGGTAAGGCGCGCCTCGGAGAGCCGGCAGTAAACGGTCGGCCGGTCGTGAGATCGGTTCATGTAGGAGGAGACGGAACGTGTCCGCGAACAGCTTCGGCAGCAAGAGCGAGCTGCGGGTAGGCGAGAAGACCTACGAGATTTATCGGCTGGACGCGGTCGAGGGCTCGTCCCGCCTTCCGTACAGCCTCAAGGTTCTCCTGGAGAACCTGCTGCGCACCGAGGACGGCGCCAACATCACCGCCGACCACATCCGGGCGCTCGGCGGCTGGGACCCCAACGCGCAGCCCGACACCGAGATCCAGTTCACCCCCGCCCGGGTGATCATGCAGGACTTCACCGGCGTCCCCTGTGTCGTGGACCTCGCCACCATGCGCGAGGCGGTCCGCGACCTCGGCGGCGACGCGTCGAAGATCAACCCGCTGGCCCCCGCCGAGATGGTCATCGACCACTCGGTCATCGTGGACAACTACGCCTCGGGCAAGGCGTTCGGCCTGAACATGGCCGTCGAGTACGAGCGCAACAACGAGCGCTACCAGTTCCTGCGCTGGGGCCAGACCGCCTTCGACGAGTTCAAGGTCGTGCCCCCCGGCACCGGCATCGTGCACCAGGTGAACATCGAGCACCTGGCCCGCGTCGTGTTCGACCGGGGTGGCGTCGCCTACCCCGACACCTGCGTCGGCACCGACTCCCACACCACGATGGAGAACGGCATCGGCGTCCTTGGCTGGGGCGTCGGCGGCATCGAGGCCGAGGCCGCGATGCTCGGCCAGCCGATCTCCATGCTGATCCCGCGCGTCGTCGGCTTCAAGCTGACCGGCGAGCTGCCCTCGGGCACCACCGCCACCGACCTCGTGCTGACCATCACCGAGATGCTGCGCAAGCACGGCGTCGTCGGCAAGTTCGTGGAGTTCTACGGCGCGGGCGTCGCCGCCCTGCCGCTGGCCAACCGGGCCACCATCGGCAACATGAGCCCCGAGTTCGGCTCCACCTGCGCGATCTTCCCGATCGACGGCGAGACCACGAAGTACCTGCGCCTCACCGGCCGCTCCGAGGAGCAGATCGCCCTTGTCGAGGCGTACGCCAAGGAGCAGGGCATGTGGCTCGACCCCGAGGCGCAGCCGGACTTCTCCGAGCACCTCGAGCTCGACCTGTCGACGGTCGTCCCGTCGATCGCCGGACCCAAGCGCCCGCAGGACCGCATCGAGGTCTCCGGCGCGAAGGACGCCTGGCGGCGCGACGTCCTCAACTACGTCAAGGACGACATCGACGAGGCGGGCATCGAGTCCTTCCCCGCGTCGGACTCCCCGGCCGTCAGCGGCAACGCGCGGCCGCACAAGAGGGTCCCGGTCACCCTCGCCGACGGCACCTCCTTCGAGATCGACCACGGCGTGGTGACGGTCGCGGCGATCACGTCGTGCACCAACACCTCGAACCCGTACGTCATGGTCGGCGCGGGCCTGCTCGCCAAGAAGGCCGTCGAGAAGGGCCTCACCCGCAAGCCGTGGGTGAAGACCTCGCTGGCCCCCGGCTCCCAGGTCGTCACCGGCTACTACGAGCGCGCGGGCCTCACCCCGTACCTCGACAAGATCGGCTTCAACCTCGTCGGCTACGGCTGCACCACCTGCATCGGCAACACCGGCCCGCTCGAGCCGGAGATCTCCAAGGCGATCAACGACAACGACCTCGCCGTCACCGCCGTGCTGTCGGGCAACCGCAACTTCGAGGGCCGCATCAGCCCCGACGTGAAGATGAACTACCTGGCCTCCCCGCCGCTGGTCATCGCCTACTCGCTCGCGGGCACGATGGACATCGACATCCTCAACGACCCGATCGGCACCGGCTCCGACGGCGAGCCCGTCTACCTCAAGGACATCTGGCCGGACCCGGCCGAGGTCGCCGAGGTCGTCGAGAGCTCGATCTCCCAGGACCTCTTCGTCAAGGACTACGCCGACGTGTTCGCCGGCGACGCCCGCTGGCAGGGCCTTGACATCCCCACCGGCGACACCTTCGAGTGGGACGAGAACTCCACCTACGTCCGCAAGGCCCCCTACTTCGACGGCATGCCCGAGACCCCCGCGCCGGTCTCGGACATCACCGGTGCTCGGGTCCTGGCGAAGCTGGGCGACTCGGTCACCACCGACCACATCTCGCCCGCGGGCAACATCAAGGTCGGCACCCCCGCCGCCCAGTACCTCGAGGCCAACGGCGTCGCCGTCAAGGACTTCAACTCCTACGGCTCGCGCCGCGGCAACCACGAGGTCATGATCCGCGGCACCTTCGCCAACATCCGGCTGCGCAACCAGCTGCTCGACGGCGTCGAGGGCGGCTACACCCGCGACTTCACCCGGGAGGGCGCGCCGCAGTCGTTCATCTACGACGCGTCCGCCAACTACATCGCCGCGGGCGTCCCGCTGGTCGTCCTCGCGGGCAAGGAGTACGGCTCCGGCTCCTCGCGCGACTGGGCCGCCAAGGGCACCGCGCTGCTCGGCGTCAAGGCCGTCATCGCCGAGTCCTACGAGCGCATCCACCGCTCGAACCTCATCGGCATGGGCGTCATCCCGCTCCAGTTCCCCGAGGGCCAGACCGCCGAGTCCCTCGGCCTCACCGGCACCGAGACCTTCGAGATCACCGGCATCGAGAAGCTCAACGAGGGCGCCACCCCCAAGACCGTCAAGGTCAAGGCCGACGGCAAGGAGTTCGACGCGGTCGTCCGCATCGACACCCCCGGCGAGGCGGACTACTACCGCCACGGAGGCATCATGCAGTACGTCCTGCGCAGCTTGATTTCGCAGTAAAGCGGGACTGTCACGAAGCCGTCGTCTCGGTGCATCCGAGGCGGCGGCTTCGCCGCGAGCGGCCGCGCCCCCACCCACGCGTAGCGTTCTGATAGCGGGACCCCTCAGAGTGATCGGGCGCGCCGTCGTCTGGACCGGAGGTCTGTGAGCCGCCAGGCGAGCAGGCCGGAGGGAAGACGGCGGCTTGAGGCGCCCTATCACCGGCCGAGCGGAGCGAGGCCCGAACAAACGCTGTCAAGGGGAGGGGTGGGTGTGCTGTACGGCACAGGGATTTTCCCGGCTGTTGGGGGTTGATTAAGCTTGGTGAATCCTCATAATCCGGCTTAAGCGGGATTCGCACAGCCCCGGCGGTCGAGTAAAGACCGGTGTCAGGTCGGCACCTGTCTCGTGGGAGGGAACCGCATGCAGGCGATCAGCGTGAAGCAGCCGTACGCCTGGGCCATCGCCCGGGGACATCAGCGGCTGGTCAACCAGGACCACGGTACGGCCCATCGTGGAACGGTCCTGGTGCACGCCGCCATGCGCGTCGACCTCGACTCGCGGGCGCTGCCGCGGGTGCGCGAGGCGGGCTGGTCGCCTGCGGATCCGCTGGCGACGCTCGGCGCGGTGATCGCGGTCGCGAACCTCACCGGCGTGTGCGTGCCCGGCGCGGTGTGCGAGTGCGGCCCGTGGGCGGTGCTCGGCGACCACCACTGGACGCTGGAGGGCATCAGGCCGCTGCGCCGTCCGATCGTCGCCGTCGGCTACCAGGGCGGCCTGTGGACGGCTCAGCCGTCGCTGGTCGCCGAGGTGCGCGCGATGCTCCCGGAGCCCGCTGAGCGGCTTCTCACGGGCTGACCGGGGCGCTCCTCCCGGCCAGGGCCGGGCGACGCCGTCACCAGGCGATGGCGGGCGGGAGCAGCTTCTCGTCGGCCTGCTTCCACGTCAGCGGCTTGCCGAGCTTCACCAGGTGGACCATCTGGTCGAGGAACCACGGGGAGGCGAGCGGGTCTTCACGCAGCGCCTTGACGCCTTCCCAGTCGCGCCACTGGATGTCCTCGACCTCGTCGCGGTCCAGCAGCGGCTCGGCGTCGACGGACGCGCGCACGACGGGGCACCACTCGTGCTCGACCACGCCGTTCATCTCGGCCCGGTAGACGAATTCCGGCAGGACCAGAGTGATGTCACTGACGGTAAGGCCGAGCTCACTTTTGACGCGGCGCGCGACGGCCTCGCGCAGTGACTCGCCGGGGGCCGGGTGGCCGCACGCGCTGTTGGTCCACACCGACGGAAAACTCGCCTTGTGGTGGGCTCTCTGGCTGATCAGGACGCGTCCCGAGGCGTCCACGAGGTAGGAGGAGAAGGCAAGATGGAACGGAGTGGTTTGGTGGTGACTCTCCGCTTTCGGGGCTGTTCCTATGGCATGTCCTGCTTCGTCCAGAAGTACTATCTTCTCTCCCATATGAAACTTCTTCTCCTTGCTCTCCGTGTTCGGCGAAGCGGCATTAAACTCTGGGCAACCATAAGCCGCAGGGGCCTGCCTCCGGGAGGCGTTCGGGTGACCGAAAGTCACGGGCCTCGGTTCGCAGAGGAGATGACCCAGCTTGAGCCTGCTTGAGTCCATCAACGGTCCGGACGACCTCAAACGTCTTGACGCCGCGAGCCTCCCCGCACTCCACTCCGAGATCCGCGAGTTCCTGGTCGACGCCGTCTCCAAAACCGGCGGACACCTCGGACCCAACCTTGGCGTCGTCGAACTCACCGTCGCCCTGCACCGGGTCTTCGACTCCCCCCGTGACCGCATCCTGTTCGACACAGGCCACCAGGCGTACGTCCACAAGCTCCTCACCGGGCGCAAGGACTGGGGCGGCCTCCGCCAGAAGGGCGGCCTGTCCGGCTACCCCTGTCAGGGCGAGTCCGAGCACGACATCATCGAGAACTCCCACGCCTCCACCGCCCTGTCCTACGCCGACGGCCTCGCCAAGGCGTTCGAGCTGCGCGGCGAGACCGACCGGCGCGCGGTCGCCGTCGTCGGCGACGGCGCGCTCACCGGCGGCATGTGCTGGGAGGCCCTGAACAACATCGCGGGCGCGGACCGGCCGGTGATCATCGTCGTCAACGACAACGGCCGCTCCTACTCCCCGACGATCGGCGGTCTTGCCAGCCACCTGGCCGATCTGCGCGTCACCCAGGGTTACGAGAAGGCGCTCGACCTCGTCAAGAAGACAGTCCCCAAGGTACCCGTGGCCGGGGAGCTGGCTTACGAGGCGCTGCACGGCATCAAGAAGGGGCTGAAGGACATCCTCCAGCCCCAGGCGATGTTCGAGGACCTCGGCCTGAAGTACATCGGCCCGATCGACGGCCATGACGAGCAGGCCGTCGAACGCGCGCTGCGCAAGGCGCGCGACTTCGGCGGACCCGTCATCGTGCACGCCATCACCCGCAAGGGCGAGGGCTACGGCCCCGCGCTGGAGAACGTCGAGGACCACATGCACGGCGCGGGGTCGTTCGACCCGCGCACGGGCAAGTCCGCGCCCTCCTCCACGCCCGGCTGGACCAAGGTCTTCTCCCAGGAGATGGTCGAGATCGGCGCGGAGCGGCCCGACGTCGTCGCGATCACCGCGGCGATGCTGCACCCCGTCGGCCTCGCCGCCTTCGCCGACGCCTACCCCGACCGGATCTACGACGTCGGCATCGCCGAGCAGCACGCGGCGACCTCCGCGGCGGGCCTCGCGCTCGGCGGGCTGCACCCGGTCGTCGCCATCTACGCAACCTTCCTGAACCGCGCGTTCGACCAGGTCCTGATGGACATCGCGCTGCACAAGCAGGGCGTCACCTTCGTGCTCGACCGCGCGGGCGTCACCGGCAACGACGGCGCGTCGCACAACGGCATGTGGGACCTGTCGATCCTGCAGCTCGTGCCCGGCATGCACATCGGCGTGCCGCGCGACGGCGCGCGCCTGCGCCGGCTGCTGCGCGAGTGCCTGGAGATCACCGACGCCCCCTCGGCGATCCGCTTCCCCAAGGGCCCGGTCTTCGAGGACCTGCCCGCGATCGGCTCGCTCGGCTCGATGGATGTGCTCGCCGAGGGCGCCCGCCGCGATGTCCTGATCGTCTCGGTCGGCGCGATGGCCGCGTGCGGCGTCGACGTCGCCCAGCGCCTCGCCGCCTCCGACATCGACGCGACGGTCGTCGACCCCCTGTTCGTCAAGCCGCTCGACCCGGCGCTCGCCTCGGCCGCCGCCGACTACAAGCTCGTCGTCGTCATCGAGGACAACGGACGCACCGGGGCCGTCGGCGACGCCGTCGCCAGGCTGCTGCGCGACTCGGGCGTCGACACCCCCATCCGCACCTACGGCATCCCGCAGGAGTTCCTCGACCACGCGGGCCGCGGCGAGATCATGTCCGAGATCGGCCTCACCGCGCCCGACCTCGCCAAGGAGATCACCGACTCGTTCGCCAAGCTCACCGAGAAGAGGGCATGAGCGAGAAGCGGACTGTGCTTTAGCACGGCGTAGACCACCTCCTTGTTACGGTTCGTGTTCTAGGTAACACGAACCGTAATGAGGGGTGACCGGTGGCGTCGAGCCTTTTCCGCGCGAAGACGGTCGAGCAGTCCGTCAGGGAGACCAGGGAGCCGGGCCACCGGCTGCGCCGCGACCTGTCGGCACTCGACCTCGTCGTCTTCGGCGTCGGCGTCATCATCGGCACGGGCATCTTCGTGCTCACCGGACGCGTCGCCCGCGAGTACGCGGGACCGGCGGTCGCCGTCTCGTTCGCGATCGCCGGGATCGTGTGCGCGCTTGCCGCACTCTGCTACGCCGAGTTCGCTTCCACGGTTCCGGTGGCGGGCTCGGCCTACACGTTCTCCTACGCCACGCTCGGCGAGCTGCCCGCCTGGATCATCGGCTGGGACCTGATCCTGGAGATGGCGCTCGGCGCGGCGGTCGTGGCCGTCGGATGGTCGGGGTACTTCACCTCGCTGCTCGAGACGCTCGGGATAGACCTGCCGCCGACGTTCGCGGGGGAGGACGCCAGGTTCAACATCCCGGCGGTCTGCATCGTCGCGCTCGTCACGTTCATCCTTGTCGCCGGGGTGAAGATCTCCTCGCGCGTCAACGGGATCATGGTCCTGGTGAAGGTCGCGGTGGTGCTGCTCGTCATCGTCGCGGGCGCGTTCTCGATCAAGCTCGCCAACTACCGGCCGTTCATCCCGCCCGCGGTCTCCACCGAGGAGGTCGAGGGCATCCGCGCCCCGCTGGTGCAGCTGCTGTTCGGGATGACGCCCGTCGCGTTCGGGTGGCTCGGGGTGTTCAGCGCGGTCGCCATCGTCTTCTTCGCCTTCATCGGCTTCGACGTCGTCGCCACCACCGCCGAGGAGGCGCACCGGCCGCAGCGCGACCTGCCGATCGGCATCCTCGGCTCACTCGGCATCTGCACGCTGCTCTACGTGCTCGTCTCGCTCGTCGTGGTCGGCATGCAGCACTACAGCGACCTCAGCGAGTCCGCGCCGCTCGCCGACGCGTTCCGCGCGGTCGGCCAGCCGTTCTTCGCGGGACTCATCAGCGTCGGCGCGATCTTCGGGCTGACGACCGTCGTGCTCATCCTGCTGCTCGGCCAGAGCCGTGTCTTCTTCGCGATGAGCCGCGACAGGCTGCTGCCTGAGTCGCTGGCGCGGGTCCACCCGAGGTTCGGCACCCCGGCGCGCTCCACGATCCTCATGGGCACGATCGTCGCGCTGCTCGCCGGGTTCATCCCGCTTTCCGCCCTCGCCGAACTCGTCAACATCGGGACGCTCTTCGCGTTCGTCGTGGTGTCGCTCGGCGTCATGGTGCTGCGGCGGACCAGGCCGGACCTGCCCCGCTCGTTCCGCACGCCATGGGTCCCGGTGGTTCCGATCCTGTCGGTCCTCGCCTGTGTTTTCGTCATGCTGAACCTTCCGGCGGAGACCTGGATCCGATTCATCATCTGGATGCTGCTCGGATCCGTCATTTACTTCGCCTATGGCAGGCGGCACAGCCGATTGGCACGATCCAGCAGCCCCGACGGCAAGTCGGTGATCTAGCTCACATGGTCGTATGCGGTCGGTCGTGTGCACAATGCCCGGTGTGACCGACTTTACTGTCGCCGTCGTAGGCGCCGGCCCCGCGGGCCTCTACGCCGCCGAGGCACTGACCAAAGGCGGCGTCCGCGTTGACGTCTTCGACAGGCTCCCCACCCCCTACGGGCTCGTGCGCTACGGCGTCGCGCCCGACCACAAGTCGATCAAATCCATCGCCCGGTACCTCCAGCGCGTCCTGGAGCATCCCGCGGTGCGGTTCTTCGGCTGCGTCGAACTCGGCAGCGACATCACCCGCGAGGAACTCCTCTCGTGTTACGACGCCGTCGTCTACAGCACCGGGGCCATGGTCGACCGCCGCCTCGGCGTCCCCGGCGAGGACCTGACGGGCTCGGTGGCCGCCACCGACTTCGTCAACTGGTACTGCGGCCACCCCGACGCCGCCGGATACTCGTTCGACCTGTCCGTCGAGGAGGTCGCCGTCATCGGCGTCGGCAACGTCGCGGTCGACGTCGTCAGGATCCTCGCCAAGACCGCCGAGGAGCTCGCCGAGACCGACATCCCCGTCGCGGTCCTCGACGCGCTCGCCGCGAGCCGCGTCAAACGCGTCCACCTCATCGGCAGGCGCGGGCCCGCGCACGCCAAGTTCACCACCAAGGAGGCGCGCGAGCTGGGCGAACTGCCCGCGGCGTCGGTGTCGGTGCGGCCCGAGGACCTCGAGCTCGACGCCGAGAGCCTCGCCCTCGAGGCGGCCGACCGGCACGTGCGCGGCAACCTCGCCGCCATGCGCGCCTGGACGGGTCCGCCGGATGAGGGCCGCGACCGCAGGATCGACCTCAGGTTCTGGCGGGCTCCTGTGGAGATCACGGGGACCGACCGGGTCGAGGGGCTGCGGCTCGAGCGCACCGAACTCGTCGACGGAAGGGTCCGCGGCACCGGCGAGTTCGAGACCCTGCCCGTCGGGATGGTCGTCCGTTCCGTCGGCTACCGCAGCGTCCCGCTCGACGGCGTCCCCTTCGACGAACGCGCCTCGGTGATCCGCAACGAGAAGGGCAAGATCGCCGAGGGCGAGTACACCGCGGGGTGGATCAAGCGCGGACCTTCGGGCGTCGTGGGCACGAACAAGTCCGACGCGGCCGAGACCGTGGGGGTTCTGCTGTCCGAGTTGGGTGCCCGACCGAGGCCCGTAACGGACATCGAGTCTGTTCTGGCATCAAAGGGAGTCGAATTCGTCACCTATCAGGGCTGGTTGGGTCTGGACGCGGCCGAGATGGCACTGGCAAAGTCTCTTTCGCGAGGAGAAAGGGTCAAGTTGGGCACTTGGGACGCCATGCGTGCCGCCTGTCCACCCCACTGACCACATCGGCGATTCGCACGACCATCGGGGCACAACTGAACACGCCTTTGACACTGGTCGAATCAACCGGGAAGTGGTGAAGCATGTCCCTTCTGGACACCAGGTTTCCCGCCATGACGGGCGGACCGAGGCTGTGGGGCTTCCCCGCGCCGCAGCACGTCCCGCAGCTGGGCTGGCTGGGCGCGGACTACTCCGCGCAGCTCGTCCATGATCTGGAACAGGGGCTGCTCCGCCAGGATCCAGGGACCCATGTCATCGCCGTGAAGTGCGAGGGAGCCCCCCTGCTGAAGAGCGGCGGCGTCGACGTGAGCGGAGCGGTCCGCGCGTACGACGCCGCGTTCTCCCTGGAGATCCTGCTGTCCGACGGGCTCGGCCGCTCGTGGCGGCTGCGCGGCCGCTGGACGTATGTGGGCAGGGACCTCGGCACGTTCAGAGCGCATATAACCCATTACTGGGAGTTGTTCACGGCCGATCTGGTCTAATAACGAGATTTCGGTTGTGTTACCCGGTCATCTTTCCGTAAATGACCGACCAAGAAGGTCTTTCCCCTGGTTCTTCGCTACTTACCCTGAAACGGTCATGTGCCAAGGGACTGGGGGATTTTTCGTGGACGCTGCGCAGCTCGCCCGACTGCACGAGGTGCGGCCCTTCCCGGCCGTCTCGATCATCATGCCGACCCACCGCACGCGGCCGGAACGCCAGCAGGACCGCATCCGCCTCAAGGTCCTGCTTGACGAGACCCGCCAGCGGCTCACCGACTACGAACTCGACCACGGCGTCGCCGACGAGGTCATGCGCAACCTCGAGAAGGCCGCCGAGCAGGTCGACTTCGAGCGGACCGCGGAGGCGCTCGTCCTGTTCGCCGCCTACGGGGGCGAGACCCACGCGTTCGTGCTGCCGGGCGTGACCGTCAGCGAACGCGTCATCATCGACGACACGTTCGCCACCCGCGACCTCCTGGCGATGCTGGAACGCACCTGGAGCTACTACGTCCTCGTGCTGTCCGAACAGCCCACCCGCCTGTTCTCCGGCGAGGGCGAGCGCTGCACCGAGGTGACCAACGCGCTGTTCCCGCTCAGCCTTGACGAGACGGTTCCGGAGGAACAGGGCGGTCCCACGCCCGCCAACCGGGTGCAGAACCGCATCCAGGTCGACCGCAAGCAGCAGTTCGTGCGGCAGATCGAACGCAACCTCACCGAACTCCTCAAACGCGACGACAGGCCGGTCATCGCCGTCGGCGTCAACCGGGCGCTGGCGTTCCTGCGCGAGCACACCAACGGACGGATCGCCGAGGCCATGATCGGCACGGTCGAGGGCGCTTACGAGAAGGCGACCCCCGCCGAGATCTCCCGGCTCGTCGCACCCGTCCTGCACGGGGAGAACCGCAACGTCCGCGAGGAGGCACTCGCCGGGATCGACGACGCGCGCTCGGGCCGCCGCTTCGCCGCGGGCCTCGAGGAGTGCTGGGAGCTCGCCCACCAGGGACGCGTCAAGCAGCTCCTCGTGGAGGACACCTTCTTCGCCCCCTCGCGCACCCACGAGGGCCGCCTGCACGTCCTTTCCGAGGGCGGCGCGGTCGAGGGCGGCGCAGCGCCCGCGCCGGAACTCGGCCTCAACGAGGAGGCGACCGACGAGGCGTTCCGCGGCAAGTTCGTCAACGACGCCGTCGACGACCTCATCGAAGCCGTCCTGCGCCACGACGGCCACGCCACCTTCGTCAACGACGGCTCCCTGTCCGCCCACAACCGAGTAGCCGCCATCCTCCGCTACTGACCCACCCACCCCACCCCCGCCCGGATCCCCAAAGCCCGGCCAAAGCGACCGGTCCCGAACGGTTCCCCGGACCCGGGGCAAAGCGCCAGGTCCCGGTCGGCTCCCTGAAGGCGGTGCCGAGCGTGACCGCTCCGAACGGATCCCCGACCGGCGCAAAGCGGCCGGTCCCGGTCGGATCCCTGGAGGCGGGGGAGGGCGGCCGGTCCCGGTCGGACCCACGGAGACCCGGGGGAGGGCGGCCGGTCCCGGACGGATTCCCGGAGGCGGGGGAGGGCGGCCGGTCCCGGTCGGACCCAGGCAAGGCGGCCGGTCCCGGACGGATCCCCGGAGGCGGGGGAGGGCGGCCGGTCCCGGTCGGACCCACGGAGACCCGGGGGAAGGCGGCAGGTCCCGGAGGTCGGGGGAGAGGGCGGCCGGTCCCGGTCGGGTCCACGGACCCGGGGCAAAGCGGCAGGTCTCGGACGGATCCCCGGAGGCGGGGGAGGGCGGCCGGTCCCGGTCGGGTGAGGGAGGGGTAAGGCGTACGTTTCGCCGGTGGGGGGCGGTGGGGCGGCGTCGAGCGCGGCCAGCTCGTCCTCGGTGAACAGCCGGGACCGCAGCAGGAACCGGACGCCCTCGGGGGCCTCGACCGAGAACCCGCTGCCCCGGCCGGGGACCACGTCAACGGTCAGATGGGTGTGGCTCCAGTAGGCGTACTGCGCGGCGCTGATCCAGAACGGCACACCGTCCCCGACCTCGCCGAGCAGCAGGTCTGCGCCGCCCACCTGGAACTCACCCCGTGGATAGCACATGGGCGAACTCCCGTCACAGCACCCTCCGGACTGATGGAACATCAGCGGCCCGTGCGTCTCGGCAAGCCGACGCAACCACCCCGCCGCCTCCTCCGTCACCCCAACCCGCTCCACCATCCCATCCTCCTTCTCACAAACCACTCACCCACGCTTCCCCACCCAAACCCCGACCCCACCCACCTCCCAAATCCGCCCGGCTCCCGTCCCGGCTCCTCGAATTTGCCCAGGCTCCCGGGCCGCCCAGGCTCCCGGGCCGCCCAGCTCCCGGGCCGCCCAGCTCCCGGGCCGCCTGGCTCCTGAATCCGTTC
Organism: Actinocorallia sp. A-T 12471; assembly: GCF_033875155.1. NCBI lineage: Bacteria > Bacillati > Actinomycetota > Actinomycetes > Streptosporangiales > Thermomonosporaceae > Actinocorallia > Actinocorallia sp. A-T 12471. The sequence continues at coordinate 650,585 of NZ_JAWZTE010000002.1, read as the reverse complement.
GTCTCCCCGAATCTGCCCGGCTCTCGGGCCGCCCGGTTCCCCGAATCCGCTCGGCTCCCGGGGTGCTCAGCTGCCGAATGCGCTCAGCTCCCGGGCCCCTCGGCTCCCGGGGCCGCTCGCCTCCCTGAATCCGCTCAGCTCCCGGGGCGCTCAGCTGCCGAATCCGCGCGGCTCCCTGAATCTGCCCGGCTCTCGGGCCGCTCGCCTCCCTGAATCCGCTCAGCTCCCGGGGTACCCAGCGGCCGAATCCGCTCGGCTTCCGGGCCGCTCGGCTTCCCTGGGGCCGCTCGGCTCCGGAATCCGCGCGGCTCCCGGGGGCGGTCGGCTCTGGGGGAGTTCGGGCAGGTCTTGAAGAGTCGGGCGGTTTGGTGTTGTGGGGTCGGGTGGTTTGGGGGAGGGGTCAGAAGAAGCCGAGGCGTTGGGGGGAGTAGGAGACCAGGAGGTTCTTGGTCTGCTGGTAGTGGTCGAGCATGGCGCGGTGGTTCTCCCTGCCGATGCCGGACTGCTTGTAGCCGCCGAAGGCGGCGTGGGCGGGGTAGGCGTGGTAGCAGTTGGTCCAGACGCGGCCCGCCTTGATGGCGCGGCCGAGGCGGTAGGCGGTCGAGCCGTCGCGGGTCCAGACGCCCGCGCCGAGGCCGTACAGGGTGTCGTTGGCGATCCGCAGGGCCTCCTCGGTGCTGTCGAAGGTCGTGACGGACACCACGGGGCCGAAGATCTCCTCCTGGAAGATCCGCATGTCGTTGGTGCCCTTGAAGACCGTCGGCTCGATGTAGAAGCCGCCCTCGAGCCCGGGGACCGTGCGCGGCCCGCCTCCGGTGAGGACCTCCGCGCCCTCCGCGCGCCCGATGTCGAGGTAGGACAGGATCTTCTCGTACTGGTCGTTGCTGGCCTGCGCGCCGACCATGGTCGCCGGGTCGAGCGGATCGCCCGCGACGATCGCGCGGGTGCGCTCGATCGCCCGCTCCATGAACGCCTCGTAGATCGAGGAGTGCACGAGCGCGCGCGACGGGCAGGTGCACACCTCGCCCTGGTTGAGCGCGAACATCACGAACCCCTCGACGGCCTTGTCGAGGAAGTCGTCGTCGGCGGCCATGACGTCCGGCAGGAAGATGTTCGGGCTCTTGCCGCCGAGCTCGAGCGTGACCGGGATGATGTTCTGCGCGGCGTACTGCATGATGAGGCGGCCCGTGGTGGTCTCGCCGGTGAAGGCGACCTTCGCCACACGCGGGCTGGACGCCAGCGGCTTGCCCGCCTCCACGCCGAACCCGTTGACCACGTTGATGACGCCGGGCGGCAGCAGGTCGGCGATCAGCTCCACGAGCAGCAGGATCGTGACGGGGGTCTGCTCGGCGGGCTTGAGCACCACGCAGTTGCCGGCGGCCAGCGCGGGCGCGAGCTTCCAGGTGGCCATGAGCAGCGGGAAGTTCCACGGGATGATCTGCCCGACCACGCCCAGCGGCTCCTGGAAGTGGTAGGCGACGGTGTCGTCGTCGAGCTGGCTGATGCCGCCCTCCTGCGCCCGGATCACGCCCGCGAAGTAGCGGAAGTGGTCGACCGCGAGCGGCAGGTCGGCGGCCAGCGACTCCCGCACCGGCTTGCCGTTCTCCCATGTCTCGGCGACCGCGAGGTATTCGAGGTTCTCCTCAATGCGGTCGGCGATGCGGTGCAGGATCAGCGAGCGCTCGGCGACCGAGGTGCGGCCCCACGCCTCGGCCGCGGCGTGCGCGGCGTCGAGCGCGAGGTCCACGTCGGCGGCCCCGGAGCGCGCCACCCGCGTGAACACCTGGCCGTCCACCGGACTCGGGTCGTCGAAGTACCGCCCGTCGACCGGCGGCACCCACTTCCCGCCGATGAAGTTGTCGTACTGCGCCGCGAAACTGACGACCGCCCCGTCCTGCCCGGGATGCGCGAACACCATGACGTCCTCCTCGACATCTGTGACCTCCCTCACCCTCCCTCCCCCACGTTGGCAAAACGTTGGCGCCCCGCCCCCACCCCGGACCCCTCCCGGCCGCACCCCGGACCCCTCCCGGCCGCACCCCGAACCCCTCCTCGCCCCCGCCCTCCCCGCCCCACCCCTCCACGCCCGAACCCTCCCACCCCCCACGCCCCCCACCCTTCAGACCACGAACCCCTTCACGCCCCCCACCCCCACCCCCCACGCCCCCCACGCCCCCAACCCCTCCACGCCCGCCCCTCCCCGCCCCCAACCCCTCCCCGGCCCGCCCTCCCCTCCCCGCCCCGAACCCCTCCCCGCCCCGAACCCCTCCCCGCCCCGAACCCCTTCGCGCCCGAACCCCTCCCCCCGCCCCACCCCCACCCCCCACGCCCCCCACCCCTCCACGCCCGCCCCTCCACGCCCCCAACAGCGCGCTGTCGCCCCATACCTCGCAGATCGCACGATTCCGGTCGGCTCCCGCAGGCCCCGCCCTCCCGGCCTTGTTTCCGTTTGTCACTCTGCGGCGGCGCGGGCCCGGGCGACCGCGACGGCGTGGCGTGCGTCCGATCTGGGCAGGAGTGCGACGGCGTGTTCGTGGATGGCGAGGTCGTCGGGGTGGTGGGCGCCGTAGGCGAGGGCGGGTTCGGGGCGCGGGTCGGCGAGGACGGCCTCGCGGAGCGCCACCTCGATGTGGTCGCGCCAGCGCAGCACCCCCGGGGCCTCGGACTGCGGCAGCAGGGGGCCGCCGTAGGCGCTCAGGGCCTCGTCAAGACGGCCCGCGTGCAGGTGCTCCAGGACCTCGGCCGCGTCGCAGGACACCCGTCCGGTGAGCGCGTAGGAGCGCGCGGACAGCGCCCCGGCCATGACCCGCCGCAGGTGCGACACCTCCGCCCGCAGCGTGACCGCGCTGACGCGGCGTTCGCCGTAGAGGCAGTCGTGCAGCCGCTCCGGGGCAAGCTCGCGGCCTTCCAGCGCGAGCAGCGCGAGGATCTCGGCCTGCCGCGGCCTGATCCGCACCGGCATCCCGTCGTGCCGCAGCGCGGCCTTGCCCAGGCAGCGCAGCCGCCAGCCCGTGCCCGACGCGCCGTCCAGCCTGCCCTCGATCGCCGCGACGAGCCCCCGGACGGTCGGCAGCCCGAGCGGATGCGACCTGTCCCACGTGCTGGAGATGTCCAGCACACCGAGCACCCCGCCGTCGGGCCCGTGGATCGGCGCGCAGTAACAGACCCACCCGTGCAGCGCCTCCACAAGGTGCTCCGCGGAGAACACCGAGCTCGGCATGCCGGTCTTGAGGGCGAGCGCGAGCGCGTTGGTGCCCATCGACGCCTCGTCCCACCGGCCGCCCTGGGCGAAGTTCACCGCGCCCGCCCGACGGCTCATCACCCGCCCGCCGCACGTCCACAGGATCGTGCCGCCCGCGTCGGTGACCGCGGCGACGAACCCGGCGTCCTCGGCCACCGCCCGCAGCTCGCCCGCCACCGCCTCCACCGGCGCGCGCAGCGGCGAACGCGCCCAATCCGCCTCCGCCGCCAGCGGCGCGCAACCGCGCGCCGGATCGACCGCCCTGATCGACCGCAGCCACGACGCCCCGATCTCCGCCCGCACCTCGGGCGACCCACGCTTCGCCAACCACCGCGACCACTCCCTGCGCAGCGCCTCGCGCCGCAAACCCAGCTTCTCGTCCATAGGCTCGTCCTCGAACCTTCGGGCCGGCCGCTCGGCACGTCCGGCTGGCTTCATGAAAACACGAAGAGCCCGGCCGCGCGCACGCCTTGTGCCCGTCCTGTGGAAAACCGGTGAGTGTTCAGAGAGTTGCGGAAGGTCAGCGCTGGAGCGCCGACTCCCACGGGTTCGGGTCCGACCAGGGCTGCGCCATCAGGTCGAGGGACGCCACGGGGCCGGGCGGCGCGGAGATCGTCCCCTCGATCTTGAACGGGACCGTGCCGTGCGCGGGCAGGCCCTGCACGAAGCTCATGTCGCCGCCGATGAGGGTGCCCCTGCCGTCGCGGAACAGCGCGACGAGCGCGACCTCCTCGACGGCCTCCGCGTACGGGTTGCGGATCTCGCCGGTCACCTCGCACGCGCCCTCGGGCAGCTCCATCGCGACGTTCTCGTAGGCGAAGGGCGGGAAGTCCTCGGGCTTGGCCTGGGTCGGGTACCAGTCGGCGGGACGCGGCGTGATCTCCAGGCTGTGCGGGCGGTTCCCGTTGACCTCGAGCAGGCCGGCCCACCCGATCCGCGTGCGCGGCGGCAGCACGGTGAGGACCTGTTCCTCGGAGCCGATGACGTTGCCGTACTCGTCGCGGACGGTCACCTGCACGGTGGGCAGTTCACACCAGTACAGGGTGTTCGGGTTGTGCAGGACCGTCGCCCAGCGGATCCAGTACTCGCCGGGGACCCATTCGCTGGCCTCGGCCGTCCAGCCGGTCTCGGCGACGGTGAACTGCACGAGCTTGCCGGGGTCAGGTTCGGGCTCGGGTTCCGGCTGCGGCTGTGGCTGCGGGGGACGCGGCGTCGGAGGCTGCCGCAGCGCGTTGGCGTCGAGGACGGTGACCGTCGGCGCGCTCTCGCCTTCCCCCGGCCCCTCGACGGGCGGCGCCGGCCTGGGCGGCTCGACGCCCTGGGCGCTCTGCGGCGGCCACGGCGGCAGCGGGCCGGAGTTCCGCACCGACGGCCCGGGCGGCGGCCCCTGCGGCCCCTGTGCGGCCCGTGCGGCGAGAATGAGCGGCTCGGTGGGATTGGGCGGCCGCGCGGGCGCGAGGCCCGGAGCGCCCGCCTGAACGGGCTGTGCGCGCGCCGGGTCGAGCCCGAGCTGGCCGATCGCCCACCGGACGGCCGACTGGTCCTGCGGTCCGTGGATCTCCAGCGACGGGGCGAGCCCGGGCCCCTCGGCGAAGCGGAACTCGATCGCGTGCAGCTCCCACGCCTCGCGCAGGATCTCCTGCCGCCCGGTGACGCGCAGGCCGAGGCCGTCGAGGATCTCCAGGGCCGCGTCGAAGTCGCTCACCATGACCTCGCGCACCGTGCGCTGGTCGCGCATCAGGGTGAGCACATGCCTGTCGCCCTCGGAGTGCAGGCCCGCCCATGCCCCGCCCGGTCCGGCGAGCGCGACACGCTGGATCAGCCTCCGTGGACGGTGGCACCGCGCGCCGAGCCCGCGCAGCCGCTCCCGAGCGATCCCGAAGTCGAGATCGAAGTAGCGGACACCGAATCCCACGTCCTCCCCCAGAAGTCTCGCTGCGGGCTCCTATGGTGTCCTAACGGACAACTCTCATCAATACGCCGCGCCGCCCCTGTTCCGCGCCGCCCCCGTCCAACGGGCGGCCCGCGCGCCGGGGTTCCCGCGATCCGCGCAGTTGCGGGGTGGTGCGGGAAAACGAAAAGCGCCCCGCGTCTTGCGACACGAGGCGCCTCCCGTTAGCCGGCTCGGTAACCCCCCAGTCCCGGGGCCGGCTGGTCTTGCGGAATACCCCTATCCCACCTGTGCAACGCCCGGGGCGAGGAATCGGTTCCCGGTCTGGGAGGAAATTCCTGTCCGGTCAAGGTACGGCGTGATGCCGCCCAGGTGGAACGGGTAACCAGCACCGAGGATAAGGCACAGGTCGATGTCCTCGGGCGCGGCCACCACGCCCTCGTCGAGCATGAGGCGGATCTCCTCGGCGAGTCCGCGCATGGCCCGCTGGAGAACCTCCTCCTCCGTTGACGGGTTGTCGCCGCCCGCGAAGATCTCCAGCGCCTCGGGGTCGAACGTGAAGTCGGGCTGGTACACGCTCTTCTTGCCCGACGCCACGAACTTCCGGAACTTGTCCGACACCGGGAAGCGCTCGGGGAACGCCTCGTGCAGCGTCTCGTTGACGTGCAGCGCGATCGCCGGACCGACCAGGCCGAGCAGCACGAACGGGCTCATCGGCAGGCCGAGCGGATGCGCGGCGCGCTCCGCGGTCTCCACCGGGGTGCCCTCCTGGACCGACCCGATGATCTCCGCGAGCAGACGCAGCAGGATGCGGTTGACCACGAACGCCGGGGCGTCCTTGACCAGCACGCACGACTTCTTCAGCTGCTTGCCGACCGCGAACGCCGTGGCCAACGTCACGTCGTCGGTCTTGTCCGCGCGGATGATCTCCAGCAGCGGAAGGACCGCGACCGGGTTGAAGAAGTGGAAGCCGACGACCCGCTCGGGGTGCGCGAGCTTCGCGGCCATCTCCGACACCGACAGCGACGAGGTGTTGGTCGCGAGGACGCACTCGGGCGAGACGACGGCCTCGACCTCGGCGAACACCTGCTGCTTGACCGACATCTCCTCGAAGACCGCCTCGATGACGAAGTCGGCGTCGGCGAAGGCGTCCTTGGTGAGCGAGCCGGTGATCAGGCTCTTCAGGCGGCTCGCCTTGTCGGCGTGGACGCGTCCCTTGGCGAGTAGCTTGTCGACCTCGCCGTGCGCGTAGGCGACGCCCTTGTCCAGCCTGTCCTGGTCGAGGTCGGTCATGACGACCGGGACCTCGAGCCGCTGGGCGAACAGCAGGGCGAGCTGCCCGGCCATCAGGCCCGCGCCGACGACGCCGACCTTGGTGACCTTGCGGGCGAGGGACTTGTCCGGCGCTCCGGCGGGCCGCTTGGCGCGCTTCTGGACGAGGTCGAACGCGTACAGGCCAGCGCGCAGCTCGTCGGACATGATGAGGTCGGCCAGCGCGTCGTCCTCGGCCGCGAAGCCCTCGTCGCGGGTGCGGTCCTTGGCCTGCCGGACGAGGTCGAGCGCCCGCACGAACGACGGGGCCGCGCCGTGCAGCTTGCCTTCGAGGACGAACCCGGTCATGTTGACCGCGTCGTCCCAGCCCGTGCCCTTGTCGACCTCGGGCCGCTCGACCTTCACGTCGCCGTTGAGGACGCGTGCGGTCCAGGCAAGGGACTCCTCGAGGAAGTCGGCGGCGTCGAAGATCGCGTCGGCGATGCCGAGGTCGAAGACCTGCTTGCCCTTCATGACGCGGTTGTTGGCCATCGGGTTGTCGATGATGACCTTGAGCGCCTTCTCCGCGCCGATGAGGTGCGGAAGCAGGTAGGTGCCTCCCCAGCCCGGTACGAGGCCGAGGAACGTCTCCGGGAGCGAGAACGCCGGGACGCCCCGGGACACCGTCCGGTACGTGCAGTGCAGGCCGGCCTCGACGCCGCCGCCCATGGCCGCGCCGTTGTAGTAGGCGAAGGTCGGCACGTCGAGCTCGCCGAGGCGGCGGAACACGTCGTGGCCGAGCCGCGCGATCATCTTGGCCTCTTCGCGGTCCTTGAGACCGGGAAGACCCTTGAGGTCGGCGCCGACGGCGAAGATGAACGGCTTGCCGGTGAGGCCGACGGCCACGATGTCGTCGCGGGAGGCCACCGAGTCGATGGCGTCGTTCAGCGCGAGCAGGCCGTGCGGACCGAAGGTGTTCGGCTTGGTGTGGTCGAAGCCGTTGTCCAGCGTGATCAGCGCCAGCTTGCCCGCGCCGTGCGGAAGGTCCACGTCACGGACGATGGCCTTGGTGACGACCTCATCGGCGTTGCGATCCTCGTTCGCCAGCTGCGAACGCCAGATGTCGATGCTGGTCACTTGCCGCCCTCCCAGTTCACGTTCTCCCAGAGGACGGTTCCGCCCATGCCCATGCCGACGCACATCGTGGTGAGGCCGTAGCGGACCTCGGGGTGCTCGGCGAACTCGCGCGACAGCTGCGTCATCAGCCGCACGCCGGACGACGCCAGCGGGTGGCCGACGGCGATCGCGCCGCCCCACGGGTTGACGCGGGGGTCGTCCTCGGCGATGCCGAAGTGGTCGAGGAACGCCAGGACCTGGACGGCGAACGCCTCGTTGATCTCGAACAGGCCGATGTCGTCGATGGTCAGGCCGTTGCGGGCCAGCAGCTTCTCCGTCGCCGGGACGGGGCCGATGCCCATGACCTCGGGCTCGACGCCCGCGAAGGAGTAGTCCACAAGGCGCATGCGCGCGGTGAGGCCGAGCTCCTCGGCGACGTCCTCGGCGACGAGCAGGCACGCGGTCGCGCCGTCGTTGAGGCCCGCGGCGTTGCCCGCGGTGACGTTGCCCGCGACGCGGAACGGCGTCTTGAGGCCCGCGAGGTCCTCGAGCTTGGTGCCGGGGCGCGGCGGCTCGTCCTGGGTCGCCAGGCCCCAGCCCTTGGCGGCGGAGCGGATCGCGGTCGGCACGAGGTCGGGCTCGATCTTGCCCGCGGCCTGGGCGTCGGCGTACTTGGCCTGGGAGCGGACGGCGTAGGCGTCGCAGCGCTCCTTGGTGATGGCCGGGTAGCGGTCGTGCAGGTTCTCGGCGGTGAGGCCCATGACCAGCGCCGACGGGTCGACCAGCTTGTCGGTCATGAACCTGGGGTTCGGGTCGACGCCCTCGCCCATCGGGTGGCGGCCCATGTGCTCGACGCCGCCGGCGATCACCACGTCGTACGCGCCGAACGCGATGCCGGACGCGGTGGTCGTGACGGCCGTCATGGCGCCCGCGCACATGCGGTCGACGGCGAAGCCGGGCACGCTCTTGGGCAGCCCGGCGAGGACGGCGGCGGACCGTCCGATGGTCAGGCCCTGGTCGCCGGTCTGGGTCGTCGCGGCGATGGACACCTCGTCGACCCGCTCGGGCGGGAGGGCGGGGTTGCGGCGGATGAGCTCGCGGATCGCGCGAACGACAAGGTCGTCGGCGCGGGTTTCGGCGTAAAGGCCCTTGGGGCCTGCCTTGCCGAACGGCGTGCGTACGCCGTCGACGAACACGACATCACGTGCGGTGCGAGGCACGATCAGGTCTCCCTCTGCGCTCAAGGTGCGGACGCCGACGGGCCGCCCGCACAGGGCCTACTCGCCGGTAACAAATGATTCTACTCGTCAGTAACCACTGACGGCCCCGCCCTCGGCTCTTCGTCGCCCTCTGCCACTTGTCGTGTCCGCCCCGTCTCGTTAGCGTTTGCCGGAAATACCCGGTGGAGGTAGGCCCGTGGCGCACGCCAGACCCGCGTACCGGCCGGGCCTCCGGCGTCGGCTGGGGCATGCCCTCGACTACCTACATGTCCTGGCGTCCGGCGCTCTACGCCTGTCCAGGCCGGTCGCCGCGCTGCGCGGGATCGGCGAGCTCCAGACGTGGGGGACCACCCTCGCGGGCCTCGCAAAGGCCGCCGCCGCCATGCAGCCGCGCAAGACCGCGGTCCTCGACGACACCGGGTCGCTCACCTTCGCCGAACTCGACGAACGCACCGACCGCCTCGGCGCGGCGCTTCCGCTGGCCGGGCCGCGCCCGCGCGTCGCGATCCTGTGCCGCAACCACCGCGGGCTCGTGGAGATCCTCGTCGCCTGCGCCAAACGCGGCGCGGAGACCGTCCTGCTCAACACGGGGTTCGGGATCGGGCAGCTCCGCTCGGTCCTCGAGGAGCTGCGCCCGGCGGTCGTCGTCGCGGACGCGGAGTTCGCGCCGCTGCTGCGCGGATGCCCTCCCGCCCTTGTGCCCGTCGTCGTCTGGGCCGGGCCGGAAGCGCGCGGCGAGACCCTTGACGCGCTCATCGAACGCGCACCGCGCGGCGGCCCCGCCCTGCCCCCGCCCACCGACGGCCGCACGATCATGCTCAGCTCAGGCACGAGTGGCCGTCCCAAGGGCGCGCGGCGCAGGCCGAGGCCGGGGCTCGGCCCGCTGGCGTCGATGCTGTCCAGGCTGCCGCTGCGCTCCCGGCACACGTTCCTCATCGACGCGCCCGTCTTCCACACCTGGGGCCTCGCCGCCCTCCAGATCGGGCTCGCGCTGCGCGCCACCATCGTGCTGCACCGCAGGTTCGACCCGTCCCTGACGCTGGGGGAGATCGAGCGGCACAGCAGGGTCGCGCACTTCGCCGTCCCGGTCATGCTGCAGCGGATCATGGAGCTTCCCGAGTCCGTCCTGGACGGCTACGACAAACGCAACCTTCGGCTCGCGGCCCTCAGCGGCTCGTCCCTGCCCGGCGACCTCGCCCACCGCTTCATGGACGTGTTCGGCGACCGCCTCTACAACGTCTACGGCTCCACGGAAGCGAGCTGGGTGAGCGTCGCGGGCCCCAAGGAGCTCAGGATCAACCCCGCCACCGCGGGACGTCCTCCCAGCGGAACCTCCGTCCGCATCCTCGACGCCGAAGGCAAGCCGGTGCCTCGCGCGACCATAGGGCGGGTCTTCGCAGCCAACGAGAACGTCTTCGAGGGCTACACCGGAGGCGACCCCACCGAAGTCCGCGACGGGCTCCTGGCCACGGGCGACCTCGGACACCTCGACTCCCACGGCCTCCTGTACGTCGACGGGAGAGAAGACGGCATGGTCGTCTCCGGAGGGGAGAACGTGGTGCCGCGCGACGTCGAGGACGTGCTGGCCAGGCTTCCCGAGGTCCGCGAGGTGGCCGTCACGGGGGTGACCGACCCCGAGTACGGGCAGCGGCTCGCCGCCTACCTCGTGCTGCGTCCCGGCGCGGAGCTGACCGAGCGCGAGGTGCGCGAGCACGTCCGGACGCGGGTCGCGCGCTTTGCGGTGCCGCGCGACGTCGTCTTCGTGGAGGAACTGCCGCGCAACGCCACGGGCAAGGTCGTCTACCGCTGGCTCGACGGCCTGGGCGCGGGCCGCAACCGCACGCAGGAGGGCAGGGTCAGGTTCTGGGGAGACGCGCTCGCCGCCGCGCCCGTCGAGGGAGCCGACCTCGGGCGAGCGGTGGCCGACGGCCTTGAGTGAGGCCGGGGAAGCCGCCGGGAATCGGGGGGCTTGACCATCTTCGGTCATGTTCCAGTAAAGGTGAGGTAACTCTCCGGTATTACCGTGGTTCCGCCCGGGTGCTCTTCCCGGGGCGGACGACGGTGGAGGGCTGCTCATGGTGTTCGGCAGATTCGGCGGTCTGGTTTCGGCGGCGGCGCGGACGCCGCTCGTCCTCGCGCGCAGCGGGCTGCTCACCCCCGGGTCCCCGGCCGCGACCGTAAGACAGGTCGCCGCCTTCGCCCGCTGGGGCGACACCCTCGCGGGAAACACGATCGCCGGTGCCGTACGCGACCCGGACCGTCCCGCACTTGTCGACGACGAAGGCGCGCTGACGTACGCGGAGCTGAACGCGCGTACCGACGGCCTCGCCCGGGCGCTTGAGCCGACCCCGCGCGTCGCGCTGCTCGCCCGCGACCACCGCGCCGCGGTCGAGGTGCTGGTCGCCTGCTCCAAGCTCGGGGTCACCCCGCTCGTCCTGGACACCGGCCGGGCGACCTCGGAGCGGCTCGCCTCGCTGCGCGGGCTCGACGCCGTCGTCGCCGACGCGGAGTTCGCGCCGCTGCTGGCCGCCGCGCCGCGCGGGGTCCGCCGCCTGGTCACCGAAAGGCTCCGGCCGGTGCGCGACGCGAGGCCGCTCCAGCCGACCCGCAGGGGCCGCACGGACGGCCGCGAGCGGCTCACCGCGGTCTTGTCCCGGATCCCCCTGCGCGTCCACGAGACGGCCCTGCTGGGCGTCCCGCTCGCGCACAGGTGGGGGCGCGCGTCGCTGCACCTCGCCCTGTCCCTGCGCTCCACCGTCGTGCTGACGCGCCGCTACGACGCGGCGGGGGTGCTCGCCGCCGTCGACGGGCACGGCTGCACCGCGCTGCTCACCGCGCCCGCGCTGCTCGACGCGCTGCTCGCAGTCGGCGACGACGAGCGCGCCGCGCACGACTTGTCGTCGCTGCGGGTCGCCGCGGCCCACGGCGGCACCCTCGCCCCCGGAACCGCGACGGCCTTCATGGACGCCTACGGCGAGATCCTCTACACCGTCTACGGCGACGCCCTCACCATCGCCACCCCGCGCGAGCTCCTGGAACGCCCGGGAACCGCGGGCCGCCCGACCCCCGGCACCCACCTCGAGGTGCTGCGCGAGGACGGCACGCGGGCGCTGCCCGGGATGCCGGGCCACGTGCACGCGGACTCGAGCCCCACGCACACCGTCGGCCACCTCGACCCCGAAGGCCGCCTGTTCGTCCCGCCCGCCCGTGAGGAACTCGTCTTCACCGACGGCGAGCCGGTGGACCCGCCCGCCGTCGAGCGCCACCTCGCCGCGCACCCCGAGGTCTCGGCCGCCGCGGTGACGACCCGTCCCGACGCCTCACGCGGCCGACGCCTCACCGCCTACGTCGTCGCCCGCACCCCACTGGACCCCGACGCGCTCCGCGCCTGGCTGCGCCGCAGCTTCACCCCCCGCGCGATCCCCGACCTCCTCTTCGTGGACACCCTCCCCACCCCCTGACCCACCCAGACGCCCCCTCCCGTCCACTCGAACCTGCACCCAGAACCGCTCAAGCGGACGCCCTCCCCACCCCCTGACCCCCGCCCCGCAGACGCCCCTCCCGTCCACCCGTACCCGAACCGAGAACCGCTCGGGCGGACGCCCTCCGAACTGCATGTGGGTGCTCGCTCGGGCGTTTGTGGGTGCTCGCCCGGGCAGGTGGGCTCCCGGCGTGTGGGGCGGCGGTTTCGGCGCCGTCCCACACGCCGTGTCAGGTTTCGGGGTGGTCTCCTTCTGGCCTGTCGGTTTCCTGGGTGCCGTTCGCCGGGTCGTCCGGTTGGTCCTTCTTGTGGCCCATGACGGTCGCGGAGTGGGCCTTGGCCGTGGGGTCGCGCTTGACGCGGCGGAGGCTCGCCACCGTGGTGATGGTGAGGACCACGACGATGACGACGAGGGACAGGGCGGTGCTGATCTCCGGGACCCAGTCCCACAGGCCGTGCGCCCAGTGCAGGACGAGCTTCACGCCGATGAAGGCGAGGATGATCGCCAGGCCCGTCGCGAGGTAGACGAGGCGGTCGAGCAGGCCCGTCACGAGGAAGTACAGGGCGCGCAGGCCGAGCAGGGCGAAGGCGTTCGCGGCGAAGACGATGTACGCCTGCTCGGTGATGCCGAAGATCGCCGGGATCGAGTCGAGCGCGAACAGCAGGTCGGTGCCGCCGATCGCGAGCAGCACGAGGAACAGCGGGGTGAGCGCGCGCTTGCCGGAGACCTTCGAGGTGAACTTCCCGCCGACGTAGTCGTCGGTGACGGTGAACAGCCGCCGCGACGTCCGCACCAGCAGGTTGTCGGCGATGTCCGGATCCTCGTCGCGGTGCCGGTAGACCTGCAGGGCCGTCCACAGCAGCAGCAGCCCGAAGATCAGGAACATGAAGGAGAACATCGACAGCAGCGTCGCGCCGACCGCGATGAACACCGCGCGCATGATCAGCGCGAGCAGGATGCCGATCGTCAGCACCTTCTGCTGGTACTTCTTGGGCACCGCGAACGTCGTCATGATGATGACGAAGACGAAGAGGTTGTCTATCGACAGGCTCTTCTCGACGATGTAGCCGGTGAAGTACTCGCCGCCATACCCCCAGCCGTACTGCATGCCGAGGAACAGGCCGAACAGCAGGGCGACCGCGATGTAGAACACCGACCAGACGGTCGCCTCCCGGAAGCCCACAGCGTGGGGGCGCAGCACCCCGACCGTCAGGTCGAGGGCGAAGAGCGCCGCGATGACCGCGAGCGTCATCGCCCAGCCGAATGTCGTGACCTCCACGTGTGTTCCTCCACGAACCGTTGTGCCCGAGCTGGCCGGGTTGTGCCGTTCCCCCCTCAACGGGAGCACCGTGCGGTCGGTTCCGTCCCAGCAGCCTCCCGGCCCGTCGCGCCCACTTCGTTATCCGCCTACCCCTGCGCAGCCCCCGCCACCCGTGTCCCGCCGCCACAGTGCCGGACCGCACACCGCCCGACGCGTCCGCAGCGTCAGCGGAGCCCGGAATGTCAGCGTTCGGACCGGAACTGGACAAACGCCGCAGCGCGCCATGGTTTTCACCATGATCAAACGGTTCGCACAGGTATGAGACGGGGTGTCGAAGATGGGGGCGTTGCTCGAAGGGGATCCGAGCCAGCTGGGCAGGTACTGGCTCGCCGCGCGGATCGGCTCGGGAGGCCAGGGCGTCGTCTACGAGGGGTACGACGCCCAGGGCACGCGGGTGGCCGTGAAGGCGCTGCACGCCGACTACGTGTCCGACGCCGACAAGGCGGTGCTCGGCCGCGAGGTCAAGGCGCTCTCGCGGGTCGCGCCGTTCTGCACGGCGAAGGTGATCGAGGCCGACCTCGACCACACGCCGCCGTTCGTCGTCAGCGAGTTCGTGCCGGGCCCGACGCTCCAGGACCGGGTGGACCGCCAGGGCGCGTACACGCCGGAGGAGCTGCACCGCCTCGCCGTCGGCATCGCCACGGCGCTGTCGGCGATCCACGCCGCCGGGGTCATCCACCGCGACCTCAAGCCCGCCAACGTCCTGCTCGGTCCGGATGGCCCCCGGGTCATCGACTTCGGCATCGCCAAGACCGAGGAGATGTCCCGCAGCGCGACGGGCCAGCTCAAGGGCACGCCGCGCTGGATGGCCCCCGAGCTGTTCCGGGGTCAGCGGGCCGACCCTTCGGCCGACGTGTGGGCGTGGGGCGCGATCGTGCTGTTCGCCGCCGACGGACGCCCGCCCTTCGAAGGCGAGAGCCTTCCTTCGCTCATGCACCAGGTGCTGAACCACGAGCCGGAGACCGGCCATCTGCCAGAGCCGCTGCGCGGCCTCACCGAGCGCGCCATGTCGCACGACCCCGCGCGCAGGCCCACGTCCCAGGAGCTCCTCAACACCCTCATCGGCGCGGACAGCCGCGAACTGCCGCTGGAGGCGGGGGCCCGCGCGGCGGCGGACGCGACGGTCGCCGGGCCGCCCGCGCCCTCGCTCACCGAGCTCGCCGAGGGCGCCTACGAGCGGCTCAGCCCCGAGGAGCGCCAGGCCGTGCCGCGCGTCATGCTCCGCATGGTCAACACGCGTCCGGACGCGCGCGAGACGGTCCGCCGCGTCCAGCTGCGCGAGCTGCGGGAGGAGACCAACGGGCAGACCCTTGAGCGCGTCCTCGTCGCCTTCGGCGAGGCGGGCCTCATCCGCGGCGACGGGCACTCGGTGGTGCTCAGCTCGCCCGCGCTGCTGCGCGCCTGGCCGCGCCTGCGCGACTGGGCCGAGTCCGAGCGCGACGGCCTGGAGATCCACCACGCCCTGTCCGACGCCGCGCGCTTCTGGGACGAGCACGGCCGCAAGGACAGCGACCTCTACCAGGGCACCCCGCTGGACACCGCGCTGACCTGGGCCGCCACCGGCCGCCGTCAGCTCACCCTCAACACACTCGAACGCGCCTTCCTCGACGCCGCCGTCCGGCTCACCCAACGCCGCGCCCGCACCCGCACCACGATGCTCGCCGCGCTCTCCTTCCTCCTCGTGATCGCCCTCGGCGCGGCCGCGCTCGCCGCAGTCCAGAGCCGCGACCTGCGCAAGAGCAACACCCTCATCGCCACCCAACGCGACGCCGCCATCAGCGCGCGCATCGCGAACCTCGCCGTCGGCCTGCGCAAGGAGGACCCGAGGACGGCCGCGCGCCTGGCCGCGGCGGCCGGCGCGCTCAACCTCGACGGCATCGAGACCCGAAGCGCCCTGGTGACCCTGTACCACCAGTGGGAGGAGTACATCTACCAGCCGGAAGGCACGAACGGAGACTGGCTCGTGGTCGCCGACCGCCACGGCGGGACCCTCCTGTACGCCAAGGACAACGAGGTGAAGGTCGTCGACGGGCAGGCCCGCAAGGTGCTGCGGACGTTCACCGTTCCCGGCGGCCAGATCGCCGACATGGCCCTGTCCGCCGACGGGACCGCCGTCGCGGTCAGCCAGACCGACCTCAACACCCGGCTGTGGGACGTCGCCACCGGCACGCCGAGGGAGCACACCTTCAAGGTCACCTCCTCCGGCCTCCACCTGAGCCCGACGGCCGCCTACCTGGTCTGGGCCCAGCAGAAGCAGACCGTCGTCTGGGACGCGGCCACCGGCAAGACCCTGCTGAAGATCCCCTACCGCGCGCACAAGCTGGCGTTCTCGGCGAACGAGAAGGTCCTGGTGACGGTGAAGCAGGGCGCGAAGGCCCCCGAGTGGTGGGAGATCGCCAAGGGGACCAAGCTCAAGGCCCCGCGCATGTTCCTCGGCAAGGAGGCGATCGGCGACGTCGCCTTCAGCCCGGACGGCGAGTGGTTCGCCGCCCAGCAGGGCGACGCGATCCGCCTGCTGGAGATCAAGACGCTCGAGGGCAAGACCCTCGGCGGCGTCGACACCAAGACCTACAACATCCGCCACTCCTCGCTCCAGTTCAGCGCGGACGGCTCCTACCTGGCGTTCGACAACACCCTCTGGCGCACCGAGGGCATCGACGACGACCCGCTCATGCGCTACGTCACGAGCCTGTGCGGCGTCCAGCGGATCAGCGCAGACGGGCGCAGCCTGCGCTGCGTCAACGGCGACAGCGCGGTCCTTTCCATCAGCGTCAAGTCGGCCCTCGACCCGCTGGAGCTCAACACCCACCCCGTCCCCAAGGCGGTGTTCAGCGCGGACGGCACGACGCTCCTTGTCGAGACGATGGACGACACCGTCGAGGTCTGGAACCCGGTGCTGCGCCAGAAGACCGGGCAGCTGCCGATCAGGGACCCGAAGGGCTTCTGGCTCTCCGGCGACGGCTCCCTCCTCGCCGTGATCGGGGAGGGCACCTCGCTCGACGTGTGGGACGTGCGCGCGGGCTCGAAGCGGACCACGATCGACGTCGGGCACCAGCTGACGGGAGTCTCCGCGGGCTTCTCGCCGGACAACGGCACCCTCGCCGTCCTCGTCGGCGTCTACGGGGGAACGACGCTCCAGTTCTGGGACCTGGCGCTGAACCGGAAGCTGTTCGAGAACGCCCCGAAGCCGACCGACGTGCCGGTCTTCAACGGCGTCGCCGCCTACCCGCAGATGCTCTTCCTGCCCGACGGCAAATCGCTGCTGTCGGGGTTCGACCAGGGGGTCGCCGAGGTGCCCAGCGGACGTGTGCTGACGCCGCCGAACACCTCGCTCACCTCGGTTCAGGCGATCAGCGGCGACGGCCGGACGGTCGCCTCCGTGGAGGGCGGCAGGATCGGGATCTTCGACACCCGCACCCTCGAGCGCCGGTCCACGTTCACCGCGGGAGCGCAGTCCCCGCCGCAGAACGCCGCGTTCTCCCGCGACCCGGAGGGCAGCGTCCTCGCCACCGCCGACGACAAAGGCCAGATCCGGCTGTGGGACGTCGTCAACCGCCGCCCCTTCGGCATCCCGCTGACGGGCCTCCGCGAGTCCATGCCCTCCTACAGCGCGGTCGCCGACCTGGTCTTCTCCCCGGACGGGCGTTATGTCCTGAGCATGGACGACGCCTCGCACCTGCGCACCCATCTCGTCGACCCCGTCGAGCTCAGGAAGGCGCTCTGCGCGCAGCACGGCCCGCTGTCGCCCGCGGAGTGGCGGACCTTCATCGGCGAGATCCCCTACCGGAACCCGTGCTGAGCGGCCCTCGCCGGACAGCAGGCCCGCCGCCTTCCGGCAGACCCGTGCGACACCGCCAACGAGCGCGGGAACGCACGCCCGAAGGACGCGACGCACCGGGAAAGGACGGTGTGGGGCGTCAAAGGTGGTGGAGGGGCGCGAAGAAGGCGGCCCAGGTGGGCGGGAGGCGGTCGAGGGCGGCCGCGAGGTAGTGCTGGACAAGGAGCCAGGCTTCGGGGTGCGCGGCCCTTCCTTCGGCGCGCACGAGGCGCAGGCACTCGTCGACGCACTCGGCGACGTCGCCGGGGTCGCGGCCGAGCCGTGCCAGCAGCGGCGCGGCCTCGGGCGGGAGGGCGAAGCCGCGATCCTCGTGGCCCAGCGCGCTGTCCAGCAGGTAGAGCAGGTGGCCGCCAGGCGCGGGCAGGGCGGCCATGCCCTCGGTGGTGAACGCGCACGCCTCAGGCGGCGCGAGGTTCGAGGACTCCGCCGCGAGGCCGACGAGTTCGGCCCAGTAGGCCGCGTCGTGCGCGCCGGTCCGCTGGCGCAGGTGCTCGGCGGCGAACCGCGCCATCGCGCCGGGATCCTCGATCAGCGGCGACACCACGAGATCGTCGGAATAGTCGTATCCGAAGTACAGGCGCCGGCCGTCGAGCGTGATCGACTCGATGCCCGCGATGTGGCCGACCCGCCCGGCGAGGGGAGCCGGAATGCTTTTCTGTTCCATGCCCGCGACACTAACCCGCACCGGTGACATTCCGCTGAGCCCGGGTCACAGCCTGTGGATAACTCTTTTCCGCGCCGGGCGGACCGATCGCGTCAGGCCAGTTCGCCCTTGGTCTCCAGGCGGGTCCAGGCTTTGGCCACCGGCACCGACACCAGCGCCGCCTGCCACGGCCGCGCGCCGAGCCGGCGCAGCTCGGCGCGGATCGCCTCGGGGGTCGCCTGCTCCGGCGGCGACCAGCACAGCCGCCGCACGAAGTCGGGCTGCACGAGGTTCTCGCTCGGCAGGTTGTGCGCGTCGGCCAGCGCCGCGACGACCGTGCGCGCCGCGGAGAGCCGCGCCGCGGCCTCGGGGTCGCGCTCGGCCCAGCGGTGCGCGGGCGGCGGCCCGTCGCCGGGAAGGTTCTGCTCGGGCAAGGCGGCCTCGGGCAGCTGCCGCCCCTTGGAGACCGCGCGCAGCCACTGGGTGGTGTACCGGCGCGCGTTGCGGCCCTTGACGGCCGCGATCGTGAACAGCTCGGCCATCGTGCGCGGCTGCGCCACCGCCATCTCGACGATCGCGGTGTCCGGCAGCACCCGGCCGGGGGACAGGTCGAGCTCCTGGGCGATGCGCTCGCGCGTCTCCCACACCTCGCGCACGACCGCCAGCGCGCGCCGGTTGCGCACCCGGTGGATGCCCGACGTACGCCGCCACGGGTCGGTCCTCGGCTGCTTGGGCGGGGCCGAGGCGATCGCGTCGAACTCCTGCAACGCCCACTCGAGCTTGCCCGCCTCGATCAGCTCGGCGTGCAGCGCGTCCCGCAGCTCCACGAGCAGCTCGACGTCCAGGGCCGCATAACGCAGCCAATCCGTCGGAAGGGGACGGGTCGACCAGTCGGCCGCCGAATGCCCCTTCTCCAGGCTGTAGCCGAGCACCGTCTCGACCATCGCGCCGAGGCCGACCCGGGGGTAGCCGAGCAGCCGTCCCGCCAGCTCGGTGTCGAACAGCCTGCGCGGCACGAGGCCGAGTTCGGACAGGCAGGGCAGGTCCTGGTTGGCCGCGTGCAGCACCATCTCGCTGTCGGCGAGCGCGCGGTTGAGGTCGTTGAGGTTCGGGCACGCGACCGGGTCGATCAGCGCGGTGCCCGCCCCTCGGCGGCGCAGCTGGACGAGGTAGGCGCGCTGGCCGTACCGATAGCCGGAAGCGCGCTCGGCGTCCACGGCCACCGGGCCGGAACCTGACGCGAACGCCTCGATGACCCGGTCGAGCCCCGCGTCGTCGGCGACGACGGGCGGGATGCCCTCACGCGGCTCCAGGAGCGGCGATGACGCCGTGCCTCCCGTTTCCCCACCTGCTTCCACTCAGCTACCGTACGTCCTTCAGATCGCGGACCCCGCGCGGGGGGAGCCCGGCCGCCATGCACATCACCTCGGTCCAGGCCCGCACGTGCGCGCGCAGATCAGTCCCGGCGGGTGACCATGATGCCCTGAGTTCGAGCTCCGTGGTGGCCGGTTCGTCCTCCTTGCCCCCGAAACTCTCGCTGACGGCACGGGTGATCGTCCCCGATTCGGCGGCGTAACCCGCCTCATCCAGGGCCTCGATCAGCCAGCTCCACGCGACCGAGCCGATCAGCGGATCGTCGGCGATCTCTGGCTCGAGGTCGGCGCGGATGTAGGCGACGAGCCGGTACTGGCCGTCCCAGCCGGGTCTGCCCTGCGGGTCGTGCAGCAGGATCAGGCGTCCGACGGCGAGTTCGACGTCGTCGCGGACGACCGCCGCCGACAGCGCCGCGGAGAACGGCGCGAGCCGCTGCGGCGCGGGCATCTCCTCGAACTCCAGCTCGGGGCGCTCGGGATCGCCCGTCAGCGCCTCGTTGAGGGTGTCCAGGGCCTCCCGATAGCCGGGCGCCGGATGAGGGGGTGTCATCTCCCGAGAGTAGATCTCCGGTCGCGGACGGCGGGGGGTTGCCACGCCGACGCGACCACGGGCGGTGGTGCGGGGGGTTTGAGGCACCGGTGACCTCTGCTCGTCCGTGAGCTGATCGCTCGTCTTGCGATGTCGATAATTAACGAAAATGCCAGCGGCTCCGGTGATCTTGTGGGACATCGCCCGGCGTGTCACGAAAATCTCGTGGGGGAATCTCGCGGGGCACGCCCGAACGGCACCCCAGGACACCGTGAACGCCAAAGCATGGGACCATCTGTACATGCCCGCTGAAGACCCGGTGTTCCTCCGCGCCTGCCGCCGCGAGCCCGTCTCCCACACGCCCGTGTGGTTCATGCGCCAGGCCGGTCGCTCGCTCCCCGAGTACCTGCGGGTACGCGAGGGGATTCCCATGCTGGAGTCCTGCGCGAACCCCGACCTCATCGTGGAGATCACGCTCCAGCCGGTCCGCAGGTACGCGATCGACGCGGCGATCTTCTTCAGCGACATCGTCGTGCCGCTCAAGGCCATCGGCATCGACCTCGACATCAAGCCGGGCGTCGGCCCCGTCATCGCCGACCCGATCCGGGACAAGGACGCCGTCTCCCGGCTCCGTCCCCTCACCTCCGACGACATCCCCTACGTGACCGAGGCGGTCAAGGGCCTTGTCGCCGAGTTGGGCGACATCCCCCTGATCGGCTTCGCCGGGGCGCCCTTCACGCTCGCGTCCTACCTCATCGAGGGCGGGCCGTCGAAGAACCACGACCGCACCAAGGCCCTCATGTACGGCGAGCCGGACATCTGGCAGTCCCTGATGAGCGCCCTCACCGAGATCACCATCGGCTTCCTGCGCACCCAGGTGGCGGCCGGGGCCAGGGCGATCCAGCTGTTCGACAGCTGGGTCGGCGCGGTCGCGCCCGACGACTACGTCCGTTACGTCATGCCGTACAGCGAGCAGATCTTCGCCGCCATGGCCGATGTGCCGCGCATCCACTTCGGCGTCGGGACCGGTGAGCTGCTCGGGCTGATGGGCGAGGCCGGCGCGGACGTCGTCGGCGTCGACTGGCGCGTCCCGCTCGACGAGGCGGCCCGCAGGGTCGGGCCGGGCAAGGCGCTCCAGGGCAACCTCGACCCTTCGATCCTGCTCGCGCCCTGGGAGGTCGTGGAGCCGCGCGCCCGCCAGGTCCTGGAGCAGGGACGGGTCGCCGAGGGCCACATCTTCAACCTGGGCCACGGCGTCCTGCCCGCCACCAACCCCGACCAGCTCGCGCGTCTTGCCGACCTCGTCCATGAGGTCTCCGCGCGTTAGAAACCTTCGGAAGGGCGGCGTCTTGCGGGACGCCGCCCTTCGGCGTTCGTGCGCGAGTCGCGGATGAGAGCATTCTCATCGCCGTACGGCCCTGCCGTACCGCCGGGTTGCCTACTTTGGGCGCATGAGATCCCGTGGGCCGCTGCTCGCCGTGACCGGGGCCGTGGTGGTCACCCTGGGGGCGGTGTACGCCTTCGTCATGGCCGCGCGCGTCACGCCGCCGTCCCTCGGGCCCCAGGTCGTGGTGACGGCGACGCCGTCGCCCGCCGTCTCCGACACCGACGAGCCGGACGTGGCCGACCCCGTGACGCCCGCGCCGCCCCGCGACGCCGACGACCACTCTGACGACACCTCCGACGACGGCTGGGACGACTCGAACCACGGCGACGACTCGGGCCAGGATGACGATGATGACGACTGAGGCGGCCCGGTGAGCGCCCACACCCGCATCGTCGCCTGGGTGCTGCTGGTCGTCGCGCTCGCCCTCACCGTCGCCGGATCGGCCACCTGGTCGCTGCTGGTGGGCAGGCTCGACGCCAGGGTGGGCGCGGAACTGGCCAACGAGGCCGAGAAGCTCCGCGCGTTCGCCAAGCGCGCGGGCCCCGCGACCGACGTGCGCGGCCTCCTGCGGGACTACCTGGGCACGATGACGCCGGACACGTACGAGACGTACTTCAGCGTCGTGAACGGCAAGGTCGACCAGTACAGCGTGGTGCGGTCCGACGAGCGGCTCCACCTCAACAAGGAGCTCGTCGCCGCGGCGTCGGCCGCGCAGGAGCCCTCGACGGGCTGGGCGTCCAGCGACGCGGGACAAGTCCGGTACCTCGTGATGCCGGTACGCGTCACCGGGGACGACCGCAAGGCGGCGTTCGTCGTCGGGGTCTTCTACGACGAGCAGAGGCGCGAGGTCACCGACGTCATGCGGTCGTTCGCGCTCACGTCGGCGCTCGCCGTCGCCGTGGCGGGCGCGGCGGGGTGGCTCGTCGCCGGACGTGTCCTCGCGCCGGTCCGGCTCGTGCGCAAGACCGCCGAGCGGATCAGCGACTCCGCCGACCTGACCCGTCGCCTCGACGTCCCCGGCGATGACGACATCTCCGCCCTCGCCGGGACGTTCAACCGCATGCTGGACAGGCTGGAGCGCGCCTTCGCGATCCAGCGCGAGTTCCTTGACGACGCCGGGCACGAGCTGCGCACGCCCCTCACGGTCGTGCGCGGCCACCTTGAGCTGATGGGGGAGGAGGACCGTGAGGAGACCGTCGCGCTCGTCCTCGACGAGCTCGAGCGCATGAACCGGATCGTTGACGACCTGCTGCTGCTCGCACGCTCCGAGCAGCCGGGGTTCCTCGACGTCGGCGAGGTCGCGGTCGCCGAGCTGACCGTCGACGTCCTCGCCAAGGTCCGCACGCTCGCCGACCGGACATGGCGGCTTGACGAGGTCGCCGACACCCACGTTCTCGCCGACGGGCAGCGGCTCACCCAGGCGCTCGTCCAGTTCGTCGCCAACGCGGTCCGGCACACGCGGGACGGCGGGCGGATCTCCGTTGGGTCGGCGCTGCGCGGGCAGCGGCTCGAGCTGTGGGTCCGCGACGACGGCCCCGGCGTGCCCGCCGACCAGCGCGCGCGGATCTTCGAGCGCTTCGTGCACGGCGCGCAGACCGGGACCGGCCTCGGCCTGGCGATCGTCGCCAACATCGCGGCGGCGCACGGCGGCCGCGCCGAAGTCCGCGACGCCCCCGAAGGCGGCGCGGTCTTCCTGATCAGCATCCCTGCCTACCGGACGGGCGAACCTGGTGAACCGCATTCTGATCGCTGAGGACGAAGCACGCATCGCGTCCTTCCTGGACAAAGGACTCCGTCGGCACGGTTTTGTCACGACGGTCGTGGAGGACGGGGTGAGCGCCTACGAGATGGGACTCACCGGACAGTTCGACCTGCTCGTCCTCGACCTCGGACTACCCGGCCGTGACGGCCTGACCGTCCTGCGGATGCTGCGGGAGGCGCGCATGACGCTGCCCGTCGTCATCCTCACCGCGCGCGGCGGCGTCGCCGACACCGTCGTCGGGCTGGAGAGCGGCGCGGACGACTACCTCGCCAAGCCGTTCGCGTTCGAGGAGCTGCTCGCCCGCATCCGGCTGAGGCTGCGCCCCGAGCGCGCCCCGGAGGCGACTGTCCTGACCGTCGGCGACCTGGCGCTCGACCTGCGCACCCGCCGTGCGCGCGCGGGCGGGCGGACGGTGGAGCTGTCGAGCCGCGAGTTCGCTCTCGCGGAGTTCCTGTGCAGGCACCCCGACCAGGTCCTCACCCGCGAGCAGCTGCTCAGCCATGTGTGGGGCTTCGACTTCGACCCCGGCAGCAACGTCGTTGACGTGTACATCCGCTATCTGCGCCGCAAACTCGGCCAGGACCGCATCGAGACCATCCGGGGCACCGGGTACCGCCTGCGCGCGCTGGGCCCCGAGACGCCCTCCTAGCGGCCCGGGCGGCCGGATGAGAGCCCTCTCATCCCCGTCTCATCCCCGCTCCACGCCCCGCCCTGACCCTGGAACCCGGCCCGGACGGCCCGGGCCGCGACCCAGGGAGCCCGCAGTGCCCCTCCTGCTCCACCGCACCCTCCTCGTCCTCCTCTTCACCTTCGCCTTCACCGCCGTTCCGGCCCTCGCCCCCGGTTCCTCGCCCGTCCTCCCATCCACTGCCGCCGCGTACGCCGCAGCAGACGAGGACGACGAGGATGAGGATGAGGACGAGGAGGACGACGACGATGACGATGACTCGGACGACGACAGCGATGATCGTGACGACGACGACAAGGGCGACCGCCCCACCGCGACCCCCCGTCCCTCCACGAACGGCACAAAACCCCCCAGCGCGTCGCCCACAAGGAACCCGGGCGTAACGCCAACCGCCAAACCCGCCGCAACCCCCCAACGCACACCCGACGACGACGCCCCCACGGCCTCCCCCGAAGACTCCCAACACCAGGACGACCGCGACGACCGGAGCACCGAGACAGTCCCGGCCGTCACTCACAACCAGACCCCGCTCGGCGGCGTCGACGTCGGCACCGAGGGCTCCTTCGACTTCACCAGCCCGGGCGTCCTCATCCCCCTCGTCGCGAGCCTCTCCCTGGCCGCCACCGCCGCCGTGGTCTTCCTCCGCCGCTTCACCGGAACCTCTTGACCTCCTAGGACTCCGTCGGCGGCCGGGGGTCCTCGAGGAAGTCCAGGAGACGGGTGAGGACGCGGACGCAGCCGTCGAGGTCGGCGGCGGTGAGGTCGCCGCCGACGGCGGCGAGCATCGTCTGCTCGCGGGCCAGGAGGGAGGCGATGGCCAGGGAGCCCTCGGGGGTGAGGTGGACGAGGGACGAGCGCTTGTGGGCGGGGTTCGGCGCGAACCGGACGAGCGCGCGGGCTGCCGCGTCGTTGGCCATCCGCTGGACGAACTGGCGGCTGAGCGCGAGTTCCCCGGCCATCCGGGGGACGGTGAGCGGGCCGCGCTCGTGGAGCAGGGTCAGGACGGCCCGGACCCCGACGGACAGGTCATCCTCCGGGAGGTAGTGCTCGACCCTGCGCTGGGCGCG
Source organism: Actinocorallia sp. A-T 12471 (assembly GCF_033875155.1). Taxonomy (NCBI): domain Bacteria; kingdom Bacillati; phylum Actinomycetota; class Actinomycetes; order Streptosporangiales; family Thermomonosporaceae; genus Actinocorallia; species Actinocorallia sp. A-T 12471. The sequence continues at coordinate 625,776 of NZ_JAWZTE010000002.1, read as the reverse complement.
CCGGTAGACCGGGCCGACGAGGTCGAACACCTCGGCGAGGCGGGCCGCGAGCACGTCTGGCGGCAGGGGAGGTTCACTTTCGTTCACCGGACCATGATGACACCTGGGTTGTCATTTGCCGCAAAAAATGACACCTTGGTTGTCATGATGGAGAGCGCGATCACCCAGGACCTCTACTGGACCGAGTCGGGCGCGGGCGAGCCCGTCTTCCTGCTGCACGGCGGCTTCCTCGACCACCGGATGTGGGACGGCCAGGTCCCGGCGCTCGCCGCCGACCACCGCGTCATCGCACCAGACGCAAGGGGGCACGGGCGCTCGGCGAACGCGTCCGGGCCGTTCCGGCACGTTGACGACGTCGCGGCGTTGGCGTGCCGCCTGGGGACGGGCCCCGCGGTGTTCGTCGGGGTCTCGATGGGCGCGAGCACCGCGGTCGACCTCGCCCTGGAGTATCCGGAGCTGGTGAAGGCCGTGGTCGTGAGCGGTGCGGGCACGAGCGAGCCCGCCTTCGCCGACCCGTGGACGCTCGGTGTGCTGGGCCGCTGGCATGCCGCGATGTCCGTCGGCGATCTGGACGGCTCGGTCGAGGCGTTCCTGTCCTTCGCGGCGGGACCGCACAGGCGGCTCGACGCGCTCGACCCCGCCGTCGTGGGGCGGCTGCGCACGATGGCCCTCGGCACGATGTCCAAGCACACGCCAGGCGAGCCCGACTACCTTCGTCCCGTACACGACACATGGACGCGCGTCGCGGGGATCGCCGTACCCGTCCTCGCCCTGTCCGGCGCTCTCGACTCGCCAGACCACCTCGCGATGTCCGACAGGCTCATCGCCGCGGTCCCCGACGGCCGCTCCCACCCGATCCCCGACGCCGCCCACTACCCCAACCTCGAGCACCCCGCCCTCTTCACCGACCTCCTGCGCGCCTACCTGGCCTCCCTGTGACCTAGGCGGAGCGGGAGTGGGTGGGCAGAGGGAGGAGGGTGCCCTTGCCGACGAGGTGGTTGAGGGAGTGCTCGGTGGGCGCGTCGGCGGGCAGGTGGATGAGGACGCGGTGGTCCTCGGAGGCGAGGGTCTCCATGTGCAGGCGGAGGGGACCGGCTTCCGGGTGGCGGACCGTGGCGACGGTGGGCCGGGGCAGGGAGAGGGGGGCGGGGCGGAAGCGGTCGGAGAAGGCCGCCCCGGCGAGGACGGTGAGGTCCTCGGCGAGGGCGTTGAGGTGGGTGTCGTCGGGGGAGGAGGCCATGCGGACGGCGGAGAGCTCGGCGTCGGCGTGGGCGTCCCAGTCGGGGAGCGCGGCGCGGGCGCGCGGGTCGGTGAAGATCCAGGTCAGCAGGTTCGGTTCTGCGCCGTCGAGGATGCCGAGGGGGCGGGCGTACCGCTCGTAGGCGACGGTGTGGGCGAGCACGTCGCTGATCCGGTTGAGCAGGACGGCAGGGGTGGGCTCGAGGCTGCGCAGGATGGCGAGGAGGGCCGGGCGCACCTCCCGCGCGGGCGGGTCGGAGGCCGCGCACGGCGCGGGGTCCCCGTTGACGGCCTTGGCGGCGAACCGCAGGTAGGTGCGTTCGTCGCGGTCGAGGCGGAGGGCATCGGCGAGCGCGCCGAGGATCTGCGACGACGGGTTGCGGTCGCGTCCCTGCTCAAGGCGGGTGAGGTACTCGACGCTCACGCCCGCGAGCATCGCCAGTTCCGAGCGGCGCAGCCCGGGGGTGCGGCGGCGCGGCCCGGTGGGGAGCCCGACGGCCTCCGGGGTGAGGAGTTCGCGCCGTTCCCGGAGGAACACGCCGAGTTGGTTGTCGCCCATAAGGGGAATTTACCGGGAGGTGAGGCGGCCTAGCGTGGCCCCGCGAGGGCCAGCCTCGGCGCGGTCTCCCTCGGGCCGGGCGCGGGCGGCAGCCTGTTCCCCATGACGACTGATGTTCCTCTCAAGCTCGCGGTGATCATCGGCAGTGTGCGCGAGGGCCGGGTCGGCCCCGTGTTCGCCGAGTGGATCACCGCCCACGCGGCGACCTCGTTCGAGGTCGACGTGATCGACCTCGCCGACCACGCCGACCTGCCGTTGGCGTTCCCGGCCAAGGACGCCGCGCCGTCCGCCGAGATCGTGGCTGCGGTCTCGCGGCTCACGCCCCGGCTGGAGGCGGCCGACGCCTTCGTGGTGGTCACGCCCGAGTACAACCACAGCTACCCGGCGGCGCTGAAGAACCTCGTGGACTGGCACTTCACCCAGTGGCAGGCCAAGCCGGTCGGTTTTGTGTCCTACGGGGGCGTCTCCGGCGGGCTGCGGGCCGTCGAGCACCTGCGCGGCGTGTTCGCGGAGATGCACGCGGTCACGGTCCGCGACCAGGTCTCGTTCGCCGACTACTGGACCCTGTTCGGCGAGGACGGCGGGCTCACGCCTTCCGATGCCGCCGAAGCGGGTGCCAAGGCGCTGCTCGGCCAGCTCGACTGGTGGGCGCGGGCGCTCAGCGAGGCAAGGGCGAGCCGCCCGTACGCCGCGTAAGCGGACTCCTTCTACGCCGCTCAGACAAGACGGCACAGGGGCGATGGTCCTTCCGGACTGACTGTGATCTCACACCGTGGGACGGACGGGCCATCGCCCCGTTTCTGCCATCGTGGAGGGGTGACTGCGAAGCATGTGGTGGTCGTCGGCGGAGGGATCTCCGGGCTCGGCGCGGCCTGGCACTTGAGCCGGGCCGGCCTGCGCGTGACGGTGCTGGAGGGCGGGCCGAGGCTCGGCGGGAAGCTCAGGGTGAGCGAGCTGGCCGGGGTCCCGCTGGACGAGGGCGCGGAGTCGATGCTCGCGCGGCGGCCCGAGGCCGTCGGGCTGGTCGCGGCGCTCGGCCTTGACGGGCTGCTGCGGCATCCGGGCACCGCGTCGTCGGCGATCTACAGCCACGGGGGGCTGAAGCGGTTCCCCGCGGGCCAGGTGATGGGGGTGCCGTCGGATCTGACGGCGCTGGCGCAGTCGGGCGTCCTCGACGCGCAGGGCGTCGCGCGGGCGGCGCTCGACCTGGCGCGCAGGCCGACGCCGCGCGGCTCGGACGTCTCGGTGGCCGACTACGTGGGCGACAGGCTGGGCCGCGAGGTGGTGGACCGGCTTGTGGAGCCGCTGCTCGGCGGCGTGTACGCGGGCCGCGCCGACCTGCTGTCGTTCGAGGCGACGCTGCCGCAGCTCGCCCACGCGAGCCTCGGCCAGCGCTCGCTCGTGCAGGCGGCCAAGGCGATCCAGGAGGCCGCGCCCAAGAACCAGGGACCTGTCTTCGCGACGATGCGGGACGGCATGGGTTCGCTGCCCGTCCTGCTCGGAGACATCCTGCGCAAGGAGGGTGTGGACATCCGCACCGAGGCGATGGCGCAGGAGCTGCGCCGTACGCCAGACGGGTGGCGGGTCGTCCTGGGCCCGAAGACGGCTCCGGTGCCCGTGGAGGCCGACGCCGTCGTCCTGGCGGTCCCCGCGGCTCCGGCGGCGCGCCTGCTCGCGGCCGACGTGCCCGCGGCGGCGGCCGAGCTCGCGGGCGTCGAGTACGCCAGCATGGCGATCATCAGCCTCGCCTACCGCGCCTCGGCCTTCCCGGAGAAACCCACGGGTTCCGGATATCTTGTGCCTTCGGTGGAGAACCGGCGGGTCAAGGCGGTGACGTTCAGCTCGGTGAAATGGCCGCACCTGACCGAGCACGACAGTGACCTCGTGCTGGTCCGCGCGTCGATCGGCAGGTTCGGCGAGGAACGCACGCTCCAGCGGCCCGACGCGGAGCTGAAGGCGGACGCGATGGCCGAGCTCGCCGACGTCTGCGCTGTTAGGGAACTGCCCGTAGAAGCCCGCGTGACGCGCTGGGGAGGCGGCCTCCCGCAGTACAACGTAGGTCACCTCGACAGGATCGCCCGCGTACGCGGCGCGGTAGCGGGACACCCCCGGCTCGCCGTATGCGGCGCGGCCTACGATGGGGTCGGCGTCCCCGCCTGCCTTGCCACCGCCAAGGCGGCGGCCGTACGGATCATCAATCAGCTGAGGGAAGTACAACCGTGACCGACAAGCCCAAGGCCCGCGACCTCAACCAGGTCATCCGCTACACCATGTGGTCGGTGTTCAAGGCGGACGGCCTGCCCGAGGGCGACCGCGGCGCGTTCGCCTCCGAGGTCCAGGACCTCCTCGACGGGTACGCGGCCAAGGACGTCACGACCCGGGGCCTGTACGACGTGGCCGGCCTGCGCGCCGACGCGGACTACATGTTCTGGTGGCACGCGCCGAGCAGCGACGACCTCCAGGAGGTCTACCACCGGTTCCGCCGCACCGAGCTGGGCCGTACCTCGACCCCGGTGTGGTCGAACATGGCGCTGCACCGCCCTGCCGAGTTCAACAAGAGCCACATCCCGGCGTTCCTGGCCGACGAGGAGGCGCGCGCGTACGTGTGCGTGTACCCCTTCGTCCGCTCCTACGAGTGGTACCTGCTGCCGGACGCCGAGCGCCGCCAGATGCTCGCCGAGCACGGCAAGATGGCCCGCGGTTACGCCGACGTGCGCGCCAACACCGTCTCCAGCTTCGCGCTCGGCGACTACGAGTGGATGCTCGCCTTCGAGGCCGACGAACTCCACCGCATCGTCGACCTCATGCGCCACCTGCGCGCCTCCGAGGCCCGCCGCCACGTCCGCGAGGAGGTCCCGTTCTACACGGGCCGCCGCAAGACCGTCGCCGAACTGGTGACCGACCTGCCGTAGCGGTGTCCGGGCGGGCCGGACCACGGCCCGCCCTATCGGGTGGTCAGGCGGAAGACGGGGTAGTCGGGGGCCGCCTTGAGCAGGGCTGCGTCGGTTGAGGTGTGGTCGAGTCCCTCGAAGAAGACGCCGACTTCGAACTTCCAGCGCTTGAGGTAGGCGCGCAGGACGGGGGGCTTGGCGGCGTCGGGGAGTTCGGCGGCGTGGAAGGGCGTGGTGCGCTTGCCGAGGCGGAGTTCGCCGTGGCCGTCGGCGGCGCGGAGGTTGCGGACCCAGTGGGTGTCGCCGCGCGGGGCGACGAGGTAGCGCTCACCGTCGACGGTGAGGGGGTTGACGGGGTTCGTGCGCCACTCGCCGCTCTTACGGCCGCGGACGGCGACGAGCTGCGCGCCGTAGAGGCTGAGCCCGCGCCTGGTGAGCCAGGCGACGCAGGCGTTGAACAGGTTCGCTGAGCGGCCCGCCTCGACATAGCGCATCTGATGTTCTCCTTTGTGAGCAGTGCTCTCGCTTAAGAACAGTGAACATCCGTTGTCCTGGAAAAGCAAGAGCGGTGCTCTCTTTTTCGTGCGGCGCTCTGGCAGACTTGGTCCATGACCGCGATCAGAACCGCCCGCGAGAGGGCGCGCGCCGAGCTGACCAGGGAGATCAAGGAGGAGGCCCGCAGGCAGCTCGCCGAGGTGGGCTCCGCGCAGCTCTCCCTACGGGCGGTCGCGCGCGCGCTGGGCATGGCCTCCTCGGCCGTCTACCGCTACTTCCCCAGCCGTGACGAGCTGCTCACCGCCCTGATCACCGACGCCTACGACTCGCTCGGCGACGCCGTGGAAGCCGCTGACGACCCGGCGGCCGCGCCGCGGGAGCGGTGGTCGTCGCTGTGCGCGGCGGTCCGCTCCTGGGCGATCGAGCGGCCGCACGAGTACGCGCTGCTGTACGGCTCTCCGGTGCCCGGCTACCACGCGCCGCCTCAGACGGTCGCCCCCGGCACCCGGGTCGTCCTGCGCTGCGCGCTGATCGCCCAGGACGCCCGGCCGCTGCGCCCGGCCTTTCCCGGGCCGCTCGACCCCGCGCTCTCGGCCCAGATGGCGGCGGTCGCCGCCGCGACCGGCCTGGAGCTCGCCCCCGAGGAGGCGGCCCGTGTCCTGATCGTGTGGTCCCAGCTGTTCGGGCTCGTCGGCTTCGAGCTGTTCGGCCAGTTCACCGGCAGCGCGGACCCGGCGGGCCCGCTGTTCCGGCACGCGACCGACCAGATGGCCGTCTACCTCGGCCTGCCTTGACGGCCCTCAGGCGCGGCCGAGGAGGCGGTCGGTGAGCGGGGGCTTGCGGCCGTGGATGAGGCGGGCGGCGCGTTGGCCGAGCAGGAGGTAGGCGAGCAGGACGCCGGTGGCGTTGAGGATGATGTCGTCGACGTCGAAGGTGCGGCCGTTGATCGCGTAGTGCTGGACGATCTCGATGCAGAAGGAGAGGAACGCGCCCACGACGGTGAGACGGAGGGGGCCGCGCAGGCTCTTGAAGAGGATCGGGAGCATCACGCCGAGGGGGGCGAGCAGGATGAGGTTGCCGCCGATGGCGTGGACCGCCTCCTTGATGCTGGGGCGGTCGAGGTAGAAGCGCAGGGTCTTGCCCGGCTCGCCGTTGCCGATGGCCCAGCCGTTCGGGTCCGGGACGGGCGTCAGCGTGAACCGGTACGCCCAGTAGGAGAACACCGCGAGGGCGGCGAGGGTGACGACGCCGGTGAGGAACCGGAAGAACCGGCTCAGGAGGCCGCGGCTCTTCTTACGCGGCTTCTGGGGAGGGGCCTGTGGGGGCGTCTCCTTGGGGGTACGCCTGCGCAGCCAGTTCCGTCGGCCGCCTTCGGCCGGTGGCTCGGGGGCCGCCTTAGGGGGCTCGGACCTCACGAACCACGTGGGCCTGCCGAACCTGCCTGTCTTCACCGTCTCGCCGCTCACGAACCGCCTCCCGGAAACGCTCATTCCCGGATAGGTAGTGCGATATTCAATGAACGGGACGGTCAAGGAGTGTCCGGGCCCGGTCAAGGCGGGCCCGGAGCGGGGCGTCAGACCTCTTCGAGGCGCAGGGAGACGCTGTTGATGCAGTACCTGTCGTCGGTCGGCGTCCCGTAGCCCTCGCCGTGGAAGACGTGGCCGAGATGCGAGTCACACGCCGCGCAGAGCACCTCGACGCGGCGCATGCCGAGGGAGTCGTCCTCGCGCAGGATCACCGCGTCGGAGTCGGTCGGCGCGTAGAAGGACGGCCATCCGCAGTGGCTGTCGAACTTGGTCTCCGAGCGGAACAGCTCGGCCCCGCAGGCGCGACAGTGGTAGACGCCGACGGTCTTGGTGTCGGTGTACTCGCCGACGAACGGGCGCTCGGTCCCGGCCTGGCGCAGGACGCGGAACTCCTCGGGCTTGAGGATCGCCCGCCACTCGGCTTCGGTCTTGTGGACTTTCTCCATGTGCGGCACGTTACTTCCCTTCTTGGCCGGAGGGTGGCATCGGGTGCAACCACGGAAGGGTCCCGCGTGTTCCGTGGCGCGGTCGCGGGGGTAGGGCGAGGGGCATGGCCTTTCTCGAACTGCCGGTGGGCGATCGGATCGTTAAGGTCACCAACCCGGACAAGCCGTACTTCCCTCAGGCGGGGCTCACCAAGCTCGACGTCGTGTCCTACTACCTGTCGGTCGGCGAAGGCATCCTGCGCGCCCTGCGGGAGCGGCCCACGACGTTGGAGCGGTGGCCGGGCGGGGTCGTCGAGGGGGCCGTCATGTCGACGCGGGCCGACCCGAGCGGCGGCGACGCGTTCTACCAGAAGCGGATCCCCAAGGGCGCGCCGGAGTATGTGCGGACCGCGAGGATCGACTTCCCGTCGGGGAGGTCGGCCGACGAGGTGTGCCCGACCGAGCTCGCGGTCGTGGCGTGGGCGGCGAACCTCGGCACGATCACGTTCCACCCGTGGCCGGTGCGCGCGTCCGACGTGGACCGCCCCGACGAGCTGCGCATCGACCTCGACCCCCAGCCGGGACGCGACTTCGCCGACACCGTGCGGGTCGCCAGGGAGGCCGTCCGACCCCTCCTTGACGAGCTGGGCATGACCGGGTTCCCCAAGACGTCGGGCGGGCGCGGTCTGCATGTGTACGTCCGGATCGAGCCGCGCTGGTCGTTCACCCAGGTCCGCCGCGCCGCCCTCGCGTTCGGCCGCGAGCTTGAGCGCCGGATGCCCGAGACGGTGACGACGAAGTGGTGGAAGGAGGAGCGCGGCGAGACGGTGTTCGTGGACTACAACCAGAACGCCCGTGACCGCACGATCGCCTCCGCCTACAGCGTCCGCGCCCGCCCTAACGCCCCGGTCTCCGCGCCGCTGCTCTGGGACGAGCTCGCCGACGCCGACCCCGCCGACTTCACCGTCAAGACGATGCCCGCGCGCTTCGCCGAGGTGGGCGACAGGCACGCCGCGATAGACGACGCCGCCTTCTCCCTCGAGACCTTGCTCGACATGGCCGACCGAGACGAGCGCGACCACGGCCTCGGCGACATGCCCTATCCGCCGAACTATCCGAAGATGCCCGGCGAGCCGAAGCGCGTCCAGCCGAGCAAGGCGGTCCATCCCGAACAGACCGGATGAAGCCGGATCAAGCCTTCATGTGGAGTTCGTAACTGTCTGAGGGGAAAGTCGGGGCTTGTGGCGGGTAGGCGGCCGGTATGGAGGACACCGAGGTACTGATCATCGGCGCGGGCATGGCGGGGCTCGCCGCCGCGCGCAGGCTGCACCGGGCCGGACGCCACTTCCTGGTGGTCGAGGCCGCCAACCGGGTGGGCGGCCGCGTCGTGACCGACGTGGTCGACGGGTTCCGGATCGACCGCGGGTTCCAGGTCGTCAACACCGCGTACCCGCGCCTGGCCGCGCTCGTGGACCTCTCCGCGCTGCGGCTCGGGTACTTCCGCGAGGGCGTCCTGGTGCGGCACCGGGGAGACCTGGTCCGCTACGCCCATCCGGTGCGCGACGCGCGCGGCACGCCCGCGATGGCCAAGGACCTCGCAAGGCACCGCATCGGCACGCTCGCCGACCACGCGCGCTTGGCCGGGTTGCTAGCGCGCTACGCGGGGATGCCTGTGTCCCGGCTCCTCGACACCGAGGAGCGCACCGCGGCCGAGGCGCTTTCGTCGCTTTCGCCCGCGATGCTCGACGGGCTCGTCCGCCCCTACCTCGCCGGGGTCTTCGCCGATCCCGACCTCGGGGTGTCCGAACACGTCCTCGCGATGGTCGTCAGGTCGTTCGCGCGCGGCAGGATCGGGCTGCCCGCCGCCGGGATCGCCGCGGTCCCCGAGGCCCTGGCCGCGCCGCTGCCGCGCGGACGGATCAGGTTGGCCCAGCGGGTCGACCGGCTCGACGGGATGACCGCCTGGACGTCCTCAGGGCCGCTGCGGGCCCGCGCGGTGATCGTCGCCACCGATCCGGTGACTGCGGCCCGGCTTGTCCCGGCGGTCGCCGCGCCGCGCATGCTGCCGCTGACGACCGTCTACCACGTCGCGTCGCGGCCGCCGCTGCGCGAACCGGTGCTCGTCGTGGACGGCGACGGCTGGCGGCACGGCGGGGTTCTCAACACGATCGTGGTGAGCAACGCGGTCCCGTCCTACGCGCCCGGGGGCCGCGCGCTCATCGCGACGACCCTCGCCGCGGCGGACGCCGACGAACGCGCGGTCCGGCGTGAGCTGGCCAGGGTCTACGGCACGCCCACGGACGGCTGGGAGCACCTGACGACGGTGCGCATCCCCGACGCGCTTCCCGAGGCCGCGCCGCCGACGCACCGGCTGCGCCGCCCGACCCGGATGACCGAGGGCCTGTACGTGGCGGGCGACCACCGCGACTCCCCGTCGGTCCAGGGCGCGCTCGCCAGCGGCTGGCGGGCCGCCGCGCAGGCCGACGCCGACCTTGCGCGCCAGCACCAGATCGCGTCGACGCACGCGTGACGGGGGAGCGGCCGGGGGAAGGGGGGAGTCCCCCGGCCAGGGGAGTGGCTTACAGGTCGAGGATGACCGACTTCTCCCGGGTGTTCTCCAGCAGCGCGTCGTGGCCGTAGCCGCTGTCGTTCCAGCCGCCGAAGGGCAGCCCGGGGGCGACGCGGCGGAAGGTGTTGACCCAGACGTATCCGGCCTGGATGTCCTGGGCGGCGCGCTGCGCGGTGGCCAGCGACTTGGTCCAGACGCCGGAGGCGAGTCCGTAAGGGGAGTCGTTGGCTATCGCGATCGCTTCTTCGTAGGTGTCGAAGGGCAGCACGACGGCGACGGGCCCGAAGATCTCCTCCTGGCAGACGCGCAGGGAGTTGTCGGAGGTGGCCAGGAGGGTCGGCTCGACCCAGTAGCCGCCTGCGAACTCGTCGGGGACGAGCTCGGCCCCGTGGCGTCCGCCGTACACGAGCTCCGCGCCCTCCTTCTGGCCGAGTTCGATGTAGGACACGACGCGGTCGTACTGCTCGCGGGACACGATCGGGCCCATGGTCGTCTCGGGGGACTGCGGGTCGCCGAGCCTGATCGCGGCCATCCGCTCCTTGACCTTGGCGATGAGCTCGTCGTAGACGGGCCGCTGGACCAGGATGCGTGATCCGGCGAGGCACGCCTGGCCCGCGTTGCCGGTGAAGATCGCGCGGGTGGAGACGCCCTCGGCGGCCTTGTCGAGGTCGGCGTCGGCGAAGACGATGTTGGGCGACTTGCCGCCGAGCTCCAGCGCGAGCGGCTTGAGCGCGTCGGTCGACGCCCTGGTGATGATCTTCGCGGTCTCGGTGGAGCCGGTGAGGCTGACCCTGCCGACGTCGCGGTGCCGGACGAGCCTGTCGCCGACCTCCTCGCCGAGCCCGGACACGATGTTGAGCACGCCCTTGGGCAGCACGTCCTTGAGCAGCTCGGCGAGCCGCAGCATGGAGACGGTCGCCTGCTCGGCGGGCTTGATCACCACGGTGTTGCCCGCGGCGAGCGCGTAGGCGGCCTTGGCGGAGAAGGTCGAGATGGGGGAGTTCCAGGGGATGATCCCGACGACGACGCCGTAAGGCTCGCGCCGCGTGTACCCCATGCTCCCCGGCCCGAAGATCACCGACTTGCCTTCGACGGCCTGGGCGGCCTCGCCAGCGGCGTTCTGCCACAGGTAGGTCATGCCGGGCAGGTCGAGCTTCGACGTCTCGTTGATGATCCGTCCGTTGTCGCGGGTCTCCAGTTCGGCCAGTTCGCGGGCGTTGGCGGTGAAGACCTCGGCGACCTTGCGGAGCATGAAGGCGCGTCCGGCGGCGGGCATGCTCGACCACCTGGGGAACGCCTTCTTGGCGGCGGCGACGGCGTCGTCGGCGTCCTGGGCGGTGCCCTTGGGGACGCGCGCCCAGACCTGCCCGGTGGCCGGGTCGACCGAGTCGAGCGTGTGCTCGGACTGGCGCAGTTCGCCGCCGATCAGGTGCGCGTAGGTCTTGATCTCGGTCATCGGTTCCCTTCCCGTCTAACAGCGCACCAAGCGTACGCTTGTTTGTTGCGGGAAGGGAACCCTCAGGACGTCAGTCGGTGCGCCGCGCTCAGTCGGCGTTCTGCTCGAAGTCCACGACGAGCCAGCCGGCGGCGGGGTGGGCGTCCACCGAGAAATGCGACGCGCCGCCCTCGTAGCGCTGGTAGCAGTCGTAGGCGTGCGAGCTGCCCGCCTCCGCGCCGGACTGGCAGGCGTCGATCCTCGGGGTGGAGGGCGCGGGCAGGGCCCAGAGCTTCTCGACGGTGCGCGGCCCGGCGGCAAGGAGCGCGCCGGGCCTGTCGTCCTCGATCCGCGCCTGGAGCAGCCGCTCGACGGCCTCGGTGGCGTTGGTGAAGCGGATCGTGCCGGGCGAGGAGGTGACGTCGGTCGGCTGGGGCCCGCCCGACTCCTGGATGCCGGCCGCGCCCCCGGCGGCGTCCTGTGACGGCGCGGCGGACGGTGACTCCTCGGCCTTCAGCCCTCCGTCGGTGGAGGCGGTGCATCCGGACAGGGCGAGAGCCAGGGTGGTGAGGGCGACGGGCAGCAGACGGCGCAAGGAACGCTCTTCTCTTTCGCTGGGACGGTCAGCCGTTCTGACGACCCGGCGAGACAAGTGGTTCGTTACCGAAGGATCTCGTCAAGGTCGAAGTCGACCGGGACCTCCAGCTGCTCGTACGTGCACGACTCGGGCGTGCGGTCGGCGCGCCAGCGGCGGAACCGCGCGGTGTGCCGGAAGCGGTCGCCCTCCATGTGCTCGTAGGCGACCTCGCAGACGAGCTCGGGCCGCAGCGCCACCCACGACAGGTCCTTCTTGCCGGTCCAGCGCGACACCGCCCCCGGCATCCTGTCGGCCTCGCCCTGCGCCGCCCATTCCGACCAGGGATGGCCGGAGATGTCCGTCATCCGGTAGGGCTCCAGCTCGGCCACCAGCTCCTCGCGCCGCTTCATGGTGAACGACGCCGCCACGCCGACGTGCCTGAGGCCGCCCTGGCCGTCCCAGAGGCCGAGCAGCAGGGAGCCGACGATCGGGCCGCTCTTGTGCCACCGGAACCCGGCGACGACGCAGTCGGCGGTCCGCTCGTGCTTGACCTTGAACATGAGCCGCTTGTCCGGCGCGTAAGGCAGGTCCGCGCCTTTGGCGATGACGCCGTCGAGCCCCGCTCCCTCGAACTCCGCGAACCAGCGGGTGGCGAGGTCGAAGGACTCGGTGATGGGGCTGAGGTGGACCGGCGGCTGCGCCTCGGCGAGCGCCCGCTCAAGGAGGGGGCGGCGGTCGCGGAACGGGGTCGTCAGGTAGGACTCGTCGCCGAGGGCGAGCACGTCGAAGGCGACGAAGGAGGCGGGCGTCTGCTCGGCGAGCAGCCGCACCCGTGACGCGGCCGGGTGGATGCGCTGGGACAGCGCGTCGAAGTCGAGCCGCGACCCGCGCCGGATGATGATCTCGCCGTCGATCACACAGCGTTCGGGGAACTCGGATCTGACGGTCTCGACAAGGTCGGGGAAGTACCGCGTGAGCGGTTTCTCGCCCCGGCTGGACAGGACGACCTCCTCACCGTCCCGGAAGACGACACAGCGGAAGCCGTCGAACTTCGGCTCGTAGTAAAGGTCTCCCCGCGGCATGGTCTTGACCGCCTTGGCCAGCATCGGCGCGACCGGAGGACTGATCGGCAGGTCCATGCCCCAAGATAACCTGGGGCCTATGAGGCGTCTGCTGCCGGAACCCGAAGAGGGCATCGACCCGTACTACGAGTACGGCGTGGCGGGCGACCTGCTGCGCGTCCACATGGTGGTGAGCGCCGACGGCTCGGCCACCGACGAGGACGGCTGGTCCGACGGCCTGGGCGGCGAGGCCGACTTCCGGGTGTTCCGCGCGCTGCGCGCCCTCGCCGACGGGATCATGGTCGGCGCGTCGACCGTGCGGACCGGCCGGATCAAGCCCGCCAGGCTCACCAAGGAGATGGCGGCGCGGCGGGGCCGTCCGCCCGCGCCGATCGTCGTGGTGAGCAGGTCGCTCGACCTCGACTGGGAGGCCGCCCTGTTCACCGAGGCCGAGACGATCGTCGTCACCTCCGACGGGGCGCACGCGCCCGCTCCGGGCCATGTGAAGGTCGTCTCGGCGGGGGACGGCGACGTGGACCTCAGGCTCGCCGTGCGCCGTCTGCGCGAGGAGCACGGCCTGCGCCACCTCTTGTGCGAGGGCGGCCCCGGGCTCACCACGTCGGTGCTGCGCGAGGACCTCGCCGACGAGCTGTGCCTGAACATCGCGCCGACGCTGCTCGGCACCCCGCACCACACGCGGCTCGTCGGCGACCTCGACGGACGCCGTGACCTGGCGCTGGAAGCCGTCTACGAGGACGAAGGCACCCTCTTCCTCCGCTACCGCCCGGAAGGCGCACGGACCGCCTGATCGCGCGGACCGCTTGACACCGTCACTGCGGAAACAGAGTCTCCGTTACAAACACGGACAACATGTCCATCACAGGCCATTCACTGATCTTGATCTTGAGTGTCCAAAACGGGAATCTCTGATCATCGTTTCCGCACGGTGTCTTAGGAGTTCGTCTTGCGCAACAAGGCAGCAGCCGTCCTTGCCGCCTCATTCCTCACCCTCTCGTTGGCGTCCCCCGCACAGGCCGCGCCGCCGGGGATACCCGACGGCGTCGAGGGGGCGGTCACCGGCGTCATCCCCGGGGTCCAGCTCACCGGGGAGACCGCGCTCCAGCCGCCCTCCGACGTCGCGCCCGACCAGAACGTCAGGGTGGACTCCGCCGAGTTCCACGGCGCGCAGTCCGTGGCCGTCATCCGGGTGGTCGGCGCGATCCGCGAGGTCACGCCGCGCACGGTGCCCGGCAGGCTCGTCAAGTCCGCGAAGGTGAAGCGGGCCAAGGCCGGGACGCGCGACGTGCGCATCGTGGCCAAGGGCCGCCTCACCGGCGCGGTCTGGACCGAGCGGACCGGCGTCAACTACACGGTCGTCCTGCACAACCCGGTGAGCCACGACGACCTGTTGAAGATCGTCAAGGCGCTGCCCGCGGACTCCTCGAAGGTGTCGAACAAGGTGAAGCGGCTCATCGACAAGGCGCCGCCGCCGCGCAGGGAGACCGCCGAGCGCTCGACGTCCAACAAGTTCGTCGACGGCGTCGGCAACTCCACGGACGACTGGGGTGATGAGGCGACGCTCTGCAACGGCTGCGCCTACTCCACGAGCAACTACGTGTGGCTCTGGCAGAAGGTCGTCCACTCCGACGGCATCTCGATCGGCGTCGACTGCATCTTCGGCTCCGGGACGGCCAACGCCACGAAGTCCTGGCAGCGGAAGTGGAACCTGGGCGTCGACGGGATCGTCGGCCCGGCGACCCGGGGCTGGGCGGACGACGGGACCTGGAACGTGTACAACAACGCCGTGTACTACCAGGGCTGGAACTACCTCGTCTGGTTCCAGCGCCTGAGCCAGAACGCCTACTACAACGACCCGGGCACCAAGCGGATGTCCTACACCTCGAGCAACATGTGCTGAGACGGGCACGCGTGAGGTGCCCCCGGTTCCCCAGGGAATCGGGGGCACCCGCGTGACAACCTTCGGGCCTCCCCGGACGTGTACCGGGTGTCGACCGGAGGGAGGGCACGGTGAACGAGACCGAGGCGGAGTTCACGAGCTTCGTCCGCGAGCGCGGCACCGCGCTGACGCGGTTCGCCGCGGCGCTCACCGGCGACCGGCACCAGGCCGAGGACCTGGTCCAGGCGGTGCTCGAGCGGGCGTTCCCCCGGTGGAAGCGGATCGCGCGGCGCGGCGACCCCGAGTGGTATCTGCGGCGCTCGATCGTGAACGCGGCCAAGGACGGCTGGCGGAGCGACACCCGGACGCTGACGGTCCTCGAGCGGGTCGGCGGCGAGGAGCCGGTGACGCTGCCGTTCGACGACTACGTGCGCCGTGACGCCGTGCGGCGCGCGCTGCGCGACCTGTCGCCCGGCCAGCGGACGGTGATCGTGCTGCGGTACTGGGAGGGCCTGACCGAGGCGGAGACCGCCGCGCTGATGGACGTCAGCGTCGGCACGGTCAAGAGCCAGACGCACCGCGCGATGCGGGCGCTGCGCGGCTCGGCCGAGCTGCGGGACGCGCCTCCGGAGAGCGAGATGGCGGGAGGATGGCGATGACCGGCCCCGACGAGTCGGCCGCGCGCCTCGCCGCGCTCGCCGCGCTGGTCCGTGAGAGCGTCGAGGAGGAGGTGCGTGAGGTCGCCGCGCCGCACGACCTCGCCGAACGGGTGCTTGCGCGACGGCGGCGGCCGTGGTCCCTGCGCGGCCTCACGATCCCGCTCGCGGCGGTCGCCACCGCGGCGGCCGTGGTGGCGCTCCCGGTGGGCCTGGGGTTTCCCGGCGACGGGCCCGCGCCGACGCAGACGGCGGCGGTCCCCGGCGACGTGGAGATCGTGGTGGGACCGGACGACCTTCCCGCCGGGATGCGTCCGCAGGAGGCCCCCCAGCCCGAGGCGCAGGGGCAGACCGGCGCTGTTGACGGGCTGGTGAAGCGGCAGTACTACCAGCCCCCGGAAGGTGGCGACGGTGCGATGGTCGAGGTCTACGAGGGCGTGACCGCGCGGGACTTCGCCGAGCTCTACGACCTCAGGTCGCTGGTCTTCGCCGGGTGCGGGTTCAGCGGCCGGTGGGCGCGGAACGCGGTGATCGCGGCGTGTGAGCGGGAAGACGGGTTGCTGGTGGTGGTCAGGATCTCCGGCTCCCGGCAGGAGAAGGCAGCACAGATAGCGGCGAACGTGGAGGTAGTTCGGTGATCGGCAGGATTCACTTCAGCAAGAGCAAGGCCGACAAGGAGAACGAGGAGCGGGACGCGGAGTAGCGGGCGCGGCCCCGGCCTAAAGCCTATCTAACCCATAGGAATTATTGACAATTCCGCGGGTCCGGTGTTCCCATGGGGGTGCGCGCCAGTTCGAGAGGAGCACCCGTTGGCAGACATCGACTTCCGCAAGGTGGGCGGACGGATCGGGGCCGAGGTCGTCGGCCTCGACGTCCGCGACCTGGACGACGCGCTGTTCGCCGAGGTCAACGCCGCACTGCTTGAGCACAAGGCGCTCATCTTCCGCGGCCAGCACCTCGACGACGCCGGGCAGGTGGAGTTCGCCGCGAGGTTCGGCCCGCTGACCGGCGCGCACCCGACCGTCCCGTCGGTCGAGGGGCAGCCGCAGATCCTCGAGGTCAACGGCGACGAGGGCATCCGCGCCAACAACTGGCACACCGACGTCACCTTCGTGCGGACGCCGCCCAAGGCGAGCACCCTGCGCGGCATCATCGTGCCCCCGTACGGCGGCAACACCCTCATCGCCAACAGCGTCACCGCCTACGACGACCTGCCCGAGCCGCTGCGCGAGTTCGCCGACAAGGCGTGGGCTGTGCACACCAACGACTACGACTACGTGCAGCCGCAGTTCGAGACGTCCGCGCGCGAGGAGCACCGCAAGGTGTTCACCGCCAAGCGGTACCGGACCGCGCATCCGGTGGTGCGGGTGCATCCGGAGACCGGCGAGCGCGGCCTGTTCATCGGCGGGTTCGCCCAGACGATCGTGGGCCTGTCCAACCGCGAGTCACGCGCGATCCTCGACCTGCTCCAGCACTACGTGACGCGGCCGGAGAACATCTTCCGCGTCCAGTGGGAGCCGGGCGACCTCGTGCTGTTCGACAACAGGGCGACCCAGCACTACGCGCCGGACGACTACGGCGACCTGCCCCGCCACCTGCGCCGCGTCACCATCGCGGGCGACGTGCCGGTCGGCATCGAGGGCAAGGAGAGCTTCATCCTTGAGGGGGATGAGGCCCGCCACTACACACCCGCGTAGGGCGGTGAAGACGGGGGCGGCCGCGTCGGGCCGCCCCCGTCACAGGTCCCGTCACAGATCCGAGGGGGCCGACAGGCGGCCGCGCACGGCGGTGGCGGCGGCGACGGCGGGGGAGACGAGGTGGGTGCGTCCGCCCTTGCCCTGACGGCCCTCGAAGTTGCGGTTCGAGGTCGAGGCGCTGCGCTCGCCGGGGGCCAGGCGGTCGGCGTTCATCGCCTGGCACATCGAGCAGCCGGAGAACCGCCACTGCGCGCCCGCCTCGGCGAAGACCTCGTGCAGCCCCTCGGCCTCGGCCTGGAGCCTGATCCGCGCCGAGCCCGGCACCACGAGCATCCGGGTGCCCTCGGCGACGCGGCGGCCGCGCAGCACCTCCGCGACGGCCCGCAGATCCTCGATCCGCCCGTTGGTGCACGAACCCACAAAAACCGTGTCGACGCGGATGTCGCGCAGCGGCGTGCCGGGCGTCAGATCCATGTAGGCGAGGGCGCGTTCGGCGGCCGAACGCTCGGCCGCATTGGCGAACGACGCCGGGTCGGGCACCTCCGCACCGAGGGGAGCGCCCTGGCCGGGGTTGGTGCCCCAGGTGACGAACGGGGTCAGCGCGGCGGCGTCGATGACGAGTTCGGCGTCGAACTCCGCGTCGTCGTCGGTCCGCAGGGTCCGCCAGTAGGCGACCGCCTCGTCCCAGCGCTCGCCGGCGGGCGCATGCGGGCGGCCCTTGAGGTAGGCGAAGGTCGTCTCGTCGGGGGCGATCATCCCGGCGCGCGCGCCAGCCTCGATCGTCATGTTGCAGACCGTCATGCGGCCCTCCATGGACAGCCCGCGGATCGCCGCGCCCCGGTACTCGATGCCGTATCCCGCGCCGCCCCCGGTGCCGAGCCTGGCGATGACGGCCAGGACCAGATCCTTGGCCCCCACGCCGGGCGGAAGCTCCCCCTCGACGGTGACGGCCATGCTCAAGAACGGCGGCGCGGTGATCGTCTGGGTGGCGAGGACGTGTTCGACCTCGGAGGTGCCGATGCCGAAGGCGAGCGCGCCGAACGCGCCGAGCGTCGCGGTGTGGGAGTCGCCGCACACGATCGCCATGCCGGGCTGGACGACGCCGAGCTGCGGCCCGATGACGTGGACGATGCCCTGGTCGGGGTCGCCGAGCGAGTGCAGCGGGATGCCGAACTCGGCGCAGTTGGCGCGCAGGGTGTCGACCTGGGCGCGCGACAGGGGGTCGGCGATGGTCGTGGGGTCGTCGGTGGGGACGTTGTGGTCCTCGGTGGCGAGGGTGAGGTCGGGCCGCCGCACGCCGAGCCCCGAGGCGCGCAGCCCGGAGAACGCCTGCGGGCTGCTGACCTCGTGCAGCAGGTGCAGGTCCACGTAGAGCAGGTCGGGCTGTCCGGGGGCGCGGCGCACGACGTGCGCGTCCCAGATCTTGCGCGCGAGGGTACGGCCGGACATCGACGCCTCCCGGGAATCGGCCGGCGTACCGGCTGGTTGGAAACGGCGTATCACCCTGCGAAACGCCATGGAGGCAAGGCTAACCCAAGGCCGCGCCGAAGGGGAGGGGTCAGGCTTTCTCCGCGGTCGCCGCGGAGACGAGCGTCGCCATGATCAGCTCGGTGCAGCGCCGCACGAGTTCCGGCCGGTCGACCTCGAGGTCGCCCTGGAGCCAGCCGGTCAGGATCTCGCTGAACCCGCCGACGATGAAGCGGGCGGCCATCATGATCTCCCGGCTGGGATCGCTGTGCAGGATCGGCTCGCCCGTCATCATCTTGGCGAACATCTGCGAGGTCGCCAGCCGCCGTTCGGCGAGCGCCGGGCTCGCCATCGCCTCGGCGAGGACGAGACGGCCCTTGCGCGGGTCGTCGCCGTAGAAGTCGACGACCGTCCTGACCACCGCGCGCACCCGGTCGCTGGTGCGGTCGCCCGCCGCGAGCAGCGCCGCCATCGACTCCTCGCGCAGCGCGGTCACGACCCAGTCGTAGACGGCGGTGATCAGCGAGTCGAGGTCGCGGAAGCTCTCGTAGAAGTAGCGCGGGGTGAGCCGTGCCCGCTCGATGACCCCGCGCACGGTGGTGCCGCGCAGGCCCTCGGTGCCGAGCAGCTCAAGACCCGCCTCAAGGAGGCGGGCCCTGCGCTCGGCGACGCGGGCTTCGGGGCTCGCGCCGCCGTAAATGCGGCGGCTGGGCACGGCGTTCATGCCGACATCCTGACAGAACACCTGTCCCGGGAAGGCGTCTCCGTCGAAACAGTGGAACAGTTGTTGTCAAAAGCGTGCGGTGTCACAAGATCGCGCCCGGCGTGTAGGCGGCCGCGGCGGGGTGCCGCTTGACGACCTCGGCGATCCGCTCGGCGACCGCGGCGACCTGCGCCTCGGCGGCTCCGGTGAACGACAGGCGGTCGGCCATGAGGGCGTCGAGGTCGGCCCTGGTGAGCGGCAGGCGGGCGTCGTCGGCGAGGCGGTCGAGCAGCTGGTTGTCTGCCGCGCCCTGCTCGCGCATCGCCAGCGCCGACGCCACGGCGTGCTCCTTGATCACCTCGTGGGCCTCCTCACGGCCCACCCCGGCCTTCACCGCGGCCATGAGGACCTTGGTGGTCGCCAGGAACGGCAGGTAGCGGTCGAGTTCGCGGGAGACGACCGCGGGGAACGCGCCGAACTCGTCGAGGACGGTCAGGAAGGTCTCGATCAGGCCGTCGAGGGCGAAGAACGCGTCCGGCAGGGCCACGCGGCGGACCACCGAGCACGACACGTCGCCCTCGTTCCACTGGTCGCCGGCCAGCTCGGCCGTCATCGACGCGTAGCCGCGCAGGATGACCATGAAGCCGTTGACGCGCTCGCACGAGCGGGTGTTCATCTTGTGCGGCATCGCCGAGGACCCGACCTGGCCCTCCTTGAAGCCCTCGGTGACCAGCTCGTGCCCGGCCATCAGCCTGATCGTCTTGGCCAGCGACGACGGCGCGGCGGCCAGCTGGACCAGCGACGACAGCACGTCGTGGTCGAGCGAGCGCGGGTAGACCTGGCCGACGCTGACGAACCCCGAGCCGAACCCCAGGTGCTCGGCGACGCCCTCCTCGAGGGCGGCGAGCTTGGCGGGGTCGCCGCCGAGGAGGTCGAGCATGTCCTGTGCGGTGCCGACCGGGCCCTTGATCCCGCGCAGCGGGTAGCGCTCGATCAGGTTCTCCACCCGGGCCAGGGCGACGAGCAGCTCGTCGGCGGCGGACGCGAAGCGCTTGCCGAGCGTGGTGGCCTGCGCGGCGACGTTGTGGGAGCGTCCGGCCATGACCAGCGCCGAGTACTGGGCGGCCAGCGAGCCGAGGCGGGCCAGCACCGCGACGGAGCGGTCGCGCACGTGCGCGAGGCTGAGCCGGATCTGCAGCTGCTCGACGTTCTCGGTGAGGTCGCGCGACGTCATGCCCTTGTGCACGTGCTCGTGCCCGGCGAGCGCGTTGAACTCCTCGATGCGCGCCTTGACGTCGTGCCTGGTGACCTTCTCGCGCTCGGCGATCGAGGCGAGGTCGACCTTGTCGATCACCCGCTCGTAGTCCGCCAGGGCCTGCTCGGGGACGTCGATGCCGAGCCCGGCCTGGGCGCGCAGGACGGCGAGCCACAGGCGGCGCTCGAGCTTCACCTTCTGCTCGGGCGACCACAGGACGGCGAGCTCCGGGGAGGCGTAGCGGCCGGCGAGGACATTGGGGATGCGGGGCTTGTTCTGGGGCTTGCTCTGGGGCTTCGTCGTCACGTTCGCCGAGTCTATCGGCCCCCCGGGAGAGTCAGCAGGTCAGGCCCGTGGGCCGGGGCGGCGAAAACGGGGCGCGGTGTTGTGCGAATGTCCATTGAAGCCGGGCCGCCGATCATCAACACTGGTGTCCCGGGAAGGTCAGGGAGATCTGGCCTTGCCGGACCCTGAACACCGGCCGACCTCCCCGACCCCGCGGAGCGCACATGTTCAGCACCTCACTCGCCTTCCTCGGCGCCATGGCGGCCTCCTGGCTGCGGGCCATGGGCCACGCCTACGCCGGATACCTCGACCCCTACTGGGTCGGCTCAGAGGACTATCTGGAGGCCGAGAACTGGGACTGGAGCGTCCCGTACCAGTGGTACGAGGCGTCCCGCTGACCCACGGGCCCGATGGCCCAGGAGTACGGCTCAGCCGCGCAGGAGCCGTCTGACGAACGGGACGGTGTCCGGCAGCGAGGCGAACATGTTCCCGCTGTGGTCCGCGCCCGGGTAGAGCCGGAAGGTCACCGGGGCCTTCGCGCGGCGCAGGTCGGCGGCGAGCTTCAGCGTCAGCACCGCGGGGATGTCGGTGTCGCGCGCGCCGTGGGCGAGGTAGAACGGCCGCCGGTACCCCTCGGTCGGGACGGCCAGGGCGGCCCGCTCGGCCTCGAAGAAGCGCCGGTCGAACAGGGACCGCGCGAGGATGTCGTTGATCCCCGTGCCGTCGGCGGCGATCTTCGCGGACAGGTCGGCGTAGCACAGGCGCAGCGCGTCGGCCAGGACGGTCCTGCCGCGCGGGGTGAGGAACCTGTCGATCTCCACGTCGGGCCGGTTGGCGCGCAGCGACGCCATCAGGAACGCGAAGTAGGTCGTCAGGCCGTGCAGGGGCAGGTCGGGCAGGTAGGGCCCGCCGAACGGGGCGAGGTACTCGATGTTGGAGGGCGCGCCGGTGGCGACGCCGCCCCGGAAGTCGAGTTCGGGGGCGTAGCGCGCGGCCGAGTGCAGCGTGAACAGGGCCGCGTGCCCGCCCTGGGACTGGCCGACCACCACCCACTTGCGGGCGAGTGACTTGACGATCTTGCGCGCCGCCCGCACCGAGTCCGCGACGTTCTCGGCCTCGCTGGGCCCGTCGGCGTAGGCGGGCACGCCCTCGGCGCCGAGCCCGGCGTAGTCGGTGGCGACGATCGCGTAGCCCTCGGCGAGCCAGCGCGACAGGTACCTGACGTCCCGCTCGGCGAAGCCGGTGCGCGACGGCGCGCAGGCGTCGGCGATCCCGACGGTGCCGTGCGCCCATGCCACCACGGGCCAGCCGCCCTTGGGGGCCCTGCCCTTGGGCAGGTGCAGCATGCCGCTGCTGACCGCCGTTTTGCCGCGCGAGTCACGCGTCACGTAACGGAACCGCTTGGCCGAGCCCGCCTTCGGCAGCCACAGGGCGCGCGCAAGGCGCTCGACGGAGACCACCGCGCCCGCCGTCCGCCGCTCCTGCGCCCGCGCCGGGGCGGCGAGCCCCGCCGCGAGCATGCCGCAGACGAGCAGGGCCGCGGTGCTCCGGGAGATCTCCACCCCGACGTTCTACCGCCGCCCGCGATCTCCCGACAGGGCCCCTGATGTCCTGTACCGGCCCTCAGGCGCGCAGGAAGTCGAGGAGGTCGGCGGTGAACTTCTCCTTGTCGCCGGGGACGAGCGCGATGCCGTGGGACGCGCCGGGATATACCTTGAGCTCCGCGTTCGGAATGATCCGTACGGATTTGCGGGCTGTCGCGTCGATCGGCACGATCTGGTCGTCGTCGCCGTGCACGATGAGCGTGGGCACGTCGAACTTCTTCAGGTCCTCGGTGAAGTCGGTCTCGGCGAAGGCGGTGACGCAGTCGACGCCGGCCTTGATGCTCTCCTGCATCGCCATGGCCCAGAACGCGTCGCGGTTGCCCTGGGTGACCCGGTTGTGCGGGCGGTTGGCCCCGAAGAAGCTCTCCGACGCGTCCTGCCAGTACTGCGAGCGCTCCTCGAGGATGCCGCGCTTGATGTCGTCGAACACCTTGTGCGGGACGCCCTCGGGGTTGTCGGACGTCTGGAGCATCAGCGGCGGGATCGCCGACAGCAGGACCGCCTTGCTGACCCTTCCGGTGCCGTGGCGGCCGATGTAGCGGGCGAGTTCGCCGCCGCCCATGGAGTGCGCGACGAGCACGGCGTCGCGCAGGTCGAGCGCCTCGATGAGCTGGGCGAGGTCGTCGGCGAAGGTGTCGAAGTCATAGCCCTCCCAGGTCTGGGTGGATCTGCCGTGCCCGCGCCGGTCGTGCGCGATGCCACGGAACCCGTTCTCGGCGACCGCCTTCATCTGGTCCTGCCAGGCGTCCCCGTTCAGCGGCCACCCGTGGATGAACACGACGGGCTGGCCCTCCCCCCAGTCGTTGTAGAAGATCTCGGCCCCGTCCCGCGTCCTCACGAACCCCATGAAAATCCCCCTGATCCTGTTCGTCTGGTTTTGTGGCTCCAGACGCCCACTGAACCAGGGGTTCGGCCAACGCCGGGGAGATCGTCCCCCAAGCCCTCACAAGCGCGTCCTCGCAAATGCGGGCCCTCCCGGGCGGAAGGCACGGAAAGGCCCGCACAGGTCGGTGCGTTCAGTACGTGATGTGGTCGAGCAGCCAGCGCGCGTGCGCCTCGGTGATGACGGTGTGCGGGCCGTTCCGCTCGGCGAGGGTGAAGTCGTGGAAGTCGCTCTCCTCGGCCGGGAGGCCGTTCACCGGGACGTGCAGGGTGTCGGCGGTGACGTCACGGATGGAGACCGCGCTGGCGGACGGCACGAAGCAGTGGTCCTCGACGGGGTTGTCGACGCCGAAGCCGAGCAGCGCGAGGCTGTTCAGCACATCGGACAGCACCTTGAAGCCGTTGAGCGTGCCGCCGGGCGCACCGTCCACGGGCGGCACCCCGGGGGCCTGGACCTCCGCGACGGCCTCGTCGACGAACCTCAGCTTGCCCGCGAGGGTGTCGGGGGCGACCGGCTGGGTGCGCAGGTCGGTGCCCGCGACGCGCGGGCCCGTGCCGAGGACCGCGGTCACGCCGGGCTCGGCCCCGTTGCCCGTGCCGTCACCTGAGCCGTCGGCCAGGCCGAGCAGGCGCGGCCGCATCGCGGCCTTGGCGGTTTCGGCGTTGGCGATGATCGAGGCGGTCCGGTCGGTGAAGCCGAGCAGGATGACGTCGCGCCCGCGCCGGCGCAGCTCGGTGAGCAGCGGGTATGCCTTGCGGTCGAGCCCCTCCCACAGGAACTCCGGCGTGGTGGCCCGTGATTTGTGGGAAAAGTTGTTGGGTGGCGTGGGTCAGTCTGAGGTGCCGAGGGCCTTTTTTAGCTCGTCCTTGGTCATCTTTGAGCGGCCCTCGATGTTCTTCTTCTTGGCCTCGTTGTAGAGCTGGTCTTTGGTGCGGCCCTTTTCGCGGGCGGTGCCCGAGCGCTGGCCGCCGCGCTGCTGCGGGGACATGTCCTCGCGGGACAGCTTGCTCGACGACTTCGCCTCGCCCGCCTGGGCGCGGTTCTTGTTGACGGTGCGGGCCGCGATCTCCTCGGCGCGCCGCTCGCCTCTGCCCTGCTTCTTCTCCGACTCCTTGATGTGCTCGTACTGCCTCTCCCGCTTGTCGCTCCAGTCCTGGCGGGGCATCTGCCGTACCTCCGTTGCGTAGGTTCCTGTTTCCGTTACAGGTGCCCCTACCCAGGGAGCGCTTGATGAAAGGAGGCGTTTATCGCTGTTTGACCGCTTGTGTGGGGGAAGGGGATTAAGGAACGCGGTGCGCCGGACCGTCCGGGCGCGGGGAAGGACGTCATGGGAACCAAGGTCGAGCCGGAGCCGGGACCGCAGGGGCGCGAGCCGGGCAGGGGCAAGTCGGAGAAGGCGGCGCGGCGGGTCGAGCACGACCTGGAACGCGGGGTCCCCGCCGAGGACCTCGACCAGGCCGACGCCGAACGCGTCGCGGAGGCGCAGGCGTCGCCGCAGCCGCCGTCGGACGAGCGCACGGAACGGCCGCGCGGCGCCGTGCACGAGGGCACGGGGCAGAGCGCGCAGGTCGGCGGGAAGCCCGGCGACCCGGACCAGGAGGAGCGCGACAAGCTCACCCGAAAGGGCACGAAGGAGGATCGGAGCGGTCGCTAGCGCTCAGAACGCCCCTCCCGCCTGCTTCTGCGCAGGTCCCAGAAGAACGGGGCGAAATACCAGAAGAAGACAAGGACGGCCAGGGCCGCGAAGGTGAGCGCCGCGCCCCAGCCGATCCCGAGCACGACGTCGGTGACCACGAAGATCGCCCCCGACATCGCCACCGCCAGGGCGGCGAGCCCGATCTGGGCGAAGAACGACGCGGCGTGCACGAGGTCGCTCTTGCGGCCCTGCCTGAACACCCGCCGGTGGAAGCCGACGGGTGCGATGAGCAGGGCGGTGGCGACCGTCGCGGCCATCAGCGTCACGACGAAGACCACGCGGTCGAGCTGCGAGGTCCTGCCGAAGCCGTACTGGAACGGCAGGGTGAGCAGGAACGCGAAGAGGATCTGCACGCCGGTCTGCGCCACCCGCAGCTCCTGGAGCAGCTCCTCGTAGTTGCGGTCGAGCCGCGCGCTCTCCGTCTCGTTCCTGTCGGTCCAGCGCGGGCCGGACGCCTCGGGCACTTGTCTTCTCCCCGTCTCACAGCGCGCCGACGGCGAACCTCAGGCGGTAGGGGCTCAGACTGCCCGGGAGCGGGACTTCGGGGGACAGGCGGCGTCCGCCCGTCTGCCGGAAGCCGTGGCCCGCCAGCAGCGCGGCGAGGAACACCGCCGACGCCAGCATGACGACGTCGCGGCCGGGACACGCGGCCGGGCCGCCGCTGAACGGGACGACCGACCAGCTCTCCTCGGCCGACCCGTCGGTCCACACCTCGGGCGTGAACGCGTCGGCGTAAGGCAGGGTCTGCGGGTCGCGCTGCGTGAACGTCGCCGGGATCAGCACCGCCGAGCCCTCGGGGATGACGCCGCCGCCCCAGGAGACGTCGCGTGTGGCGTCGCGCAGGATCGCCGGAGTGGTGGGCCACAGCCGCACCGACTCAAGGACGCACGCCCGCACATACCCCAGGGCGACGGGGTCGCGCTCGATCGCCGTGCGCGCGCGGGCGGCCTGCACAGGGTGCGCGGACAGCAGCGCGAGCGCGCGGAACAGCACGAGGCCCGCCGCGTCGAACGCGAACAGCCACTGCGGCACCTGGTCGTAGGGCGCGACCTCGGGGTCGTGCGGGGTGCGCGCGACGAGGGCGGCGAGGCTGCCCCCCTCGGCGCGGCGCAGATGCCCGTCGAGCCTGCCCTTGAACTCCTTGTACGTGCGCTCGCTGCGCGGCGCGAACCCCCAGTTGGCCTCGCGCCTGAGCCGGAACAGGGTGTCGGTGACGGCGTGGTCGTCGCGCGCGCCGTCGCCGAGCACGATCCTGCGCAGCACCCGTGCCCAGGCGACGCGCATCTCGTCCCAGCGCAGCTCGCCGCGGCGCTCGGCGAACTCCAGCAGGACCGCCGCCTCCTCGCGGGCGACCCTGGCGAACGTCTCGGCCTGCCTGGGCAGCCCGCGCCCGGTGTCCAGGACCTCCTCGTTGAACACCCGGCGCGCCTGGCGCTCGGGCCCCGAGGACACAAGGACGCCCTTCGGCTGGAACCGTCCCACCGCGTGCCGCTTCTCCAGGTTGGCGACCGCGAAAGGCTCGGGCTCGCCTTCCAGGACCCGTCTGACGCCCTCGGCGTCGAGGACGAGGGCGAGCTTGCGTCCGGCGAGCCGGAGCAGCAGCGCCTTGTCCCGCCCGTACTTGGCCCGCATGTGCAGCAGCAGCCTCACCGAGTAGCGGTCGGCGTCGACGAGGTCGCCGAGGTTCACCATGAGGGGCCAGCGCGCGAGCAGCCCGCGCGCGACGAGCGGGACGAGCACCCCGCCGGTGATCAGCGCCTCGTCGGCGAGCGACACCCGGTCCGCCCCGCCGGTCGAGGTGCGCTCCCTCCCCTGGGTCGCCACCATCTGCCGTCCCCCTCCGCAGCATCGGATGAAGCTCCGATAGCTCCCCTTCCCCCCGTTTCCGGTTCTACGCGAAAGGCCGGTCCCGAGGGGGGACCGGCCTCCGACGGACGGGGTCAGCCGGCCGTCACGGGGTACGCGGCGGCGAGGTCGGACGTGAAGTTGTCCTTCTGCACGGTCAGGCCGCCCGCGGCCTTCGGGTCGGGCTTCAGGAGGTAGGTCTTGCGGGTCGGCGGCTGGGCCGGGTCGGTGAAGTCCATGGTCGAGCCGAACCCGCCGTCCCAGGCGTTCTGGGAGCGGTGCGCGGCGATGATGCCGTCGCGGCTGAGGTCCTTGTTCTCGCACGCCTTCTTCAGCGCGTCGCCGACGACCATGGCCGAGGTGTATCCGGCCATGACGCCGTTGTCGAGCCCGTCCTTGGGGAACTTGTCCGAGTATCCGGCGATGATCGTCTTCATGATCGGCAGGTCGGCGCTGAGCGGGCTCGCCGCCTGCAGGACCGCGAAGTCGCCGAGGAACGCCGGGCCCGCGTCGGTGGCAAGGAGCTGCGGCGCGAACGCCGAGTTGCTGCCGAGCACCGGCACCTTGAGGCCCGCGGTGGCCGCGACGCCGACGAACGAGGCGGTCTGCTTGGGCGCGATCGACAGGATGATCGCCTTGACGCCCGCCTGCTTCAGCGCCGACACCTGCGAGCTCATGTCGGCGTCGGTCGGCTTCACCTTCTGCTCGACCACGCTGAGGCCGAGCTTGTCGGCCGCGTACTTCGACCCCGCGACGGAGTCGTCGCCGTAGTCGCCCTCCAGGTACACGTGGCCGATCTTGTCGCCCTTCTTCAGGCCGCGGTCCTTCACGAGGTGGTCGACGCCGTTGATGACGTCGATCGCGTAGGTCGTGCCCGTCATCTGGATCGGCTTCGCGCCCAGGACGCTCGGGGCCCAGGCGAGCGCGAGGGTGAGCGGGCCGCTCGCCTCGAGCCTGTCGCGGACCGAGGCGATCGTGGTCGAGCCGAGGAACTGCGGCAGCGCGGCGACCTTCGGCTCGAGCTCGGTGTAGGCGACCGCGGTCTTCTGCGCGTCGTAGCTCATGTCGCGGACCAGCGTCTCGACCTGGCGGCCGCAGATCCCGCCGCCCAGGTTGATCTCGTCGTAGTACAGCTGCGCGGCCTGGCTGAGGCTCTTGCCGATCGGCGCGTACGGGCCGGTCAGGTCGGTGATGAGGCCGAGGGTGATGGTGTCGTCGGTGACGCCGGGGCCGTGCTTGACGCCGTCGGCGCCCGTGCCCGCGCCGCCGTCCCCGGCCTTGTCGCTGGCACAGGAGGACGCGGCGAGCGCGAGCAGGGCGACGCCCACGACGCCCGAGCGAAGACGGAACCTGGTCACAGGGACGCTCCTTAGGTACGGATCCCGCGGTGTGTGTGGTGGCTCACACAAACGGGCCGGACCCCGGGCCGTCCAGAGGGGGCGGGCAACTCGCGGCGGCGGCACAAGACCGGCCCGCGCGGACCCCGGAACCGTGTGACGACGCCCATTGCCGAAGGCCGGCCCCGGGGAGGGACCGGCCTTCGGACGCGGGACGGCTGAAGCGTCAGCCCGCGGTGATCGGGAAGCCCCCGGCGAGCTCGGAGACTGCGGAGTCCTTGAAGACCTTCAGGCCGCCGACGGCGTCCTTGTCGGCCTTCAGGATGAAGGTGCTGCGGGTGGGCGGCTGGGTGGAGTCGGTGAAGTCGTAGGCGAAGCCGAACCCGCCGTCCCAAGCCTTCTGGGAGCGGTGCGCGGAGATGATGCCGGCGCGGCTGAGGTCCTTGTTCTCGCACGCCTTCTTCAGCGAGTCGCCGACGACCTGCGCCGAGACGTAGCCCGCCATGACGCCGTTGTCCAGGCTGTCCTGCGGGAACTTGGCCTTGTAGGAGTCGACGATCTTCTTCATCGCGGGAAGGTCGGCGCTGAGCGGGCTCGAGGACTGCAGGATGTAGAAGTCGCCGAGCAGGGCCGGGCCCGCCGGGGTCGCCAGGAGCTGCGGCGCGAACGCCGAGTTGCTGCCCAGGGCCGGGATCTTCAGGCCCGCGGCGGCCGCGACGCCGACGAACGAGGCGGTCTGCCGCGGCGCGATCGACAGGATGACCGCCTTGACGCCCGCCTCCTTCATCGCGGAGACCTGCGAGCTCATGTCGGCGTCGGTGGCCTTCACCTTCTGCTCGACCACGCTGAGCCCGAGCTTCTCGGCCGCGTACTTCGATCCGGCCAGGGAGTCGTCGCCGTAGTCGCCCTCGACGTAGACGTGGCCGATCTTGTCGCCCGCCTTGATGCCGCGCTCCTTGACCAGGAAGTCCACGCCGTTGATCACGTCGACGGCGTAGGTGGTGCCGGTCATCTGGATGGAGTCCGCGCCGAGCACGCTCGGGGCCCAGGCGAGCGCGAGCGTCAGCGGGCCGCTGGCCTCGAGCTTGTCGCGGACCGAGGCGATGGTGGCCGAGCCGATGAACTGCGGGAGCGCCGCGACCTTCGGTTCGAGCTCGGTGTAGGCGGCGACGGTCTTCTGGACGTCGTAGCCCATGTCGCGGACCAGCGGCTCGACCTTGCGGCCGCAGATGCCGCCCGCGGCGTTGACCTCGTCGAAGTAGACCTGGCCCGCCTGGCTGATGCTCTTGCCGAGCGGCGCGTAGGGGCCGGTCAGGTCGGTGATCATGCCGACGGTGATGGTGTCGTCGGTGACGCCGGGGCCGTGCTTGACGCCGTCGGCGCCGGTGGAGCCGCCCTTGTCGGCGGCCTTGTCGCTGGCGCACGACGTCGCGGCCAGGGCGAGGAGCGTGACGCCGACGACGCCTGCGCGGAAGCGGAACCTGCTCAAGGAGCACTCCTTGTGGGGGTGGAGGGGTGGGGGAGGGAACCCGACAGGCGCTGCCGGACGCGTTGGGCGAGTCCGAGCAGTCCCGCGGGCAGGAAAAGCACGACGGCGACCACGACGGATCCGTAGAGGATGCGCGCGGCCTCCGCCGGGGAGAACCCGCCGCCGCCCGTACCGGGCTGGGCGACGAGCGGGAGGGAGTCGCTGTAGCGGGTGAGGATCTGCGGCAGCAGGGTGACCAGGGCCGCGCCGAGCACCGCGCCGCCGACCGACCCGAGCCCGCCGATGACGATCATGGCGAGGTAGTCGAGGGCGAGGATGATGCCGAAGTAGTCCGGGACGGTCCGCTGGAACACCAGGGCGAGCATGACCCCGGCGAGCCCCGCGTACATCGACGACAGGACGAACACGCCGGCCCGGTACCTGGCGACGGGCACGCCCATGACGCCCGCCGCCGTCTCGTGGTCGCGGATGGTGTTCATGGCGAGGCCGGGCCTGCCCGTCAGGACGCCCTTGGCGAACCAGGCGGCGAGGACGAGCAGGATGACGGCCAGGTACCACAGGCGTTCCAGCGCCCCGAAGGGGATGCCGAGGACGACGAGTTCAGGGGTGTCGGAGAAGGAGAACCCGAAGAGGTTGAGCGGGGGGACGGCCCGGCCGTTGTACCCGCCGGTGATGGGTTCGGCGTTGTGCATGACGTGCTGGCCGAGGAAGATCAGCGCGAACGTCGCGATGCCCAGGTAGGCGCCCTTGAGCCTCGCCGAGATCGGGCTGAACAGCCCTCCGGCCAGGCCCGCGGCGATGATCGCGCCGATCGCGGCGACGCCCGTCGGCAGGCCGAGCCCGGACAGGTGCCCGCTGGACTCCGACGACAGGTACACGTAGGTGTACGCGCCGACGGCGAGGAAGAACGCGTGGCCCATGGACAGCTGGCCCGTCGCGCCGGTGACGAGGTTGAGGCCGATCGCGCCGACCGCGGCCGACATGGCGAACAGCCCCGCCATGAGCCAGAACGCGTCGAGGTAGAAGGGGATGAGCACCGCGGCGAAGGCGGTGGCGGCCCACAGGGCGAGGCGCAGGAGCCGGGGGGCGCGGGTGTCAGACACGGGTCAGCTCCCTCGTCCCGAAGAGCCCCGCGGGACGGATCAGCAGGACGATGATCATGACGAGGAAGGGCGCGACGTCGCCGATGCCCCTGCCCAGGAACGCCATCTCGCCCTGGTAGCCGCTCATCAGCGCCTCGGTGACGCCGATGACGAGCCCGCCGACGAGCGCGCCGGTGGTGGAGTCGAGCCCGCCGAGGATCGCGGCGGGGAACGCCTTGAGCGCGATGAGGCCGGTGGTGCGGTCGAGGCCGGGGGTGGGGAAGACCGCGAGGAACAGGGCGGCGACGGCGGCGAGCGCCCCGGCGACGGCCCACGCGCTGAGCGAGACCCGGCTGAGCCTGACGCCCATCAGCGCGGCGGTCTCGTGGTCCTCGGCGGCGGCCCGCATGGCCACGCCCCAGCCCGTGTACTTGAAGGCGAGCAGGAACGTGCCGATGAGGCAGGCCGCGACGATCAGCGCGACGATCCTGGTCTCGGCGATCGACACGGGCCCGAGGTGGACGACGGAGTCGCCCCACGGGTCGCCCATCGCCATGACCTGGGTGCCGATCCTGCGGGTCAGCTCGGTGGCGAGGATGATGTCGATGCCGATCGTCACGATCGCCAGGACGCTGTGGTGGGCGCGTGACCTGCGGATGATCGCGAACTCCACGAACGCGGCGGTGAGCGCCGCGCCCGCCGCGCCCGCGAGCACCGCGGGCCAGAAGCCGATGTCGTCGTGCAGTTCGGCGATCAGGAAGCCGCCGACGAGCAGCAGCGAGGCGTGCGCGAAGTTCACGACCTCGCTCGCCTTGAAGATGATGACGAAGCCGAGGGCGATGAGCGCGTAGACCGAGCCCATCGAGATCCCGTTCAGCAGCAGTTCGGCGAAGTGGGTCACGCCGTTTCCTCCTTGACCGACGTGTCCTTGCCGTCTCCCGTGCCGCTGTCCGTGCCGTCGTCCGCCGCCGCGCCGAGGTAGGCGCGGATGACCTCTGGGTCGCGCTGGACGTCGGCGGGCGCGCCGTCGGCGATGCGCTTGCCGAAGTCCAGGACGGTGACGGCGTCGGCGAGCCGCATGACCATGCCCATGTCGTGTTCGACGAGCAGGAGCGAGATGCCCAGGTCCTCCCGGATCGCGGAGATGAGCCGGGTCATCTCGCGCCGCTCGCCGCCGTTCATGCCCGCGACGGGCTCGTCGAGCAGCAACAGCCGCGGTTCCATGCACAGCGCGCGGGCGAGCTCCACCCGCTTCTGCACCCCGTAGGGCAGCAGCCCGACGGGCAGGTGCAGCTTGTCGGCGATGCCGGTGAAGGCGGCGATCTCCGCGACGCGGGCGGCGTGCGCGGCACGTTCACGGCGGGCCTGCGGCAGCCGCAGGCCCGCCGAGACGAACCCGGCGCGGGTGAGCCGGTGCCTGCCGAGCATCAGGTTGGCCGCGACCGGCAGGTGCTGCGACAGGGCGATGTTCTGGAAGGTGCGGGCCACCCCGAGCGCGGCGATCTTGTGGGTGGGCAGCCGGGTCAGCTCGGTCTCGCCGAACCTGACGCTGCCCGAGGTCGCCCGGTAGACGCCGGAAAGGACGTTGAAGCACGTCGACTTGCCCGCGCCGTTGGGGCCGATGACCGCGTGGATGCTGCCGGGCTCGACGGTGAAGCTGACCGCGTCGAGCGCGACGAGTCCGGCGAACCTGACGGTGACGTCCTCGACGCTCAGACGTGGGACGGCGACCGGGTCTTCCGGGGGGAGCGGAGCCACTGTCATCCCGCCCACCTCGTCAGGACGGGCCGGGGCGCGGCGTCGGAGTCGTCGGTCTCCTCCTCGCCGCCCTCGCCCAGGTAGCGGCGGCGCACCTCGTCGCTCGCGGCGAGCTCGGCGGCCGGGCCGCTCATCACGACCTCGCCGACCTCGAGCACATAGGCGTGCGAGGCGAGCGACAGCGCGGTCGCGGCGTTCTGCTCGACAAGCAGAACCGTGGTGCCCTGCGCGTTGATCTCGGTGATGGTCTGCGCGATCTTCCGCTGCATCAAAGGGGCGAGGCCGAGGGTGGGCTCGTCAAGGAGGAGCAGGGAGGGCCGTGCCATCA
Source organism: Actinocorallia sp. A-T 12471 (assembly GCF_033875155.1). Taxonomy (NCBI): domain Bacteria; kingdom Bacillati; phylum Actinomycetota; class Actinomycetes; order Streptosporangiales; family Thermomonosporaceae; genus Actinocorallia; species Actinocorallia sp. A-T 12471. The sequence goes on along the minus strand of NZ_JAWZTE010000002.1, from coordinate 593,017 downwards.
GCGCGCGGCCGATCGACAGCATCTGCTGTTCGCCGCCCGACAGCAGGCCCGCGCGCTGGCCCGCGCGTTCGGCCAGGACGGGGAACAGGTCGAGGACGCGGGCGCGCGCCTCGGCCGTCGCCTTGCGGCCCGCACCGCCGAGCGCTCCCGCGCGCAGGTTCTCCGCGACGGTCATCCTGCCGAAGATCCGGCGGCCCTCGGGCGCCTGGGTGACGCCCCTGGCGACGACGGACGCCGCGTCGAGACCGGTCAGCGGCGCGCCCGCGTACTCCACCGCGCCCGAGGTGATCGAGCCCTTGTGGAAGCGGAGGGTGCCGGAGACGGCGCGCAGCAGCGTGCTCTTGCCCGCCCCGTTCGCGCCGAGGACGGCGACGATCGAGCCGAGCGGCGCGGTGAGCGAGACTCCGCGCAGGGACTGGACCCTGCCGTAGGCGACCGCGAGGTCGTGGACGCGCAGACCTGCGTCGCCGTGGGGTGGAGCTGTCGTGCGGTCGGGCGGCGGCTTGGCTGCGTGCATACAGGGTCCTCCATCGGATGTGTGATGGCTCACACAAACCGGCTCGATGGGCGGGCGTCCAGAGCTTGGCCGGAAGTGGAGACGGGTGCACAAGTGGCCATGCGTAACACCCGGTGAAGTGTGTGCAAACGCACATTCATCCGATAACGTGCGTTTGACGTTGATTCCGCTCGGGCTGGTGGGGGTGGTGCCGTGCCGGGCGCCGCGAAGACGGACCGGAAGACCGACCCGGAGAGCGCCGACCTCATGCGGCGTGTCGCCGTCAGGATGATGGACGGCGTACCCGACATGGCGGGCAAGCTGCTCACCGCCCTGCGCGCCGACGAGGACGCCTACCGGGTGCTGCCCGAGGCGGAGCTGCGCAGGGACATGGAACGCAGCTTCGGCGCGGGCATCGCCGCCGCCTACCAGGAGCGCGCCCAGCGCCGCGACGTCGAGATCGCGGCGGCGACGGCCGCGCGCCGCGCCGAACAGGGCGTCCCGCTTGAGTCGTTGCTGCGCGGGTACCGGCTCGCCACCCAGATCACCTGGGACGCCATGGTCGACCTGATCGCCCGTGAGTATCCCGGCTCGGCGGGGACGATCCTGCACCTCGCGGGACGCATCTGGCAGGACGTGGACCGCCAGGCGATCGCCGCGGTCACCGGCTACCGCCGCCGCGAGGCGGAGTTGAGCCGCCGCAGCGCCGAGCGCGCCGAGGCGCTCCTCGAGGCGCTCCTTGAGGGCCGTGCCGACACCGACGTGGTGCGGGAGGCGGCAGGCGCGCTCGGGGTGCCGCAGTTCGGGGCCTACCTCGTCGTCGCGTGCCGTCCTGAGGCCACCTCGCCGTCCTGCCCGCCCGCGCGGCTCGGCGGGCTGCGCGTGCTGCGCCGCCCCCGCACCGACGGCGACATCCTCGTCGTCTGGCTGAACGGCGCGGACCCCGCCGACGCGCTCGCCGCGCTCACCCCCGAACTCCCCGGACCCGCAGGGGTGAGCCCCCTCATCGAGGGCCTCCTTGGCCTGTCGGAGGGGCGCAGGCTCGCGATGACGGCCCTCAGCACGTGCCGGGAGACCGAGATCGTCCGCCTTGACGACAGGCTGCCGGCCGCGCTCGCGGTGAGCCGCCCCGACCTCGCGGCCCGGCTCGTCGGCACGGTGCTCGGCCCCGTCCTCGCGCTCGACCCGCCGGAACGCGACACGCTGCTGCGCACCCTGGACTGCCTGCTCGACCGCGACGGCTCGGTCACCAGGACGGCCGCCGCGCTGTACTGCCACCGCAACACCGTCTTCAACCGGCTGCGCCGCATCGAGGCGCTGACCGGCCGCTCGCCCGACCGTCCGCGCGACGCGGTGGAACTGTCCCTCGCGCTCGACGCGCACCGGCTCGCCGGAGGCTGACGCCGGTTCAGGAACCCCCGGTGAGCTCCCTGGTGATCCGCTCGGCCGCCGCGTCGAGCGCGAGGGCGAGCAGGTCCTGGAGCCGGGAGATCTCGACGGCGTCCGAACCGCTCATGGCCATCGCGTACAGGCCGTCGGCCGCCGCCATGTTGAGCTGGGCGAGTGAGCGCGGCAGGTCGGGGCGGGCGGCGACGGCGTCGTCGGGCAGGACCGCGCCCCACCACGCGCTCATCGAGTCGAGCATCTCGGTACGGATGCGCTTGAAGCGGGCGCGCGCGGCGGGCTCCTCCACCCGGCGTTCCAGCAGCAGCATCAGGCCGAGCCGCATGAACTCCGGCTGGTCGGCGAAGCTCTTGCCCGCGTCCTGCAGGGCTGAGCGCAGGTAGGCGACGCGGTCGATGCCGGGCTCGGGCGGCGTCCAGCGGTTCAGCGCGGGCAGCCACTCGCGGTAGCTGTGCTCGACCACCTCGGCGAGCAGCTCGTCCTTGCTGCCGAAGTGCCAGTAGACGGAGCTCGCGGGCAGCCCTGAGCGCTTGGTGACCAGCGCGACGCTCGTGCCGTCGTACCCGCGTTCCGCGGCGATCTCCGCCGCGGCCTGCAAGATCCTTCGGCGCGACTCCTCGCTGTGCTGAGCGCGTCTTTCGGTTTTCGGTGCCACGGAACCCCTTGCTATCACACGGGACTTTGTCTATGTTTCCGGCTTGTGAATCCTGTAGTGCTTACTACAGGCTAGAGCACATACTACAGAGAACCTGGAGGCATCGCTGTGCCGACGATCGCTGACCGGGTCCGGGCGCTGGCGCCCGAACTGGCTGCCGAAGAACGGGTCGCCGTCGAACGCCGGTCCCTGACCGAGACCACCTGGAAACACCTGCTGGAGACCGGCGTCCTGCGCGCCCTCCAGCCAGCGCGCTGGGGCGGCGCGGAGGCCCCGCTCGTCGACTTCCTCGACGCGGTCTTCGAGGTGGCGCGCGTCGCCCCGTCGGCGGGCTGGGTCGCCGGCGTCGTCGGCTCCCACCCGTGGCAGAGCGCGCTGTTCCCCGAGGCCGTCCAGCGGACCCTGTGGGGCGAGGACGCGGCGCGGATGCTGTCGTCGTCCTACGCGCCGACCGGCAAGGTGACGCCCGTCGAGGGCGGCTACCAGGTGAGCGGCCGCTGGTCGTTCTCCTCCGGCTGTGACCACGGCGACGGCGTCATCCTCGGCGGCAACGCCGGGACCATCGAGCTCGGCGGGCAGCGGTTCCCCGACTACGGTTCGATCATCCTGCTGCGCGAGCAGTACCGGATCGAGGACAACTGGTTCACCTCGGGCCTCAAGGGCACCGGCAGCAAGGACATCGTGGTCGAGGACGCCTTCGTCCCCGCCGAGCGCTTCCTGTCGCACCTGCGCTACGAGTACCTGCCCGACGTCCTCGCGCCGGGCCAGGAGACCAACCCGGGACCCCGCTACAAGCTGCCGTGGGCGACCCTGTTCAACCTCGTCCTCGTCGCGCCGACCCTCGGCATGGCCCAGGGCTTCCTTGACGAGTGGACGAAGGTCACCGCCACCCGCCGCGCCAACTGGGGCGGCTCGGTCGCCGAGGACCCGCTGGTCCAGAAGCACCTCGCGAACGCCTACTGGACGCTCGACGCCGCGATCCTCAAGATGCGCCGCGCCGCCATCGAGATCACCAAGGCCGGTGAAGAGGGCCGGTACATCGACAAGGACGAGCGGGCCCGTTACCGCTGGGACATCACCCGGGGCTGCGAGCTCGTCGGCGACGCCGTCAGCGACCTCTACCGGGTCTCCAGCGGGCGCGTCGCCTACCTCGACCACCCCCTGCACGGCCGCTACCAGGACATCGTCACCGCGCTCGGCCACGCCTTCCTCGCCGCCGACGCCTGCGGACTCGCCTACGCCTCCCGCGCGCTGGGAGCCACCCCCGTGGAGATCCAACTGTGATCCAGTCGCTCGCCTACATCGGCTTCGCCTCGCCCGGGCACGCCGAGTGGCTCACCTTCGGGCCCGAAGTGCTCGGCATGCAGATCGCCGCGCGCGGCGCGGACGGCACCGTCTACCTGCGGGTTGACGACGCCGACCACCGCCTTGTCATCCACCCGGGCGACGACCACGCCCTCGCCTACCTCGGCTGGGGCGTCCGCACCCCCGAGGACCTCGCCGAGGTCGCCGCGCGCGTCGCCGCCTACGGACTCGACGTGCACGAGGGCTCCCCGGAGCTCGCCGCCGAACGGCATGTGGCCGGTCTGTCCTGGTTCGTTGACCCGTGGGGCAACCGGCATGAGATCGCCTGGGGCCAGTACCGCCACCCCGGCCAGTTCACCCCCGGCCGCAACATCAGCGGGTTCGTCACCGGCGAACAGGGCCTCGGCCACGCGGTCCTCGTCGTGCCCGACATGGCCGCCGCGAACGACTTCTTCACCGGGACCCTCGGGTTCCGGCTGTCCGACCGGATCATCGACCCGCCGCTGAACGCGCAGTTCTACCACGTCAACGGCCGCCACCACTCGCTGGCGATCGCCGAGATCCCCGACGCCGCGGGCTTCCAGCACCTCATGGTCGAGGTCGGCTCCCTCGACGACGTCGGCACCGCCTACGACATGTGCGAGGAACGCGGCGTGCCCGTAGTGCTGACCATCGGACGGCACTCCAACGACCGCACGACCTCCTTCTACCTGTACACGCCGGCCGGCTTCCACCTGGAGTACGGGCACGGCGGCGTCGTCGTGGACGACGCGCTGTGGGAGCCCGCGACCTACACCAGCACCAAGATCTGGGGCCACCGCGGCACCCCCGCCCGCGACGAGCTGCCGTTCGCGATCTTCAACCAGCCCAAGGAGGCATGATGCCCGCCGAGATCACCACGACCCGCGTCCCGACGGGCGAGTACGACCTGCACGTCAGCACGGCCGGGGACCCGTCGAAGCCCGCGCTGCTGTTCCTGCACGGCTCGGGCCCCGGCGTGACCGGCCTGTCCAACTGGGAGCGGCTGATCCAGGACCTCGGCGACCGCTACTACTGCGTCGCGCCCGACGTTCTGGGCTTCGGCGACTCCGACCACCCGAACCCGCCGCCGCGCGGCATGGTCGCGTTCACCGAACTGCGCGTCGCGGCCATCTGGGGCATGCTCGACAAGCTCGGCGTGGACAAGGTGACGCTCGTCGGCAACTCCTATGGCGGCCAGATGTCCCTGGCGATGACCCTCGAGCGGCCGGAACGCGTCGAGAAGGTCATCCTGATGGGCAGCGGCGGCATGCCGGGCCTCCAGCCGCTCCCCGGCCTCGGCAAGCTCATCACCTTCTACGACGACCCCACCGAGGCGGCGATGGCCGAGCTGCTTTCGCTGTTCGTCTATGACACCTCGGCCTTCGGCGACCGGCTCCAGGAGATCGCCGCGATCCGGGTGCCGCGCGCCAACCGGCCCGAGGTCCGCCGCTCGCACGAGGCGACGTTCGACTTCAGCGCGGGTCCGCGCGTCGGCTGGTCGCCGGAGGAGCTGGCGAAGATCGAGCATGACGTCCTGGTGATCGCCGCGCGCGAGGACAAGATCGTCCCGGTCGACTCGAGCCTGTACCTGTCGCGGCACATCCCCAACGCGCGGCTGCACATCGTGCCCAAGTGCGGGCACTGGAGCCAGATCGAGTACCCCGAGCTGTTCGCCCGCATGGTCGACGGCTTCGTCAGCGGCGACTTCTGAGCCGCCCGGGCGGACATCCCCGGCGCGTTCCCCGGCGTCACCGCCCCTTTCCACCCCGCTTTCCGAACCACCCCTGAGGGGACACCCATGCCCAGAAACACCCGCCCCCGGCTCGTGCTCACCGCGAGTGCCGCCGCCCTGTCCCTGCTGCTCTCCGCGTGCGGCGGCGACGCCGACCCCGAGGTCTCCGCCGAGGACAACGCCGCGGCGGGCAAGGAGCTCGCGACGATCCTCGGCATCGACGCCTCGGCGAAGAACGGCGACGGCCTCACCTGGAAGATCGGCGCGGCCCTGCCGATGTCGGGCATCGGCAGCGCCGACGGCGTCGAGACCTCCAACGCCGTCAAGCTCGCCGTGCGCCACATCGAGGCGGCCGGGGGACCGAAGATCGACGTCACCTTCGTCGACCACGGCTCGGGCGACCCGGCCAAGTCCAAGCAGGCCATCAACGAGCTCGTCGCAGCGAAGGTCCCGGCGAAGCTGTCGTCCTACGTCGACGGCTTCGGCGCGATGCTCGAGGAGACGTCGAAGAACAAGATCCTCACCTTCGACGGCGTCGGCGGCACGGCCATGTACGCCCAGGGCGTCCCGTACTTCTACGGGACCCGCGCGGTCTCCCCGAACGACTCCTACCCGGGCGCGTTCGAATGGTTCAAGCGCGCCAACCCCGGCAAGTCCGACCTGACCGTCGGCCTGGTCGGCTGGGACGTCGGCGGCCCGGCGAGCAAGGCCATCAAGGATGACGTCCTCGCCAAGATCGAGCAGTCGGGCCTGAAGTTCAGCGGCCTGTACGAGCTGCTTCCCGCCGGATCGACCGACTTCTCCGCGGTCCTGCCGAAGGTCGCCTCGGCCAACCCCGACCTGCTGCTGCTCGGCCTCGCCGGACAGGCCCCCGGCGCGTTCATGGCGCAGGCCAAGGCGGCGGGCGTGAAGTCGCAGGAGCTCGGCATGGAGTTCACCACGACCGCCGTGGCCGCTTCCAAGGGCGTCTTCGACGCCGAGGGCTTCGCGTTCGCGATGGACTACTTCGACGCGGGCAAGGCCGAGAACCCTCTGGCGACCTTCTTCGTGAAGGAGTACGAGGCGGCGTACGGCGAGAAGCCGGGCTTCTACGCGGCCAACATGTACGAGGACGCCCTCGCCCTGTGGGAGCTGGTCCGTCATGTCCTCGCCGAAGGCGGCGACGTGAACGACGGCGCACAGCTGCTCGCCGCGCTGGAGAAGGACCACGAGTTCCCCAGCGTCTACGGCGGCGACGCCGCCACCCCCGGCGTCCTCGCCCTCGACCCCAAGACGCACTCGGTCTCCACAAGGCCGCAGGGGGTCTTCGAGTACAAGGACGGCGAGATCTCCCCGCTGGCGACCTTCGACATGAACGGCGCCGGGTTCGCCCAGCCGTAAGGCGGTCCGGGCCCCTGCGGGGGCCCGGCCGACTCCGTAACCCAGGGGAGTCCGCATGCAAGTCCTCGCGGCCGGGGGCGACCTCGCCCAGCTCACCGCAAGCGGCCTGTTCCACGGCGCGTCGTACGGCGCGCTCGGGGCAGGGTTCGCGCTGATCCTCGGCGTCACCACGCGCTTCCACTTCGCCTACTCCCTCACCTATACCTTCACCGCCTACGCGGCCTACTCCCTGACGGCCGAAGCCGGGCTGCCGTTCTGGCCCGCCGCCCTCCTGGGCGTCCTCGCCGGGACGGTCCTCGGCGTGCTGCTCGAACTGCTCGTCTACCGCAGGGTCGCGGCACGCTCGGGCGGCGACGGCATGATGCCGGTGTTCGTCGCCTCGCTCGGCGTCGGCGTCGCGGGGATCGCGTTGCTCCAGCTGGTGTGGGGCTCGCAGTCACAGCCGTACTACGGGCCGTCGATCGAGCCGCTCCGGGCCTTCGGGGCCTCCTTCGTCAACCTCGACGTGTACCAGGCGGCGACCAGCGTCGTCCTCGTGCTCGGCCTCGCCGCCGCGCTGCGGTACACCGGGCTCGGCCGCGCGGTCCGCGCGACCCGGGGCAACCCGGGGCTCGCGGCCGCGCAGGGCATCGACGTACGGACCGTCTACCTTGTGTGCTTCGCGGCTGGCTCGTTCATCGCCGGCGTATGCGCGCTCTGGTACGGGCTGCAGTACACCGTCGATCCCGCGATGGGCACACGGCCCGGCATCTACGCGATCGTCGTGGCGTTCCTCGCCGGGACGTCGGCGTCACCGCTGCGGGTGCTGCTCGTCGGGCTCGGCGTCGGGCTCGCCGAGGCGTGGTCGGGCCTGTGGCTGTCGTTGCAGTGGACCCAGACGACGGTGTTCGTGCTGCTCGTCGGCTATCTCGTGATCCGCGCCGCGGGGCCGCTGCTGCCCCGTCGGCTCGTCGGAAAGGGGGCGTGAGGATGTCCCTCTGGCTCTTCTACCTCGTGCAGATGGCGGTGTTCGCCGGGTTCGCCCTGTCGCTGAACCTGCTGCTCGGCTACGCCGGGCAGCTCTCGGCCGGGCACGCGGGCTTCGCCGCGCTCGGCGGCTACACCGTCGCCTACCTCGCCACCGCCCAGGAGTGGGCGTTCCTGCCCGCGCTCGCGGCGGGCGCGGCCGTCGCCGGGCTCGCGGGCCTGCTCATCGGGCTTCCCGCGCTGCGGCTGTCGGGCGAGTACCTGATCCTGCTCACCATCGCCTTCACGCTCGCGCTGCTCGGCGTCATCGCCACGTTCCCCGAACTCGGCGGCACCCTCGGCATCACCGACCTGTCCGGCCTGGCGATCTTCGGCTGGCACCTTGACGACCAGGCCGACTGGCTCGTCGTCGCCCTCGCCGTCGCCGCGCTCACCTTCGCGCTGTGCCGCAGGCTCGGGGAATCGCCCTTCGGACGCGTCCTCAGGGCGCTGCGCGAAGACCCCGAGGCGACGCGCGCGCACGGCAAGAACGTGTACGCCGCCAAGCTCACGGTCTTCGCCATCACCTCCGCCCTAGCCGGACTTGTGGGCGGCGTCTCGACGGCGTCGCTCAGCCTCGCCTCACCCGGCCTGTACGCGCTCGACCTGTCGATGACGGTCATCGCCATGGTGATCCTCGGCGGCGCGGGCAACCTGTGGGGCGCGGTCCTCGGCGGCGCGCTCCTCACCCTGATCCAGCCGTTGCTCAGGCAGGTGCTCGGCCTCGACTCCGCGCAGAGCGCGCTGGCGCAGTCGGCGGTCTACGGGACGCTGATCGTCGCGGTCATGCTGCTGCGCCCGCAGGGGCTGCTTCCCGAGCGGGGAGCGCGCGGCGGCAAGGCCGCGCCCACCACGCAGCCGCCCCCCGCAGGACGTGCCCCGGCCGAGACCGACCCCGCCGACCAGGCCCTGCGCCGCGCCGCGTGGGAGGAGGCCCAGGTCGTCCTGCGCACCTCGGGCGTGGGCAAGCGCTTTCGCGGCATCACCGCCGCCGAAGGACTCGACCTTGAACTACGCGAAGGCACCATCACCGCACTGATCGGGCCGAACGGGGCGGGCAAGACCACGGTCTTCAACCTGCTGACCGGCGCGATCGCCCCCGACGCGGGCAGCGTCGAGCTCGCCGGGCGCGATCTCGTCGGCCGCCGCCCCGACGAGATCGCCGGGCTCGGACTCGTCAGGACCTTCCAGGACGTGCGGCTGCCGCAGCGGCTGACCTGCCTGGAGAACGTCATGCTCGGCGTGCAGGAGCAGGCGGGCGAGCACGTCACCCGGCTGTTCACGCCGGGAAGCGGGGTCGCGCGGCGCGAGGCCGAGGTGCGCGCCAAGGCGCGCGAGTGGCTGGAGTTCGTCGGCATGGCCGAGTTCGCCGACGTGCCCGCCGGAGCCCTGTCCTACGGCCAGTCCAAGCTCGTGTCGCTGGCGCGCGCCCTGGCCACCGAGGCCCGCGTCCTGCTCCTTGACGAGCCCGCCTCCGGCATCGACACCGCGTGGGTGGAACGGATGCTGGAACTCATCGAGGACGTGCGTCGGCAGGGCAGGACGGTCTGCATCGTCGAACACAACCTGCACGTGGTCAGCCGCCTGGCCGACGACGTGTACTTCATGGAACTCGGCAGGATCACCGCCCACGGCACTGTCGCGGAACTCACCGCGTCGCCCCGGCTCGCGGAGGCTTACTTTGGCACGGTCTGAACCGTCCCTGCTCGAAGTGTCGGGACTGCACGCCGGGTACGGCCCCAAGCGCATCGTGCACGACCTCGAACTGAGCGTCGCGCCCGGTGAGGTCGTCGGCCTGTTCGGCCACAACGGCGCGGGCAAGACCACGGTGATCCGCACGGTCCTCGGGCTGCTGCCCGCCCAGGGCGGCCGCGTCGCGTTCGCCGGACGCGACGCCACGGGCCGCTCCGCGCGGGCCAACGTCAGGGCGGGGATGGCGCTGATCCCGTCCGAGCGGTTCGTGTTCCCCGACCTGTCGATCGCCGACCATCTGCGGCTCGGCGCGGCGAACGCGCCGCGCGGCATGGACACCGCGGCGCGGCTCGACCTCGTGCGCGAGCTGTTCCCGCTGCTCGCCGAACGGCCAGGGCAGCTCGCCGGACGGCTGTCGGGCGGCCAGCAGCGCATGGTCAGCCTCGGCATGGCGCTCATGGCGGGGCCGCGCCTGCTGCTGCTCGACGAGCCGTCGCTTGGCCTCGCGCCCGGCGTCGTCCAGCAGATCTTCGACGCGGTCCGCGCGCTCGCCGACCGGGAGGGGCCCGGCGTGCTGCTCCTCGAGCAGAACGTCGCCCAGGCGCTGCGGATCTGCGACCGGGTGTGCGTGCTGCGCTCCGGCCGTCTGCTGCTCGCCGAGACCGCCGAGGAGATGCGCGCCCGCGAGTCTTACTGGGACCTGTTCTGAACGTCCGAACCCCTCACTTCAGGAGAAGGAGAAGCCCGATGTCCCAAGCCGTCACGCCGCGCGAGATCGACCCTGACGACCTGCGGCGCGTCCTCGGCCACTACCCGACCGGCGTGGTCGTGGTGACCGCCGTGCACGACGGCGAGCCCGTCGGCATGGCCGTCGGCTCGTTCACCTCGGTGTCGCTGCGGCCCGCGCTCGTCGGGTTCTTCCCCGACGCCTCGTCCACCACGTGGCCGCGCATCCGCGAGGCCGGCGCGTTCTGCGTCAACGTGCTGGGCGAGGACCACCAGGACGTCTGCCGCCTGTTCGCCACGCGGGGGGCCGACAAGTTCGGCGCGCTCGCCTGGTCGCCCGGCGAGACCGGCGCGCCGGTGCTCAGCGACGCGATCTCCTGGATCGAGTGCTCGCTGGCGGGCGTGCAGGAGGTCGGCGACCACTTCCTCGCGCTCGGCGGGGTGCTCGGCCTGAGCGCCCGCGCCGACGCCGGACCGCTGATCTTCTACCGGGGCGGCTACGGCTCGCTCAAGCTCGCCTCCTGACCCTTCCCCCCGACCTTTTCGCGGGGCACACGTCTGCCTAGTTCCCTGTAGTGATCACTACAGGGAGGAAGTGGAAGAACCATGTCTCTCCTTGACGACGTCCGAGCCGCCGCGCCCGTCCTCGCGGCCGAGGACGCCGAGGGCGCACGGCAGCGCCGCCTCACCGACACCGCGTGGAAGCAGCTCGGCGAGAGCGGCGTCCTGCGCGCCCTCCAGCCCGCGCGCTGGGGCGGCGGCGAAGTGCCCCTCGGGGAGTTCCTCGACGCTGTCGTCGCGATCGGCAGGGTCGCGCCCGCCGCCGGATGGATCACCGCGGTCGTCGGCGTCCACCCGTGGCAGGTCGCCCTGTTCCCCGAGCGGACGCAGGCCGAGATCTGGGGCGACGACCCGGCCCGTACCCTCGCGTCCTCCTACACCCCGACCGGGAAGGTGGAGCGCGTCGACGGCGGCTACAAGGTCTCCGGCCGCTGGTCGTTCTCCTCGGGCTCCCTGCACACCGACGGCGTCATCCTCGGCGGCATCGCGGGCGGCCGCGACTGGCACGGCACCGAGGTCGCCGACTTCACCTCGGTCATCCTCGACCGCGCCCAGTACCGCATCGAGGACACCTGGCACACGGCGGGCCTTGCGGCGACCGGGAGCAACGACGTCGTCGTGGACGGCGTGTTCGTGCCCGCCCACCGCGCCCAGTCCCACGTGGACTACACCTACCTCCTGGGCGCGCCGCTGCCCGGCCGTGACGTCAACCCCGGAACGCTCTACCGGCTGCCTTGGGCCGTCGTCTTCAACGCGATCATCGCGGCGGGGGCACTCGGCGCGGCACAGGGGTTCGTGGACGCCTGGACCGCCGAGACCTCCACCCGCCGCTCCAACTACGGCGGCATGCTGCGCGACGACGCCCTCATCAAGGACCACCTCGCCGCCGAGTCCTACGTGGTGGACGCCGGGCTGCTGAAGCTGCGCAACGCCGCCGCCGAGCTGACCGCCGTCGCCGAGGCGGGGGAGTGGCCGGACCGCGAGCGGCGTGCCCGCCTGCGCTACGACCTCGCCCGCTCCGCGCAGGACGCGGGCGCGGCCGTCACCCGGCTGATGCGCGCCTCAAGCGGCCGCACCGCCTACACCGACCACCCGCTGCACCGCCGCTACCAGGACGTCACCGCCGCCATCGGCCACGCGTTCCTGCTCGCCGACCCGCTCGGCCAGGCGTACGCCGCCCTGCGCCTCGGTGCCGCCGACGTCCCCGGAGTCCACCTGTGAACGCCTCCCTGCACGCCGTCCTGCCGTCACGTACCGCCGAGGAACGCCGCACCGACCTGCGCGCCCTGCTCTCGTCCGGCCGTGCGTTCGTCGCCCCCGGCGTCACCGACGCGGCCGGGCTTCGCCTGGTCGAGGAGTCCGGCCTGTCCTGCGCCTACCTGACCGGCGCGGGCCTTGCCAACGCCCAGTACGGCCTGCCCGACATCGGCCTCATCTCACAGAAGGAGGTCGTGGACCACGTCCGCCGCCTCGCCGAAGCCACCGACCTGCCCCTCATCGTGGACGCCGACACCGGCTACGGCGCTGCGCTTTCGGTGATGCGCACGGTACGGCAGCTGATCGACGCGGGGGCCGCCGCCATCCAGCTCGAGGACCAGGTGCTCAACAAGCGCTGCGGCCACTTCGACGCACACCAGCTCGTGTCCGCCGAGGAGATGTGCGGCAAGATCCGCGCCGCCGTCGAGGCGCGCGGGGACTCCCGGCTCGTGCTGATCGCGCGGACCGACGCGCGCGGAGTGCTCGGCCTTGACGAGGCGATCTCCCGCGCAAAGGCATACGCGGCTGCGGGAGCCGACGTGATCTTCGTGGAGGCCCCGCGCACGGTCGAGGAGATGCGCGAGGTCGGGCGCGCGCTGGAGGGCGTCCCGCTGCTCGCCAACATCGTGGAGGGCGGCAAGACCCCGGAACTGAGCCTCGCCGAGCTCGAGGAGCTGGGCTTCACCGTCGCGCTGTTCGCCAACTACCTGATGCGCAGCATGATGCACGCCGGACGCGCCGCGCTCGCCCACCTCGCCGCCGCCGGCGAGACCCGCTCGCGCACCGACGCGCTGCTGCCCTGGGCCGACCGGCAGCGGATCTTCTCCCTCGCCGGATACACCGAGCTTGAGGCGCGCTTCACCGGGGAGGGCCGATGAGCGGGCCGAGCGTGCTCGTCGTCGGGGCCGGGCTCGCCGGGCTCGCCGCCGCCGTCGCGGCCGCCGAGGCCGGGGCGCGGGTGACGATCCTGGAGAAACGGCACGAGATCGGCGGCAGCACGGTTCTTTCGGCGGGTCTGTCGGCCTTCGCCGGGACCGACGAACAGGCCGAGGCGGGCATCGCGGACAGCGTGCAACTTCTGCGCACTGACCTGCTCGAAACCGGCATGCACCGCAACGACCCCGCCCTCGTGGACGCCTACTGCGCGCGTCAGCTGGCCACCTACCGGTGGTTGAAGGGGCTCGGCGTCGCGTACGGCGAGGTGCACGCGGCGTCGGGACAGACGGTCCCGCGCTCCCACCCGACCGACACCGGCGTCCTCGTCCGGACCCTCCTGGAGCGTGCGAAGGCCCTGGGCGCGGACTTCTACGCCGGGGTCAGGGTCGCGCGGCTGATCGTCGCCGACGGGGCCGTGCGCGGCGTCGTCACCGAGGGCGGGGCGGAGATCCACGCCGACGCCGTCGTGCTGGCGTCGGGCGGGTTCTCGCGCAACCCCGAGCTGCTCGCGCGCTTCGCCCCGCAGATGGACCGGGCGCTGCGCGGCGGCGCCGAGGGCAGCACCGGAGACGGCCTGCTCATGGCGTGGAAGGCGGGCGCGGGCGTCATCGACACCCCGTACGTCAAGGGCACCTTCGGCATCCACCCCGACCCCGAAGGGGCCGAGGGAGGGACGGGCATCCTCGCCATCTACAAGGGTGCGATCGCCGTCAACCGGGAAGGACGGCGGTTCGTAGACGAGTCGCTGCCTTACAAGGTCGTCGGCGACGCGTGCCTCGCCCAGCGTGACGGCGTCGCGTACCAGATCTTCGACGCGGGGGTCATGGACCGCTCGGACCCGAGCGTTCCCATCTACGACTTCGCTTCGCGGATCGAGAACGGGCTCCTGGTCCGGGCGCAGAGCCTGGCCGAGCTCGCCGGGCTCATCGACGTCCCGGCCGACGCGCTGCGCGAGACCGTCGCGGCCTACAACGCGGCAATCGGACGCGGCACCGACGCGCAGGGCCGTACGACCCTCTCCGGAGGGGTCGGGACCCCGGTGCCGATCATCACCGCGCCCTTCTACGCGCACCCTTCGACCACGGTGGTGCTCGCCACCTACTGCGGCCTCACGATCGACCCGGACATGCGCGTCCTCGACGTGTTCGGCGAGCCCATCCCGGGGCTGCACGCGGCGGGTGAACTCGTCGGCGGCCTGCACGGCGCGGGATACGTCACCGGCACGTCCATCGGCAAGGCCGCGATCTTCGGCCGCTCGGCGGGACGCACCGCCGCAGGGGGGAACCATGACCGCTGACCTGTTCGACCTGAGCGGGCGGCGCGCCCTCGTCACCGGCGCGGCCTGGGGAGGGCTCGGCGGGTACGCGGCCCTCGCCCTCGCCGCGCGCGGAGCCGAGGTCGTCGTCGCCGACCTTCCCGCGCGCGGCGCCGACCTCGACGCGACCCTCGGACGGCTGCACGCCCAGGGGGCCCGCGCCCGCGCGCTCCGCTTCGACGTGACGCGCGAGGACTACGTCGAGACCCTCGTCGCGCACGCCGCCGACCCCGACGGCCGCCTCGACGTCCTGGTCAACGCCGCGGGCGCGATGCTGCGCCGCGAGGTCTTCGACACCTCGCTGGAGGAGTGGCGGCGGGTCCTCGACGTCAACCTCACCGGGACCTGGCTGCTCAACCGGGCGGCCGGACGGATCATGACGAAGGCCGGGCGCGGCGCGATCGTCAACTTCTCGACGGTCTACGCCGAGCGGGTCGGGCCCATTCCCGAATCGGCCTATTACGCGTCGAAGGCCGGGATCGCCAACCTCACCCGGTCGATGGCCGCCGAGTTCGGGCCGCACGGCGTCACCGTCAACTGCCTGGCCCCCGCCGTCTTCTACCCGACCGAGATGACCGCGCCGCTGGCCGCCGACCCCGAGCGGCTCAAGTGGTTCGAGGACCGCACGATGCTCGGCCGCCTCGGCGAGCCGGGACCCGACCTCGACGGGCCGCTGCTGCTGCTCGCGTCCGACGCGGGCCGGTACATGACCGGCCAGGTCGTGTACGTCGACGGCGGCTGGTCGGCCTGGTGAACGCACCCACCCACAAGGAGAACCCCATGACCGAGAACCCTGGGCGTACCGCCCTGCTGATGCTGGACTACCAGACCGCCCTCTGCGAGTGCGGCGAGCACATGCGGATGCCGCCGCTCGTGGAACAGGTAGAGCGGCGCGGCGTACTCGCCGCCGCAGAGAAGACCCTCGCGGCCGCGCGTGACGCCGGACTGTACGTCGTACACGTACGGCTCGCGTTCGACCCCTCGTACGAACTCCGTACCAACCGGTCCGCACGGTTCGACGTGTATCCGCGTGAAAGGGCGATGCTGAGGGACGCGCCGGGGGCCCGCATCGTCAGCGCGCTTGCGCCGCTGCCGCACGAGCCGGTCGTGGACAAGGGCGGGGTCGGCGCGTTCGTCGGTACCCCGCTGCTGGAGATGCTGCTCGGCGCGGGCGTCCGGCACGTCGTGCTCGGCGGCGTCGCCACCAACCTCGTGGTGGAGTCCACCGCGCGGCACGCCGTCGACAGCGGCCTCGCGGTGACCGTCCTCGAGGATCTGTGCGCGTCCTTCGACCCGGCGCTGCACGACGTCGCCGTCACCAAGATCCTGCCGATGTTCGCCGCGGTCCGCGCGTCCGCCGAGTTCATCGCCGAACTGTGAGGGCCGCGATGACACAGGCACAGACACAGGCACAGACACAGAACCGGGCGCGCGTGGTCGTCGTGGGGTCGGGGGTCGCCGGGCTCACCGCGGCGGTCTCAGCGGCCGAGGTGGGCGCGGCCGTCACCGTCGTGGAGCGCGCGCCGCGCGCCGACGCGGGCGGCAACACCCGGCACACCGAGGCGTTCCTCCGGATGCGCTCGATCGACGCGGTCGCCGACGACTTCGAGGAGCGGCTCCTCGGCGACTTCATGGGCCACCCCGACCCGGCTCTGCTGGTGGAGTCGCTGAAGGACCCGGGCACCTGGTCCGCGCCCCTGCGCGCGCTCAGCGTCGCGGACCAGCAGTACGTCGCGACGCTCGCGGAGAACGCGGGCCCGACCCTGCGCTGGATCGAGGGGCACGGTGTCCGGTTCGCCCATCTCGCCACCCCGTTCCTCACCACCTCCACCACGAGGCTCATGCCCGTCGGCGGCGGGCTCGCGCTGGTCGAGGCGCTGACGGACGCGGCGGTGCAGCTCGGCGTGGACTTCCACTACGAGACCACCGCGCGCGCCCTGCTGCTGGAGGGCGGGTCGGTCGTCGGCGTCGCCACCTCGCGCGGGGAGACGCGCGGGGCCGTCGTGCTCGCGTGCGGCGGGTACGAGGGCAACGCGGAGCTGATGGGCCGCTACCACGGGCGCGGGGGGCGGCACACCCGTCCCGTGGCGCGCGGCGGCCACTACAACAAGGGCGAGGGCCTGCTCATGGCGCTCGACGCCGGAGCCGCCACGGCCGGGGACTTCGCGCTCTTCCACGCCGAGCCTGTGGATCCGCGCTCGGGCGTCGCGGAAGCCGCTATCTTCGCGTTCCCGTACGGCATCCTCGTCAACGCCGAAGGACGGCGCTTCACCGACGAGGCCCCCGGCCCGATCGACGCCTGGTACGAGCGGATCGCGCGGCGCGTCCACGCGCAGACCGACGGCGTCGCCTACGCGATCTTCGACGCTGGCGCGTCGGAGGTGCCGAACCTCTCGGCCGCGATCCGCACCGACCAGCCGCCGATCACCGCGCCCACCCTCGACGGCCTCGCCGCCAAGCTGGAGATCCCCGCCGAGGCGCTCGCCGCGACCGTCGCGGAGTTCAACGCGTCATGCGGCCAAGGCGAGTACCTGCCTTTGGAGCTCGACGGGCTCGCCACCTCCGGGCTCACCCCTCCGAAGTCGAACTGGGCCCGACCCCTCGACAAGGGGCCCTACACCGCCTATCCGGTGATCGCCTCCAACGTCTTCACCTTCGGCGGCCTCAAGACCGACGACGCGGCACGAGTCCTGGACAACGACGGCCGCCCCCTTCCCGGCCTGTACGCGGCGGGAGAACTCACCGGCCTCTACTACACGAACTACACGGGATCGACCTCGGTGCTGCGCGGAGCCGTCTACGGGCGGATCGCGGGCCGGGGCGCGGCGGGAGGCGCGTGATGCGGATCTGGCACCAGAGTTTCACCGTCCTGGACGACGTCCCCCACTACCGGGACGCCCTGAGCCGCCACCTCAAGGGCGCCGCGCGGCCCGGTACGACGGTCGAGCTGCACGGCATGGCGGCGGGCACCTACCCGGGTTCGTATCCGGGCGTCCACATCGGGCACCTCTACCTGACGAACCTGCACCGTGAGCAGTTCGTCAAGGCGGCGCTCAGGGCGGAGGCCGAAGGGTACGACGCGTTCTTCATCGCGACGATCCCCGACACCGGCTACGAGGAGATCCGGACGCTGGTGGACATCCCGGTCGTGGCGTTCGGGAACGCGTCTGTGGCGTTCGCGGCGACCGTCGGGTCGCGGGTCGGGATCGTCAACTTCATCGGCGAGCTCGAGCCGCAGCTCAGGCGGAACATGCAGGCGTACGGGTTCGGCGACGTCGTCGGGCCGATCGTCCAGGTCGAGGCGGGGTTCACCGACGTCATGGGCGCGTACGCCGACCCAGGCCCGCTCGTCGCGGCGTTCGAGCGGGCCGCGCGCGAGGCGATCCGGCTTGGCGCGAACGTCATCGTGCCCGGCGAGGGGCCGCTGAACGTGTTCCTCGCCGACCAGGGGATCTCCCGGGTGGACGACGTGCCCGTCATCGACTCGCTCGGCACCGGGCTCGCCCTGGCCGAGACCCGCGCGGTCTTTCACCGCCGCTCCGGCCTTTATCCGCCGCGCACCGGCCTGTACTTCACCCGGCCCGACGCCGAGCTCCTCGCCGCCGCGCGCGCGTTCTACTACGGCGGCGCGGAATGAGCTTCGACTACACCGTCGACGTGGCGGTCGTCGGCGGCGGCGCGTGCGGGCTGATGGCCGCGCTGCGCACCGCCCGCGCGCCCGGCGTGACCGTCGCGGTCTTCGAGAAGAGCACCCGCGACGGCTGCAACACCCAGATCTCCAGCGGCAGCCTCGCCGCAGGGGGAACGCGCTTCCAGCGCGCGGCGGGGATCGAGGACTCGCCGGAGCGGCACGCCGCCGACATCCTCGCCGCGAGCGGGGACGCCGAGGCCGCCCCGCTCGTCCACGCGGTCTGCGCGGCCGCGCCGCAGTACGTCGAGTGGCTCGCCGACGAGCTCGGGCACCCGCTCGAACTCGGCCTCGACATGGCCAGGGCGGGGCAGTCCGTGCCGCGCCTGCACGCCGACCGGGGACGGGCCGGGGGAGCGCTGCTGATCAGGACGATGCGCAAAGCGGTGGAGAACGCCTCGAACATCGCGTTCCTCGACAACACGCCGGGCGAAGGGCTGATCGCCGAGGGCGGCGCGGTGACCGGCGTCGTCGTCCGGGAGAACGGGCGGTCCGTACGCGTCGGGGCTCGGGCCGTCGTGCTGGCCGCCGACGGGTTCGCGGGCAACGCCGCGATGGTCGCCGCGCACTGCCCGGACGCCGCCGACGCCTTCTACGGCGGCGTCAGCACGAGCACCGGCGACGCGATCGGCTGGGGCGTCGCGCTGGGCGCGCGGACCCGCAATATGTCCGGATATCTCGGGCACGGCATGGTGGTCGTCGGGCACGGAACCCGCCTCAACCCGGTGCTGCCGTTCCTCGGCGCGCTGCTGGTCGGCACCGACGGCCGCCGCTTCGCCGACGAGCGCGCCCAGGGGTACTCCAAGCTCGGCCGCCTCATCGCGGCACGGCCCGACCACCGGGCCGTGCTGATCTGGGACGAGCGGATGCACGCGCTCGCGATGCGCTCGGAACTCATGCGCGAATCGGACGCGGCGGGAGCCTTCCGGCGCTATCCGAGCGCCGAAGCCCTCGCCGTCGACCTCGCGCTCCCGCTGGACGCCCTGTCGGCGACCCTGACGGCCTTCCACGCGGTCTCCCGCGAGCCCGGCGCGGCCCAGGACGCCCCGGACGCCGACACCGACCACGGCCCGCTCAAGCCGCCCCTGTACGCCGCCCGCATCACCAGCGGCATCCTCACCACCCAGGGCGGCCTGGAGACCGACCCCACGGGCCGCGTCCTGCACACCTCAGGCGCCCCCATCCCCGGCCTCTACGCCGGCGGCGGCTCCGCCTCAGGCATCTCGGGCCCCACCTCCGACGGCTACATGTCCGGCAACGGCCTCCTCGCCGCCCTCGGCCTAGCCTGGCAAATCGCCACCCACCTAACCCCCTAACCCCCCACCCCCGCACGCACGACCCGCAGGGAACCACGCGGCCGCCACGACCTTTCCCCCGCGACCCGGGCAGGCGCGACCCCGTTGGGAACCACGCGGCCACCACGACCCACCCGCCCCGCGACCCGGTCGGTGCGGTCCCTCTGGGAACCACCTGGCCGCCGTGCCCTCTCGCCCCCGTCGCCCGGTCGGGCGTGGTCCCGTAGGGGAATCGCGCGGCTGCCGTGACCCCGCCCGCCCCCGACACCGGGGCGGGCGGGGTCCCGTTGGGAGCGTGTGGCTGCGGGAGGGTGCGGGGCTGGGGATTGGGTGGGGGTGGTGGGGTGTTCGGGCAGGTGGTGGGGGATGATGCGGGGTGTCGGAGATGTGGGGGGCGGGGGAGTTCGGGTGGGTTTGCGCGGGGGGCCTGTGCTGCTCGGGCACGCGGTGCTGATCCAGCTCGTCACGTTCGTGCTGCGGCCGACGATGTCGTACCGCGCGCTTGAACTCGACGTACCGGCCGCCGCGCTCGGCGTCCTGGCGGCGAGCTTCGCTTTCGCGCCGCTGGTGCTCGCGCTGCCCGTCGGCCAGCTCACCGACCGGATCGGGGAGCGGCGGATCGTGCTCGCGGGCGCGGCCTGCGTCGCCGCGGCGGCCCTCGTGTTCACCTTCCTCGGCGACGGCCTCGCCGGGCTGCTCTGCGGCAGCGTCCTGCTCGGCGTCGGCCACCTCGGCTGCGTCGTAGGACAGCAGGCGCTTGTGGCGAACACCTCCGCGCGCGGAGGCTACGACACGGCTTTCGGGCACTACACGTTCGCCGCCTCCCTCGGACAGTCCCTCGGGCCCACCCTGATCCTGCTGTTCGGCGGCGACCAGCAGATCCCGCACACCGACCGCATCTTCACCGCCTGCGTCGGCGCGGCCGCCCTGCTCGTCGTCCTGTCGTTCGCCCTTCCCGACACCCGCCGGACGGCGTCGGCCGCCAAGACAGGCGACGAAGGCGGGTTCCGGGAACTGGTCCGCCTTCCCGGCCTCGTACGGGCCCTCACGACGAGCTGCATAGTGATCGCCGCCGTCGACATCACCCTCGCCTACCTGCCCGCGCTCGGCGCGGAACGCGGCCTCGCGTCCGGGACCGTGGGGCTGCTCCTGACCGTCCGGGGGCTGGCGTCCATGGGCTCCCGGTTCTTCCTCGGCAGGATGGCGGCCCGCCTCGGCCGTCGCAGGCTGCTCACCACCAGCACCGCGGCCTCCGGGCTCGCCATGGCGGTCCTCCCGTTCGACCTGCCGCTCGCCGCGCTCCTCGCCGTCATGGCCGTCGCGGGGTTCGGCCTGGGCATCGGGCAGCCGCTCACCATGTCGTGGCTCGCCGAGGCGTCACCGCCCGGCCTGCGCGGCAGGGCGATGGCCCTGCGCCTGCTCGGCAACCGCACGGGCCAGATCATCATCCCCTCGGCGGCCGGGGCCCTAGCGGCGGGCCTGGGCGTCGCCGGGGTCCTGTACGCGACGGCTCTCGCCCTCGGCTACGCGTCGCTGTCTTCGCGGACCCTCCCCGTGGACGCCTCAGCGCCCGCCGACAACTGATCCCCGGCGAGCTCGGCGAGGAACGCCGCGACAGCCGGACGGACCGGCCCCACGCCGGGCGCCCTGGTGAGCGCGTAGATCGTGCGCGCCTGCGCGGTGCGCGCGGTCACGACGCCGTCGGGCATGTCGCGCAGGCCGAGCTCGGGGATGAGCGCGACGCCGAGCCCTTCGGCGACGAGGTCGAGCGCGAGGCCGAAGTCCATGACGGTGTGCCGTACGTCGGGGGAGAAGCCGACGTCATGGCACGCCTGCCGCGTGGAGTCCCCGCACGGCGTCCCGGGAGCGGCCGCTATCCACGGCGCGTCACGCAGCTCCTCCAGTGACGACGCCTTCGCATACGCCCCCGACGCCGGTACGCACAGGTGCAGGGGGTCCCGAAGGACGGCCCTCCTGGACAGTCCCGAAGGGAAGTCCACGGGCACGTGGTCGTACTCCTGCGCGATGACGACGTCGAGGGCGGCGAGCCGCAGATCGCCCAGGGTCCTGACGTCCTCGCCCTCGTTGACGCGCACGTCAAGGCCGGGGTGACGGCGCAGCGTACGCGTCACGGCAGGTCCGACCAAGGCACGTGCCGCACTCGGAAACGCGCCCACCCGGACGGTTCCGCTGATCCCCTTGCGTGCCGCCGCCACGGCGGCCTCCGCGCGGTCAAGGGCACGGGCCACCTCCTCGGCGGCAAGGGCGAGCGCCTGCCCCGCGGGCGTCAGCGCGATCCCGCGCCCCACCCGCTCGACGAGGTCACAGCCCGCCTCGCGCTCGAGCAGGGCGAGCTGCTGGCTCACCGCCGACGGCGACACGCACAGGGTCTCGGCGGCGGCGGTCACCCCGCCCCGGACCGCGACCGTGTGCAGGACGCGCAGGCGTCGGGCGTCAAGTTCCATGAAGCGATGCTACATAGTCGGTGAAGAAAGCTGAACTTGTCCTGAAGAGTCGGTCGCGGTCAGGCTTGACGGGTGCCATCACGTCATCGGGCCCTCGCCGTCGCGGTCGCCGCGATCTGGGGCGTCAACTTCGTCGTCATCGACCTCGGCCTGCGCGAGGTCCCCCCGCTCGTCCTCACCGCCCTGCGCTTCCTCGCCTGCGCGGTCCCGCTCGTCTTCCTCGTGCCCCGGCCCACCTCAAGGCTCAGGCACGTCGTCGCCTACGGGCTCGCGCTGGGCGTCGTGAAGTTCGGCCTGCTGTTCACCGCGATGGCGCACGGCATGCCCGCCGGGCTCGCCTCCCTGGTCATCCAGGCCCAGGCGCTGTTCTCGGTGGCGCTCGCCGCGCTCGCGCTCGGCGAGCGGGTCAGGTCGGCGCAGGCGGCGGGCGTCGCGGTCGCGTCGGGCGGGATCGCGCTGCTCGCGCTCGGCAGGGGCGAGCACGCGCCGCTCGCGGGCCTCCTGCTGACCGTCGGCGCGGCGCTGGCCTGGGCGTGCGCCAACATCGTGGTGCGGCTCAGCGGCGAACGCCGCCCGCTGTCGCTGCTCGCGTACTCGAGCCTCGTCCCTCCGCTGCCCCTGCTCGCCATCGCAGGAGCCCAGGACGGCCTCGCCGCCACCGTGCGCGCGCTCACCCACCTGTCTTGGACGGCTCTGCTCGCGGTGGCCTTCATCTCCTACGCGTCGACGCTCCTCGGCTTCGGCGTGTGGAACCGTCTGCTGGCCGAGCACGGGGTGGCGAAGGTCGCGCCCTATGGGCTGCTCGTCCCGGTCTTCGGGCTCGGCGCGGCGGCGGTCGTCCTCGGCGAACCCGTCACCCCCGCCGTCGCGACGGCCGCCGCCGTCGTGCTGTTCGGCCTCTTCCTCGTCGGACGGCCGGTCCGGGTCAGTCCTGGCCTTCCGGCCGGGTCGACGGCCACCGGAAGGTGAGCGAGCCGCCCACGGGCAGCTTCCGCCACCGCTCCGCGAACGCCTCGACGGCGGGCATCACCCGCCGCACCAGCGCGTCGATCTCCGGGTCGGCGGGCCTTGGCGGGACCCACTCGGGCCGCCGCGCGCCGTGCATCCGCCGCCAGGCGAGGTCGACGGCGGCCGCCAGGTCCTCCGACAGGCCCATGTCGCCCGCGCCCTTGTGGTCCTCGACCTTGAGCGACGCCTGCTTGCGCTTCTGCCTGCGCACCGCGCGGCGGTGCGCCTTCGGGTCGTCGCCCTCCCGGACGGCTTTGGGGAGTTCCCCTCCACCCCGTGCGATCCGCCCGTACAGGCCGCCCGTAAGCCCCAGCTCGGCTTCCACGAGGTAGTGGATCACGTCATGGGGGAGGTGCTCGTCGTAGCCGGGAGCGGGGTCCATCTCCTGCGCGGGGAACCCTCGCGGTTCGGCGAGCACCGCGTATCTGCGCTCGCCCGTGCGGCGGAAGGTGACGTCCATCCTTCGACGGTAGGACGCGGGCCCGTCTCCGTCATCCGGTTTTCCGGCCCGGCGGAGCAGGCCACAGACCCGTATTGGCCGGTGACAAGGGGGCCGGACGGTACTTGACTCGCTTACCGGAGGAGACTCGGCGGACGGGGTCCTCCGGAGGAAGAGAGGCGCGGCCATGCTGGCATCGGGAGTCGGACGGTTCGGGCGGAGGGCCTGGCTTGAGCTGGGGCTCGCCGAGGAGCTGCTGGAGGCGGTCGGGCGGCCGGACCCCTCGCCGTATCTGCCGTCGCGGCTCGCGGTCGGCGAACTGGCCTGCGACAGCGTCGCGCTGAGCGCACTCGCCCTGAACCTCGCGGCGGCCGACCGCGCCGGAACCGGCGGCCCGGAGCCCGTCGCGCTCGACGGCGTCCGCGTCGCCACCTCGTTCCAGAGCGAACGGCACCTGCGGGTGGACGGCGAGCGCCCCGATGTCTGGTCGCCCCTCTCCGGCTTCTTCAAGACGGCCGACGGTTGGGTACGCACGCACGCGAACTACCCCCACCACGGACGCGCCCTGCGCGCCCTCCTCGGCGCGTCAGACACGGCCGCCAAGGACGACGTCGCAAGGCTGATCGCCGAGCGCGGCGCGAAGGAACTAGAAGACAAGGCTGCGGAAGCGGGCGCGATCGTGTTCGCCGTACGCAGCGCGCAGGAGTGGCGTGAGCACCCGCACGCCCGCGCGCTCGCGGGCACCCCGCTCGTGCGCGCGCGTATCCGCGCCGAAGGCCCGCCCCGGCCTTGGCGGGGCGACGGCGGCCTCCCCTTGTCCGGCGTCCGCGTGCTCGACCTGACGCGGGTGATCGCGGGCCCCGTCGCGACCCGCGACCTCGCGTTCGCCGGGGCCGACGTTCTGCGGCTCGACTCCCCGCACCTGCCCGAGTTCCCCTGGCAGCACCTCGACACCGGCCACGGCAAGCGCAGCGCCCTGCTCGACCTGCGCTCCCGCGCCGGCCGCGCCGCCCTTGACGACCTCCTCAAGCGCGCTGACGCCGTCGTCACCGGCTACCGCCCCGGCGCGCTCGCCCCCTACGGCCTCGCCCCCGACGACCTCCTCGACCGCTTCCCCGGCCTCGTCGTCGGGACCGTCAGCGCCTGGGGCGACACGGGCCCGTGGGCGGGCCGTCGCGGCTTCGACAGCATCGTCCAGGCGGTCTCCGGCATCGCGCTCATCGAAAGCCCCGACGGCGTCACCCCCGGCGCCCTCCCCGCCCAGGCCCTCGACCACGCCGCGGGCCACCTCCTCGCCGCCGCCCTCACCACATCCCTCACCCGCTCCCGCACCGCCCACGTCTCCCTCTCCCTGGCCCGCCTGGCCCTGGAACTCCTCGCCCACCCGGCCCAACCCACCACCCCCGCGACCCAGCCCCCGCCCACCACCCAGACCTTCCCCCTCGCCTCGGGCCCCCTCACCACGCCCCTCCCCGCGTTCACCTACGCCCACGGCCCCTCCACCCACCCCTCCCCGGCCCCCTGGTCCACCGCCACTCCGACCTGGCTTTGACCAAGCGCGCGGGGGTCAGTTCGGCAGGCGGTGGACGACGGCGTTGACGCGGGCGGGGAAGGTGCGGGCGAAGTCGTTGTCGAAGTCCCACTCGATGGTGAGGACCTCGGCGGCCAGGGAGGCCGCCTCGGCGGGCAGGTCGCTCGCGTTGTTGCGGACCAGGACCGCCCCCGCGACGCGGGAGACGTCGTCGGAGCCGAGCAGGAGCCGTTCGGGAGGGGTCGGGGTGTACTGGCCGACGAGCGCGGCCATCCGGTCGATGCCGCGCGCGGTCGGCGCGGCGACGACGACCCGCAGCCGCGACGGGAGCGTGGCGAGGCGGCGCAGCAGCGGCGGCGCGGGCATCGCGTTGATCTCGATGACCGTGTCGAAGGAGTCGACCAGCCCTTCGAGGTCGCGCAGGTGGAAGATCGGCGTCGCGATCGCGTCGTACTCGGCGTCGAGGCGGCGGCCCGCCGCGTCGGCCAGCAGCACGGGTTCGACGGCGATGCCCGAGGTCCGCTCGACCAGCGCGCACATCCGTTCCAGGTCGCGCTGGTTGCACTCCACGAACGCCACGCGCGGGGCGGGCCGCAGCGAGGCGAGCGCGTCGGCGATCATCCGCTGGATGTCCCCGGCCGGGAGCCCCGCCGACTGGGCGCGCATGACGAGGCCGCGCAGGTCGCGGTCGAACCGCTCGGCCGACAGCGCGGTGCTCTCCGGCGCGGCGGTGACGACGCTGCCCTGCCTCGGGCTCGTCCGTACGAACCCGTCACCCGCGAGCCGGTGCAGCGCGCGGTCGACCGTCGAGGGGTTGGTGCCGAGCTCGGCGGCGAGGGCGCGGCAGGAGGGAAGCCGGGAGCCGACGGTGTAGACGCCCGCCCCGATGCGGTCGCGGAGGATGCGGTGGACGTCGTTCAGCGTCAGCAGGCCGGTGCTCAATCAGACTCCCCGATCAGGACCACGACGGGACGAGGATAGGCCGCTTCGCGAACCCCCCGCAGCCCGGACGAGACAAGCAGATCAGCAAGTTCCACAGCTTTTCTGGCTCTTCCCGGCGTCTCGATCTGCATCATCAGGTCGAACAGCGGTCCGAGGGGTCCGGGGGCGTCTCCGGGAATCTCGATCACCACCACCGAGCCGCCCGGCGCGAGCGCCTTCCGCGCCTCGGCGAGGACAGTCGCGCACTGCTCGTCGGTGAGGTCGTGCAGCAGGTGCGACAGCAGGACGGTGTCCGCCGAGCCGGGCTCGACGCCGCACGCGGGGACGGCCAGCACGTCGGCCTCGCGCACCTCGACCGTGTCGGGGACCGTCGCCCGCGCCCACACGGCGACCTCGGGCAGATCCACGAGCGTGACGTGCGCGCCCGCACCGGCGAGCGGCACCGCGTAGGAACCCAGCGCCCCGCCGACGTCGAGGACACGGCGGCCCGGCGCGAACTCCGGCAGAACGGTCAGATCGGGTCCGGTCTCCCGGGCGAGCACCGCCAAGGCCGCGAGGAAGTCGCGCGCTACTTCGGGTTCGGTACGCAGCCGCTCCTTCCAGGGGGCGAGCCGGGGCAGACCGGTGCGCAGCGTGGGGTCGAGATCCGTCCAGACCGAGGCGAAGAACGCCTCCTTGCGCACGAGGGGCGCGAGGTCGCCGTCGGACGCGAGCCGCCGCGCGAGCGGGGTCGGCACGTTGCCGTCCGCCAGCAGGCCCAGCGCGGTGAGGGCGGCGAGGAGCGCGGCGGTCGGCTTCGGTGCGAGGCCCGCGGCGGCCGCGACCTCGTCCGGTGTGCGCGGGCCGGGGCCGAGCACGTCGAACAGCCCGACCCGGCAGGCCGCGGCGATCGCCGCCGCCGGCTGGTAGCCGGTCAGCGCGTCGATCACGTCGAAAGTCGTTCTCATCTTCACTCCCGGTGTTCTGTCAGACCCCCTCGGTAGCCTCGATCGGGTCCGGGAAAGTCCGGGTCGGTCGAGGAAGGGGAGAACGGTGAACCGTCGGCTCATCAGGGGTTTCGGCAGGGGTGCCGGTGTTGTCGTCGCGCTGTGCGGGGCGCTGCGGCGCGGCCTGCGGCGCGGGTGCCGGTCAGGGCGTCCCGCGCGTCGCCCGGTAGGCGCGCAGGCCCGCCCACAGCGCGGCGACCTCGTCGCGGGCCCGCGTCCACACACCCGTGCGCGGGGCGCGCCCGTCGTCGGCGAGCAGCGCGCGTGCCGCAGCACGGCCGGAGACGCCCGACAGGCCGCCGCCGGGATGCACGCCGGAGCCCGCCAGATAGAGGCCGGGCAGCGGTGTCCCGGGCGCGGCGATCCCGGGCGGCCGCCAGCCGAGCAGCTGGTCGACGCCGAGGTCGAGGTGGTTGGGGTTTCCGTCGCCGTGCAGCCGGGCGGCCCAGCTCGCGGGGCCGGTCACGGTGACGTCGCCGCGCGCGAGGTCGGTGCCGAGAATCCGGTCCGCAGTGGTGAGCACGCGCAGGGCGGCGGCGTGCTCCAGCTCGGGCGTCCAGGGGCCGTCGGCGCGGCGCAGCGGCACGACCGAGGACAGCCAAACGCCGGTGCCGCCGCCCGCGACCATCGCCCAGGGCGATGCGGGCAGTCGACCGGCGAGCACGTCGCCGAAGCCGCGGCGCAGGTCGTCGAGGCCGTCCTGGACGAAGCAGACCGGGCCGGTCGGGCCGCCGACGTCGTCGGGAAGGGCGACGCCGGTCACCGAGACCGTCAGCTCGCACACGTTCAGCCTGCCGGAGACGGCCTGGGCGGCGGCGGTGCGCAGTGCCTCGGGCGGATCGGTCAGCAGCGCGACGGTCCGCCGCACGTCGAGCGTGGACACCACACGGTCGGCGGTGAGTTGTTCGCCGTCGGCGAGGGTGAGCGTGAAGCCGGCCGGCGTCCGGGTGAGGGAGGCGGCCTTCGCGCCGGTCCGCAGGCCGCCGCCCGCCGCACCGAGGGCGGCGACGAGCGCGTCGACAAGCGCGCCCGAGCCGCCGACGGGACGGATCGCGGGCGCGCCGTGCGAGCCGGGCAGCAGCAGCGCGAACATGCCGGACCCCGCGGCCCAGGGCGGGATCTGCGCGTGCGCGGCGTGCAGCGCGAGGGCCGCGCGGGTGTGCGGGTCGGTCAGCGTGCGCTCGAGCACCGCCTCGGCGGGGGAGAGCAGCATCCGGAACGTCGCGTCGCC
This sequence comes from Actinocorallia sp. A-T 12471, assembly GCF_033875155.1. Lineage (NCBI taxonomy): Bacteria > Bacillati > Actinomycetota > Actinomycetes > Streptosporangiales > Thermomonosporaceae > Actinocorallia > Actinocorallia sp. A-T 12471. The sequence continues at coordinate 564,947 of NZ_JAWZTE010000002.1, read as the reverse complement.
GCCCGGCACGCGGTGCAGCGCGGCCGCGAGCTCGGTCGGTGTGGGCGGCCTGGCGAAGGAGTCGAGCACGCCGAAGAACGCGGCGGCCTTGCGGGCGAGGTCGAGGTAGGCGGGTCCGTCCGCGCCGAGGCTTTGCGCGGTCCGCTCGGCCGACACCTCGAACGCCCTGCTGCGCCCGTCGCCGAAGCGCATTGCGCTGAGCCGGTCGCGCTCGGCGTACTGGAGGCCGAACCCGGCGAGCCCGAGTTCGGCGGCGACCTCGGCGATCCCGCCGTGGTCCACCGCGCCGCGCTCGATCACCGAGCCGTCCGGCAGCGTCTGGGTCCACACGCAGCCGCCGGGGGTGTCGGCGGCCTCGAGCACCGTCACGTCCACGCCCGCGCGCGCGAGATGGACCCCGGCGACAAGGCCGTTGTGCCCGCCGCCGATCACCAGCGTCCTCACGCGCCGCCCCCCAACCGGGAGAAACCGCTCGCGCGCAGCCCGGACGCGGCGGCGAGCCGTGCGGCGAGGGCGCGCGAGCGCGCGATCTGCTCGGCCTCGTCCACGGTGGCGCACGCGTGGTCGGCGACGACCCTGCGGCCGTCCACCCACACCGCGCGCACGGCCCGGGGCGAGGCCCCGTACACCAGCTGGCCGCACGGGTCGTGCAGCACCGACACGCAGACGGAGTCCTGCAGCAGCACGAGGTCGGCGCGTTTGCCCGCCTCGAGGGATCCGACCAGGTGGTTGAGGCCGAGCGCGCGCGCTCCGTCGAGCGTGGCCATCCGCAGCACGGTCGGGGCGTCGATCACCGACGGGTCGAGCGCGTTCACCTTCTGGAGCAGCGCGGCCATCTTGACGGCCTGGAGCATGTCCTGGCCGTCGTTGGAGGCCGCTCCGTCGGTGCCGATGCCGACGGCGATCCCCGCCGCGCGCAGCCTGGGCACCGGGCACACCCCGGAGCCGAGGATCATGTTCGCCACGGGGTTGTGCGCGATGGCGACGTCGTGCGCGGCGAGGATCTCGACGTCGGCCTCGGTCACCCACACGCCGTGCCCGGCGATGAGCGGCCGGTCGAACATGCCGAGGGACAGCGCGTGCGGGATCGTGCGGCGGCCCCAGCGCTGGGCCGCCGCCACGAGTTCCTCGCGCACCTCGGCGAGATGGGTGTGCACGGCCCAGCCGTGCGCGCGGCAGGCGTCCGCGCCCGCCTCGAGCAGCGCGTCGCTCTGCCCGAGCAGGGTGCCGACGCCGTACCGGAAGGAGACGAGTTCGGCGGCGGCCGCGGCCTCGGCCAGCGCGGTCTGCTCGGCCATGACCCGGGCCACGTCGGCCCAGGGGTCCGCGCCGGGTACTGCCGCGTCCTCAGCGCCGAAGGAGACGACGCCGCGCAGCCCTGATTCCGCGAGTCCGGCGACGACGCCTACGCTCGCCGCCTCCTCGGGGTTGCAGTGCACGAACATGTCGTTGACCGTGGTCACCCCGGAAAGGAGCATCTCCACGGCGCGCAGCCGCGTGCCCTCGCGCGCGTCCTCGGCGGTGAGCGCCGAGCCGAGGGGGCCGACGATCCGCTCACCCCACTCGAACAGGGTGAGCTCCGACCCCATGCCGGTCGCCAGCGCCTCCGACAGGTGCGTGTGCGTGTTGACGAAGCCGGGGACGAGCAGGCCCGTGCCGTCGCCCTCGACGGGCAGGCCGGGCAGCTGCGCGCGCAGCTCACGGTACGGGCCGACCGCGACGATCGCGCCGTCCCGCACGTGGACCGCGCCGTCCTCGATGTCGCCGAGAGGACCGACAGTCAGCACCCACGCGGCACGGACAAGGGTCTCCTCGCGCACTGGAAGGCTGCTCACGCGGCCTCCTCCGCGATGTCGCGCAGGACCGCGCGGAGCACCCCGACGAACACGTCGATCTCGGCCGGGGTGATCACCAGCGGGGGCGTCACCCGGACCGTGCCCTCGGAGTTGAGGACCGAGCCGACGAGGACGCCGCGCTCCTGCATCGCGACCGCCACCCGCTGGGCGGGCACGCTCACCTCGAACGCGCACCACAGGCCGCGTCCCCGGATCTCGGTGAGCAGGTCGGGGAACTGACCGCGCACCGAGTCGAGCCTGTCGCGCAGGTAGTCGCCGAGCTCGGCGGACCTCGCGACGAGTCCTTCGCGTTCGATCACGTCGAAGGCGGCGATGCCCGCCGCGCAGGCGACCGGGTTGCCGCCCATGGTGGTGAGGTGGCTGAGCGCGGGTTCGAGGAACGTCGCGAAGACGTCGGCGCGGGCGAGCACGGCCCCGAGCGGCAGCCCGCCGCCGACGGCCTTGGCGCAGGTGACGATGTCGGGCTTGACGTCCCACAGCTGGTGGGAGAACCAGGCCCCGGCCCGTCCCATGCCGCCCTGCACCTCGTCGCAGATGAGGAGCGCGCCCGCACGGTCGCACAGCTCGCGCAGGCCGGGCAGGAACCCGTCGGACGGGACCCGGATGCCGCCCTCGCCCTGGATCGGCTCGACGATGACGGCGGCGGTCCGCTCGTCGATCGCGGCCGCGGCCGCTTCGAGGTCGTCGAACGGGACGAACTCGACCTCGGGCAGCAGCGGTTCGAACGGGGTGCGCCACTGCTCGCGCCAGCTGACCGACAGCGCGCCGAAGGTGCGGCCGTGGTAGGCGCGCTCCATCGCGACGAACTTGGGCCGTCCGGTGTGCTTGCGCGCGAGCTTCAGCGCGCACTCGGTGGACTCCGCGCCCGACGACGTCAGGTAGACGGTGTCGAGCTCGCCGCCGACGGCCCGCACGAGCCGCTCGGCGATCTCGACCTGCTCGGGGACCACGAACCGCCCGTAGACGTTGACGTGCGCGTACCGGGTCATCTGGGCCTGCACGGCCTCCACGACCTCGCGCCGGGTGTGCCCGACGTTGGCGACCGCGATCCCGGACGTCATGTCGAGGTAGACCTTGCCGTCGGCGGCGCGCAGCGTGCACCCCTCGGCCGCCGACACGACGAGCTCCTTGCGTCCCGGAACCGTCTGCGACAGCCGCGCCGCGAACCTGTCCCGATACGACTCAAGCTCCTCATCGGTCATCGTCGCCGAAGGCACAAGATTGTTCAGCATCGTTCTCTCCTTCACTTCTCACGGCGACTCGTCTCACAACCCACGACTCGTTCTCGCCCCTGTTACAACTCCACCCAAGGCCGCCCACCCGGCCGTGCGGCCTGCTGGTGCGCCCGATCCCGGCGCGCGGCGGCGCTACGCCTGGGCCTCCCCGGCGGTCGACCCGAACGGGGAAGCGCTGGCCGACCCGGTGGCCGGGGCGGTGGGTGGGGTGGGGGGTGGGGTGTAGTGGTGGGTGAACCAGCGGCGGGCGCGGGTCAGTTCGATGGGGCTGTCGGTTAGTCGGGCGTCCCAGTCGGGGGCGGGGACCGGGCGGGAGGCGGGGCCGGGGGAGAGGGCCACGCGGGCGCGGTCCTCGAGGGCGTAGAGGCGGGTCGCGGCTTCCAGGGGGTCCGCGCCGACGGCCAGGGCGCCGTTTCCGCGCAGCAGCAGGGAGGCTTCGGAGCCGAGGGCGCGTGCCGCCGCCGCGCCGCGCTCCGGGGTGGAAACGAGGGCTACGGAGTCGTGGACCGGGACTCGGCGGCCGGCCATGAGGCCGAGGCCGTGCAGGGCAGGGAGTTCGGCGTCGCCCGTGCCCCAGCGGACGGCGGCGGGCGGGTGGCCACGGCAGATCGCGCCGACGTCGGGGCGCGCCGCGTAGATCGCGAGGTGGAGCCAGATCTCCAGCGGGACGTCCCCGACGGCCCCGGCGATGGCACGGCCCGCCGCGTCGAGCACGATGACGTCCTCGGCCCGCGCCGTGTCCATCGGCAGCGTCGCGGTGATGGCCGCGCCGCCGTCCGGCAGCCGCGCGGACACATGGCCGAACGCCTCGACGAGCCCGGCGCGCGCGGCGGCCTGCGCGGCGGCGGCGACCTCAGCCCGGATCGCGGCGGTCATGATCCCTCCGGGAGGGGAACGGCCGCGGGACGCAGGCCGCGCAGCGCGAGGAAGCGCGTCCGCGTCATCTCCTCGATCGTGTACCCGTCGCCCTCACGGCCCGCCCCCGCGAGTTCGACGCCGCCGAACGGCACGACCGGCGGCCGGTAGTTGCCCGTGCCGTTGACCACGACCCCGCCGAAGTCGAGGCGCTGCGCGAGCGCGATCGCGCGCGGCAGGTCGCGGGAGAACACCCCTGCGGTGAGCCTTAGCGCGCTTGCGTCCGCGACAGCGGCCGCCTGCTCGTCGGAGTCGACCGGGATCACCGGGAAGACTGGCCCGAAGATCTCGTCGTCCACCGCGACGGCGGCGTCGGCGGGCACGTCGGCGAGCAGCGCGGGCGCGAACCACGGCCCGTCGGCCTCCGCGCGGCCCAGGACGAGCCGTCCTCCGTCGGCGACGATCCCGCCGACCTGCGCGGCGACGCGGCCCGCCGCCGCCGCGTCGATGAGGTGGCCGAGCCTCGCGTCCTCCTTCAGCGGGTCGGTGGGCACGACCTCGGCCAGCGCGGCCTCAAGCCGCCCTGTGAGCTCGCCCGCGACCGAGCGGTGCGCGATGATCCGCTTGGTCGCCGCGCACGCCTGGCCGTTCATCAGGAGCCGTCCGCGCAGCGTCTCGGCGACGACGAGGTCGAGGTCGGCGTCGGGCAGCACGATCGCCGCGCCGTTGCCGCCGAGCTCGAGGTGCAGCGGCCGCAGCAGGTGCGCGGTGGCCCGCGCGACCGCGACGCCCGCGCTGACCGACCCGGTCAGCGAGACGGCCGCGACCCCGGGGGCCGCGCACAGCGCCGCCGAGACCTCGGTCCCGCCGGGCACCACCTGCAGCACCCCTTCCGGCACCCCCGCCTCGCGCAGGATCGCGCAGACGGCGGCCGTGGCCCTGGGGTTCTGCGGCGGCGGCTTCACGATGACGACGTTGCCGGTCGCCAGCGCGGCCGCCGCCTTCTCGACGGTCAGCTCGACCGGGAAGTTGAACGGGATCACCGCGACGACGACGCCGACCGGCACCCGCTCCACGAGGGTCAGGTCGCGTTCCCCGCCCGGCAGCGCCCCGGTGGGCGCGAGCGTGCCCGCCCAGGTGCGGCCGAGCTCCGCGTTGACCTCGAGCAGCCGTGCCGCGCCGCGCACCTCGCCGCGCGCCTGCGCGATGACCTTCCCCGACTCGCGGGCGTGCAGGATCGCGAGGTCTTCCAGCCGTTCGCGCACGAGGTCGGCGGCGCGGCGCAGCACGTCGGCGCGGGCGTGCGGGGCGGCGTCGCGCCACCCGGGGAACGCGGCCCGCGCGGCGGCGACGATCCCGGGCACCGCGTCCGGCATGACGGATTCGGGGGCTTCGGGCAGCTCGGCGCTCATGACCCGCCCTCCGCGACCGCCGCGTCGATCCACGCCGTCAGATGGGCGAGGGTCTCGGGCAGGGCGAGGGGCGTGTCGCGGCCGTCGCCACGGGCGAAGACCGAGCGCACCGAGCCGGGTCCGGCCGGGCGGCCCTCGGCGGCGAGCCGTTCGGTGAGCGCGGCCGTCGCGGCGGTGAGCTGGGCGCGCGTCGGCATCAGGTCGAGCGCGCCGGGCAGCACGTCGAGGACGCCCCTGAGCGGCTTCGGCCCGGTCAGGCCCTTGCGCGCGGAAGGCAGCCCGTCGGCTTTGCGCCTGCTTGCGTCGGCGAGGAAGCTGATGTGGGTGAGCCCGGGAGACACCCACGCGGCTATGCCCGCGTAGTGCGGCGCGAGCCTTCCGAGGGCTGCGGCGAGCACGTCAACGAGGGCGTTGTGCATGTCGGCATACGCCTCGCGTTCTGCCGGACCCCACTTCCACGTGCCGTTCGCGCCGGGCGTCGCCGTGGAGTCGTCCCGGTACGGGGACACCGAAGTGCCCCGGGACTCGAACAGGCCGGGGTCGTCGTAGGAAGTCGCCGGGCTCTGCTCCCCACGCCAGTGGCAGGACAGCTCGTAGGGGACGATCCCCAAGGGCTCGCTGACGACGAAGCGGTCAAGGACCCAGCCGTCACGCACGAGCGGGGACACGTCGAGCAGGGACGGGTCCTCGCCCTCGGCAAGGCACGCGGTGAGCCCGTCGGGGATCTCGCCGCCCGAAGGGACCCACCCCGCCGCGCGCAGGGCAGCGTTGATCCCCCGGTGCTCCCGGCTCGTGACATACGGCTTGTACTTCGTGCACGGAAGCAGCACCGCGACCCTTCCCGCGTCGGCTCCGGGCACAGGGGTCGGCGTCCAGACGTCCCGCACGAAGTCGATCCAGGCGGCGATGCGCGGATGCCGCAAAGACTCGAGGTTCTCTTGCGGCGAGTACAGGCACAGCGAAGGGTCAAGGACGAACGGCGCGCGGATCTTGCGCGCGGAGACGGGGAAGCGCGCCTCCCGGCTCAGCGCCGCGGCGTTCACGCGCCCTCCCTGACGACGAGCTTCATCGAGGTCGGGTCCCAGTTGTTGCACGGGCTCAGATCCTGCGGGCAGGCCGAGACCAGGACAAAAAGGTCGCGCTCGGCGCGCAGCGTGATGGTCGACCCGGCCGGGTGCAGCGCCGGATCGGTGACGACCTCGCCGTCAGCCGTCACGCTGTTGTGCATAAAGACATTCCAGGCGTTCTCCCCGCGCACCTCAAGATCAAGTCCGAGCAGGTCGCGCGCCTGGAGCAGGTTGTCCAGGCAGCTGCGGTGGTCCTTCACCCCGTAGGAGTACTCGTACCGCTCCCGGTCGCAGCACGGCACGACGATGTCGTGCCGCCCCACGTCGTCGCGCAGGATGGTCAGCAGCGGGTTGCGATGGTTGGAGTAAAGGCTCTGCCCTGTCTTCAGCAGCACCGACGTGTTCACCGCGGCGGTGTGCGCGGGCGACAGGTACTCGGCGGGGTCGGCGGCGTCATAGGCGACGAGGTCGGCCACCTGCGACCCTTCGAGGTCCACGAGGTCGAGGAGCTGCCCGGCGGCGACGCGCACGCCGCGCCCCTCCTTCGCCGGGATCACCACTTCGGAGACGGTCATGTGACGTGTCCTTCGTTTCAGCAGACGTGGGCCGAGCCGGGCGGCTCGGGGACTTCCGGGGTGATCCGCGCCTTGCGGGCGGCCGCCGGGGTGTTGCGGCTGGTCAGCGCCTTGATCTCGCCGTCGATGAGGACGAGGCTGATGCCGGGGATGTCGCCGCGCGCAAGCGCGCTGAGCGCGTCGGGGGCCTGCGCGCCCCAGGGCGCGTCCATGACGACGAGGTCGGCGGGCCGTCCCGGCGCGATGACGCCCGCCTCGATCCCGTAGACGGCCGACACGTTGCCCGTCGCCCACGCCCACGCGACGGCGGGGTCGACCCCGGCCAGTGAGCTGAGTTCCGCGACTGTCTTGAGCACGCCGAGCGGCATCGTGCCCGTCCCGGTGGGGGTGTCGGAGCCGAGCACGACGCGTCCCTCGGCCCCGTGCTCGCGCACGAGGTCGACGAGCTCGATCGAGCTGCGCAGGTTGCCGGCCTGGACGAGCTGGAGCGCCATCGACGTCTCCGCGACGATCGTGCGCAGCCCGGCGGAGTCCAGGGAGGTCGGCCCGCCATTGATATGTCCGCAGATGTCGGGCGCGAGCAGCATCAGATGGTCGGTGGTGATCGGCTTGGAGCCGGGGATCGACGCGCCGCCCGAGTGACAGGTGACGAGGATTCCCGCGTCCTGCGCGGCCCTGACCTGCGGGAGCCCGTCGGCGGGGTCGCTGTACCTGCCGAACCCGAACTTCGCGAACCGGACACCGAGCCCGGCAAGCTCGGTGAAGTCAGCGGCGGTCAGGACGGGCTCGAGCACGATCGAGCCGCCGTTCACCTTCATCCCGCCCGGCCGGTATTCGCTCCACGACCGCTGCGCGAGCACCGCGAGCGCCTTGACGCCCGCCGCGTCATGCGGCCTGCCGGGGAGGTGGATCTCGCCGGGCGAGATGACCGAGGTGATGCCGCCGTGCACGTAGGAGGCGAGGAACCCTACGGCGGTCTGCCTCGGCGTGTAGTCGCCGAGCACGACGTGGCAGTGCGAGTCGATCAGGCCGGGCGCGACCGTAGCACCCTGGGCGTCGATCACCTGGTCGACGTCGGCGGGCCCGGCCGAGGTGCCGAGTTCGGCGATCCGTCCGTCCACGATGAGCAGGTCGCCCGGTTCGGCGACGGGCGCGGCGAGGTCGCCGGTGAGCAGCGTCCCGATGCCGGTGACCAGCGTGCGGCTCATCGGGCCAGCTCCGACAGGTGCGTGAGCCCGGCCTTGCGCACGAGGTCGCGCGCGAGCGGCCGGGAGCGCCGGACCGTCTCGGCGACGTCGACCGTCACCACCTCGCCGTCCGCGACAGAGAGCCGCCCGTCTACGAGCACCTCCTTGACCTCGCGTGAACCCGCCACCCAGACGACGGCCTGGTACGGGTCGTGCACGTTCGCGAGCGTCGGCGACTCCCCGTCGAGCACGACCACGTCGGCGGCCTTGCCGACCTCGAGCGACCCGATCGTGTCGGCCATCCGCAGCGCGCGGGCCCCGCCGATCGTCGCCATCTCGAACGCCTCATAGGCGGTCATCGCGGTCGCCTGCTGCGAGGTGACCCTGGCGAGCATCGCCGCCGACTTGAGCGCCTGCAGGAAGTCCTGGCTGTCGTTGGAGGCCGCCCCGTCCACGCCGATGCCGACGTCGATGCCCAGCGCGCGCATCTCCGTGACGGGCGCGGCCCCGCTCGCCAGGATCATGTTCGCGACGGGGTTGTGCGCGACGCCGACCCGGTGCAGCGCCATCAGTTCGCGGTCGTGCCGGTCGACCCAGACGCAGTGCGCGGCGAGCGTCGGCGCGGCGAACAGGCCCTCGTGGGCGCAGTGCGCGACGGGCGAGCGGCCGAACCGCTGGAACGTCGCGGTGACCTCCTCGCGGATCTCCTGGAGGTGGATGTGCACGCCGTGCCCGCCGCCCGTCGCGAGGTCGACCGAGGCGGCGAACAGCGCGTCGCTCTGCCCGCCGACCGCGCCGATCCCGACCCGGAACGTGCTGAGCCTGCTCTTGGCGGCGGCCTCGCGCAGCGCGGCGTGCTCGTCCATGCGCGGGCCGATCCCGTCGGACGCGCCCATGTCGCCCGCGCCGAAGGAGACGACGCCGCGCAGGTTCAGCTCGTCCAGCGCGTCCACGACGCCGGGCGTGACGGGCTCGGCGTGCGGGTCGCACACGAACATGTCGTTCGCGGTCGTGATCCCGCTCCGCAGCATCTGGATGCCCGACACAAGGGTCCCGACATAAGCCGACTCGCGGTCCAGATGCGGCTTGACCGGGTTGATGAGGGCGTGGATCCACTCCCAAAGCGTGTACTGCTCGGCGATCCCGGTGATCAGCCCTTCGGAGAAGTGCCCGTGTGTGTTGACGAACCCGGGAAGGACGAGGTCGTTCGGCCCGCCCAGCTCGACGGCGTCCGGGTGGGCCGCCTTCAACTCCGCGTACGGGCCGACGGCTTCGATCAGCCCTCCGGAGACGAGTACGGCGGCGTCCTTGAGCGCCCCGGAAGGCCCCGCGGTGAGGACGTGCCCTCCACGGACAAGGGTCTTGCGCGTCATCGCTGCTCCGAGATCTCTTGCGGAGGGGTGTGGTAGTCGAAGAGGCCGTCGCGGGGCTCGGACAGCTCCGCGTACAGCTCGGGCCGCCGCGCGCGCAGCAGGCCGGGGATGGCGTCGAACGGCTTGACCGCGCCGAGCTGGTCGTCCTGGGCGCGCAGCCACCGCAGCCGCGCCAGGTCGAGCGGCGCGACGGCGAGCTCGGCACGTCCGGCGACGGCGAGGGGATGCTCGGGGCCGGTGACCATCGCCGAGCCGGACTCGACGTCCCACAGGTTGTTGGTCAGCGCGAGGTAGCACTGGTTCTCCACCGCCCGGACGCGGGCGATCATCTCCCAGTTCGGCGCGAGCGACGTGAAGCCGCCGCCCGCCGGCGACAGCAGGATCTCCGCGCCGCGCAGCGCGAGCACCCGCGCGGGTTCGGGAATCCACAGCTCGGAGCAGACGACGATCCCCATCGGGACGCCGTCGAGCGTGAACGACCCGAGGACGGGCCCCGGCGCGACCCAGCCGCCCGTGTCCTTGGGCGGGACCGTCGCGGGGTGGCTGCGCTCGTACCGGAACGCGGGCGCGCCCGTCCGGTCGGTCACGTGGACGACGAGGCGGAACAGGCCGTCCGGGCAGCGCTCCATCCGGCTCCAGCACACGTTCACCCCGTGCGCGCGGGCCGCCTCGGCCATCGCGGGGGCCGCGTCATAGGACTCGGCCTCGGTGAACGGCCCGGGGCTGTGCTCGGGGAACAGCACGAGGTCGGCCCCGCGCGCGGCGGCCTCGGCCACGAGCTCGACGGCCCGTGCGGCGTTGTCTTCGCGCCGCTCCGGCGGCGCGGTCCTCGGCTGCGCTACGGCGAGCGTGTACGTGTCCGGCAAGGGTTCCTCCTCGATCTGGCGCAAGAGCGGGGCGCAAGGGCGGGGGCGGGGGGCGGGGGCGGGAGAAGGGCTCCGCTCCCGCCCCCCGTGGGGGAGAGGGCTCAGCGGGTCAGGACTTGAGCCCGATCGAGGTGTCGATGAACTCGTTGGTGACGAGGTCCTCTGGCTTGACGTCGGCGACGTCGGCGTCCGGCGCGTACTCGCCGATCAGGTCGATCAGCTTCTGCACCCTGGCCAGGTCGTAGTCGCCGAGCGTGGCGTTGTCGCCGTTGGCGACCAGGCCCATCTCGATCTCGGCCTTGGCGGCCGCCTCGGCCTGGCCCGGCGTGTAGATCCAGCTCGTCTGGTACTGGTCGACGAGGTCGACGATCAGGTCGTTGGTCGCCTTGTAGTCGGTGATGTAGTCCACCTGGGCCTGCTGGAGGATCGGGACGAGCTTGGCCAGGCAGTCCTTCTGCTTCGTCACGTCCTCCTTGCGCACGACCATCGACTGGAAGTACTCGGGGAACCCGGTGTCGTGGATGAGCTGGCCGACGACCGGCTTGCCCCACGCCTTGGTCTCGACCTCGTACATGTACGGCTCGGCGGTGATGAAGCCGGTCTCGGCGACCTTCCCGCCCGCCGCCACGAACGTCGCGGGCTTGGGCGAGTCGCTCTGGTCGATCTGCGCCTTGTCGATGACGCCGGTGCCGACCAGGTACTCCTGCCAGACCGTCACGTCCGAGCCGAGCAGGATCTTGACCTTGTCCTTCTTGAGGTCGGCGATCGTCTTGGCGTCGGGGTAGGTGGCCGGGTCCCAGTAGATCGCGTACGGGCTCTTCTCCAGCTGGGCGAAGACCGAGACGACGGGCGTCTCCTTCTGCGTCACCAGGTGCTCGGACACGCGTCCGTAGCCGAACATGATGTCCTTGTCCTGGTAGAGCAGGGACTGCGCGGTCTGGTAGCCGACCGACGCGCCGCCGATGCGGATCTCGACGTCGACGCCGGTGTCCTCACCGGACGCCATCAGCGGGCCCTTGACGGACTTGGCTTCGACGTTCGCGGTGTAGTCGTCGCCGAGGAGCTTGTAGATGCCGCCGTGCTCGGCCTCAGGCTCCCAGTCGGCCTGGATGACGACGGTCGCCGGGCACACGCCCGAGAGGGCTCCGGTGCGCGCTGCGGCGTCGGTGGGCTCGTCGGCGTCGCCGCAGGCGGTGGCGAGCAGGCCGAGGGAGGTGACGAGGGCTGCGGCGCGGACGGCGCGGCGGCTGAGGGGTCTGGACATGGCTCGTCCTTTTCGGTGGTCGGGCGGTCTCGGGGAGTAGTCGAGGAGCGCCGAGAGAAGGCAAGGAGTCGAGGGATGAGGGAGAGAGGGGACGGGGGAGAGGGGATGGGGAACTGAGGGGTCAGGAGGCCGGGCGTTCGCCCGCGCCCCACGCCTCGGACCACGCGCCGACGACCCTGCGGCCGAGCGCGCCGAACACCCAGAAGACCGCGACGCCAAGGACCGCCGCGGCGAAGACCGTCGCGAGCATCTCGGCCGACTGGAGCCTGCCGCTGTAGCGCGACAGGAGCAGGCCGAGGCCGATCGCGCCGCGGCCGAAGAAGAAGTCGCCGACGACCGCGCCGACGATCGACAGCCCAGCGGCCGTCTGGAGGCCCACGAACACCTGCGGCAGCGCCGCCGGGATCTGCAGCTTCAGCAGCCGGGTCAGCGGCTTGGCGCGGGCGAGGGTGAGCAGGTCGTGCAGGCCGCGGTCGGTGCCGAGCAGGCCCTGGAGCGGGTTGATGACCAGCGGGAAGATCGAGATGATCACGCAGACGACGACCCGGGCGGTCAGCTCGTACCCGAACCAGAACCCGATGACGGGCACGATCGCGAGGATCGGGATCGTCTGCAGGAACACCACCCACGGGTACAGGGACCGCTCGATCCAGCGCGCCTGCGCCATGAGGACGGCAAGGACCGACCCGATGACGAACGCGATCGCCAGGCCGATCAGCGCCGCCTTCAGCGTCTCCCAGCCCGCCAGGAGGATGTCCTCGCGCACCCGCTCGTCGAGGAACCCTTCGTTGATCACCTCGTGCGGCGGCGGGAGCAGGAACCTTCTGTCCTCCGCGAGCACCTGGTAGGTGACGAGGTACCACCCGGCGACGATGAGCGCGAACACCCCGAGTGGCGGAAGGACGCGGCCCAGGGCGTGCGTAAGACGCCTGCTCATGACGCCTCCTCCAAGGCACGCGCCACCTTCCCGGCCAGATCGGCGAACTCCGCGGTGTAACGCAGCTCGGCCGGACGGGGGAAGGCGAACGGAACGGTGAACTCCGCGGTGATCCGGCCCGGGCGCGCCGACATCACCACGACCCGGTCGGAAAGGAACACCGACTCCTCGACGGAGTGGGTGATGAACATGCCGCCGAAGCGGCGCTCCACAAAAAGCTCCATGAGCTGGAGGTTGAGCCGGGTCCGCGTGATCTCGTCCAACGCGCCGAACGGCTCGTCGAACAGGAACAGCTCGGGCTCCATGACCAGCGCGCGGGCGAGGCTCGCGCGCATCTTCATGCCGCCCGACAGCTGGCGCGGCAGATGGTCGGCGAAGTCGGCGAGGCCCACCGACTCCAGCGCCGCCTGCGCGCGCATCCGCACGTTGCCGCGGTTGGCCCCGGACAGCTCGCCGAGCAGCTCGACGTTACGCCGGACCGTACGCCACGGCATGAGCGTCGCGTCCTGGAAGACGTAGGCGACCGAGTCCGTCGCGGTCCGCACCGAGCCGGAGGACGCCTTGTCGAGCCCCGAGGCGAGCCGCAGGAGCGTCGACTTCCCGCACCCCGAAGGGCCGATGACCGAGACGAACTCGCCCCGCGCGACCTCGAGGGTCACCGGGTCGAGCGCCTTGACCGACCCGAAGGAGCGCGTCACGTCGGCGAACGAGAGCAGCGGACCCGGCCCCGTCACGTCAGACCGTCCCGGCCGACGACGTCGGCGTGCGCGATCCCGCCGAGCCTCGCGTTGAGCCGGCCCCGGTTGGCGACGGCCACCGCGACGAGGATCTCGTCAGGGTAGGGCGCGTCGGCGGGGTACAGGGTGACGGCGTCGTAGTGGTCCCGTACGTAGAGGGCGTCCTTGTGCGCGAGGGGGAGGGTAAGGGGAGTGCCCGCAGCGCCCACACAGGTGGCCGAGGACACCCAGGCCGCTCCGCCGCCGACGGCGTCGCGCAGGGCGTTGCCGAAGGGCGTGGTCACGAACGACACGACGTGCTCCTGCGACCCGTTCGTCCCGGCTATGCCGCCCTTGCCGTAGCTCAAGGCGGGCTCGCCGAGGATCTCCACAGCCATGTCGCCGAGGATCGTGCCGAGTACGGGGCTGGCGTCCACGGCCGGAGACAGGTCCGCGTGGTAGCCGCCCGCGAACGGGTTCGCGATGACCGCGCCCACGACGACCTTGCGCAGCGGCTTGTCCGCGACGATCCCCTCACAGCTCAGGTCCTCGGTCACCTGCGTGAGGAACCTGCGGATCGGGAACGGGAAGTCGCTCATGCCGGCACCGCCTTGGCCGCCGCGGCCGCGGGCGGGTACACGGCGTCGAAGAGACCGGCCCCAAGGGACTCCAGGTATCCCAAGACGTCGTCGGTGTCGGTGACGTCGCAGTACTTCATGTGGACGTCCATCAGCGCGACCTTGTGCGACAGCTGCGAGCGGTCGAACGCGGCCTCGTGCGGGATCGTCACCTTGAGGTCGTAGGAGACGGCGTCCACCGCGGTCGCCCTTACGCATCCGCTGGTGGTCGACCCCATGAGGATCAGGGAGTCGGCCTTCAGGTTCGTCAGGTGGCTCATCAGAGGGGTGCCGAAGAACGCCGACGGCTTGCGCTTCTCGATGAAGATGTCGCCGTCCTCGGGCGCGACCTCGTCGACGATGTCGTTGCCGCGGTGGCCCATCACGTCGACCACGTCGGTCGAGCGGTGGCTCTTGTCGTTCCAGACGCCGAGGTCGAAGCCGTCGGGGCGGCGCGGGTTCGTCGTGTAGACGATCGGGAGGCGCTTGCGGCGGGCGACCTCCAGGACGCGGACGATCGCCGGGATCGAACGCGTCCAGGACTCCGGGCCGCACGCGTAGCGCCAGCGCTTGATCGAGTCGAGGATCGGCTCGTCGGTGTCGCCCGCGAAGTTGTAGTTCACGTCGATGACGACGATGGCCGGGCGTGAGCCGAACCCCGCCCTACGGCCCCACCCGGCGGCCTCGAAGACCGCGCGGTCGGTGGCGTCCAGCACGTCGTCCCAGGGCGCGACGCCGCGCTCGTACAGAGGAGCCATCTCAGTTCCCCTTCATCGCGTTGTACTTGTAGGTCTCCTTGGCGAAGCCGGGCCGGGTGAAGTCGGTGCCCAGCCAGCGGTTGCTCGGCGCGACCCTCGTCGGCTCGGTGACCGCGAAAGCCTGCTTCTTGCCCATGGGGGTGCGAGGCAGGTACTTGCCCTGCGACTCGCCGACGGGCCGCATGCCGGGGGAGTCGTCGGCCCACTCGGCGGTGACCTTGCCGCGCAGGATCGTCTTCACCGGCCAGCCCGTGAACCTGTGGCCCTCCATGATCGACCAGCCCGAGCGGGTGTTCAGGTGCTCCTTGCCGACCGTCACCTCACGGCCCGCGTCAACGATCGTGATGTCGGCGTCGAAGCCGGGGAGCAGGGAGCCCTTCTGGCCCCACAGGCCCGCGGTCTTGGCCGGGTTCTCACAGACGACCTGCACCATGCGCTCTATCGAGATCCGCCCCTTGGCGACGCCCTCCGACAGCAGTACGGGGAGCAGCATCTCCACCCGGGAGAAGCCGGTACGGCAGTCCCAGATGTTGGCGTTGTACATCTCCTCGTAGGTGGCGGGCTCCCAGCCGACCACGTGGTCGGAGCCGACCACGTCGACAATGCCGTCGGCGAGGGCGACCCACAGGGCCTCGATGTTGTCGCGGCGGCGCAGCGGCACGTTGATGCGCCAGCCCTGCTCCGGCTCGGCCCACAGCCAGGCCGGGCCCGTCTGGGCGTACACGTCGACGCCTTCGCCGCGCGCCTTCAGCACCTCGTCGAAGCTGAGCTGGGTCGTGCAGTGCTGGAGGTACAGGGAGACCCGTCCCGGCGTCTGCTGAGCCAGGTAGGAGTACGCGCGGATGTGCTGCGCCTCGAGGAAGTCGGGCGACCTGTCGGTCCACGCGCCGAAGTCCGTGCGGCCCGCCTTGCGCAGCCGCTCCTCGAAGATCCGTCCGATCTCCCAGTTCTCCGGGTGGATGTGGACCATGCCGCCGTAGTGCGCGACCTCCTCCATCACCCGGAAGACCGTGCCGTCGTCAATGCCGGTGCCCAGGCCCGCGCGGCGCGACGGCCAGTTGTTGTCGACGCTGTCGGACATCGACTTCATGCCGCGCGTCTGGAGGTACAGCTTGTAGTCGGTGACCCCGTGCTGCTCGACGTACTCGGGGATCTCGTCGGCGTGCTGGTCGGTCTCCAGCATGTAGCACAGGTAGGCGTCGGTGTGCGAGACGTCCTCGATGACCTTCTTGGCCGCGGGGAACGACTCGTGGAAGGACCCGACGTCGGACTTGCCGATGATCTCCTTGAACGGGGTCGTGCCCATGCGCGTCATCGGGGCCTGGATGCCCCACGTGGTGATGCCCGCGCAGGCCGCCGCCCGCGACTCGGTGCGCATGTCGTACTCGAACGGGACATAGCAGCCGGGGTGGGCCTCGGAGTCGACGACGCCGGGAATGACGTAGTTGCCGCGCGCGTCGATGACCTCTTTGGCGTCGGGGAGGAGGTCGTCCGGAGCCAGCGCGACGATCTTGCCGTCCTTGACGCCGATCCCGAAGTCGTATTTCCCATCGCCCAGGACGACGGTCCCGTTCACGACCTTCAGGTCGAGTTTTTCCTCTGCCACTTGTGTGCCTCTCGAGGATGACAGCAAGGCGGCTGCGCTGTGCGTCGTCGGCCTGTCTCCTGTTGCTGCCAGCGCGATACAAGCACAGGGACGAACCGCAACGTCAGCCCCTAACGCCCCATTTCACCCACCATTTACGCAGGCAGGAGCCCGAAACACGGAAGAAACATCGTGGCCATTCGACGGCACAGATGAGAGACAGAGGGTGCAATTCTCCCTTCTGGCATGAAGGAGACAGAAGAGAGACAGAGCGGGTGTCGGCGAGCGGAGTTTTCCACAGGCGGATACTGGGGCTTGCGGGGAGCGGCGGCATAATCGTGCCTGACGGACGGTCGTCGGACGGGGACGGAACGGGGTGGGGCGGTCATGGCGCGTGCGGTGGTGGGGCAGCCGGAGGAATCCGAGCTGAAGAGGGTCATCGGGCGGAAGGTGCTGCTGCTGTTCGTCGTCGGCGACATCCTCGGCGCGGGCATCTACGCCCTCGTCGGACAGGTCGCGGGCGAGGTCGGCGGGGCCATCTGGCTCCCGTTCCTCGTCGCGTTCGTGCTGGCGTCGCTGACGGCCACGGCGTATGCCGAACTCGTCGGGAAGTACCCGAGGGCGTCGGGGGCGGCGCTGTACACGCACAAGGCGTTCGGGCTGCCGTTCGTCACGTTCATGGTGGCGTTCACCGTGATGATGAGCGGGGTCACGTCGGCGAGCGCGGCCGCTCGGGCGTTCGGCGGAAGATACCTCGCGGAGTTCATCACGCTGCCCGTCATCGTCGGGGCGCTGGCGTTCCTCGTGCTGGTGACGCTGGTGAACCTCGCGGGCATCTCCGAGTCGATCAAGGTGAACGTGGTGCTCACCGCGATCGAGGCGTTCGGGCTGCTCGTCATCGTCGCGATCGGGATCTGGGCGCTCATCCAGGGAGACGGGGAGCCGGCCCGCGCGCTGGAGTTCCACCCGCACAACGGGGCGATCCTGGGCGTTCTGGGCGGGACGGCGCTCGCGTTCTACGCACTGCTCGGCTTCGAGGACTCGGTGAACCTCGCCGAGGAGGCCAAGAACCCACAGGCCGACTTCCCGCGCGCGCTGTTCGGCGGCCTCGCCGTCACCGCCGTCGTCTACCTCGCGGTCGCCTTCACCGCGACGATGCTCGTGGACACCAAGACGCTCGAGGCGTCGACGGGGCCGCTGCTGGAAGTCGTCAAGGTCGCCGGGTTCTCGTTCCCGCCCAAGCTGTTCGCGCTCATCGCGCTGCTCGCCGTCGGCAACACCGCGCTGATCAACATGATCATGGCGTCGCGGCTGGTGTACGGCATGGCCCGCGAGGGGATCGTCCCGTCGGTCCTCGGCAAGGTCGCGCCGGTCCGCGCCACCCCGTGGACCGCGATCCTGTTCACCGTCGCGGTCGCCGTCGTCCTGGTCAGCACCGGCGACATCGCCGGCCTCGCCGACACCACGGTCCTCCTGCTCCTCCTGGTCTTCGCCCTGGTCAACGTCTGCGTCCTCCTCCTACGCCGCGACCCGGTCGACCACCCCCACTTCCGCGCCCCCTCCTGGATGCCCGCCCTGGGCGCAGTCGTCTGCCTAGTCCTCGCCTCCCCCCTAACCGGCCGAGACCCCGACGTCTACATCCGAGCCGCCACCCTCATAGCCATCGGCATCCTCCTCTGGCTCGCCAACTACCTCTACACCCGCTACACCACCGGCCGCCTCCCCCGCTTACCCCCACCCCGCCCCCCAACAAACCCACCCCAACGCACACAGCACGCCGAGAAGGTTGGCCGCCTACGGTCACATGTGCTTCCACATTTGCGCACCAGGGCACTAGCCCCATGCAAGGTGAGCAATCCAGCGCACACTTCGGGCAAGGGAAGCGGCGATGCCGCTACGGTTCCTCGGAGGTCACGGACCCGGCAGTCTCGGCCCGACCACGAGACCGTCATCGAGGTGCCCTGGGACGACCTCACGGAGGCAGTTGATTTGGATGGCGAGCGCGTCATGTTCAACCACTTCAGCGGGGTGGGGGACTGGGTCGGGGTCGAGTGGACGAAGGATGTGGAGATCGCTGAGCTTTGTGGTTCGGCGTTCGATGCGGTCTGGAGTCGGGCCACGCCCCACGAGGAGTACCGGGCCGCTTGAAGCCAGTTCCGCAACGTGCCCGCAGGTCTCCGGTGACTCCGCCCTCGGCCGGCGTGGAGCGCGCCCGCAGGGCCCTTGGCGCACGCTTGCGCGAGCTCCGGACTGACGCCGGTCTGTCGGGGCGTGACCTCGGGCGTCTGGCGGGCTGGCATTCTTCGAAGATCAGCAAGATCGAGTACGGCAGGCAGGTTCCCAGCGAAGCCGACCTTCGCGCCTGGTGCCTGCACTGCGGGGTGCAGGACCAGGCGGCCGACCTCGTCGAGTCGCTGCGCGCGATAGACGAGATGTACACGGAGTGGCGCAGGGTTCAGCGCACGGGGATGCGCAGGCACCAGCAATCGGCCGTCCCCCTGTACGAGAGCACGGCCCGGTTCCGCATCTACGAGCCGTCGCTCATCCCCGGTCTGTTCCAGACGCGCGAGTACGCCCATGCCCTCATGAGCGCGGTCATCGCGTTCCGAGGCATCCCCGACGACGCCGACGAGGCCGTCGCGGCCCGCATGGATCGCCAGAAGGTCGTCAGGGCCGGGGTCCACAGGTTCGCCGTCGTCCTCGAGGAAGCCGCTCTGCGGACCCGCATCGGCGGCGCCGACGTCATGGCGGGCCAACTCGGCCGCCTGCTCACGCTGGCCTCTCAACCGAACGTGAGCCTCGGCATCATCCCCGCGAGCGTCGACCGCGTCATCTGGCCCATGTCCGGTTTCTGGGTCTTCGACGAAGGGCGCGTCCTGGTCGAGACGCCGTCCGCCGAGCTGGCCATCACCCAGCCCCGCGAGATCGGCATCTACACGAAGGCGTTCGCCGAGCTCAGCGCGAGCGCGGTCCACGGACCGCAAGCCCGCTCCCTGATTACCGGAGCCCTGGAGGCGTTGGACGCCTTACAGGATTGACGAGCAAACCAACGCACACCGCTGGGACCGCACCGACCACACGACCTAGCTTGCCGGTGACGCATCGTCTATCGGTAAGGGGATTTCTGTGACGTCCTTGGAAAGGCCGCGATACCAGCTCTCGGCTTTCCCGCGTGGGTGCAGCCATCTCGCGCGGCTCGGTGTTCTGTTGGAGGACGTGGGTCTGGTCATTGAGTTGGGTGAGCACGAGGGGGTGTCGAGCTTGCGCGTGACTAACGCGGAGCTGCCGGATTTGGCTTGTCGGGTTGTGGTGCGGGAGAACGCGGAGGTGGGCGGGTTGTGGTTCTGGTACTCGTCGTGGAATGGGGCGATCTGTTCGGTGGAGCGTCCTGAGGTGGCGAGTCGGGATGTGCAGGGGTGGTTGTTTCGGGACCGGCGGGGGGCTGGTCGTGGAGCTTGAGGGCGAGGGGTTCACCGATGCGGTTCCGGTGGTTGAGCCGGAGGTCGCAGCGCTGTTTCGGCTTGGGTGTTTGCTGGAGGGGAGGGGGTTTGTGGTGCGGCGGGTGGTCGGGGGGATGACGGTTGGTTTGGGTGGGGGGAGGGGGGCTGTGGTGGAGGTGGGGTGTGGGGCTCGGGGTGATGATGGGGGGAGGTTGTGGTTCTTCTTTCGTGGGGGTGCGGCGTTCGCGGAGGCGGGGGATGTTGTGGATGCGGTGTTGTGGGTGGGGGAGGTGGTGGTGGGTGGGGTGGGTCCCGGGCCGTTGTAGCGGTTGGGGGTGGGGGTGGGGTTAGGAGGGGGTGGGGGGGTTGGGGAGGGATTGCATGGCGGTGGTCAGGCGGGTTAGGGCGGTGAGGATGGAGAGGTGGTCGGGGCCTAGGGCTTCGGTAAGGGCGTGGCCTAGGGCTGAGTGGGCCGGGTCGATGGCGCGGAGGGTGGCGTAGCCGGCGGGGGTGGGGTGGAGGAGGTGGGCGCGTTTGTGGGCGGGGTTGGGGAGGTATTCGGCGAGGCCCTCCTCGACGAGGAGGGCGGCCACACGTTGGACGCTTTGGCGAGTTATGCCCATGATGCGGGCGATCTCGGAGAGGGTGTGGGGGGTGGTGACGACCGCGCCGAGCACCTGCCAGCGCGCGGCCGTCAGACCGACGGGTCCGGCAAGGCGCTCGGACGCCTCGAGGAACAGGCCGTTCAGGCGGAAAACGCTGAGGGCCGTGGCCGAGACGAAGTCCTCCGGGGTCATCCGGCCGCCATGAGGACGGGGAAGGCCGACGCGTCGGAGCGCGCGAACATCCGGAACCAGGCGTCGAGGACGGCGGGCTCGTAGAGGTCGAGCTCGGCGAAGATCTCGCGCGCGAACGCGACGGGGTCGGTCGGCCCCGCGGTGATGACGCCGCGGTCGGTGACCGCGTCGGTGTCGGCGTAGTGCGCGCCGCCCTGGTAGCCGGTGGCGGCGAGGTACTCGGCGACGACGCCGGTGTGCGCGCGGTCGTCGAGGAGGCCGGCGCGGGCGAGGCCCGCGGTCGCGCCGCAGATCGCCGCGACGGGGACGCCCGCCGCGACGAAGCGGGCCGCGAGGTCGGCGAACGGGTCGAGGACGCCGGGTTCGTCCCACGCGTCGGCGCCGGGCAGGACGAGCATCGCCGAGCCTTCTGGCGTCACGTCCGCGAGCGTCGCGTCCGGGATGATCCGGAGCCCGCCCGCCGTGGTGACCGGGGCCGACGTCGCGGCGAAGGTCCGCACCTGGAAGCGGCCCGGCTCGCGCTGCCACTGGGCGCCGGAGATCCCGGCGACGGTGAAACCGGCCTCCCAGTCGGCCCAGCCGTCGTAGACCGCCACCCACACGTCGCGCTTGGCCTGAGTGTCCTGCGTCGAAGTCATCATGTCAGTATCCTGTCATAACGTCAGCATGCTGACAAGTCCCAAGATCTGTCGGCGAACGGGACGGAACGCCCCAGGAAAGAAGGAAAGGAGGTTAGAGGCGGCGTGGGAGGTAGCCGCCGGAGGAGAGGTCGGTCGGCGGAGGGAGCGGGGCGGAGGGGGGCGAGGGGAGGTCGGAGGTCAGGCAAGGCGGCGTGGGGGGGAGGGGTTGGTCGGCGGGGAGCGGGGCGGAGGGGGCGAGGGGAGGTCGGAGGTCAGGCAAGGCGGCGCGGGAGGGGAGGGCGGAGGTGGGGTCGGGCGGCGGGGAGGGGAGGGGTTGGTCGGCGGGGAGCGGGGCGGAGGGGGGGCGAGGGGAGGTCGGAGGTCAGGCAAGGCGGCGTGGGAGGGGAGGGCGGAGGTGGGGGAGGGAGGGGGGAGAATCTTGGGAGTCGAGTGGAGGGGGAGAGGGATGGGGTATTTGCGGGGGTTGTTTGGGCTTGATGGGAAGGTGGCGCTGGTGACGGGCGGGAGCTCGGGCATCGGGCGGGGCATCGCCGTTGCGCTCGGGCGGGCGGGGGCGGCCGTCGTGGTGGTGGCGCGGGGGGAGGAGGGGTTGCGGGAGACCGTTGCGGAGCTTGAGGGGTATGGGTGCCGGGCGGGATGGGTGGCCGCCGACCTCGGGGACCGGGCGGCGGTGAAGGACGCGGCCGAGCGCGCGGTGCTGCCGTTCGGCGAGGTCGACATCCTCGTGAACTCCGCGGGCGTGAACCCGCGCCCGCACATGGATGACCTCACCGAGGCCGACTGGGACCTGACGATGGCCGTCAACCTCGACGCGCCCTTCCTGCTCGGCCAGCGGTTCGGCGCCGCGATGGCCGGGCGCGGCTGGGGCAGGATCATCAACGTCGGCTCGCAGCAGGCGTTCCGCGCCTTCCTGAACAGCGGCGGCTACGGCGTCTCCAAGGCGGGCATCACGGCGCTCAGCCGCTCCCAGGCCGAAGCCTGGTCGGCGCGCGGCGTCACCGCGAACACCCTCGTCCCCGGTTTCGTCCGCACCCCCCTCACCACGCACGTCTCCGACGAGGGCCTCGCCGAGTTGGCCTCCCGAACGACGATCGGCCGCAACGGCGTCCCCTCGGACTTCGCGGGCGCGGCCGTCTACCTGGCCTCCCCCTCCGCGTCCTACGTGACCGGCCAGACCCTCTACATAGACGGCGGCCTGAGCACCCACTAGCCCCAGGGCGTGCTAGCTCCCGGCCCCGGCGGGAGGCGCGAGGAGGGGGTCGTGGCCGTGGGCGCGGTTGAAGACGGCGAAGGCAAGGTGCGACAGAAGGGAGAAGACAAGGAGCGAAAGGGCCATGGGGAGAAGGGAAGGCGTCGAGCCCAAAGAAGTCAGGAGAGGTGAGAGGGCGGCGAAGCCGAACTGGGCCGCGCCGAGGAAGGCCGACGCGGTGCCGGCGGCGGAGCCCGCGCGGTCGAGGGCGAGCGCCGTGGTGGTCGGGATGACCAGGCCCATGGACGAGACGCAGACGAACAGCAGGGCGGCCACCCAGGGCAGGGGCGCGTCGACGCGGTGCAGGACGATCAGGCATGCCGCGCCGAGCGTCATCGCGGTGAGGCCGGTGCGCAGGACGGCGTGGGAGCGGAACCGTCCGAGCAGGAGCTTGCCGTTGACCTGGGCCGCGACGGCGAGGCCGAGGGCGTTCAGCGCGAACAGAAGACTGAAGACAGTGGGCGAGGCCCCGTAGACGTCCTGAAGGACGAGGGACGACGCCCCGATATAGCTGAACACCCCGGCGAAGCAGAGGGCTCCGGTGAGCATGTACCCGGTGAATGACGCGTCCCGCAGCAGCGACGATCCGGCGCGCAGCCCGCCCCCGAGCCCGCCCTTCAGCCGACGGTCGGCGGGCAGCGTCTCGGGCACGGCGAGGACGCATCCGGCGAGCATCAGCGCCCCCAGCACCGCGAGCACCACGAAGATCCCGCGCCAGACGGTGACCTGGAGGATGAGCCCGCCGAGCAGCGGCGCGAGGATCGGCGCGAGCGCGGAGACCAGCATGAGCGTGCTGAAGAACCGCGCCGCGGCGAGGCCCTGGAAGAGGTCGCGGACGATCGCACGGGAGATGACGAGCCCGGCCGCGCCCGCGAGCCCCTGGACGAGCCGCGCCCCGATGAGCACCTCGACGGTCGGCGCGAACGCGCACGCCAGCGTGGCGAGCAGATAGGCCCCCATCCCCGCCACGAGCGGCTTTTTGCGCCCGAACCTGTCGCTGAGCGGCCCGGCGACGAGCTGCCCGGCCGCGAGCCCCGCGAGGCATGTGGTGAGCGTGACCTGGACGAGGTCGCCGGTCGTCCCGAGCTGCCGCGCGATCTGGGGGAAGGCCGGCAGGTACAGGTCCATCGACAGCGGCCCGAGCGCGGACAAAGTGCCGAGCGCGAGGATCAGGCCGAGGCCGGGACGGCTGACGGACGGTGCGGTCATGCGGAGGGCTCCGGCGGGCAGAAGGGACGGTGTGCGTCGGCCGGAGGGCGGTCCCCCGCGGTGCGGCGGCCGGTGGTGCGGCAGGCCCTCGCCAGGGTAGTCCGGACGCACGCACGCCCTCCGCGCCGGGTCTCGGTGGCCGGACCCCTTGGCGATTCCTTGCCGCCCCCTTGGACGCGGCCCGGAAGACCGCTTCCTAGCGTGAAAGGAGGTCAAGGGAGGATTTCGATGGACTTGTCGCAGTTGATGAAGCTGGCGCAGGACCCGCAGGTCCAGCAGATGGTGAAGTCGCTGGTGAGCGGGCTGGGCGACTCGGGCCAGGCGGGCGGGCAGGCCGCGCAGGGCAAGGGCGGAGGCGGGGGCCTCCAGGACCTGCTGGGGCAGCTCGCCGGGGGCGGCCTGTCCAAGCAGGTCGACTCCTGGGTCGGCACGGGCACGAACGAGCCGGTGACGGGCCAGGAGGTCAAGCAGGCGCTCGGCCCCGACACCGTCCAGCAGATGGCGCAGGCGGCGGGCGTGGCCCCGGACAAGGCGGCCGACGATCTCGCCAACGCGCTGCCAGGACTCGTCGACAAGGCGACGCCCGCGGGCTCGGTCGACCCCAAGCCCGGCCAGTAGCGCGCTAAGCGGGGCCGCCCACCAGGGGGCGGTCCCGCGCACTTTGAGTAGGGCGTACTCACGCAATGGCTCTCGCGCGCCCGCACACTCCAGAAGCAGTCCACCTTCTGGAGGTTCCGAGATGACGACCGCGCAGACCGTGCCGGAACGGCGCACGACGGGACGGACGGCGGCGGGCGCGCTCGCCGTGCTCGGCCCGCTCTCGATCGCCGTCGCCCCGCTGTTCCTGCCCTATCCGGGCTTTTCCGAGACATCGGAGATGGTGGCGGATTCCGTCGCCGCGTCGGGGAAGCTGAGCGTCTACGTTCTGTCCAACCTGCTCTCCGCGATCCTGTATGTGCCCGCCGTGGTGCTGATCGGGCTTGTCGCGCTGGCGGGGGCCAGGCGGACGGCGGGGGCCGGGCTCGCGCTGTTCGCGGTGGGCGCGGCGGCTCAGCTGACGCTGCTGATGTCGCAGGACGTCCTGCTGCTCGCCGCCGCAGAGGCGGGCGTGGACCAGGCGGTGACCGTCAAGATCCTCGATGACGGGGTCGCGGCGTCGCCTGTGCTGACCTGGCCGTCGCTGCTCGCGATCGCCGGGTTGATCGCGCCGGTGGTGATCGGGGTGGCGCTCGCCAGGTCGGGCCGGGTCCCGGCGTGGGCCGGGTGGGTGTTCGCCGCCTCGGTTCCGGTCCTGGTCGCCGGGCAGGCGACGGGGACGATCGCGCTGCTCGTGCTCGGGGGCGTGCTCCAGACGGTGACGGGGGCGCTGGTGGCCCAGCGGATCGTGCGGGAGGGCACGGGCTGGACGCGGGCGTGACGGGCGGGGCGCGGCCGCGCGGGGAGGCCGCGCCCCAGAATTGGCCGGGTGAGGTCGTTTGGGCGCGGGAGCGCAGACCGAACGCGACAGCGGTTCTTACACTGCGGGCGTGCGAGGGCATTGGCCGTTCGCCGGGCGTGCGGCGCTGCTCGGCGAGATCGGCGAACTGGTGCGCGCGCCCGGCGGGGCGGTGCTGACGGGGGACGCGGGGGTCGGCAAGAGCAGGCTCGCGGCCGAGGCGGTCGGGCTGCTGCCGCCCGGCCGCTTCCGGGTGCTGCGGGTCGGCGCGACGCGGGCGGCGGCGCGGCTGCCGTTCGGCGCGTTCGGGCATCTGCTGCCGGTGCCCGATGTGCGCACGCTGCCCAATCCGCTGCGCTGGGCGGAGGAGGCGATCACCGGCGACGGCGGCGCGCTCCTGCTCGTCGTGGACGACGCCCATCTGCTCGATCCGGCGTCGGCGGCGCTGGTCCTGCATCTCGTCGCGCGACGGGGTCACCGGGTGCTCGCGACGCTGCGTGAGGGCGAGCCCGTCCCGGACGCCGTGCGCGCGCTGTGGAAGGAGGGCCCTTGCTCGCTCGTCCCCGTGGCCCCGCTGACGCTCGAGGAGTCGGCGGAGATCCTGCGCGGCGCGCTCGGCGGCCCCGTCCGGTACTTCACGGCGGCGCGGCTGTGGCGGACGGCGGGCGGGAACGCGCTGTTCCTGCGCGAGCTGGTCGAGGCAGGGACGGCGGCGGGACGCCTCGCCGAGCACGCGGGGGTATGGCGCTGGGACGGCGACCCGCCGATGACCCCGCGCCTGCAGGACCTGATCCGGCACCGGGCGGGCGAGGTGCCCGCCGACGAGCGCGAGGTGCTGCGCCTTGTCGCGCTGGGCGAGCCGCTGGCCGCCGAGACACTGGCGCGGCTCACGTCCGACGCGGCGGTGGAGCGCGCGGTCGCGCGCGGGCTCGTCCGGCTGAGGTCCGACGGACGCCGCATCGACGCCTGCCTGGGCCACCCCCTGTACGGCGATCTCGCGCGCAGTGAGGCGAGCCCGCTGCTGATCCGGCGCACCCTGACGACCCTCGCCGCGACGGTCGAGGCGACGGGGATGCGCAGGGCCGCCGACCGGTTCCAGGTCGCGGTGTGGCGGCTGGAGAGCGGCGCGCCGCAGGACCCGGGTGGCGCGGTCGACGCGTGCCTGCGCGCGACCGCCGCCTACGATCTGGGCCTCGCCGAGCGGCTCGCCCGTGCCGCGCTCGCTGCGGGCGGCGGCCACGGCGCGGCGGTCGCCCTCGCCCGTGTCCTGTACCTGACGGGACGCGGCGCGGAAGCCGACGTCCTGCTCTCGGCGCGCACGGGCGGCGACGACGCGGAGATCGTGGAGCTCGCGACGATGCGCGCCTTCGGCAACGGCCTGACCGGCTTCTCCGTCGTTGACCCGTTGACGGTGCTTGACGCGGCCGCCGAGGCCGTCGCGTCGCCGGAGATCGCCGGGATGCGCGCGTGGATCAGCGCGCAGCGCGGCGACTTCGCGCGGGCGCGCGCGACCCTGGCGGGCCAGGAGGCGCCGCTGACGGGCCGGGCCGGGGCGTACGCGTCGGTGGCCCGCGCGATCCTCGCCGCCTACACCGAGGACGCGGCCGCGACGGAGGCCGTGGCGGAGGCGGCGTTCGCGTCCTACGACGGCTGGGGCGCGATCGCCGACGCGGAGATGAGCGTCCAGTGCGCGCGGCTCGTCGGACGGCTCGGCACCGGCGACGTGCCCGGCGCGCTGGCCGTCACCGACGGGATGACCCGCAGGTTCGAGGCGAGGTTCGCGGGCTGGGACCTCGGCGTCGCTGGGTTCCTCGGGCACCGCGCGCAGGCGCTGCGCCTGCTCGGCAGAACAAGGGAGGCGCTGGAGGCGGCGCGGGAGGGGGCGGCGCGGCTCGCCGACGGCAAGGCGGGCTTCGCGGGCCTGTGCCTTGGCGAGCTCGCGCACGCGGCGGCGCTGCTGGAGCTCAGGAAGGAGGCCGAGCCCGCGTTGGCGGCGGCGGTCGAACGCGGCGCGCCCGGGTTCGAGCTGATCGACTTCCCCGCGCGGCTCGCCGCGATCTGGGCGCCCGCGCTCGACGGCGACGGCTCGGGCGCGGTCGAGACCGCGCTGGCCTGCGCCGAGGAGGCCGAGCGGCGCGGGCTCGGCGGCTACCTGGTGTTCGCCCTGCACGACGTGGTGCGGCTCGGCCGTGCCGCGCTCGTCGCCGACCGGCTGGCCGGTCTGGCCGGACGGATGGGCGGCGCGCTCGCGGCGCTGTGCGCGGAGCACGCGACGGGCGCGGCCGCCGGCGACGCCGTCGCGATGGAGCGGGCGGCGCGCGGTTTCCAGGAGGCCGGGATGCTGCTGTACGCGGCGGAGGCCGAGGCGCACGCGGCGGCGGCGCACGAGCGGGCGGGGGCGGTGCGGGCGGCCCGCGCGGCGCGGGCGCGCGGCTGGCGGCTCGCGGCCCGCTGCCAGGGGGCGCGCACGCCCGCGCTGGTCGGGCTCGCCTTCCCCGAGCTGACGGCGCGGCAGCGCGAGGTCGCGGGGCTCGCCGCGTCCGGGCTGAGCAACCGGGAGATAGCGAACCTTCTCCACACTTCCGTGCGAACCGTGTCGAACCATCTCGTCGCGGTGTATGCGCGCCTGGGGGTGAGCGACCGCGCCGACCTCGCGGACATGCTCGCCCCCTGAACCCTGCCAGTGGCAGGTGGCCTGGTGGCCGGGCACGGCCACTAGGCTGTCCGGCATGAGCGACGGAGCGGCTGTGGAGTACCGGATCGGGGAACTCGCCGCCGAGGCGGGCATTCCCGTACGGACGCTCAGGTACTACCAGGAACGCGGCCTTCTTCCCCGGCCCCGGAGGCAGGGAAGGGTCGGCATGTACTCGGCGGCCCACCTTGAGCGGCTGCGGCTCATCGCCGCGCTGCTGGAGCGCGGATACCGGCTCGACGGGATCGAGGAGCTCCTCGCCGCGGCGGGCGAGGGCAGGGAGGTCACCGAGCTGCTCGGCCTCGAGCGCGCGGCCGGCGCGCCGTGGGCCGAGCCGGGGGAGGTCAGGATGAGCCGTCAGGAGGCCGAGCAGCGGTTCGGCGGGCCGCTCACCGACGAGGTGCTCGCCGAGTCCGTCGAGCTCGGCTACGTGCGGCTCGAGGGCGACGAGCTCGTCCACACGAGCCCGCGCCTGCTCGCCGCGACGGTCCAGCTCGTCGAGGCGGGCATCCCCCTCAAGGCAGTGGTCTCGATGGGCTGGGAGCTCCAGGCGGCTTTCGACAGGGTCGCCTACGGCTTCGTCCGCCTGGTCCGAACCCACCTCCTTGACCCCGCCCTGGCCGACCTCCCCCCATCCCCGACATCGCTTTCCTCGCGGTCCTTTCGGGACCGCGAGGAAAAGGACACGGCCCTGCCTGGCGTGGAGCCTGAGCGGGGCGAGGCCCCGGGCGCGGCGTCCCTTGATTCCTTCCCGCAGTCCCGAAGGGACGGCGGGAAGGAGGGGGAGGGGTTGGCCGGGGTGGTCGCGGCGTTGCGGCCGGTGGCGCGGGCCGTGGCGGACGAGCACTTCGCGCGGGCGATGGACGCGCGGGTCAGGGCGGAGCTGGCCGACCTGCGTGAGCGGCTGCGCTGACCGTTACGCCGCGTTCTTCACCGGCGTGGGGCGGCTGCCGCGGAGGATGGTCGTGGCGACGCGGTAGGGGTCGTCGTTCATGGGGACGTGTCCGCAGCCCGGCAGGACGATGTGTTCCGCGTGGGGGAGCAGGGTCCGGGCGACCTTCGCCTGGTAGAGCGGGAGCACCAGGTCGCGCTGCGCCCACGCCACGATGACGGGCACGTCGGCGGGCATCTCGGCGGTGAACGGGGCGCTCTCGGCGAAGAACTCGGTCACCTCGGGACGGGCTCGCAGCAGCCCCTTGAAGTCGCCGAGGGCGGCTTCGGGGGACAGCCACGTCGGCCTGCTGTTGATCCAGAAGAACAGCGCGGCGCGGCCGGCGCGGGTGCGCAGCAGGCGCGCGGCGTGCGGGTCGAGCGCCCCGGCGAGCGCCATGACGCTGCGGAAGAGGCTCGCGGTGTACCGGAACTCGGCGGGGGTGCGCCAGAACCCGGCGGGCGACAGCGCGGTGACGCTGCGGGCCGCGCCGAGCGCCGCGAGTTCGAGGCCGAGCCGGCCGCCGAGCGAGTTGCCCGCGACGTGGGGGCGCTCGAGGCCGAGTTCGGCGAAGAGGTCGAGGAGGTCGGCGACCATGCGCTCGCCCGGGGGTTCCGCGCCGGGCCTGAGCGACGGGGACTCGCCGTGCCCAGGCAGGTCGACGAGGATGACCTCGCGCTGCTCGGCGAGGTGGTCGGCGACGGGATACCACGCCTGCCTCCGGTGGGTGATCCCGTGCAACAGGACGAGGGGCTCGCCCGCGCCCCTGCGCTCGTATGCCAGCATGCCTCGCGCCGCCTTCCCGAATTCCAGTTGTCACTGGGAAGTTCACCGTCGGACACCCCTACAAATCCACTCATTCCCGGACGCATTCCCGGGCACGCCTCCCGGGAAATCCTCAGGATCGGCCAAAAGCCGCGTCCGGGTCGGCCACGCGGGGGAGCCGGAGCTCAAAAAGCGCGCCGGGACCGCCCGGATCGGCGCAAACGAGCGAGCCCCCGTCGGCCTCGGCGAGCTCCCTGGCGAGGGCGAGCCCGAGCCCCGCGCCGCCCTCGTCGCTGGCGCGTGCGTCATCAAGCCGGACAAAACGCTCAAAGATCCGCTCCCGGTGCTCGGCCGGGACACCGGGTCCGTCATCGCGCACCGAGACCAGCGCGAGGCCCCCTTCCTCCGCCACCGTCACCGTGACGCGTCCGGCCGCATGCCTCCGCGCGTTGTCCAACAGGTTCCCCAGCGCGCGCCCGAGCCGTCGGGGACGCACCGACACCCACGGCGTAGCCGACTCCTCGTACACGACGGGCACCCCGTCCGTCGCCGCACGCTCGGCCACCACGTCCGCGACGAGTTCCGCCAACGGCACCCGGACGGGATCGGGCCCGGCCCCGTCGGCGTCGAGCCCGGCCAGCAGCAGCAGGTCCGAGGCGAGGTTCTGGAGCCGGTAGACGTCAAGGACGGTCTCGTCGAGGTCGAGCAGCTCGGGATGCTCGCGCGCGATCTCCAGCTGGGCGCGCAGCGACGCGATCGGGGTGCGCAGCTCGTGCGAGGCGTCCGCGACGAACCTGCGCTGCCGCTCACTCGAGCGTTCCAGCGCCGACAGGGTCCCGTTGGTGGTCGCGGCGAGCCGCGCGATCTCGTCGCTCGACGCCGGGACCGGCACCCGCGCCGACAGGTCGCCCGCCGCGGTGATCCCTGCGAGCCGCGCCCGGATCGCCTCCACTGGCCGTAGCGCGCGCCGCGTTACGAGCCACGCTGCGGCGGCCGTCACGAGCAGCACAGGCGGCAGCCCGAGAAGCAGCGCCCTTACGGTCGTGGAGACGGCTTCACGCGTGTCGCTGAGATCGGCCCCGCCATAGACGACGACGGCGATCCCGTCGGGGCTCGTCGCGGAGACGGCGGCGAACAGATAGGGCGCGGGGTCGCCCTCGAAGACCGCGGTCCGGGTGACGAACCCGGTCTCCGGCTCGTCATCGTCATCGTGCTCGGCCGGGCCGGGCGGGACCGTCGGCAGCCCGTCGACGGCGAGGTCGGGGCTCTGCGCGACGATCCGCCCGTCCGCCCCGACGACCCGGACGGGATCGTCGTCGGGCAGCCGCAGCGAGCTGGAGGACGTCCCCGCCGTCCACTGGTCGGCGACGCGCTGCGCGGTGGCCTCGGCCGCCACCGACACCCCGCCGACGAGTTCGGCGCGCAGCGCGAGCACCACCGGAACCGCGGCGGCGACGAGCGCGAGCGCCACCACCGCGGTGGCCGCGAGGGTCGTGCGGGCGCGCACCGAGCCGAGCACGTCACGCCCCGGCCGTCAGGCGGTACCCGGAGCCGCGCACCGTCTCGATCGAGCGCCTGCCGAACGGGGCGTCGAGCTTGCGGCGCAACGCGCTGACGTGCACCTCGACCACGTTGGGGTCGCCGTCGTAGGCCGAGTCCCACACGTGTTCAAGGATGCGCCGCTTGGAGACCACCTCCTCGGCGTGCGCCGCGAGGAACTCGAGGACCGCGAACTCCCGCGACGTCACCGTGACCTCCTCCTCGCCCCTGCGCACCCGCTGCCCGGCGGGGTCGACCCGCAGGTCGCCGACCTCGATGACGGGCGCGCCGGCCCGCTGCCGCCGCCGCAACAGCGCGCGGATGCGGGCGCGCAGGACCACATAAGAGAACGGCTTGGTCACGTAGTCGTCCGCGCCGCAGTCCAGCCCCTCGGCCTCGTCGTACTCGCCGTCCTTGGCCGTCAGCATCAGGATCGGGGTCTGGACGCCGTCGCGCCGCAGCGCCGCGGCGACCCGGTAGCCGTTCATGCCGGGCAGCATCACGTCGAGGATGATCAGGTCGAAGTCCTCCTCGGACGCCAGGAACAGCCCTTCGCTCCCGTCGTGCGCGACGTCCACGGCGTACCCCTCGGCGCGCAGCCCGCGCGCGAGCGACAGCGCGAGGCGGCGTTCGTCCTCGACGATCAGCAGTCTCATACCCTCAACCTTGCCAAAACCATGCTGAAGCACGCTTCAGCCAGCTTCAGGGTCTCTTCAGGACGGTTAGGGCAGCGTGGGCGCTGATCGGATAGACCGCGTCAAGTAAGGAGCACCGATGCCCGCCAAGACCGTGATCGCCCTGGCGTTCACCGCGACCGCAGCCGCGGGGATCGCCGCGGGGACCGCCCTGGCCTCCGCCGACTCCGCCCTTCGCGTCCCCGTCGTCGCCGCGACCGAGACGCCGACGGCCCCGCCGGAGGGCACCCAGCCCGCCGCCCCGGCCATCACGCCGGACCAGGCGATGACCAAGGCCAACGAGAAGGTCTCCGGCAAGATCGCCGCGACCGAGCTCGACGACGAGAGCCAGCCGCCGTCGTGGAAGGTCACCGTCGTCACCGACGACGACAAGTGGCACGAGGTGACGGTGGACGGCACGTCCGGCGAGGTCACGGGCGACCAGGAGACCGACGGCGACTCCGACGAGGCAAAGAAGATCCGTGACGCCAAGGTGACCGCCGCAGACGCCGTCAAGAAGGCGACCGAGACGCAGCCCGGCACGCTGGAGTCCGTCGACTTCGGCGACGAGGGCGACAAGCCGGTGTGGGACGTGACGGTCAAGGCCGACGACGGCGCCGAGCACGAGCTCCAGGTCCCGGCCGACGACGCGAACGCCACCGCGACCCCGTCGCCGACCTCCACCTGACCGCAAGGCACCACGCGACGCCCCGGGGACCATCGTCCCGGGGCGTTCTGCCGTGTCAGGCCATGAGCTCCGCGCAGATCGCGGGGACCGCCTCGCCGATCGGGGTCCGGATGACCGCGGTGGCGAGGTCGTCGTACGGGGTGGGGTCGCGGTTGACGATCACGAGCCGCGCGCCGAGGTCGACCGCGAGGCCGCACAGCGACGCGGCGGGCTCGACCTGCAGGGTGGTGCCGACGACGAGGAACAGCTCGGAGGCCGCGGCGATCCTGCGCGCCTGGCTCAGCACGTCGGAGTCCAGGTACTCGCCGAACATCACGATCGACGGCTTCAGCGGCCCGCCGCACCCGCACAGGGGTTCGGCGGGCAGTTGCGCGAGCGCGGACGCCGCGGTGGTCCGCGCGCCGCAGTCCAGGCATGACGCGGTGGTGAGCGAGCCGTGCAGCTCGACGACCTTGCGCGGCGACGACCCCGCCTTCTGGTGGAGGCCGTCGACGTTCTGGGTGACGATCCGCACCGCGGAGCCGGACGCCTCGAGGTCGGCAAGCGCGCGGTGCGCGACGTTGGGCTGCACCTCGCCCTGGCGGCCGGAGAACACCTCCCAGAAGCGGCGGCGCACTTCGGCGTCGGCGAGGAAGCGGTCATAGGTGAAGATGTCGGCCGCCGCCGGGTCCTTCGTCCACAGGCCCTGCGGCCCCCGGTAGTCGGGCACGCCCGAGTCCGTCGAGATTCCGGCTCCGGTGAAGGCGGTGACCCGCCGCACGCCCCTGGCCCAGGAAAGGTCCTCCATGCCCTGCAACATAGGGGCCCGCGCCCCCACCGGGCAAAAGGTTAGGCGGGGACGCGGCCCGGGGCGCGTCAGGAGGGCAGGAGGCCGCCGAACAGGCCGCCGAAGGGGTTGCCGAGCGGGTTGCCCTTGCCGAGCCCGCCGCCGCCCTTCTTCTTGATGTTGGCCTGCACCTTCTTGGAACTCGTCGCCGAGTGCAGCCTGACCCCGTTCGCGGCGTGCAGCTCGCTGGTGAGGGTGATCTTCTCCCCGGCCGGGACGGGCCCGTCGCGCAGCACCGGGACCCGGACGGTGTGCCGGCGCAGCACCCCGCACTCGACTTTCTCCCGCATCTTCCCGAAGGGCGCCTTCGCGCGCGCGGACGGCCCCTTCGACGTCTTGCCGAACGCGACGGACAGCACCGCCGTCTCGTTCTTCGGCTCGCACGAGTACAGCAGCTGGACGTCGATCGCCTGCCCGCCCGCCTCCACGACCTTGATCGGGACGATCATCCCGGCGGTCGGCGCGGCCGAGGCGGCGGACGCGGGCAGAACGAGCAGGGCGGCGGCGGTGAGGGCGCAGAGAGAACGCATAAGCGCACAGGGTAGCGACGCGACTACCTCAAGTAGTGTGCGCTTTTCCGCCGTTTTACCGAGCCGAAGCCGTGCTTCCGGCCTCGGCGACCGGGTACCGCAGGATCGTCCTGAGCCGTTCGGGCGCGGCGCGCCGGAAGTCCGACAGGTAGATCTCGTGGTGCTTCCCGGCGATCTCCAGGCCCGCCTCGGCGATGTGCGCGTACAGGCGCTCGAGCGTCGCGGGCTCGTCGGCGAAGGGCCCGGTGTGCAGGATCTGGGCGCAGCGGCCCTCACGCCACGGGGCGAACCGCACGTCGGCGAGCGGCAGTCCCGGTTTCTTGCGCGCCGCGCCCTCCAACGCCGTCGCGACGAGTTCGTCCCCCGCCTGCGGCGGCTGCATGATCATCATCGACCAGTGCCAGCGGTCACGGTCCGACTCCTCATAACGCTGCCCGTCGCCCGGCCACCACAGCCCCTCAAGCGGCATGACGGTGTACACGAGCGTCCCCGCCCCCTTCAGTGCCGCGCGCACGGCGTAGGACGCGGTGTACAAGGCGGACACGGCCGCCGACCACACCTCGCCCTCGGGCGCGCCGACCCCGTCGATCCGCAGGAACCCCAGCTCCGGCACCTCCACGACCGACGGCCTGGCCCGCGCGCTGTACAGCTCCCGATAGGTCTTCTTGAAGTCCTCGCTCATAGCCCCTCCTCCTCGGCGGGCCCGACCGGAACGGCGAGCCTGGTCAGCAGATTCTCGGGCCCCGCCTCGCCGGGCCCGGTCAGATACTCCTCGCGGGCCGGCCCGCGCGGGGCGAGCCCGCGCCCGCTGATCCACACGAGCAGCGCGTGGTAGGCGAGCGGGATCTCCTCGTAAGGCCCCCGGTGCAGGGTGACTGCCGCGTTCACGGCGGGCAGGGCCAGCGGGGACGTCCCCGGCGGCTCCCCCTCGGCGAGCGCGCCGACCGACACCGTCATGCCGTCGACGAGGTCGAGCGGGAAGATCCCGTACAGGGGAGGGGCCCACCGGGCGTCCGTCATGGCGGCGAGCAGCCGCATGACGCACTCGCCGGTCCGCGCCCCCAGGTCGGCGGGCCCGCAGACGGCCCGCACCGCGGCGAGGCGCAGTGCGGGCACCTCGGCGAGGGCGATCTTGTAGTCGAGGGCCCGGCCTTCGGCGAGCCTGTCGAGGACCGCGAGCCGTGCCCGGTCGCGCGCGATCCGCGCGGCGACCCTGTCGCGTTCGGCGCGCAGCAGCCCAGCCCGCTCCTCGCCGGAGGCGGCGAGCACCGCGGCGATCGCGGGGAGCGGCACGTCGAGGTCGCGCAGCAGCGCGACGGCGAGGGCGTCGGGGGCGCGTTCGGGCGCGTAGTAGCGGTAGCCGGTCGTGGCGTCCACCCGGTCGGGCGGCAGCAGGCCGAGGTCGTCGTAGTGCCGCAGCCGCTTCACGCTGAGGCGGCACAGTCGGGCGAAACGCCCGATGGTGAGCAGATCTTGCCGCATGCCCCCATCGTGGACCCTCCCACGGGGGGAGGGTCCAGCAGGCTCGCTCAGGCGGCGCGGAGCTTAAGGAGGGTGATCTCGCTCGGGGCGAAGACGCGGAAGGGCGGGCCCCAGAAGCCGGTTCCCCGGCTCGTGTAGATCTGGGTGCGGTCGGTGCGGCGGGACAGGCCCGCGACCTCGGGCTGGTCGATCCGGACGAAGTGATGGAAAGGCCAGATCTGCCCGCCGTGGGTGTGGCCGGACAGCTGGAGGTCGATCCCGGCGGCCTCGGCGACCGCGACCTGCTTGGGCTGGTGGGCGAGCAGGACGACGGGCAGGTCGGGGTCCGCGCCGTCGAGCGCCGCGGTGAGGTCGGCGCGGTGGCCAGGGTGGCCCGAGTGGTGCGCGGTGTGGTCGTCGATCCCGGCCAGGACGAGCCTGTCGCCGCCGCGCTCGACCACCACGTGGTGGTTGTGCAGCGGCTGCCAGCCGAGGTCGCGCATGTGCGCGAGCCAGCCGAGCGGGTCGCCGTAGTACTCGTGGTTGCCGGTGACGTACACGCGGGCCAGCTTCGCCTCGACGTCGGCCAGCGGAGCGGCCTGGGCGCGGCGCTGCGCGACTGTGCCGTCGGCGATGTCGCCGGTGTGCGCGACGACGTCGGGCTCCAGCGCGTTCACGACCTCGGTGACCTTCGCCGACCACGCGGCCCGGTCCGTCGGGCCGTAGTGGGTGTCGGTGAGCAGGACGATCCGCGCCCCGTCGAGGCCCTTGCCGAGCCTGGGCAGGACGACGTCGACCTCCTTGACGCGCGGGACCCGCATCGCCTCGTAGTAGCCCCACACCAGCAGGCCCGCCGAGACCGCCGCGACCCAGGCGGCGGTGATCCGCGCCGCGTCCGCGACGCCCACCGCCTCAAGCCCGACCCGGACGACGACGGCCAGCACCGACTGGCTGAACAGCACCCACGCCGCCCCCAGGACGACGCTTCCGGCCACCGACAGCCGGTCGCCGCCGGGCCGCTGCCCGGCGAACATCAGGAACGGGGTCGCCAGCGCCGCCCCCGCGAACAGCGCCGATCCGACCGCGAAGGCGGGCTCGCCCCAGCCCGGCGCGGCGACGAGCGTCCACCAGGGCACGCCGAACAGCAGCCCCATGATCGTGACCAGCGCGCCGCCGATCAGCACAGGTCGCAGCGCCGAAGGCCGCCGCGCAGCCGAGTCCACCGCCATGCCGCCCCACCCTCTCGCCTACAGAATCTTTCCGTCACGGAAACGATCGTCCGGACGGCCCTGTTCCCGTGACCTTCGTCGGGTTTGCGCGACCTGTACCGGGGAACCCGGGTCGGCCGTCGGTCCAGGTGAGCGCGAGCCCGAACCCGAGCGCGGCAACCGGGATGATTCATCCTGATCCCGCCCTGACTTGGGGTGAAACGTCCAGTGAGATGCGCGCGCGGCGACCCTAGGGTGGGTCGACGTCGCCCCGACCCCAGCCCGCCGCAAGGGAGCCTCCGCGTGACCATCAAGACACTTCCCGCACTGATCGCGGGCGAGCGCGTCATGCCCGCCGACGGCCGTGCGCTCGACCTGGTCGACCCGTCGACCGGCGAGGTGTGCGGCAGGGTCGCGCTGTGCGGTCCCGCCGAGGTCGACGCCGCCGCCCGCGCCGCCCGCGACGCGTTCGCGACATGGCGCAAGAGCACCCCCGCCCAGCGGATGACCGCGCTCCTGGCCATCGCCGACGAGCTCGAGGCGCGCGCCGAGGAGTTCGCCGACGCCGAATGCCGCGAGACGGGCAAACCGCGCGCCCTCGTGCTCGCCGACGAGATCCCGCAGAGCGCCGACGCCCTGCGCTTCTTCGCCGGAGCCGCGAGGACCCCGGAGGGCCGCGCGACCGGCGAGTACCTGCCCGGCCTGACGTCCTCGATCCGCCGTGAGCCCCTGGGCGTCTGCGCCCAGATCACCCCGTGGAACTACCCGCTGATGATGGCGGTGTGGAAGATCGGCCCGGCCGTCGCGGCGGGCGACACGACTGTGCTGAAGCCCGCCGAGACCACCCCGACCACGACTGTCCTGCTCGCCGAGGTCTGCGCGCGGCACCTGCCCGCCGGGGTCGTCAACGTCGTCACCGGCGACCGCGACACCGGCCGCGCGCTTGTCGAGCACGAGGTCCCCGCGATGGTCTCGATCACCGGGTCGACCCGCGCGGGGGCCGAGGTAGCGAAGTCGGCCGCTAGCGCGCTTAAGCGGACCCACCTTGAGCTCGGCGGGAACGCGCCGGTCCTTGTCTTCGCCGACGCCGACCCCGTCGCCACGGCCGCCGCCGTCGCCGACGCGGCCTTCTACAACGCCGGACAGGACTGCACGGCCGCCTCCCGGGTCCTCGTCCACCGCGACCTGCACGAGGCGTTCACCGACGCGCTCGCCGAACGCGCCCACGCCGCCCGCACCGGCCTCGCGCCCGAGGACGGCGGCGACTTCGGCCCGCTCAACAGCGCGGCGCAGCTCACTCGGGTGCTCGGCCTGCTGGAGCGGCTGCCCGCCCACGCGACGGTACGGGCGGGCGGCTCACGCGTCGGCGACCGCGGGTTCCACCTCGCCGCGACGGTCGTTGACGGGGTCCGCCAGGACGACGAGATCGTCCAGGAGGAGATCTTCGCGCCGGTCGTCACCGTCCAGACGTTCGCAGACGAGGCCGAGGCCGTCGCGCTCGCCAACGGCGTCCCGCAGGGCCTCGCGGCGTCCGTCTGGACCGCCGACCACGGCCGCGCGGTGCGGCTCTCGGCCGACCTCGACTTCGGCTGCGTCTGGCTCAACGCGCACGGGCCGCTCGCCGCGGAGATGCCGCACGGCGGCTTCAAGCAGTCCGGACACGGCAAGGACCTGTCGGCCTACAGCCTTGAGGACTACACCCGCGTCAAGCACGTCATGACGGCCCACGGGACGCCCTGACCGGCGCGAACGCCAGCTCCCGCGTCTCCTCCTCGGCCGTCGGCGCGACCCTGCGCATCGCGAACCGCAGCGTCGGCGGGGCCATCAGCGACGTGACGATCGCGACGAGCACGATGATCGTGTAAGTGGCGGTGGTGAGGATGCCGAGCCGCAGCCCCACCATCGCCACCACCACCTCGACGACGCCGCGCGCGTTCATCCCCGCGCCGAGCGCCAGCGCCTCCCACCGGCTCAGCCCGCTGAGCGCGGCCCCGGCGAACGCGCCGAGGAACTTGCCGACGACCGCGATCGCCAGCACCGCGAGCGCCGCGCCGAGCACCGACGGCTCGGCGAGCGCGGTGAGGTCCATGCGCAGGCCCGCCGTGGCGAAGAACAGCGGGGCGAGGACCGCGAGCACCAGCGTCCGCAGTGGGGCGAGGCGCTCTGCGGTGACCTCGCCGGTCGTGCCCATCACCGCGCCGGCCACGAACGCGCCGAAGATCGCCTCGAGCTTCAGCGCGTGCGTCGCGGCGGCGGCGAGGATCATCACGACGACCAGCACCGAGACGGTGCGGCCGGTGTCGTCGCCGGTCGCGCGCAGCAGCCGCCGCAGCAGCGGCCGGGCAAGGAACGCCGCGACGACCACGAGGCCCAGATGCCCGATCGACGTCGCCACGGTCCCGGTCGTGACGCCGACCGTCGCCATCGCGGACACGATCGACAGCAGGAACCAGCCGACGGCGTCGTCGAACATCCCGGCGGTGAGGGTGAGCTGGCCGACGTCGCGGTGCAGCAGGCCCATGTCCATCAGCGTCTTGGCGATGACGGGGATCGCGCTCACGCACATCGCGACGCCGAGGAAGAACGCGAACACGTTGCGGTCCGCGCCCTCGCCGAGCAGGCTGCCGGGGAGCAGCAGGCCCGCGCCGACGCCGAGCGCGAGCGGCACGAGCAGCCCGAACAGGCTGACCCGCGCGGCGGTCATGCCGCGTCTGCGCAGCAGTCCGAGGTCGAGCTGGATTCCGGTGATCCCGACAAGGAGCAGCACGCCGAGCTGCGCGGCCGCGTCGAGCAGATGGAACTGGCCGGGGTCCTTCGGCAGCAGCCACGCGGTGAACCCGGGGAAGAGGTGGTCGGCGACCGACGGCCCGAGCAGCACGCCCGCGCACAGCTCGCCGACGATCGCGGGCATCCCGAGCCGCCGCGCGAGCGCGCCGAGCCCGACGGCGAGCGCGAGCAGCGCGCCGACCTGGAGGAGGAAGACGAGCAGTTGTTCTGCGGGAAGGGTCGCCACGGGTGCGGAAGCTGACGACAAGCGAACCTCCAGGGGGGAGCGGTCTGCCGGACGCGCGACTGGGCCTGCCGTGAGGGGTCGGTTCTACTTAGGCAAGGCTTACCTAAATTGATCACGCTGACAAGGTCGCGGGTCCGGTGGCGCACATCACATTTCCGGCGATCTCGTGATCGCGTCGAGTGCCTTGACCTTGAGTCAGGTTCAGGTCCTAGCGTCGTGATCGCACCGCCCACAGACGAGAGAGGCACGCCCATGGCGAGCACCACGGCCCCCGAGCACTACAACGCAGCGGTCATCCCGCACATCGCCGTCGCCGACGCGGCGGAGGCGATCGCCTTCTACGGCCGCGCGTTCGCCGCGACCGAGCTGTTCCGGCTCACCGACGACGACGGCTCGATCTTCCACGCCGAGATCAGCGTCGCCGGATCGACCCTGATGCTCTCCGACCCGCACCCGCCCTTCGGCCCGCCCGTGCCCGGCGCGCCGCCCGTCGCCCTGCACGTGTACGTCGACGACGTCGACGCGCTCGCCGCCCGTGCCGTCGCCGCGGGGGCGCGGCTCGACCAGGCCCCCGCCGACCAGTTCTACGGGGCGCGCACCGCGATCCTCACCGACCCGTTCCACCACCTGTGGGTGTTCCTCCAGCAGCTGGAGCCCGCGCAATCCGGGTGACGTGAGGGGGGCGTCCTGCTATTCCTGGGGGACGCCCCCGCCACGGCCCCTATGGAGTTTCGCCATGCGACAGGTGCACCGGGACGGGATCCTCGCCGCCACCGACGACCCGCGGCGGGTGTTCGCCGACTTCCTCGGCTGCGCCGTCAGCCTCGCCGGGTACTACGGCAGCCCCCTCGCCGACGTGCTCGCCGAACGCTTCGCCCCCGACGGCCAGGGCGTCACGATCCCGGACACCTGCGCCGTCTGGCGCGTCGAGGAGTTCGCCGACCTCCCCGACGAATACCTCCTCGGCGGACTCCCGCCGCGCTGGGCGCACCTCACCTTCGGTCCCCGGGAGGAGGTGTGGGCGCTGCTCAGCCTGCGCCCGGGACGGACCGCCACCGAACTCGTCGAAGGAGCGGAACTGCGGCTGATGCTCGACCAGATGGTGAACCTGTGCCACGGCCCCGCCGGGCTGCTCGCGTTGATCGAGCGCAGGGCGCGGGGTTAGGCTGAACGGGTGACTGCCGGGTCGGCCTCGCGCCGCGCACGGAAGGGTTCCCCGGCCGCCGAGTGAGGCCGGGGCGGGCACGCGGCCCGCCGCCCTTTCCGCTTCTCCGCACCTTCGCGCCTCATGCGCACCGAGCAGAAGAAACCGGAAAGGTCACCAATGTCCGCGCAGCACACCTCCGGCGTCCGCCTCGACCACACCGTCGTGCACGCCTCCGACCGCGCCGCCTCCGCGGCCTTCCTCGCCCGCATCCTCGGCCTCGAGGTCGGCCACCGGATGGGCCCGTTCCTCCCGATCCTCCTGGGCAACGGTGTCACGCTCGACTACTACGCCTTCACCGACGGCCCCATCCAGAGCCAGCACTACGCCTTCCACGTCCCCGGCGACGCCTTCGACGCCATGGTCGCCCGCCTCGAGGCCGAGGAGATCACCTACTACGGCGACCCCAACCACACCCGCCCCTACACCGTCGGCCGCGCCATGACCTGGCGCAACGTCTACTTCTTGGACCCCGACGGCCACAACATGGAGATCATGACGGACGCCTAGCCCCCGGCACGTCCGTACGGCTCCCGGAGAGGGTGCCCCCGCACAGTCGGCCCTGACCCGGTTGTGCGGGGGCACCCTCCCGATATTGTCCGCGGCGTCCAGAACGTGACATGCTGCGTGGCGACGGCCTCCTGCCACCCCTTCGGAGGTGCCAACTTGACGACTGAGCGGAAGACGGGACCACGGCTTTCACACGTGCTGGTCCAGGCGCGGCGATTCCCTCGTGCAGTGAGGTTCTGAAGCAATATCGACCGCACCTGTCGGGAAGCCGCGTCAAGGCGCGAGCGCGACTGCCACGACGGTCCGACCCCTGAAGGGGAACACATGCAGACTCGGGCAGCGATCCTGTGGGAACAGAACGGCGACTGGAGCGTCGAGGACATCGAGCTTGACGACCCGAAGGCCGGCGAGGTCAAGATCAAGCTCGTGGCGTCCGGACTGTGCCACTCCGACGAGCACCTCGTCACCGGTGACATGGTGCTCGGGCCCGACATCTCGGAACTGATGGGCGTCCAGCAGTTCCCGATCATCGGCGGCCACGAGGGCGCGGGCGAGGTCGTCGAGGTCGGCCCCGGCGTGACCACACTCAAGGAGGGCGACCACGTCGTCCTGTCGTTCATTCCGGCGTGCGGGCGGTGTCCGTCGTGCGCGCGGGGGCGTCAGCACCTGTGCGACCTCGGCGCGTTCATCCTCGCGGGCCGCCAGATCACCGACATGACGGCACGCCACCACGCGCTCGACGGCACCGACCTCGGCATCATGGCGTGCACGGGCACCTTCGCGCCCTACACCGTCGTCAGCGAGACCTCGTGCATCAAGATCGATGACTGGATCCCGCTCGACAAGGCGGCCCTCGTCGGCTGCGGCGTCACCACCGGGTGGGGCTCGGCGGTCAACGCGGCAGACGTGCGGGCCGGG
This sequence comes from Actinocorallia sp. A-T 12471, assembly GCF_033875155.1. Classification (NCBI taxonomy): domain Bacteria; kingdom Bacillati; phylum Actinomycetota; class Actinomycetes; order Streptosporangiales; family Thermomonosporaceae; genus Actinocorallia; species Actinocorallia sp. A-T 12471. The sequence continues at coordinate 522,914 of NZ_JAWZTE010000002.1, read as the reverse complement.
GAGACCGTCGTCGTCATCGGGCTCGGCGGGCTCGGCATGAACGCCGTCCAGGGCGCGGCGCTCGCCGGGGCGCGGCACGTCGTCGGCATCGAGCCGGTGGAGTGGAAGCGCGAGAAGGCGGCCGAGTTCGGCGCGACGCACACCGCCGCGACCGTCGAGGAGGCGTTCGCGAAGGTCGGCGAGCTGACGTGGGGCGCGATGGCCGACAAGGCGATCCTCACCACCTCGGTGGCGACGGGCGACCTCATCGGCCAGATGATGAGCCTGATCACCAAGGGCGGCAGGGCCGTCTGCACCGCGGTCGCGCCCATCCTGCAGGAGGACGTGAAGATCAACCTGTTCGACCTGTCGATGCAGCGCAAGGAACTCGTCGGCTGCATCTTCGGCAACTCCAACCCGCGCCGCGACATCATCCGCCTCCTGCGCCTGTACGAGGAGGGCAAGCTCAAGCTCGACGAGCTGATCACCACCACGTACACCCTTGACGACATCAACCAGGGCTACAAGGACATGCGCGACGGCAAGAACATCCGGGGCATCATCAAGTACTAGACCCCGCCTTCCCACGGCCCGGACGCCTTCGCGGCGGCCGGGCCGTCCGCATTTCGGGACGGGCCCGCCACAATGTTTCCGGGAGTTTTCCGAATTCCGGACGTCTCATTCCTTGGACGGTTGACGAAAGGCAGTTGATTGTCCAGTCACGGATGAGGTTGCCTCGGTGAATGTGAGATACATCACACTTGGCGGAATATTGCCCTGAGAATTGTGCGGCTACATTTGCTCGCTATGACCGCAGAGGACGAAGCGCGCGCCTATTACGCACCGGAGATCGCCAGGGGAGTCGACAGGTTCTTCGAGCCCCGGCGCACCGAGTGCGTGTGGTGCGGCTCGTCCGACCTGGCGGTCCGCGCGGTCACGCCCGACATCGTGCAGCACAAGCCGGGCGTCTTCACGCTCGACGGATGCCGCGCGTGCGGCCATGTCTTCCAGAACCCGCGGCTCACCGGAGAAGGACTCGGCTTCTACTATCGCGACACCTATGACGGGCTCGGCGAGGCGTCCACGGAATTCGGATTCGGGCTCGTCGCCCGCGATTACCGGCGCCGCGCGCGCACCCTTCGGGCGCACGGCGCGCAGCCCAAACGCTGGCTCGACGTCGGGGCCGGTTTCGGGCACTTCTGCAAAGAGGCCAAAGGCGTCTGGCCGGACACCGAATTCGCCGGACTCGACCAGGGCGCGGGCATCGTCAAGGGACTCGACCGCGGCTGGGTCGCCCAGGCGCACCGCGGCTCCTTCGTGGACCTCGCGCCGGAACTCGCGGGCTCCTACGACGTGGTGAGCATGCACCACTACCTCGAGCACACCACCGAGCCGTTCGCGGAGATCGAGGCGGCCGCGCGGGTGCTCGACCCCGGCGGGTTCCTCCAGATCGAGGTCCCCGACCCCGAGAGCGCGTTCGCGAGGCTGTTCGGGAACCACTGGTTCCAGTGGATGCAGCCGCAGCACCTGCACATGTTCCCGCACGCCAACCTCGCCAAGGCGGTCACGGACGCCGGGTTCGAGGTCGTGGAGGTCGTCAGGTCCAAGGCCGACCTCGGGCACGACTTCGTCTTCGCCTCCCTCGTCGTCCTCAACGCCTTCGGCCCCAAACCGTCACGCCCCTGGGCGAAGCCGACCCTCGTCGGCCGTCTGCGGCACTACGCGGCCCTGCTCACCGCGGTCCCGACGGTCGCCGTCGCGTTCGTCCTCGACCACACGGTCCGCCACCTCATCCCCGGCCACACCAACGCCTACCGCCTCATCGCCCGCCGCGTCTGACCCCGGCAGGTCCTTCACGGACGCTGTCGCGTTCGGACGGCTCCGCCGCCCGGGTGAGCGCTAGGGCTCGGTGGGGTCGTCGCGCTCGGGGGAGTCTTCGGGGGCGGGGAGGTCCGCGGGGTTGGGGAAGGGCTCGGTGTAGGGCTCGCCGGACATGATCGCGTCGACGCGGGCGCGGATGTGGGCCCCGGTGACGGGGCAGTCGAGCGGGTGGTCGCGCGGGCAGTCGAGCAGGTGGTTCAGGACCTTGGCGGCGCGCTCCAGCCGGCTGATCCGCGCCCGGGTGGTCTCCAGCTGGGCGGTGATCCGCGCGTGCCGGTCGGCGGCGCGCGGCGCACGCATGGTGGCCAGGGTGTCGGCGAGCGTCATCATGCCGTCGTGGTGCCAGAGCTGGGCGTACGCCAGCCGCTCAAGCGCGGCCCTGTCGTAGTGCCGCACCCTGCCCCGCCGCGCCGACGACGGGACAAGCCCGATGTCCTCGTAGTAGCGCAGCGTCGGCACCGAGACGCCGAACCGCTCCGCGACCTCCGTGATCGAATACAACTCACCCATCCCGATTCCCCCTTACCCCCGGCGTCGCCCTTGTGTTCCGAATTCGGATGACTTCGGGACTCTCCGTGATGTTCCCGGGGCGGCGGGCTTGTACTCAAGCGTACTTGAGTTCGCACACTGGAACCGGTCGAAATCGGACATCGCACATCGCTGACCTGGGATGACGCGGTGCCGGGCAGGGGGCGGCCGGAACGGGGGAGTAATGCGCGGGGCGGGGTCAGCCCTCGACGGGCTGTGCGCTGGCGTCCACCGACGCGCCGAGCTTGCGCAGCAGCGCGGTGAGCAGCGCGGCCTCGGCCTCGGCGAGCCCGCCGAGCATGCGCTGCTCGGTGGCGAGGTGCTCGGCGAACACCTCGTCGATCTTGGCGAGGCCGAGTTCGGTGAGCTCGGCGTAGACGACCCTGCGGTCCTCCTTGGACCGCGTCCTGCGGATCAGGCCGTCGGCCTCCATCTTGTCGAGCCGGAACGTGATCCCGCCCGAGGTGAGCAGGGAGGATTCGGCGAGCTCGCCCGCGGTCTTGCGGTGCGGCGCGCCCGAGCGGCGCAGGTTCGCCAGGACGTCGAAGGCCGCGAGGGTCAGGCCGTGCCGCTCGTGGACCTCGCGCAGGATCGCGCGCTGGGCGATGTTGATGCGGGTGATCCTGCCGAAGACGCCGATCGCGTCGGGGGACACGTCGGGGCGCTGCTCCCGCCACTGGTCGACGATCTCGTCGACCTCGTCACGGAATGTCTCGTCGGCTGCCATGCGGATCTCCCCACCCGGACCCCGGATCGCTCCGGGCTAAGTATCTTTGGTCTAAGCTATAAAACTCAGTATCAAGGCTTCTAGTGTACGGCCCGCGACACAGGCGGCCGGGCGAAGCAGGCCGGGGCGCAGCCGCCGGGAACGTCAAGGAGAGGAAGTCATCCCCATGACCACACACGCGCGGCGGCGGCAGTGAAGCCCGCGCCGTTCGCCTACCGCCGGGCCGCCTCGCTGACCGAGGCGGTAGACCTGCTCGCGGCCGACCCCGACGCCAAGGTCATCGCGGGCGGGCAGTCGCTCGTCCCGATGCTCAACATGCGGCTCGCCCGCCCCGGCACCCTCGTGGACATCGGCGCGCTCAGCGCGCTGGACTACGTGGACCTCGTGGACGGGCACCTCGAGGTCGGCGCGACCGCGACCCAGGCCGACGTCGCCGCGCACCCCCTCGTGCGCGAGCGCCTGCCGATCCTCGCCGCCGCGATCTCCCGGATCGGCCACTCCCAGATCCGCAACCGCGGCACGGTCTGCGGCAGCATCGCGCACCACGACCCGTCGGCCGAGCTGCCCGCGCTGGCCCTCGCGCTCGACGCGCGAATCCTCGCCTACGGGCCGCGCGGTCCCGTCGTCCACGAGGCCGCGTCCTTCTTCACCGGCACGTTCGACACCGCGCTCGCCCCCGACGAGATCGTCACCGCCGTGCAGTTCCCGCTGCCCGCGCCCGGCACCGGCTGGGCGTTCGAGGAGGTCGCCAGGCGCAGCGGCGACTTCGCGCTCGTCGGCTGCGCGGCGCTGCTGCGCGCCGAGGCGGGGACCGTCGCCGAGGCGCGCCTCGCGCTGTTCGGCGTCGCCTCGACCCCCGTCCGGCTGCCCGAGGCCGAGGCGCTGCTGACCGGCGGCCCGGCCACCGAGGAGGCGTTCGACGAGGCCGCGCGCCTCGCCGCCGCCTCGCTCACCCCGTCCTCCGACAGCCACGCCTCCGCCGACTACCGCCGCGAGGTCGCCGCCCACCTGCTGGGTGTGGCGCTGGCCGACGCGCTCGCCAGGAGCACCGATGCCTGAGATCACCCTCACCGTGAACGGCGCCGCGCACCGCCTCACCGTGCCCGACCGCATGCTGCTCACCGACGCGCTCCGCGACCGCCTCGGCCTCACCGGCACCCACGTCGGCTGTGAGCACGGCGTGTGCGGCGCCTGCACGATCCTGATGGACGGCAAGCCCGTCCGCGCCTGCCTGACGCTCGCCGTCCAGGCCGAGGGCCGCGAGATCCGCACCATCGAGTCGGTCGCCCCGTCCGACACCGAGCTGCACCCCGTCCAGCGGGCGATGCGCGACTGCCACGGCCTCCAGTGCGGCTTCTGCACCCCCGGCATCGTCATGAGCCTCGTCGCCCTCCACGAGCGCGCCGCCACCGCCGAGGTCCCCGAGGACGAGATCGCCGAGACCCTCTCCGGCCACCTGTGCCGCTGCACCGGCTACCGCAACATCACCGCCGCCGCCCACCAGGCCCTCACCACCCCCTGCCCCCACGACACGGCCGCACCCACCGCCCCCGCGAGCGCTGAGGACGCCCGCGCGCGGGCTGAGCGGGCTGACGTCGCGGCCGCCGGGGTCGGTGGGGGAGCCGCGCGGGCTGATGCGGCCGGTGTCGAGCGAGAAGGAGTTGAGGGATGAGCGTGGTGAATGCGTCGGGCGGGTTGATCGGGCAGCCGGTCAAGCGGAAGGAGGATGACGCGCTGCTGCGCGGGCGGGGGCGGTTTCTCGCCGACCTCGCGCTGCCGGGGGCGTTGGAGATCGCGTTCGTGCGGAGTCCGCACGCGCACGCGGAGGTCACCAGGATCGACTGCGGGGCGGCCCGCGCGCTTGACGGGGTTGTCGCCGTTTACGCCTGGGACGACATTCGCGACACGGTCTCTGAGCTGTTCCTTGAGGCCGAGATGCGGATTCCCGAGCAGGTGCGGGAGGCGATTCGCCCGCTTTCGCGGCTCCAGCCCGTGCCGTTGCTCGCCGACGGACGGGTGACGTGCGTCGGGCAGGCCGTCGTGATGGTCGTCGCCGCAGACAGGTACGTGGCCGAGGACGCCGCCGAGCTCGTGGAGATCGACTACTCCCCGCTGCCCGCGCTGGTCGATCCGCTCGACGCGCTCGCGCCGGACGCCCCCGTCGTGGTGCCGGGCACCGAGGACAACCTGGCGATCTCCGTCGAGGGCAAGGTCGGCGACGTCGAGGCGGCCCTCGCCGAGGCCGTCCACGTGGTGACCGAAAGGTACAGGTCGCACAGGTATGTCGCCTCGCCGATGGAGACGCGCGGCGTCGCGGTCTCCCTCGACCCGCGCGACGGGTCCCTGACGGTCTTCGCCTCCACCCAGACCCCGCACCGCCTCCGCGAGGTCATCGCCGGGACCCTCAGGCTCGACCCGTCCGACGTCAGGGTCACCGCGCCCGACATCGGCGGAGGATTCGGGCAGAAGGGCGTCCAGTATGTCGAGGATGTCCTTGTCCCCTATGCCGCGCACCGGCTTGGCCGTCCCGTCCGGTGGGTCGAGGACCGCACCGAGAACCTGACGTCCTCCTCGCACGCCCGCGAGCAGGTCCACGACATCACCCTCGCCGCCGACGCCGAAGGCCGCCTCCTCGCCCTGCGCGACGACGCGGTCATCAACCTCGGCAACGCCAACCTCACCGGCCTCGTCGTCCCCTACAACACGCTCACGCACGTGATCGGCCCGTACGTGATCCCGTCGCTCGACCTGCGGGTGCGCGGCGCGGTCACCACGACGATGATGGCGACCCCCTACCGGGGCGCGGGCCGTCCCGAGGCGGTCTTCGCGATGGAACGCGCGATGGACCGTCTTGCCAGGAAGGTCGGGATCGAGCCGCACGAACTGCGCGCCCGCAACCTGGTCCAGCCGGAGAACATGCCGCACCGGACCGGCCTCATGTACCGCGACGGGACCATGCAGACCTACGACTCGGGCAACTTCCCCGAGCTGCTGCGCCGCCTCGTCGGCCACCTCGACGTCGCCGAGATCCGGCGACGCCAGCGCGACGGCGACGTCGCCCCCGGCAAGCGCCTCGGCGTGGGCCTCGCCCTGTACATCGAGGGCACCGGACTCGGCCCGTTCGAGAGCGGCTCGGTGACGGTGCTGCCGTCCGGCAGGATCAGGGTCGCGACCGGCGCGAGCTCGCAGGGCCAGGCGCACCAGACGGTGTTCGCCCAGGTCGCCGCCGACGCGCTCGGCGTCCCGCTCGACCGGATCGACCTGCGCGAGGGCGACACCGCCGCGATCGGCCACGGCGTCGGCACCATCGCCAGCCGCAGCATGGTCACCGCGGGCAACGCGATCCACCTCGCCGCGCTGGCCGTCCGCGACCAGGTGCTCGCCGACGCCGCCGGCCTGCTCGGCGTCGCGCCGGAGGACCTGGAGATCGTGGCCGGCGTGGTGCGTCCGGTGGACAAGCCCGAGGCCGGGATCGACCTCGCCGACCTCGCGGCCCGCCGCGCCCCCCTGCTCGTGCCCGGCACCAGCACGGGACCCGGCGCGGTGATCAGCGAGACCACGTTCTTCAAGCCGCCGACCGTCACCGTCGCCAGCGCCGCGCACGGCGCGATCGTCGAGGTGGACGAGCGGACCGGCAAGACCGAGATCGTCTCGTACGCGATCGTGCACGACTGCGGCCGCGTGGTGAACCCGATGGTCGCCGACGGCCAGGTCACCGGCGGCGTCATGCAGGGCATCGGCGGCGCGCTCTACGAGGAGATGGAGTACGGCCCCGACGGGCAGCCGCGTTCGGTCACCTACATGGACTACCTCGTGCCCACCGCGGCCGAGGCCCCGCCCTACGTGCTCGACCACATCGAGACCCGCTCGACCCTCAACCCCCTCGGGGTGAAGGGCCTCGGCGAGGGCGGGGCCATCGCGCCGCCCGCCGTCATCGCCAACGCCGTCGAGGACGCGCTGGGGCCCGACCACGTCCACGTCACCCGAGGCCCGCTCACCCCGAGCCGGGTCAAGGACCTCATCCGCGCGGCGTCCCCCGGCGTCACGTCAGAAAGGTAAGCAATGGAGCTTCAGCACTCCTTCACCGTGCCCGTCCCGGCGAGCGAGGCGGCGGGCGTCCTGCACGACGTCACGCGGCTCGCGCCGTGCATGCCGGGCGCGGTCCTCGACGGGTTCGACGGCGTCGAGTTCACCGGCAGGATGAGCGTCAAGGTCGGCGCGATCACCATGTCCTACCGGGGCAAGGGCCGCTTCCTCGACGGCGACGCCGACACCGTCGCGCTCCGCGTCGAGGCCGCCGAGACCAAGGGCGCGGGCGCGGTCGCCGCCGACGTGGTGTGCCGCCTCGCCGACGAGGGCGGCGCGACCCGCGTCGTGGTGGACACCCGCGTGGACATCTCCGGACGGGCCGCCCAGTTCGGGCGCGGCGTCATCAGCGAGGTCGGCGACAAGGTCGTCGCGGCCTTCGCCGCCAACATCCAGGCGGCCCTCTCGGCGACCCCGGAACCGGCCCACCCGGCCCCCGCCGCCCCCGCCCAGCCCGCGACGTCCCAGCCCGCGTCGGGTCAGGCGGTGCCGGCCCAGCCCGCGTTCGCGCCGGTCGCCGCCGCCCCCCTGGACCTGGGTTCCGTCGCGGGCCCCGTCCTCGTGAAGAAGGCAGCCCCCTTCGCCGTGGTCCTCGGCCTGCTGCTCGCGTTCCTGCTCGGCCGCCGCACCTCGGGCTACCGCCTGACGCGCGACTGACCCCCTCGCAGATACCGGGAAAGGTCCCGCAAAAGCATCGCAAATGCGGTCCTGACCAGCGCATTAACGGAATTGTTACAGCAGAAGTCTAGGCACCTAAAATCTTAGGACTAATACTTCTTGAACTAAGAAGTCATGCTCTGAGAAGAGGATCACCATGTCGAAGAAGCTCCTGGCCACCGCCGCCCTGGCGACCACGGCCATGCTCGCCTCCGCCTGTGGCGGCGGCGACGACGCGGGCGCGGCGTCAGGCGAGGTCACCGTCGCGCTGCCCTTCGCGAGCTGCCTGTCCTGGTACCCGCTCTACGTCGCGGAGGACAAGGGCTACTTCAAGGAGGAGGGCGTCAAGGCGTCGTTCGAGGCGACCGACGGCTCGGGCGGCGCGGTCCAGGCGACGCTCACCGGCAAGGCCGAGCTCGCCGCCGCCGCGCCGAACGCCTACCTGGCCGCGACCGCCACCGGCGCGGGCCTCCAGGCGTTCTACGCCCTGTACCAGAAGAGCACCTTCTCGGTGATCACCACCAAGGACTCCGGCGTCAGCGACGTCGCGGGCCTCAAGGGCAAGAAGATCGGCATCAGCGCGCCCGGCGGCGGCGACGTCATCTACCAGGAGTGGCTCGCCTCGCAGGCCGGGCTGAAGAAGGACGCCGACTACAGCCAGCTGGCCGTGGGCGACGGCTCCTCAGCCGCCACCGCGCTCAAGAAGGGCACGGTCGACGCCTACTCCGCCTCGTTCTTCGACGAGGAGGTCATCAAGAGCGGCGACCTGGAAGTGACCGCGCTGCACGTCGCGAACGAGCCGCAGCTCGTCGACAACTTCCTCGTCGCCACCGACAAGTGGGCCAAGGCCAACACCGAGACGATCGAGAAGGTCGGCCGGGCGCTCGCGCGCGGCACCGAGTGGGGCCTGGCCAACCCCGACGGCGTCATCGAGATCTGCGGGAAGCACGCGCCCGAGGAGACCGAGGACCCGGCGTTCGCCAAGGTCATCTACGACCGGGTGAGCGACCTGCTGACCCTGCCGGAGAGCGCGCAGGGCAAGTACGGCCACATCGACACCGACGGCTTCGGCGCGTTCGCCGCGCAGCTGGCCGACCTGAAGCTCATCGACTCGGCCGACGGCGCGAAGGCCGTCACCAACGACCACGTCGAAGCCTGGAACTCGACCGGCAAGTAAGCGCCAGGCGCGCCAGCGCGAGGGCGATCGAGAGGGAAGCATGCCACAGCACCGAATGACCGCGGACCGACCCGCGGCCGACACGACCGCGACGGGAGCGGCAGTGCACGTCCGCGACGTCGTCCGGACCTTCACGCGCGACGGGGAGACCGTCCACGCCCTCGGCCCGGTGTCCCTTGACATCGCGCCGGGGGAGTTCGTGGCGCTGCTCGGCCCCTCGGGATGCGGGAAGAGCACGCTTCTCAACATCATCGGCGGGCTCCTGCCGCAGACCTCGGGCATCGTCCGGGTCGGCGGCGACGATGTCGCGGGCGTCCCCGACGAGGTCGGGATGATGTTCCAGAAGGCGGTCCTGCTCGCCTGGCGCACGGTCCGGGAGAACGTGCTCCTGCCGATCGAGATCTCCCGTGGCCGCAGGGCCGCGAAGGCCGCGACGGCGAAGGCCGACGAGCTGCTCGACCTCGTCGGCCTGGCGGCCTTCGCCGACAAGATGCCGAACGAGCTGTCCGGCGGCATGCAGCAGCGCGCGGCGATCTGCCGCATGCTCATCCAGGAGCCCAGCGTCCTCCTGCTCGACGAGCCGTTCGGCGCGCTTGACGAGTTCACCCGCGAGCACATGAACGTGGAACTCGCCAGGATCTGCGCGCTCACCGGCCGTACCGCGGTGTTCGTCACCCACTCGATCAGCGAGGCGGTGTTCCTCGCCGACCGCGTCGTGGTGATGAGCGCGCGGCCCGGCCGGATCGCGGGCGTCGTTGACGTCGACCTCGCCAAGCCCCGCGACCCCGAGGTGATGACCTCGGCCCCGTTCCAGAACTACGTCCGTGAGGCGCGCGACCTGCTGAAGACCGGCTACGACGCGGCGTCCTCCGGCACCGAGGAGCACTGACCATGACGCAGCCCGCCACCGCGACCCCGCCCCGGGTCGCCGCGCAGCCGGACAAGGCAGCGCCGCGCGCGAAGGCCGCGAAACCGCTTATGGAGCGCATCCCCACCCCGATCCTGCTCACCGCGGCGCTGGCCCTGCTCGTCGCCGTCTGGCAGGGCGCGATCTCGCTCGGGTGGGTCAACGAGTACGTCCTGCCGACCCCGTGGGACACCGCGACGGCGCTGTGGGACGTCACCGCCGACCTGTTCACCGGCGGCCCGGTGTTCGACAACTTCCTGATCTCCGCGCAGGAGACCCTTTACGGCCTGCTCATCGCGGCCGTCGCGGGCGTCGTGCTCGGCGTCCTCATCGCCGAGACCGTCATCGGCCGACGTGTCCTGCAGCCGCTGATGATCGCGCTGTACGCCGCGCCGAAGGTGGCGCTCGCGCCGCTGTTCGTCGCCTGGTTCGGGTTCGACATGGCCCCGAAGGTCGTCATGGCCGCGGTCATCGCGTTCTTCCCCGTCATGGTCGACACCGCCGCGGGCCTCGCCGGGATCGACGAGGACGAGGACAAGCTGTTCAAGTCGCTGCGCGCGACGCCGTGGCAGCGGTTCGTCAAGCTCAAGCTGATGAACGCGCTCCCGTTCGTGTTCGCGGGCCTCAAGTCGGCCTCGGTCCTGGCGGTCATCGGCGCGATCGTCGCGGAGTTCCTCGGCGGCGGTGAGGGCCTCGGCGTCATGGTGAAGACGGCGTCGGTCGGCTTCGCGCTCGACCGGGTGTTCGCGTTCGTCATCCTGCTGTCGGTGATGGCGTTCCTGGTCTACCTCGCGGTCGACCTCATCGAACGCCGGGTGGTCTTCTGGCGGCAGACCGGCTTCCTGCCGAGCGAGTCATGATGGCCGAGAACCTGCTTCCCATCCTCGTCGGCGGCGTCCCCACGCAGGGGCGCGGCGGCCCGCTGGCCAGCGTCGACCCCGCCGACGGCACGACCGTCGCGACAGTCGCGGCCGCGTCCGAGCTCGACGTTGACGACGCCGTCGCCCGGGCCGTCGCCGCGCAGGCCGACCCGGCGTGGCAGCGGATGCTGCCGCACGTCAGGGCGCGGCTGCTCACCCGGACCGCCGAGATCATCGAGGCGCGCGCCGAGGAACTCGCGCTGCTCCAGTCGCGCGACAACGGCAAGCCCATCACCGAGACGCGGGCGCTGGTCGCCAGCGCGGCGGGCACCTTCCGTTATGTCGCTGCCGTCCTGGAAAGCTCAGACGAGCGCCTGACTGTCCCGCGCGGGCAGTATCTGACGCTTTCGGTGCACGAGCCGATCGGCGTCGTCGGCGCGATCACCCCGTGGAACTCGCCGATCGCCTCGGACGCGCAGAAGCTCGCCCCCGCGCTCGCGGGCGGCAACGCGGTGCTGCTCAAGCCCGCCGGATGGGCGCCGCTGGTGTCGCTGAAGGTCGGCGAGATCCTGCTCGAGGCCGGATTCCCGGCCGGGCTCGTCAGCGTCCTGCCGGGCGCGGGCGGCACCGTCGGGCAGCGGATCGTGGACCACCCGGCCGTCGGGCACGTCTCCTTCACCGGGGGCACCGACACCGGACGGCGGCTCGCCGAGTCCGCCGCGCGCAAGCTCATGACGACGTCGCTCGAGCTCGGCGGCAAGTCGCCGACGATCGTGTTCGACGACGCCGACCTCGACGTGGCGGTCAACGGCGTCCTGTACGGGATCTTCAGCTCGCAGGGCCAGTCGTGCATCGCCGGATCGCGGCTGTTCGTGCAGCGTTCCGTCCTTGACGAGGTCGTCGCCCGCCTTTCTGCCCGCGCCGACGCGCTCAGGGTCGGCCACCCCCGCGACGAACGCACCCAGATGGGCCCGCTCATCACCGACCGACACCGCACCTCGGTCGAGGAGTACATCGGGCTCGGCGTCGCCGAAGGCGGCAAGGTCGTCGCCGGGGGAGCACGCCCCGCCGACCCGGCCCTCGCGGCGGGCACGTACCTGCGTCCGACGATCATCACCGGCGTGACCAACGCGTCACGGATCGCCCAGGAGGAGATCTTCGGCCCGGTCCTCGTCGTCATCCCCTTCGATGACGAGTCCGACCTCATCGCCCAGGCCAACGACACCGTCTACGGCCTCGCGGCGGGCGTCTGGACCCGCGACTTCCCCAAGGCGTGGCGCACCGCCCGCGCCCTCCAGGCCGGACAGATCTGGATCAACACCTACAAACAACTGTCCGTGGCCACCCCCTTCGGCGGCTTCAAGGACTCCGGCTCCACCCGCGAGAAGGGCGCGGACGCCATCCGCGCCTACCAGCGCCAGAAGAGCGTCTATGTGGACGTGAGCGGAACCCCCATCCCCTGGGCGGACTGACGCACGTCCCCGACCCCGGCCCGGATATATCCCCACGGATATATCCGGGCCGGTGTGCGTTATGGGTGGATTCCGTGCCGGAGTCGAGGTCAAGGCCCTGATAAGAGCCGCAGCGCAGTCCTGGATGTCCCGATCTCTTAAGTCCAAGTGATATATGAAATAACACCATGAAATCCACGAGAACCGGGGAACCAGCACTTTGGGATGCGGGGGCACGGAGAGCTACGGTAGATTGAATATATGGTTGATGTCCCCGATGAGGCCGCGGAATCCGTGACCCAGGCGCCCCCCGACCCCCGCCGCCGTCAGGGTGAGGCCGCGGACTCGGCGGTGGAGAAGGTCGCCGCGCAGGTGCGCAGGTCGGTGCTGTCCGGGGCGCTGCCGCCCGGCCAGAAGTTCTCGATCGCCGAGCTGAGCGCGCAGCTGGGGGTCAGTCACATCCCCGTCCGCGAGGCGCTGCGCAGGCTCGAGGCACAGGGCCTGATCGTGCTGCGGCCGGGCCGCAGCGCGATGGTGAGCCCGCTCGACCGCGACGAACTGCGGGCTATATTCCGGCTGCGCCAGATGCTGGAACCCGACCTCGCGGCGCGGTCCTGCTCGATGCTCACCGACGACGACTTCGCCGAGGCCGAACGGCTGCTCAGCCTGTACGTCGGCGAGGAGTCCGACATCACCGACGACGCCGACTACCTGTGGACGCTCCACCACGACCTGCACATGGTGTACCTGCGCCCGGCCGCGACCGAATGGGACCTGCGCATCCTCACCCAGCTGTGGAACGCCTGCGACCGCTACACCCGCGTCGTGTTCGACACCTACGCGGTGCCGTCGCACAACCGCAAGTCACGTGAGGTCGCGCACCGCGCGCTGTACGCGGCGGCCCGCTCGGGGTCCCCCGCGGAGATCCGGCGGGCCATCAGCGAGCACCTGTCGAACAACGAGGCGGCGTGCCTGTCCGGCATCGCTGCCCTCGCCCTGCGCTAGCGCGCCGCCTCCTCCCGCAGGACGCGGCGCAGCACCTTGCCGTTCGCGCTCTTGGGCAGCTCCCCGACGAGCACGACCGACTTCGGCTTCCGAGCGAGGCGATGCGGCTGCGGCAGTGCTCGATCAGCTCGGCCTCGCTCGGCGGCGGCGCGCCCTCGGCGGGCACCACGTACGCGCGCACCGACTCGCCCCACGACGGGTCGGGCACGCCCACCACGACCGCCTCGTGCACCCCGGGGTGCAGCAGCAGCGCCTCCTCCACCTCGCGCGGGTAGATGTTGGAGCCGCCGGAGATGATGACGTCCTTGGAACGGTCGGTCAGGTACAGGAAGCCGCGCGCGTCGAACCTGCCGACGTCGCCGGTGGCCAGCCACCCGTCCGTGACGGTCCGCGCGGTCGCCTCCGGGTCGTTCCAGTACCCTGCCATGACGACGTCGCCGCGCACCAGGATCTCGCCCTCGCCGGGGGTCGGGCCGTCGCCGATCCGCACCTCGATCCCGGTGAACGGACGGCCGCACGAGCGCCAGTTCGAGTCCTCGGCGTCGCGTTCGGTGAGCAGCTCCGGCGGCATGAACGCGATGGTCATGGGCGACTCGCCCTGCCCGTACATCTGCGCGACGACCGGGCCGAACGCGGCGATCGCGTCGGCGAGGTCCTGCTCATACAGCGCCGCGCCGCCGACCATGATGTGCCGGAGCGTCGCGGGGGAGCGGCCCGCCGCCTGGGCGGCGTCGGTGAGACGGCGCAGCATCGTCGGCGCGAGGAACGCCGCGTGGGTGGCGGCGTGCTCGTCGGCGAGGGCGAGGAACGCGACGGGGTCGAAGCTCTCGCCGTCGGCGATGACGTTGGTCGCGCCGTGCCCGACCGACGGCAGCAGGTACAGGCCGCTGCCGTGCGAGAGCGGGGCCGCGTGCAGGTAGACGGTGTCGGGGCCGACCGGGTCGATGTCCGCGTAGTAGTTCAGCGTCATCGCCATCAGGTTGCGGTGCGTGAGGGTCGCGCCCTTGGGCCGTCCGGTGGTGCCCGAGGTGTAGAACAGCCAGGCCGGGTCGTCGGGCCGCACGTCGGCGACGGGCGCGGGCCGCGCCGCCGCCAGCTCCGTCCACGCAGGTGAGGCGGCTTCGACGCCAAGAGTGCCGCCGAGGATTCCGGACGCGGTCACCGTCTCACGCGTATGCTGATCGTATATGACGAGTCCCGCCGCGGCGTGGTCCGCGACGTACGCGGCCTCCCGCGCGTGCAGATGCCGGTTGACCGGCACCGCGACCATCCCCGCCCAGAACGCCGCCCACAGCGCCGCCACGAACTCAGGCCCGTTGTTCATCATCAACATCACGCGTGACCTGGGCTCAAGGCGTTCCCGCAGGCCCGTGGCAAGGCGGGCGACACGCTCGGTGAGCACGCTATAGGAGGCGCGCCCCGAGGCGTGGACGAGGGCTGCGCGGTCGGGGTGGCGGGTCGCCGTCGAGGCGAGGAGTGCGGCAACGTTCACGACCCGGATCATATATTTAACGTTCTGTGCCTACAAGGGTCATCCTGGCCATCCAGCCTGCACTCTTTCGGATCAGGTCGGCAGATGTGTGGAAACCATCACCCCTCGCAGGCTATATTCTTCCCCGCACCAGGTTGTGACCCACGACACTTGGAGAAACCCACCATGGCGTCCACCCTGACCCGTGAAGAGATCATCAAGCGCAACATCGAAGCCGTGGACCAGCACTTCCACAACGAGAACGCCGAGGGCATCGACCTCGCCGTGGGCGTCTACACCGACGACATCATCTGGGAGGTGCCCGCGCGCGGCCTCGTGCACCGCGACCGCGAGACCGTCAAGGCCGAGTACCTCAAGATCTTCGACTCGATGAAGGTGCACAAGATCACCAACCTGCACCGGTTCGCCACCGAGGACTGGGTCTTCGACGACAGCATCTTCGACTTCACCGTCACCGGCGACGGCTTCCACAACTGCCCGTTCCCGGCCGGCACCCGCGTCAGCGTCCGCCTTGTGCACGCCTTCGAGCTGCGCGACGGCAAGATCTGCCGGGAGAACGGCTACGAGATCTGGCGCCGCGCCGAGGACACCCACCTCGTTCGGGACGACATCCCCGCCGACGCCGTCGTGCAGGAGTTCGAGTGACCGTCGCCGTCATCGGGGCCGCGGGCACCATCGGCCCGCGCATCGTGGAGTCCCTGGTCGCCCGCGGTGAGCGTCCGCGTGTGCTGACCCGCGACGCGGACCGCGCCAAGCCGCTGCTGCCCGCCGAGGCCGAGATCCGGCAGGTCGACATCGGCGACCACGACCAGATCATCGCCGCCTGCTCGGAGGTGTCGTCGGTGCTGCTGCTCACCGCGCACTCCCACGACATGGCCGACCTCCAGCTCCGCATCGTGCGGGCGCTGCGCAGGCTCGACGTGTCGATCGTCAAGGTCTCCGGGACGTCCTCGGCGATCACCCCGCAGGGCCCGTACGCGTGCCGCGCGCACTGGGAGGTCGAGACGGTCCTGCGCGACAGCGGCCAGCCGTACGTGATCCTGCGGCCCAACGCGTTCATGCAGACGCTCATCGGCCAGATCCTGCTGCCGTCGGTGCGCGCGACCGGCACGGTGCCCAACCCGATCGCGGGCGCGGGCATCAGCTTCATCGACGGCCGCGACATCGGCGAGTGCGCCGCGATCGCGCTCACCACCGACGACTGGGCGGGCCGCACCCTCGTGCTCACCGGCCCGCGTCCGGTGACGTACGCCGAGATCACCGCGGTCATCGGGGAACGCACCGGCCGCAAGGTGGAGCTCCAGGACATCACGCCCGCCGACGTGCGGATCATGATGTCCGGGCGCGGCACCCCGCTGTGGGAGGCCGAGCACTTCGAGGAGATGTACGAGATGTTCCGGCGCGGAGAGTCGGAGTTCGTCTCCGGCGACGTCGAGCTGATGACGGGCCGGCCGCCCCGCACGGTCGAGGACTACCTCGCCGAGACCCTGGACGGCGTCGCGTCATGACCGCCCCCGAGTACCGCACCGACGTGCTCGTCGTCGGCGGCGGCCCGACCGGGCTCGCGACCGCGATGGAGCTCGCGCACCACGGCGTCGGCGCGATCGTGGTCGAACCCCGCACGGAGGTCTCGCACCTGCGGCCCAGGGCCAAGACCACGTCGGCGCGGACCATGGAGCTGTTCCGCCGCTGGGGCCTGGCTGACGAGGTGCGCAGGCGCGCCCCGCTGCACGTCGACTGGGCCAAGGACATCGTGTTCTGCACGACCGCCACCGGCCGCGAGATCACCAGGCTCACCGGCACGCTCGGCCTCGCCCTCGCCGACGGGGTCGCGGCCGAGGCGGGCCAGCAGGTGCCGCAGCCGATCGTGGAGGAGGCGATGCGCGACGCGCTCACCGGCTCCGAGCACGTCAGGCTGCTGCTCGGCCACCGGGCGGTCCTCCTCGAGGAGACGCCCGACGAGGTCGCGGTGACGATCGAGGACGAGGAGGGCGTCACCTCCATCGTCCGGGCCAAGTACGTGGTCGGCGCGGACGGTCCCCGCAGCGTCGTGCGCGCCGCGATGGGCTCGGTCTACCAGGGCGAGAGCCAGCCGCTGCCGAACGTCAGCATCACCTTCGAGAGCGCGGAGCTCGGCGACCTCATCCCGCACGGCAACGCGGTCCAGTACTGGGTGCTGAACGCCGGGACGCCGGGGATCGTCGGCAGGCTCGACCTCTCCGGCACCTGGTGGGCGATCGCGACGGCGCGTCCCGCCGACGTCGCCGACGGCGTCGTCTCGCCCGAGTCGCTCGTCACCGGGCTGCTCGGCAGGGATCTGCCGATCAAGGTCATCGCGACCGACCCGTGGTGGTCGCGCACCCTGATCGCCGACGCCTACCGCAAGGGCCGCATCTTCATCGCGGGGGACGCCGCGCACCAGAACCCGCCCTGGGGCGGCCACGGCTATAACACGGGCGTCGGCGACGCGGTGAACCTCGGCTGGAAGCTCGCCGCGGTGATCAACGGCTGGGCCCCGGTTGACCTGCTCGACAGCTACGCCGCCGAGCGCAGGCCGATCGCCGAGCAGTTCGTGGCGACCGCCGCCGAGAACGGCAAGACCGGGCCGACGACCCTCGCGGTCGAGGCGCTGACCGGGACCGAAGCCGAGTTCGCGGCGGCGCGCCCGGCCGTCGCCGAGGGCATCCAGACCGCCAAGCGCATCGAGTTCCACAGCGACGGCCTGGTGTTCGGCATGGGCTACGGCGAGGCCGCCGCCCGGCAGACGACCAACGGCTCGGACTACCTGCCGGTCGCCGCGCCCGGCAACCGGCTGCCGCACCGCGTCCTCGACGACGGCACGTCGCTGTTCGACAGGCTGGGCCGCGGCTTCACCGTCATCGGCTCGGCCGAGGCGGCGGCGGGCCTGGTCGGGGAGGCCGCACGGCGCGGCGTCCCGCTGACCGTCCTTGACGAGCCCGCGCTCGGCCTCGCCGCGTTCTTCGGGGCAGAACTCGTCCTCGTGCGGCCCGACCAGTACATCGCCTGGATGGGAGGCACGCCCGCCGAGACCGAAGCGGCGGACGTGCTCGCGGCGGCGCTCCGCGGATTTCCTCGGAGGGAGACGTCATGATCCTGGTCACCGCGGCCAACGGGAACCTGGGCAGGCTGCTCGTGCCGAAGCTGCTCGCGGACGGGCACGCGGTGCGCGCCTGCGTCAGGTCGGAGGAGTCGGCCGGGCACCTGCGCGCGCTGGGCGTCGCTGACGTCGTCGTCGGCGACGTCAGCGATCCCGGCGTCGCCGACCGCGCGCTCGACGGCGTCGCGAAGGTCTTCCACGTCGGCCCGACCCTGCATCCGCGCGAGCGCGAGATGGGGTTCACGGTGGTGGACGCCGCCCGCGCGAAGGGCGTGCGCCACTTCGTCTTCAGCTCGGTGCTGCACGCCATCACCACCGACCTCGTCCAGCACGAGATCAAACGCGACGTCGAAGAGCACCTGCTGTCGTCGGGCCTTGAGTTCACCATCCTCCAGCCCGCGAACTACATGCTGCCGCTGAAGCTGCGGCCGGTGTTCGAACGCGACGTGTTCGAGCTGTCGTGGTCGCTCGACCGGCGTCAGTCGATGGTCGACCTCGACGACGTCACCGACGTCGCGCGGCTCGTCCTCGCCGACCCCGACGCGCACGCGGGCGCGACGTACGAGCTGGTCGGGCCCGGCCGGTACACCGCGCACGAGCTCGGCGAGATCATCTCCCGGGTCCTCGGCAGGCCGATCGAGGTCCGCGAGATCGACGCCGACACCTACCTCAAGGCATGGGTCGGCGACGGCGACCCGCGCGAGTTCACCCACCAGATCCGCGTCCTGCGCTCGATCTCCGCGCGGTACAGCGGCCACGACTTCGTCGGCAACCCCAACGTCCTCACCTGGCTCCTGGGCCGCCCGCCGACGACGTTCGAGGAGTACGTCCGCAAACAGCACGCGGCATTCACCGACCAGAACCGAAGCAGCCCCGGCTGACCCAGCAGACCGGCACACCGGACGGCCCCGTCGAGGAGGCGGGACCCTCCGGGGTCCGGCGGCACCACCCCGCCCGAGCCCGACGGGTCACTGATCCCCTCGGACACGGCGGCGCTCAACCACGCGATCGGCGAGATCCGGCGCAAGCACGACGCTGACGCCTCGGGGGCGGGGCCCCGCCTTCCACCTCCCCTGACCCGAACAGAGCCGCCCCCACCGGGGGCGGCTCTTCCCGTCCTTACGGCCCCCGCTCGCGCGCCGCACCGCGCGGACGTCGGTCGCCCGGGCGGTGGGGGTGGGGGTTAGGACAGCTCGGTGAGGACGCCGGCGCACCAGACGGCGCGGACGTCGGTTGTGGCGTTGATGTCGGCGAGGGGGTCGCCGTCGATGAGGAGGAGGTCGGCGCGCAGGCCGGGGGCGATCGCGCCGCGGTCGGTGAGGCCGAAGAACGTCGCGTTGTCGATCGTCGCGGCGCGCAGCGCCTCGGCCGGGGACGCGCCCGCCTCGACCAGGTAGGCGAGCTCGCGGTGCAGGGCCGCGCCGTGCGGGACCGTCGCGGGGGCGTGCGGCGAGGAGTTGGCGTCGGTGCCCGCGAGGATGCGCGCGCCCGCCGCGCGCAGGGCGGCCACGGCCTCCTGCGCGTAAGAGAAGTCGAGGTCCTTGCCGGTGATCTGCCGGGTCATCGGCGACGCCGCCGAGCGTTCCATCATGACGAGTGTCGGGATGACCACCTGCCCGGACGCCGCGACCGCGTCGATCGTCGCCTCGTCAAGCGGCGCGTCGACCGGCACGTGCGTGATCGCCGAGACGCCCGCGCGGACCGCCATCTGGAAGGTGACGACGGCGGCGGCGTGCGCGACGCTCACCAGGCCGCGCGCGTCGGCGGCCTTGACCAGCGCGTCGATCGTCTCCTGCGGGAGGCCCGCCGGGACCGGCCGCGACGGGTCCTCGATGATGATCTTCAGCAGGTCCGAGCCCTGCGCGATCCGGTCGGCGACGAACGCGTCGGCCTCGTCGGGACGGCTCAGCACCGCGTCCTTCGGGAAGTTCATGAACGTGGTCTGCACGCCGCCGGGCGCGCTCGCCGGGATGCCCGCGCTGCGCACCTCGGGCAGGCCGGGCAGGCTGCGCAGCGCGTCGAGCACGTCGCGCGACGGGCTGGCCATGTCGAGCACGGTCGTCACGCCGAACGCGCGCTGCGCCACGAGGTCGGACTCCTCGCGCAGGTGGATGTGCGCGTCGATGAGGCCGGGCAGGAGCGTGCCGCCGCGCCCTTCGTAGACGACGGCGTCGGCGGGGGCCTGCTCGGGGGCGACGATGATCCCGTGGTCGACGGCCACGGTCCCCGGGTCGGACAGGCCGTGGCCGTCGAAGATCCGTACGTCGCGCACCACGAACGCCGAAGGGGAGTCGAGCATCCTGGGGACCATCCTGTTCTACCGCTGTATGACCGGGGTCACAGGATATGTATCGTATATTCCCTGGGGCAAGGGCTCGGCGGCACAAGGGTAGCCGAGCCGGGGTGATCCAGCCGGTGATCCCGGCGAAGTGGCGAAATCCGGCCAGCGGGGTATGCGGTGGTCTTCCCTATATTGCTTCTGGGGCCGGTGTGAGGGTTAGGGCCGGTTCACCTGCCCGATGCTCCCCGCGGTGAACTCCGTCGGAATATATGGGGTTGTAGTTCAGAGCGCCCTCTGGAGTGTGCGCAGGACGGCGTAGGGGACGACCTGGCTGGTGCGGGGGTTGGCGGGGGAGGGGCGGTTCTGGACCTCGAACCGGTAGGAGCCGACCGGGCCCTCGGCGGTGACCACGTGGGTGACGAGGGCGGCGTCCGGGTCGGCGACGAGCTCCACCTCCACCGGGGTCCCGGGCAGAGACAGGGCGAGGGTCGCCGCGACGTTCAGGGACTTGGGGAACAGGGGGGCGGCCTCCTCGGCTGAGCCCCGGAAGACCGTGACGGGCCCGCGCGCGGCGCGGAGTTCGGCCTTGCGGTCGTCGTCCATCCAGTCCTGGACGAGCGCGCGCGGCGTCTTGGTCGTGGTGAGCCGGACCGAGGTGAAGGGCGCGGCCAGGGAGGCGGCGACGAGGAGGTCGAGCCCGCCGAGCGCCCCCGTCGTCACGTGCAGGCGGCCGGGGCGGGCGGCCTCCAGCTCCGCGCGCAGGCCCGCGTCGATGAGCGCGCCGACCGAGGAGACGACGACGTCGACGCCCGCGCTGAGCGCCGCGAGCCCGTGCGCGGCGAGGGCCGCGTGGCCCGCGCACTCCACGAGCACGTCGGCCCGCGCGATCGCCTCGTCCGCGCTCACGACCGGCACCGGCGCGTCAACCTCGCCCCGCGCGACGACACACTCGAGCCGCGCCCCGGGCACCGCCCCCGCGAGCAGCCGCGCCCCCACCACCGACCCGATGGCCCCCCATCCGAGCACCGCCACCGCCCGGGGCCGCCCGCTCGCGCCGCGCCCGTCGCGCGTGGCCTCGTCGCGCGTGCCCTCGTTCCCGGCCTGCGCGTCTTCTCGCGTCAGCTGTGCGGCCGTCGTCGCTTCCGGCATGTGGGCTCCTTTCGGGCGGGTCGACCCCTCGACCTGCATTAACTCAGTGCTGAGCGGCTCAGAACTAATTACCTGGGACTAAAGATACTTAGGTCTGAGATTTATGGTACCGTGCGGTTCATGGAACTGGGACTTGCCGGCCGGACGGCGCTCGTCACCGGGGGGAGCTCGGGCATCGGGCTCGCCACGGTCGCGGCGCTGCTCGCCGAGGGGGCGAACGTCGCGACCTGCGGCCGGGACCCCGGAAGGCTGGAAACCGCCCTCGCCCCCCTGCGCGAACGCCACGGAGACCGGCTGCACTACGGCACCGCCGACGTCACCGACGCCGCCTCCACGCAGGCGTTCACGGCCGGGGCGATCGAGGTCTTCGGCGGGCTCGACGTGCTCGTCAACAACGCGGGCCGCTCGCACACGTCGACCTTCCGCACCACCACCGACGAGGCGTGGCGGGCCGAGCTCGACCTGAAGTTCTTCGGCGTCATCAACCCCACCCGCGCCGCGCTCGACGCCCTGCGCGCCTCCGACGCGGCTGCGATCGTCAACCTGAACGCGGTCCTGGCCCGCCAGCCAGAGCCACACCTCGTCGCCACGTCCGCCGCGCGGGCCGGGCTGCTGAACCTTTCGACGTCGATGGCCGCCGAGCTCGCCGCCGACGGCGTCCGCGTCAACTCGGTGTGCGTCGGCCTGATCGACACCGGCCAGTGGCGGCGTCGCTACGAGACGGCCGTCGAGACGGGCCAGTCGTCCGGCTCCTACGAGGAGTGGTCGCGCTACATCGCCGCCGACCGCCGCATCGCCGCGGGCCGGTTCGGTTCCGCCGACGAGGTCGCCGCGGCCATCGTCTTCCTGGCGTCCCCGCGCGCCTCCTACATCACCGGCACACAGCTCGAGGTCTCCGGAGGAGTCGCCCGCTATGTCTGACAAGTCGCCCGATCAGCCCACCCGCCGGGCCCTCGACGCCGTCAACGGCGGCGACCTCCTCGTCGCGCTCATGGAGGCGCTCGGCGTGGACACCGCCTTCGGCGTCGTCAGCGTGCACAACATGCCGCTCGTCGACGCGGTGTCGGAGAAGCTGAGGTTCGTCCCGGTCCGGCACGAGGCCGCCGCCGTCAACGCCGCCGACGCCTACGGGCGGGTGCGCGGCACCGTCGGCATCGCGCTGACCAGCACCGGAACCGGCGCGGGCAATGCCGCGGGGTCCCTCATCGAGGCGCTGGCCACCGGCTCGCGCGTCCTGCACGTCACCGGGCAGATCGAGAGCCGCTACCTCGGGCAGGGCCGCGGCTTCATCCACGAGACCAAGGACCAGGCGGGCATGCTCGCCGCGGTCAGCAAGGCCGCCTACACCGTCGCCGACGTCGCGGGCGCGCCCGAACTGCTCGCCCGCGCCGCCCGCGAGGCCGCGACCGCGCCCTACGGCCCGGTCAGCGTCGAGTGGCCGATCGACCTCCAGTACCGGATACACGAGATCCCGGAACTCGACGTCACCCCGCGCGCCGAACCCGTCCTTCCCGACGCCGCCGCGCTCGATGAGGCCGCCGCGCTGATCGCCGGGGCGCGCAGGCCGCTGCTGTGGGTCGGCGGCGGCGCGCTCGACGCCCGCGACGAGGTCGCCGCGCTGCTCACCAGGACCCGCGCCGGGCTCCTCACCAGCAACTCCGGGCGAGGCGTCGTCGGCGAGGGGCACGGCGCGTGCATCGGCAACTTCGCGATGAACCCGGCCGTCGCGCCGGTCCGCGAGCGGGCCGACCTCCTGATCAGCATCGGCACACACTTCCGCAGCAACGAGACCGGCGACTACTCGCTCGGCCTGCCGTCGGAGCACGTCCAGATCGACCTCGATCCCGCCGCGATCGGCCGCGTCTACCCGGCGTCGGCCGGGCTGGTCGGCGACGCGTCGGCGGTCCTGCGCGCGCTGCTCGACCGGCTGCCCGAGCGCACCGGCACCGACGACACCTGGCTGACCGAGGTCGCCGCCGCCCGGCGCGGCGCGCGCGAGGGGCTGCGCGCGTCGATCGGCTGGCAGGCGGAGATCTGCGACGCCGTCCGCGCCGCCTTCCCGCGCACCGCGGTCCTGGCCAGGGACGTCACCATCCCCTCCAGCATGTGGGGGAACCGCCTGCTGGCCGTGGACGACCCGTCGGTCAACGTGTTCCCGCGCGGCGGCGGCATCGGGCAGGGCCTCGCGATGGGCATCGGCGGCGCGCTCGCCAGGCCCGACGTGCCCTCGCTGATCCTCGCCGGGGACGGCGGCTTCGCCGTCCACCTCGGTGAGCTCGGCACGCTCGCGCAGGAGAACCCGTGGGCGGTCGTGCTGCTGTTCAACGACGGCGGCTACGGCGTCCTGCGCAACACCCAGGACGGGTTCGTCGGCCGCCGCTCCGGCGTCGACCTCGCCACCCCCGACTTCGGCCTCCTTGCCCAGGCGTACGGGCTGCCGTACTGGAAGGTGAAGGGCGTCGAGGAGATAGAGGGCGCGCTGGCCGCCGCCCTCTCCGTCCGGGGCGCGGCGTTCGTCGAGGTCGACGTCGACGCGCTCGGCCCCATCCCGAAGCCGTTCACCCCGCCCGTGTCGATCCCCGACCCCCGGAAGGACAGCCGATGACGGCACCACCGAAGATCAGGGCCCTGCGCCACGTCGGGCTGCGGACGACGGCGCTTGAGGAGTCCGTCGCGTTCTACAGCGGTCCGTGGGGCCTGGAACTCGTGGAACGGTCCGACGACGCCGCCTACCTGCGCGCGGCCGGCCCCGAACACCACGTCCTGCAGTTGCACGCCGCCGACCACAACGCGCTCGACCACATCGCGTTCGCGCTGCCCACCCCCGAGGAGGTCGACGCGGCGGCCGCCTGGGCCGCCGCCGAGGGCGCGCAGATCATCGAGCCGCCCGGCCCGATCACCCGGCCGGGCGGGGGCTACGGGTTCCGCTTCACCGACCCGGAGAACCGGGTCCTGGAGATCAGCGCGTACGTCAACGCCGTCGCCGAGCGGCCCCAGGACGTCCCGGTGCCGCGCAAGGTCGCCCACTGCGTCCTCAACACCACCGACATCGACGCCCTCACCGCCTGGTACACCCGGGTGCTCGGCCTGCGCGTCAGCGACTGGTCGGAGCACCAGATGGTGTTCCTGCGCGCCGTCGGCGACCACCACGTCATCGCCTTCAACCAGGCCGAGTGGGCCGCGCCGAACCACGTCGCGTACGAGGTCGCGAACCTCGACGCGTGGCTGCGCAGCATCGGACGGCTCAAGGTCGCCGGGCACGAGACCGCGTGGGGCCCGGGCCGTCATGGGCCGGGGGACAACGCGTTCGCCTACTACGTCGACCCCGCCGGACTCGTCCCGGAGATGACGGCCGAGGTCATGCAGATCGACGACGACACATGGATGCCGCGGGTGTGGCCGCGCGTGCCGGAACTGTCCGACCTGTTCCGCACGGCGGGGCCGCCGAGCCCGCACATCCGCAGCCACATGGGCGGCACGCCCGACCCCGGCTGGGCCTGACCGCCCACCGCACCCGCAACGAGAAAGGCCACAAGATGTCCGAGACCAGTACCCCCGAACTCGAAACCCTCATCGACAGCTGCCTCGCCTCAAGCGAGACCCGCAACATCGACTTCGACACCCTCAAGTTCCAGACCAAGGCCGGCGACAAGTTCCGCCGCGCCCAGGTCCGCTACATCGGCTCCGGCGCGACCGGCAACCACGAGGGCGACTCCTCGATCATCCCGTCGGACCACTTCACGTTCTCGAACATGATCCTGCCGTCCGGCTGCGTCGGGCCCGAGCACACCCACCCGGACGTCGAGGAAGCCTTCTTCGTCCTCGAGGGGCGCGTCGAGTTCTCCGTCCACGACGTGGAGGACGGGAACAAGAGGGCGAGCCGGGTCCTCGGGAAGTACGACCTGCTCTGCGTGCCGGCCGGGGTGCCGCGCAGCCTCAAGACGGTCTCGGAGGAGGACGCGCGCATCTGCGTCATCATCGGCACGAAGAAGCCGGCGCTCCCGTCGTACCCGGCGACGTCGGAGATGCACGGCGTCACCCGCGACTGATGACGTCCGCGCCCCGCCCCGCCCCTGGCCTGCCCTCCCGGGAGGCCGGGGCGGCCCTTCCCCACTTCCGTTCGGAGGGGAACGGCCCGCTCCTGCTCTGCCTGCACGGCATCGGCAACAGCTCGGCCTCCTTCGACGCCCAGTTCGCGGCGTTCTCGTCGGTTATGCGGGTCGTCGCGTGGGACGCCCCTGGCTACGCGTCTTCTCCGCCTTTGTCGGCTGCGCCCGGGATGGACGGGTACGCCGACCTCGCGGCCTCCCTCATCCGGGAGCTCGGCCATGACGACGCCGTCGTCCTCGGCATGTCGTGGGGCGGTGTCATCGCGGCCCGCCTTGCCCAGCGCCACCCGTCCCTGGTCCGCGCCCTGGTCCTCGGCGACAGCACCCGGGGCTCCGCCCAGTCCCCGGCCCAGGCCGCCGCCATGCGCGCCCGCCCCGACGACCTCGCCGTCCAGGGCCCCGACGCGTTCGCCGCCGCCCGCGCCCGCCGCCTCCTCCGCCCGGACGCGCCCCCCGCGGAAGTCGAGGCCGCCACCACCGCCATGGCCTCCGCCATCCGCCTCCCCGGCTACGCCCACGCCGCCCACTCCATGGCCACCACCAACCTCGACGGCGCCCTTGCCGCCATCAAGGCCCCCACCCTCATCCTCTACGGCGCCTCCGACAACGTGACCGGCCGCCCCGAAGCCAAAGCCCTGGCAACCCAGATCCCCAACGCAGCCCTCCGCGAAATCCCCGCCGCAGGCCACCTCGCCAACCAAGAAAACCCCACAGCCTTCAACACAGAACTATCCACGTTCCTCACCACCCTCTAACAACCCCGCCGCCGCATACTCCAAGATCAAGACTGCGACCGAGCCCCTCAAAACATGCGGCCAAGGCAACGAGCCCCCAACTCCGCCCAGACAGTGTGCGCGCCGTCCGACTCGACGCGTGCCCCGCACGACGCGGCCAACTCGGCCACAATGAAGAGGCCACGCCCGTCCTCAGCGCCCGGCCCCGAGTTCGCCCAGACGAGTTCGCCACCGGCACCCTGGTCGGTGACGGAGACAAGGACGCGGGCGTCGTTCGCGACGACCTCAACGCCGAACCACCCTCCCTCCACACCCGACCTCGTGTGCTGGAGTGCGTTGTTCGCCAGTTCCGTGACGACAAGGGCAGCGTCGTCCTCGCAACCGGTTCCCGCAAGCAGCGTTCTGACGAGCGCACGGGCACGCCGCACCTGGTCGTGCGCCCCGGGGAACGCCACCCGCCAGACGCGTTCACCACGGGCACGCACCCATTCGCCCTTGCTCAGGCTCGACGTGCTGCGAACCAATGTCATGCCATTCTCCAGAGGAAGCAGGGCCGTCCCGGTATCGGGACCATCACGCAAAGCGAACACCTGCGCGCAAGGACACGTCAGGAGGAGACTGGAGGAGGTCGGGAATCTTACGGTCGACGGCGGGGAGGTGCGCATGGGCGAGGACGCGGTGAGACCTCTTTGGGCGGAGGAGATCCGTACCCGGCGGCATCGCTTGTGCTGGAGCCAGCGGGAACTCGCTCGCCGGCTCTTCTTGGCGGCTGATGAGAAGACGAGGGTGCAGCTTCCGGGCCGGGACTCGATCGTCCGGGAGATCCGGTTCCATGAGCGGGGCGAGCATCGTCCTGGGCCGGTTTACGCGGAGCTGTACAGGCGGGTGTGGGAGATCGCGTTCAACGGTGAGGGGCAAGCCGAGGCGTCTTCTCTGGAGGGTGAGGACCCCGCGCGGATCGTCGCTCGGGCGCGCGCTCTGACGCACTCGAACGTGGACGACGCCGTGCTTGACGACGCTGAACGGTCGATCGCGCAGGTCGTCGGCGCTTACGAGGGCGAGGGCCCCTGGCCGCTGGCCCAGCGGATGCTTCTGTGGCGGCAGACGCTGCACGGCCTCCTCGACGGCCGGCAGTCGGCCAGGCAGCGCCGCGCCCTTTTTCGCTTGGCGGCGAAGGCTTCGGGGCTGCTCGGCTACATGGCCGTGAACCTGGACAAGCCGTCATTGTGCGACGCCTACTGCACCGAGGCAGAGTTGCTCGCGCGTGAGGCCGAGGACGTCGAGTTGGCGATGTGGGCGATGGGGACCCGCTCGTTCGGGCTCTACTATCAAGGCCGCTACGCCGAGGCCGACCAAGCCGCGGATGCCGGGATCAGGCTCGCTCCGTCCAGCCCGCAGGCCATCAGGCTCCTCGTCAACGGACGCGCTCGGGCACTCGCCCGCATGACCGGGCACAATACGGAAGCCCGACGACGCATTGAGGAGGCACTGACCTTGTCCGACATTTCGGAAGGGCTGCCCGGTGGCATGTCCTCGTGCGTCGCCTTCACCCCGTACAGCCCGGCCCGCACCATGGCCAACGCCGCGACCGCGCTGCTGTCCCTCGGGGACCATACCCGGGTCCTGGAGCACACCGAAGCCCTCGATTCCCTCGTGGAGGAGTCCGACTCTCGCTGGAGTAAGGCACTCGTCCGCCTCGATACCGCGAGCGCGCTCCTGACCCAACGCGACCCGGACGTGGGCCGCGCCCTGGAACTCGGACACCAGGCCCTGTCCATGACGGCCTCCGCGCCCATCAAGTCCGTCGGGCAGCGGGCCGAGGAACTTGCCCACAAGGCCGCCCGCTGGAACGGCACACCGGAAGCGACGAGCTTTCGCCATCGCCTCGCCTCGTGGAAGGCCACAGCCCGCACCCGCCACACCGCCGAGACGACACCATGACACCCCGGCTACACCACGACGAGGAGTCCTTCCCAGCCGGTCCTCCCTCTGACCTCCATGATCCCGCTGCCATCCTGGCCCGGGACTGGGAGGCTTACCGGGCTCTCGATGTGATGAAGGACCACTGGGACCGGGCGCGGTGGCATCCCGCATACCGCGCCTACTACTGGATGCTCACCTTCCCCGACATCCCGGACCTGCTGAAGCTCGCCCGTCGCTGCCAGGACGCCCTCGCACCGCTCGGCATGGACGACGTCCCCGAAGACGGCCTCCACATCACCATGACCAAGATCGGCGACACCGACCGCGTCACCCCGAACCAACTCGCCGACCTGGCCGCCACAACCCTCCAAGCAAGATTCACCCTCACCGCCCACCCCCTCACCGCGTCACGCGGGGCCGCCCGCTTCACCGTCACCCCCTGGCACCACCTCACCGACCTCCACCACACCCTCACCACCGCGAACACCCGCGCAGGCGTCCCCGGCGGCCGTCCCACCCCGAGCTTCCGCCCCCACCTGGGTGTCACCTACAACAACCGTGCCCGCCCCGCCAAGGATCTCCTTCCCTACCTCCTCCCGCTCCGCGACCTATCGCCAGTACGCATCGCGGTGAGGTCTGTCGAGTTGGTGGAACTCCGCAGGGAAGGGGCCGCCTACCGTTGGACGGTCCTGCACTCCCTCCCGCTGAACGACCGTCTCCTCTGATCTCCTCTGCCCGCCGCCTCCCGCGCCGACGTTCACTTGCCATGGCGATCCGCCCCGCTTCCGGCCTCCTGAGAGCGGGGCGGATCACGGCAGCAAGATGACCGCTCGATCGAGAGGAACGCTTGTGATCACCGAAGACACCCAGACCAGGACTCCCCGCAACCTCGTCTCCACGGACCTGTTCAGCAAGATCGTCGCCCGCATCCAGGAGCACATGCCCGTCGCGACGACCTACGCCGAGACGATGGTCGAGCAGATGCTCGCCTACATGGCCACCGTCGCCGCCTACGACCCCGAGAACCCGCCCGCCGACCTCGTTCAGGACGGCCACGAGTTCATTTACCTCACCCCGTCCGCCGCCGTGGACCCCGCGATCCACTACTTCCTCGACTTCACCGCCGAGTACCGCGCCTTCTGCGCCGACCTCACCGACGGTGCCTTCCTCGACCACGTCCCCGTCACCCACGACGACATCCGCACCGGGAAGTCCGTCACCCTCACGACCACGGCGATGGCCTTCTACGGCTGGCCCGTCGACCCCTCCATGTGGGAGCAGGGCACAAGCTGCTGCCAGACCGACAACTGCTACCTGAAGGTCACCCGCCTCACCGCCTAAGGTCCAAGATCATGCGCCGCACCTGGGAAGACCTGCCGCCCAAGACCCGGGCCGCCATCGAGGAGCACACCGGCCGAGTCGAACACGCCACCCCGCACCACGTGGGCGAGCACTCCGACATCACCGCCGTCCTCCACACCGAGACCCGAACCCTCTTCCTCAAAGGCATGCAGACCGACCCGGAAACCCCGGACCTGTGGGCCCTGCGGCGCGAAGCCCGCATCAACCCCGCCGTCGTCGGCCTGGCCCCTCGGCTTCTCCACAACGTGGAAGCCGAGGGCTGGCACCTCCTCGCCTACGAACACATAGAGGCCCGCCACGCCGACTACCAGCCAGGCTCTCCAGACCTCGCCCGCCTGGAAGCAGTCATCCACCGCCTCCAGACGATCGACGCCCCCGACCTGAAAATCCCCGTCGGACGCCGCTGGACGGATCTGGGCGACATCTCCGCCCTCGAAGGCGACACCGTCATCCACGCCGACCTCAACCCCGGCAACCTCCTCATCACCCCCGACGAGGACGCTTTCCTCGTCGACTGGGGCTTCGCCAGCCGAGGCGCCGCCTGGACCGAACTCGCCCTCCTCGCCCAATGGCTCCTCAAAGCCGGACACACCCCCGAACAAGCCGAAGCATGGCTTTCCCGGTTTCCCGCCTGGACCAGCCTCCCCGCAGCGACGCTCACGAACTTCGCCGAAATGAACGCCGCCTTCTGGATCACCGCAGCCGACCGCATCGCCGAACCCTGGGCCCACGAACTCCGACACCTCACCGGCCACTGGGCCGAGTACCGCCGAGGACTCCCATGCACGAACCACGACAAGTCCACCCGACCAGGAACATCACCAAGCTCGACGGCACCACCGTCGCCATAGACGAGGGAATGACCGACCTGGTCTCGGCCATCTGGGCACTCGGCCTCGACACGGCCATGTGCTGCCAGAACGCCGGAGAATCTCTCGCCCAAGGCGGAGCCGCCATCCCACCCGACCGATGGAACCGCTACGCCGCCTTCTACGCCGACTTCGCCTGGCTCACCATGCCCACAGCCGACATGCAGATCCTCCTGAGCATCGCCGAGCCCCTCCGCCCCGGCAACGGCTGGGCATCCAACATCCGCCTCCGCTCCACCGGCCCCCTCCCGAACGCGAGCCTTCACTTTCCCGCCCGTCAGATCACTGAGCTCTGTGGGTTGCTGTGCTGATGTGAGGTTTGGGTCTGGGGTGACGCAGGAGGTCGGATTGGGGGTGGCGTGTGTGTTCGGTGCGCGGGGGTGTTGGGGGAGGGGTTAGTGGGGGTGGGTTAGGAGGGTGGCTAGGGAGGTGGTGGTTTGGAGGAGGAGGGATTCCAGGGCTGTGGCGTGGGTGGGGGTGGGGTCGAGGGCGCCGGAGGGGGCGGCGAGGCTCAGGGCGGCGACCGGGTGGGTGGGGGTGGGGGTGATGGCGGCGGCTACGGAGTCGATGCCGGGTTCGTAGCCTGAGCGGCTCCAGACGCAGGCGGGCGGGTGGCCGGAGCGGGCGGCGAGGATGGCTCGGCCGCCGGTGGTGGCGGTGAGGGGGACGACGGTGCCCGTGGTGATGTGGGAGACGAGGGGCTGGTCGGGGATGGCGCGCAGGAGGTAGGTGAGGTGGGTGTCGTCGGCTACCACCAGATAGGCCGAGACACCGAGCTTGGAGCTGAGGGAGTCTAGGGCGCGTTGGCCCAGGGAGGTGAGGTCCTGGCCGGAGAGGGCGGTGGCGGCCAAATGGAGGAGGCGGGTGCTCAGGCGGTGGCCTGACGCGGTGCGCTCGATCGCGTCCGCCTCGGTGAGGTCGGCGAGCAGGCGGGTCGCGGTGAGGCGGTTGAGGCCGGTGGCGCGGGCCAGGTCGGACAGGTTCGCGGTGCTGCCGCCCTCGGCGATGTGCTCGAGGAGCGTCAGCACCCGCGCGGCCGCCGACCCCGACCCCGCCCCCGGCCCCCCGACGCGAGCCGGGGCTGATGTCGGGGTCGCTGTCTGGGGGGCCGCCTTCGGGGTGTTGGAGGGAGCCGGAGGTGGGGTCATGTGAGGGGGGTGGTCCAGGGGTTGTAGGCGTAGACCCAGTCGCCGGTGCCGGACTCCTTGAGCCAGGCGTTGTCGCGGGAGGAGATCTGGATGCGGGACGTGCGGGGGAGGCGCGCGGTCTCGTAGGCGGCGAAGGCGGCTTCGAAGGTGGGGGCGGCGTCGATGGCGCGGGCCAGCACGACGGCGTCTTCGACGGCCTGGCCCGCGCCCTGGGCCATGAAGGGCATCATCGGGTGGCAGGCGTCGCCCAGGAGGGTGGCGCGGCCCGCGGTCCAGGTGGGGAGGGGGTCGCGGACGTAGAGTGCGGACTTGAGCACCTCGTCGCAGGCCGCCAGGAGGCGGCGGGCCTCGGGGTGGAAGTCGCGGTAGAGGTCGGTGAGCTCGGCGACGTCGCCGGGCTGGGTCCAGGACTCGGCGTGCCAGCCCTCCTGGGGGATCGTCGCGAAGATGAACAGGTCTTCGCCCCGGTTGAGGGGGAATGTCACGATCTGGGTGTCCTTGTTGGGGCCCCACCACTTGGTGAACGCGTCGAGGTTCGTGACGTCGGAAAGTGTGGAGATCGGGACGACCGCGCGATAGGCGACGACTCCGGTGAAGACCGGGCTTTCCTTGCCGAACAGGGCGGTCCGGACGACGGAGTGGATGCCGTCCGCGCCGATCACCGCGGCGTGCCGGGCGGACGTGCCGTCGGCGAACTCGAGCGTGACGCCCTCGTCGTCCTGCGTCAGGCCGGCGACCTTCGTGCCGAGCCGGATCGCCGACGCGGGCACTGCGGCCTCAAGCGCGCTCATGAGGTCGGCGCGGTGCATGGTGAGCTGCGGCGCGCCGTACTGCAGCTCGGCGGTGTCGCCCATGGGCAGGCGTGAGGTCTCCTCGCCGGTGTCGTAGGTGCGGCTGATCCGGTGGGTCGGGCGGGCCGCGGTCTCGCGCAGGGCGTCGCCGACGCCGAGGCCGTCGAGGGCGCGGACGGCGTTCGGGGTCAGGTTGATGTCCGCGCCGACCCTGGCGAACTTGGGCGCCTGCTCGTAGACCACGACCTCGTGGCCGAGGGAACGGAGCGCGATCGCGGCGGCGAGCCCGCCGATCCCCGCGCCGCTGATGGCGATGGAGGAACCCATGGGTGTGGTCCTGTTCTCGATTGAACACTTTGTTCAAAGAATGTTAGTCCTAAGGTATCTTTGCGTGCAAACGCGACGACAAGGGGGCGGACAGTGCGGGAGATCATCGAGCGGCTGACGGCCTGGCAGCGATCCGGCACCCGGTACGCGCTGGCCACGGTCATCGCCACCGGCGGCAGCGCCCCCCGGACGCCCGGCGCGGCGATGGCCGTCGCCGAGGACGGCGAAGCGGTCGGCAGCGTCTCGGGCGGCTGCGTCGAAGGCGCGGTCTACGACCTGTGCCTACGCGCGCTGGAAACCGGCGACTCCTTCCGCGAGACCTTCGGCTACTCCGACGACACGGCCTTCGCCGTCGGCCTGACCTGCGGCGGTACCGTCGAGGTCTGGGTGACCCCCGCACCCCCGCCCGCCGTGATCTCCGCCCTCTCCGAAGCCCTCACCGCAGGCCGCCCCATAGCCCTGGCCCACCTCCTCCCCACCCCCACACCCCCCACCGCCCCCGCCGCGCCCGCACTCGCCCCGGCTGTCGCGGACGCCGAACACCGCGCCGCTCCCGCCCTGGCCCCGGCCGTCGTCGCCGCGCATCCTGCCGACGCCGCCCTGGCGGCCTCCGCCAGCGGACGCCGTGCCGCGTCCGCGTTGGTGCCGGTTGTCGCGGATGTCGTGGGCTCCGATGTTTTGGGGCGGGAGGGTGTCGTTGGGGGTGTGTTGGCTGTTGATGGGGCTGCGTGTTATGGGTCTACCGGTGAGGTGGAGGTTGATGGGGTGGTCGTTGGGGAGGCGCGGGGGATGTTGGAGGCGGGGGTGAGCGGGGTGCGGTCGGTGCGGTGTCGGGAGGGGGTTGAGGTGTTCGTTGCCTCGTTCGCGGAGCCGCCGCGTTTGTTGGTGTTCGGGGCGATTGACTATGCGGGGTCGGTGGCGTCGCTCGGCAGGTTTCTTGGTTATCGGGTGACGGTGTGTGATGCGCGGCCTGTGTTCGCCACCCCGGGTCGGTTTCCCGATGCGCACGAGGTGGTCGTTGACTGGCCGCATCGCTACCTTGCGGCCACCTCGACCGATGCCCGCACCGCGATCGTCGTCCTCACCCATGATGTGAAGTTCGATATTCCGCTGCTCAAGGTCGCCCTGCGGCTTCCCGTCGGGTACGTGGGTGCGATGGGTTCGCGGCGCACGCACGCGGAGCGGCTCGACCGCCTGCGGGATGCCGGACTGTCCGATGGCGAACTCACCGGCCTCCGCTCCCCGATCGGGCTCGATCTCGGCGCGCGGACCCCGGAGGAGACCGCCGTGTCGATCCTCGCCGAAATCGTCGCCGCCCGACGCGGCGGCCGCGCCCTCCCCCTCACCGCCACCGACGGCCCCATCCACCACGATCACTGACATAAAGCGACAAGAAGGTCACCAAACGTCGACACATACTCTAGTTTTCCTACCGTTCAGGTTGACATTGTGGGGATAGTGGGAAAGGCTGTCGCCCGCCGTAACAAATCAGGACGAACAACCCACATGGGTTCTCGGAAAAGGAGACCGCTCATGTCCCCGACGGCCCAGGCGCCAGAGACCGTCGACATCGACCTGACCGCCCGGTGGGGCCTGAGCGGCCCGCGCACGCTGCGCCGACTCGCCGACGGCCAGGACGACCGCCCCTACGAACTCTTCGGCGTGCGCCCTCTCGGACCCCTCATCGGCGCGGAGATCACCGGCGTCGACCTGGGCGCGCCCGTCACCCCCGAGCTGCACGCCGAGCTCAACCGCGCGCTGCTCGAGCACAAGGTCGTCTTCTTCCGCCGCCAGCGCATCACCAACGCCCAGCACCGCGACTTCGCGAGGCTGTGGGGCGAGCTTGAGACGCACCCGTTCCTGCCGCAGGGCGACACCGCCGACGTCGTCCGCTTCGCCAAGGACGCCGACCTCAGCGGCTACGAGAACATCTGGCACACCGACGTCACCTGGCGCGCCAACCCCGCGCTCGGCTCGGTCCTGCGGCTCACCGAGGTCCCCCCGCACGGCGGCGGCGACACCCTGTGGGCCGACGCCGGAGCCGCCTACGACAACCTGCCGGACGACGTGAAGGCCCGCATCGACGGCCTCACCGCGGTCCACGACTTCATGCCGTCCTTCGGCAGGTTCCTCCCGCCCGAGCTCGCCGCCGCCAAGCAGGCCGAGTTCCCGCCCGTCGCCCACCCGATCGTCAGGACGCACCCGGAGACCGGCCGCAAGAGCCTGTTCGTGAACGCCATCTTCACCACGCACATCCCTGACCTGCCCGCCGACGAGGGCGAGGAACTGCTCCGCTACCTCTTCCGGCAGGCGTTCGTGCCCGAGTACCAGGTGCGCTGGCGCTGGGAGAAGGACGACATCGCCTTCTGGGACAACCGGGCCACCTGGCACTACGCCTCCTCCGACTACCACCCGCACGTGCGCGTCGCCGAGCGCGCCTCGATCGTCGGAGACGTCCCGCGATGAGCGCCCCGGAGACCCGCACCTACCCGGGGCACGGCGCGGCCGTCGCCAGGAACGTCACCGACTCGACGCCGTGGTGGCGGACGCCGCCGCAGGCGCCGGCAGGGGCGCCGAACGTCGTGGTCGTGCTCATGGACGACATGGGCTTCAGCGACGTCGGCCCGTTCGGCTCGGAGATCGACACGCCGACCCTCGACGCGCTCGCCGAGCGCGGCGTCAGGTTCACCAACTACCACACCAACCCGCTGTGCTCGCCGTCGCGCGCGTCGCTGCTGACCGGCCTGAACCCGCACAACGCGGGCTACGGGTTCGTCTCCAACGCCGACCCGGGCTTCCCCGGCTGGGTGTTCGAGATCGCCGACGACGTCCCCACGCTCGCGGAGTCCCTGCGCGCCGGAGGGTACGCCACGTACGCCGTCGGCAAGTGGCACCTGACGAAGGACGCGCTGATGAACGAGGGCGCGGCGAAGGCGTCGTGGCCGCTTCAGCGCGGGTTCGACAGGTTCTACGGGTTCCTTGAGGGCATGACCAGCCTCCACCTCCCGTACCACCTGGTCCGGGACAACTCGCCCGTGCAGACCGACGTCTACCCCGACGGCTACTACCTCACCGACGACCTCACGGACGAGGCAATCGGCCTGGTCAAGGGCCTGCGCGCTAACTCCGACAAGCCGTTCTTCCTGTACTTCGCGCACGGCGCGTGCCACGGCCCCCTCCAGGCCAAGCCCGACGACATAGCCAAGTACCGAGGCAAGTACGCCGAGGGATGGGACGCCGTACGGGCGGCGAGGTTCGCCCGTCAGGTGGAGGGCGGGTTGTTCCCCGAAGGCACCGAGTTGCCTATTCGCAACGGGGAGCTGCACGAGTCCGTCGAGCCCTGGGACTCGTTGGGCGACGACGAACGCGAGCTGTACGCGCGGATGAAGGAGGTGTACGCGGCGATGGTCGACAACGTCGACCAGAACCTCGGCCGTCTCCTCGCCGCGATCGAGGCGCTGGGCGAGCTCGACAACACCATCGTCATCTTCACCTCCGACAACGGCGGCACCGGGGAGGGCGGCCCGCAGGGCACCCGCAGCTACTTTAAAAATTTCGGCAAGGGCGGCCACCTGCCGGACGAGTGGAAGCGCGACGTGCCGCGCGACCTGGAGATCCTCGGCGGCCCGCAGAGCGCGATCCACTACCCGCGCGGGTGGGGGATGGCGTCGAACGCGCCGTTCCGGCTGTACAAGGGGAACACGCACGCGGGCGGCGTCCGTGTGCCGTTCATCGTCTCCTGGCCCGCGCGGCTCGCCGAGCACGCAGGGCAGGTGCGCACCCAGTACCAGTACGTCACCGACCTCTACCCGACCCTCCTCGAGCTGACGGGCGTCTCCCGCCTCACCGAGCGGCACGGCCTGCCCGCCCCCGGCCTCGACGGGTTCAGCTTCACCGGCCCGCTCGCCGACCCGTCGGAGCAAAGTACGCATCCCGAGCAATACGCGGAGATGACGGGCAACCGGTCGTACTACAAGGACGGCTGGAAGATCGTCACGCTCGCCCAGCCGGGCGTCTCGCCCGACGCGGTGCCGTGGGAGCTGTACGACCTGCGCACCGACCCGACCGAGGTTCATGACGTGGCGGCGCAGAACCCCGAGCTCGTCGCGGAACTCGCGGCGGCCTGGGAGAAGGCGGCCTGGGCGAACAAGGTCTTCCCGCAGGACGAACGCGGCATCATGCACGTCCGGCGCTCCCCGGCCGAGCAGGCGTTCAGCCGCCCGCTCCGGCTGCTGCCCGGCACGCCGAGCCTTGAGCGGTACCGGTCGGCCAAGCTCGTCGCGCTGCGCTCGTTCGACGTCGAGACCAGGCTCGTCTACGCGGCGGGCGACCAGGGCGTTTTGTTCGCGCACGGCGACCAGGGCGGCGGGTACAACCTGCACATAGAGGACGGAAGCCTCAGGTTCGTCTACAACGAGTTCGGCGTCCTCCTGGAGGCCGACGCGGGAGAACTCGCCGAGGGACCCCACCTGCTGACGCTGCGCGCGACGGCGCTGCCCGAGTTCCGCTGGAGCTTCGACCTCCTTGTCGACGGGGTCGTCAAGGCGAAGGTCGAGCAGGCGCTGATGCTCTTCGGGTTCTCCCCGGCGCAGGGCATCGACGTCGGCGCGGACCGGCGCAACCCCGTCTCGTGGCCGCTGTACCTGCGTCACGGGCACTTCCCCTACACCGGGACCCTTGAGTCGGTCACCTATCTGCCGGGAGAACCGGCCCCGTACAACCCGGCCGTAGTCCTCGGACTCCTCCGCGAGGCGGGGGCGACCTTCGAATAAGCGACGGCCCGTACGGACGCATCCGTACGGGCCCTCCTTACGCAAGCCTCAGAAGGCGGGCCGCGTAGACGCCCTCGTACTGCTGGCAGTAGGTGGCGTTGTCGCCCTTCAGTCGCGGGCCCCTTCGGCCTTCTCGAAGTCGGGCTTCTCGCGGACGCCGCAGTCGGGGCAGCACCAGTCGTCGGGGATGTCGGCCCAAGGGGTTCCGGCGGGGAAGCCCTCGCGCGGGTCGCCGGTGGACTCGTCGTAGACGTACTCGCAGACGGGGCACACGTACGCGCTCACGCGGCGGCCCCGTACTTGGCGAGGAGCTTCGCGCGACGGCCCGGCTGGATGTTCGCGCGCGTGACGTCGCCGTCGTAGTGGGCGAGGACCCTGCGGTCCATGACGCGCCGCCACAGCGGCGGGAAGTACGCGAGCACGATCATCGTGGCGTAGCCCGACGGCAGTTCCGGGGCCTCGTCGAAGTGCCGCAGCGCCTGGTAGCGGCGGGTCGGGTTGGCGTGGTGGTCGCTGTGCCGCTGGAGGTGGTAGAGCAGCACGTTGGAGGCGATGTTGTTGCTGTTCCAGCTGTGCCGTGGCGCGCAGCGCTCGTAGCGGCCGTTGTCGCGCCGCTGCCGCAGCAGCCCGTAGTGCTCGAGGTAGTTGACGACTTCGAGCAGCGAGAACCCGAAGACGGCCTGGACCAGCAGATACGGGAGGATTCCCGGCCCGAACCCGACGACGAGCACGGCATACAGCGCGAACGTCATCGCCCACGCGTTCAGCACGTCGTTGCGCGGCGTCCAGGGGCCGCGTCCGGTACGGCCGAGCCGCCGCTTCTCCAGCCCCCAGCCCGATCGGAAGCTGCCCCAGACGCTGCGCGGGAGGAACGCCCAGAACGTCTCGCCGAGCCGTGAGCTCGCCGGGTCCTCCGGGGTCGCGACCCTGACGTGGTGGCCCCGGTTGTGCTCGATGAAGAAGTGCCCGTAAGCGGTCTGGGCGAGGGCGATCTTCGACAGCCACCTTTCCAGCTTGTCCTTCTTGTGGCCGAGTTCGTGCGCGGTGTTGATGCCGAGCCCGCCGACCACCCCGATCGTCAGCGCGAACCCGATCTTGTCGGCGACCCCGTACGCCGCCGACGTCCACACCGCGCAGCCGAGCAGCAGGCCCGCGTACTGCAGCGGCAGGAACAGGTACGTACACCACCTGTAGTACTTCTGCGCTTCGAGCCAGGCGAGGACGCTGTCCGGAGGGTTCGCGGAGTCCTTGCCGATGAACTGGTCGAGCACGGGGAAGAGCACGAACAGCAGGATCAGCCCCGACCACCAGAAGACGCCGAGGCCGGTCGCCTCCGCGAGCCCGAAGGACAGGAACGGGAAGCTCGGCACGAACAGCCCGAGCAGCCACAGGTACTTTTTCGGGTCCCGCCAGGCCGTCTCGGGCCCGCGTCCGGCATCGACCGCGGCCATGCCATCTCCTTACAGTCTTAGGGAGAACTGTCCGGAAAATAGACACTTACCGCCCAGAGTGTCAAGAGATTGGACGGATCGCTATACTCTTGGACCGATGACGCGATACCGGGAATCCGTGCGGTCGCTGCTCCGCGACCGGCTGCTGGACGCCGCCTACGAGCGGGTCACCGCCGACGGCTGGAGCAAGTTGCGCATGGCGCACATCGCGACCACCGCGGGCGTCAGCCGCCAGACCGTCTACACCGAGTTCGGCACCCGCGACGCCATCGGCCAGGCCCTCGTCATGCGCGAGGTCGACCGCTTCCTGCTCGGCGTCCAGGAGCAGCTCGACGCCCACCGCCCCGACCCCCGCGCCGCCGTCGAGGCCGCGGTCCGCTTCACCCTCGACACCGCGGCCGACAACCCCCTGGTGAAGAGCGTCCTCACCAGCTCAAGGGGCGCGGAAGACGACCTCCTCGCGCACCTCACCACCCGCTCCGAGCCCCTCCTCGAAACCGCCACCACCATGCTCGACGCCTACGCCGCGGAAGCCTGGCCGCACATCGACGCCGACTCCCGCGCCCTGGCCGTCGAGACGGTCGTCCGCCTCACCGTCAGCCACCTCGTCCAGCCGACCCTCCCGCCGTCCACCACGGCCGCCCGGCTCGCCCGGGTCCTCTCCCGCGTGGCCCTGCTCCCCGACCCGTCCTGACGGCCGCTACTTCACGACGATCGTGTGGTCGCCCGCCGGGACGAGTTCGCCGATGACGGGCGCGCCGGGGATCTCGCCCGCGACGAGGAGGCCGCCCGAGGTCTGGGCGTCGGCGAGCAGCAGCGCGAGGTCGGCGGAGACGGCGGAGACGTCAACGTGGGGGGCGACCCAGTCGAGGTTGCGCTGGGAGCCGCCGGGGACATAGCCCGCGCGCAGGGAGTCGGCCGCGCCGTCGAGGAAGGGGACGGCGGCGGCGTCGAGGACCGCGCTGACGCCCGAGGCGCGGCAGAGCTTGTGGAGGTGGCCGAGGAGGCCGAAGCCCGTGACGTCGGTGGCGCAGCGCGCGCCCGCGGCGAGGGCGTCGCGGCTCGCCTTGGCGTTGAGCGCGGTCATCGTCGCGACGGCCTCGGGGAACACCTCGCCCGTCGCCTTGTGCCGGTTGTTGAGCACGCCGAGGCCGAGCGGCTTGGTGAGCGACAGCGGGACCCCGGCCCGGCCCGCGTCGTTGCGCAGCAGCCGGGCGGGGTCGGCG
This sequence comes from Actinocorallia sp. A-T 12471, assembly GCF_033875155.1. Classification (NCBI taxonomy): domain Bacteria; kingdom Bacillati; phylum Actinomycetota; class Actinomycetes; order Streptosporangiales; family Thermomonosporaceae; genus Actinocorallia; species Actinocorallia sp. A-T 12471. The sequence continues at coordinate 482,904 of NZ_JAWZTE010000002.1, read as the reverse complement.
ACGCCGGTGACGGCGAGGCCGTACTTCGGCTCGGGGTCGTTGACGCTGTGGCCGCCCGCGAGCGGGCAGCCCGCCTCGCGCGCGATCGCCAGGCCACCGCGCAGCACCTCGCGGGCGAGGTCGTAGGGCAGCACGTCGCGCGGCCAGCTCAGCAGGTTGATCGCCAGGATCGGGGCGCCGCCCATCGCGTAGACGTCCGACAGGGCGTTGGCGGCCGCGATCCGCCCCCAGTCGTAGGGGTCGTCCACGACGGGGGTGAAGAAGTCGGCGGTGCTGACGACCGCCGTGCCGTCGCCGAGCGCGACGACGGCCGCGTCGTCCCCGGAGTCGAGGCCGACGACCAGTCCCTCCTCGGCCGGGCCGTCCCACAGCCCGGCGAGCACCGCCTCGAGCTCACCCGGCGGGATCTTGCAGGCGCAGCCGCCGCCCTGCGCGTACTGGGTCAGCCTCTTCACGGTTCCTCCGGGGTGACGATGACGGCGCCCGCCATGACGGTGTGGACGCTGCAATGGTACGAATACGTACCCGGCGCGTTGAACGTGTGCGTGTAGCTGCCCGTGCCGACGATCCCGCTGTCCAGGCCGTCGCCCATCACATGGTGGAGGATGCCGTCGTCCGCGAAGTCCCACCGCACGCTGCCCCCCACGGGGATGGTGACGGTCGCCGGGCTGTAGGCGATGTTGGAGACCGTCACCACGGCCGCAGGGGCGGGCGGCGGGGCGCTCGCGCACCCCGCCAGCGGTGCGGCGGCGCACAGCGCGGCCGCCAGCGCCTGCCGAGCCCTCATGCGGTGACGGTGACCGTGCCGGTCATCATCGGGTGGACGCTGCACAGGTACTTGAAGGTCCCGACCTTCGTGAACGTGTGCCGGTAGGTGCCGGTGGCGACGAGGTCGCTCTTGAGGCCGTCGTCGCCGACGACGTCGTGCAGCAGGCCGTTGTCGTCGAAGGTCCACTCGACGGTCTGGCCGACCTTGATCGTCAGGTTGGCGGGGGAGTAGACCATGTTCGCGACCTTGACGGGGATCACCTCGCTGGCCTTGGCGTCGCCGCCGTCGTCGGAGGAGCAGCCGGTGACGACGAGGCCCGCGGCCAGGACGAGGGACATCAGAATCTTGCGCATGCGGGTCAGGCCCTTACGTAGGTGAGGTTGGCGGTCATGCCGGCTTCGAAGTGGTAGGCGTTGTGGCAGTGGAACATCCACGGGCCGGGGTTGTCGGCGTCGAACTCGATGGCGAGGTCCTGGCCCGGCAGGATGTTGACGGTGTCCTTGCGCGCCCCGCCCGGGATCGCGAACGTGTGCCCGTGCAGGTGCATCGGGTGCCACATCGGCGTCGAGTTGCGCATGGTGATGCGGATGCGCTCGCCCTCGACGGCGCGCAGCGCGGCGGCGTCGGCCCCGGCGAGGCCCCACACGTACCGGTCGGTCCCGCCGATCAGCTCGACCCGGTAGTCGCGCGCCGGAGCCCGGTCGGCGAGCCGCGCGGACCCCTCGGGCACCAGGTCGGCGTAGGACAGCAGCCTCCCGTCGAGTTCGGTGGGACGGCTGCCCACCGAGGGCGCGGAGGCGCTTGACGACGACCGCAGGATCGCCGCCGCATAGCCCGCCTTGCCTTCGGCGGCCGCCATGATCGGCCACGCGCCGGACTTGGGCGTCAGCAGCACGTCGTAGCGCTCGCCCATGCCGAGCACGAGCGCGTCGGCCTCGACGGGTTCGACGGGGAAGCCGTCGGCGTGCGTGACGGTCAGCTTGTGCCCGCCGACCGCGAACCGGTACGGGGTCTCGGCTGCGGCGTTGATGATCCGCAGCCGGATCTTCGCCCCGGCGCGCGCGGTGAACGTCGGCCGGTCGGCGGGCGGCCGGCCGTTCACCAGGTGCAGCGGGTAGGCGATGTGGCCGCCCATCCCGCCGAGCGGCGTGGAGTTCCCGTGCGCGCCGCTGACCAGGGCCGTCGCGGCGGAGGACGGCGGCGCGGGCGTCATCACGTGCCCGGGCGTCATCGTCGCGTCGGGCGTCATCGCGTGACCCGCGTGCCCGCTGAGCGCGGGGTTCAGCGCGGTCAGCACCTCGTCGGGGGTGGTGCCGAGCCCGTCGAGCCAGTCGTCGAGGACGATGACGAACTCGGTCTCCGCGCCGGTCGCGTCGTCGGGGTCCTCGATGATCAGCGGACCGTAGAGCCCCCGGTCCGCTTGGAGGCCGATGTGCGGGTGGTACCAGTAGGTGCCCGGGTGCTCCAACGCGAACCGGTACGTGAAGCTGTCTCCCGGCATGACCGGGGCCTGCGTCACGGGCGAGACGCCGTCCATGTCGTTGCGGATCGTGATGCCGTGCCAGTGGATCGTGCTCTCGGCGGGCAGGTCGTTCACCAGCGTCGCCTCGAGCAGGTCGCCCTTCTTGGCGCGGATCTCGGTGGTGCCCGCGCCGTCGCCGTACGCCCACGTCTGCACCTCGCGCCCCGCGAGGTCGAGCGTGACGGGCGCGGCCTTGAGCCGCACCGCGACGGGCTTGCGGCCGGGCGCGAGACGGCCCGCCTCGGCGGCGGCGACCGCGGGATCGGTCGGCGCGACGGGCACCGGCGCGGGCGCGCCGGGCTTGGCGTCGCCGCCGCACGCCGCCGCGGCAAGCGAGAGCCCGCCGAGGACGAGGAAGCCCCGGCGGTCGAGGCGTGGGTTCATCATGTTCCTTCCCAGGGGGTGGGCGTGGGCGTCCCGGCCGGGAGCGCCCCCGGCCGGGACGCCGCGGTCACGGCGTGACCGTCAGCGGCGCGAACATCTCGCCGAGCGGGCCTGGACCCTTGACGGGGGCCTTGGAGACCTGCTTGAGCGAGGCGGCGTCGAACCCGTAGAGGGTCGTCTTGTCGTCCTTGGACGCCAGGACGTAGAGGATCTTGCCGTCGGTGCTGAACACCTGGGACTCCGCCGAGCCGCCGCCGAGGTCGTCGGCGGTCAGCTCACCGACCTCCTTGAACGCCGCGTCGAAGACGATCGTCTTCTTCCAGTCGCCCGCGCGCGCCGAGCCCGCCGGGATCTCGCCGTCGGTGTAGGGGACGGAGATCCGCGACGCGTCGGCGTTGACGGCCGGGTTGTCGAAGCTGATCCCCGCCTTGACGACGCTGCCCGCCTTCTCCACCGGGGCGGTCGGCAGCCCGTTGGCGAAGTCGAACAGGTAGGCGTTGCCGTACCCGTTGACCAGCAGCGCCTTCTTGACGTCGGCGGCGAACGGCGCGTGCCGCGCCGAGGTGAAGCCCTCCGGCAGGACCTTCGTCCGGTTGGCGACGCTCGGCACGCCGTTGTCGTCGATGTGGATCTGCAGCAACTCCTGCGAGGACTCGCAGAGGCTGTAGATGTCGTGCCCGACCGGCCAGGTGAACGGGCCGCAGTTGAGGATCTGGAGCTTCCCGGTCTGCTTCTTGGCCTGCAGGTCGACCACGCGGATGCCGAAGAGCATGTCGTCCCAGGTCACCCAGTACTTGCCGTCGGGGGTGACGGCGTTGCTGGAGTGCCTTCCGTGGGTGCGGGTCTCCTCGGGCAGGACGACCTCGGCGGGCTTCGTCGCGTCGCCCTCGTACCAGGTGAGGGTGTAGTCGGCCTTGCCGCGCCAGCCGCGCGGCCGCCACACCTCGTGCCCGAGGATGTAGGGCAGGCCGGGGTGCTCGCCGGCGAACACCGTCGGGGTGAGGTCCCAGTTGGTGTTGGCGCTGGTGACGGTCTGGATGAGCTTGCCGGTCTTGGGGTCGAACACGTTGAGGTTCGTGGTGAGCGAGCCCCACCCGGCCTCGGCGATGACGACCTGGTCGGCGCCGATCGGCTTGAGCTCGCTCACGTGGATCGGCTCGGGGATCTGGGTCGGGAGCGCCTGGTCCGTCGGCCCGATGCCGGTGTTGGCGTCCGGCGCGGTGTACGGCTGGGTGCGGAACGGAGACGTCGGCTTGGGCGACGCCTCCTTGTCGGAGTCGGACGAGCAGGCGGTGAGGGTCACGGCGAGGGCCATGGACACGCTCACCAAGCCCATCGTCTTGGTGGATCGCAAGGGGGGACTCCTTGGAGTTCAGGCAGTGGAGGGGGTCAGGTCAGCACGAGGAGCAGGACGTGGCCCGCGAGGAGCGCGAGCGCGCCGCCGCACACGAGGCGCGCCGGGTTGTCGAGGCCCATCGTGCGGATCAGGTGGTCGTTCAGGTCGCCCCGCCGCGCGCTGGGCAGCGCCAGCACTGAGGGGACGATCCGGCAGACCGCGACGATCGCCCAGCCCGTCGCGCCGAGCACCGGGGAACCGGCGAGTAGCACACCGAGGTTGAGCAGGTAGAAGGCGGTGGTGCGGATGAAGATCAGGTATCCGGGACCGATCAGCAGCCCGTAGGCGAACGCCACGATCCGCGGCTGGTACTTGCGGCGCCAGCCTGCGGGCACCTGACGCATCCGCTGGGGGTGCGGCAGGGTGATCAGGCGCATCTCGTGCATGCCGTAGGCGGCGGCCACCACGGCCCAGATCCCGAACGACCAGACGGCCGGGACATCCGGGAGCAGTGAGCCGAGCCAGCCGACGAGCGCGCCGGTGGGCAGGGCGGTGAGCAGCAGGCCGAGCAGATGCCAGCCGATGCGGCGCACCGGGGTCGAACGCCCGCGCACGGCAGGCTTGGGGGCCACCATCGTGGCCACCAGCGAGTAGCCTCAGGGAGACCAGCTCGCGCCCATTCCCGAGAGCACCGCGACGATCAGCACCGGAACGGTCCAGGCGACGGCGTCGTCGCCGGTCGCCGCGCCGAGGGCCGCTCCCGCGAGCAGGAGCACGGCCCACACGCTGAGCCGCCGCAGCCGTCCGTACACCGACCCGATCGGGCGTTTGCCGCCGGACCCGGTGCCGCAGACGGCGTCAGACACCTGTCTTGGCTCCGACGCGGGCGGCGGGCCTCGGCGTGCAGTCCTCACCGATGATCGGCGCGAGCGTGCACGTGTAGCTCTGCGACTCCTCCGAGACGCACCAGATGATCTCCTGGTCGAAGCTGCCCGACACCGGGTTGTACATCTGCGCCTGCACGTGCGGCTCCGCGCAGAACGTCGCCGCGCAGCCCGCGCCGCCGCAGCAGTCGTAGTACGCGACCAGGTAGGTCTTCTTGCTGTCGGGGTGGGTGCAGCAGCCGACCCAGAACTCCGCGCCGGGCGTGGAGCCGGGCGGGCACGTGGTGACGCCGCCGCCCGCACAGTCGGCGCACGGGGAGCCGTCCATGTTGCACCAGCGCCAGTACTCGCACTTGGACGGGTCCTTGCCCGCGTAGTCAGGGACGATCTTGTCGCTGGTGTCGGCGAGCGCCCGCGACACCGGGAGCGCCGCGACCGTCGTCACCCCCGCCGCGCCGATCATCCAGGCGCCCATGCGCGCGAGCATTCCGCGCCGGGACGTCCGCTCGGACAGCTTGCGCGCGGCACGGCTCGCCGTGCCTCCGCCGCCGCCCGCGAGCCAGTCGGCGTGCTCCTGCACGGCGTCCTGGCCGACGGGCATCATGTTCTCGCCCACGAGACTTCCTCTCTCTTACTGGTGGGTGTGTGCGTGCCGGGTGGCGCTGAGGTGCAGCTCCTGGACGGAGGACACCCCGGCCTCCAGCGCGTTGATGAGGCTCTCGACCTGCTGCATGGTGTTGCACAGGCCCTTGGCCCGCACGACGCCGTGCGCGTCGAGCGCGATCCCGTAGGGCGTGGTCCCGACCTGGTAGGCGATCCCGACCTCGGCGGCGTCGAGGTAGGCGACGTGCGGGCCGAGCTGGGTCCCGGCGAGGAACCGCTCGTGCTCCTGCGGGCTGCCGTCGGAGACCAGGACGACGTCGAGGTCCTTCTCCGCCCGCGCCATGGCCAGCACGCCGGGCAGCAGGCTCTTGCAGGTGGAGCAGGTCGGGCTGGTGAACAGCACGAGCTGGGGACGGTCGCGCCGCCCGCCGACGTCGGTGCTCCGGTTCAGATGGTCGACGAGGCCGCTGAAGGCGGGACCCTCCTGTCCGACGCGCGGTCCGGTGTCGAGCATCCGCGCGCCGAGCGGGCCGAGCCGCACCTGGATGCGGCCGACCTCGCGGGCCAGCGCGAGCAGCATGACGAACAGGGCGGCGACCGCGGCGGCGAGCACCACGACGAGGGCGAGGAGAACGGTGTTCATCTAGAGGGCTCCTTGGATGCGGGCCAGGCGTTCCCCGGCCGGGTCGAGATAGCCGTCGAGACGGCTCGGTCCGGTGCCGGTCACCGCGGCGACCTGGCCCGCGGCGAACACCGCGGCGACGATGACGACGCCGGCGGCCGCCCCGCCGACCGCGGCGGAACTCGCCCAGACCGGTTCGGTCGCCCAGAGCAGGGCGGGCAGCGCGGCGACGGCCAGGGCCGCGGCGCGTCCGGCGTGGAACCAGCTGATGCGGGCGGCGTCGGGGTCGGCGTGGCCGAACGCGAAGCAGCCGCAGTCGAGGTCGCGGCGGCCGCGCGCGAGGTTGATGGTGAGTCCGGTGGCGAAGGCGAGGAACATCAGCACCGCGACGGCCGAGGCGGCCCTTGTCGCCACGCCGAGCACGAGCGCCGCGCCGACGATGACCTCGGCGAACGGGAGCGCCCTGCCGACGGCGTCGGCGACCGGCCCGGGCAGCACCCGGTAGGCCCGGACCGACCTGGCGAACCGCGCGGTGTCGCGGAGCTTGGGCGCCCCCGCGACGAGCAGGGCGAGCCCTACCGCGGTCCTGAGGACGACGAGGAACAACAACGGAGCCCTCCTAGAAGTTTTGCGGCAGGCGAAAGAGACGCGTGCCACAGGCGGGCGGGAAAAAGGGGAGAAGGCGTCGGCGAAGAGAAAGTCCGACGGTGTTATAAAGGCGCGGGATTTTCCGCGTGGCGGCTACATGACTGCCATGCGGCGGCTACGTCGCCGGGTCCGCGAGCAGGGCGAGGGCGGAGATGGTCCGGTCCATGTCCTCGATGGCGCGTTCCAGGTCGGGGTCGATGAGCCACTGGAGGAGCAGGCCGTCCACGACGGCCATCAGCAGCCTGGCGAGCTGGGCGCGGGGAAGGCCGGGGGCTTCGTCGCCCGGGTGGCCGATCTTGTCGAGCCAGAGTTCGAGTGAGCCGAGGTACTGGTCGTACTGCCAGGCGGCGAGGCCGTCGCTGAGGTCGTCGCGCAGCGCGTAGATGGTGACCTCGAACTGGGACAGGTGGTTGCCGGGGCCCTGGTCGAGGATGGTGGTCCACCAGGCGTTGAACGAGGCGACGAGGCGGTCGCCGAACGAGGCGGCCTCGCCGGTCGGCGGGTCGACGGTGAGGAACGAGTGCCTGACCACGGCCTTCAGCAGGCTCTCCTTGGTGGAGAACACGTGCTGGAGGCTGCTCAGGGAGATCCCCGCCTCGCCGGCGACGGCCCGCATGCTTGTCTTGGCAAGGCCGTCTCGGCTGAGTACGCGCAGAGCCGCCCGGAGAATGCGAGCTTCCTGTACTTCTGAACGCACATAAGCCATCAAGAGCCATCACTCCTGTCTTGTCCGAAATGAGTCTAGGTCACGTGACCCAATCCAACAAAGCGGCGAAAAGTGATGTTTACTAGTTTTCTATTGTGTTACGGGAACCTCACCGAGAAAAGGAATCCTGCGGTTCTGTCTCAATAACGCGGAGGGCCGGGTCGATTCTGCGGGTGCGGCCGAGCGCGTCGAGGTGGGCGAGGAGCGGGAGCGCGGTCCTGCGCGTGGTGGCGAGGGCGTCGCGGGCCTCGGCGACGGTGAAGGCGCGGCCGAGCGCGGACAGCGCGGCCACCGCGCGCTCGACCGCGTCCGGCAGGAGCACGACGGTGCGGTCGAGGACGAGCACGAGCCCCGCCCGGCGTGCGACGGCGAGCGCGGGCGCGTCGAGGCCGAGGGCGCGCAGCCGGTCGGCCTCCGGGGCGTGGAACGGCGTGTCGGCGAGCTCGGCGCGCAGCGCGGCGACGGCGGCGGCGACGGCCTCGGGCACCGGCCCGCCGGTCGAGATCTTGCCGTCGGCCAGGCGCAGCGACGTGTCCGCCAGCAGCGCCTCCACGAGGGCGCGGTCGGGCAGGGCAAGGCGCTGGCGCGCGGTCTCGACGGCCATGCCCGGCGCGTGCGGGTGGGCGGCCTCCCAGTCCCTGACGGCATCTTCCAGACGTGGCCCGAGCGCCGCCCAGTGCGCGGGGTCGGCGTGCCAGTCGCCCGCCACCGGGGGGCGGGTCGGGGCCGCGCCCATCCGGGCGAGGTCCGCGCCGCGCAGCAGGAGGTGGCCCGTGAGCAGGGCGTCGGCGGGGGGAAGGGGGGCGGTGGCCGCGAGCAGTTCGGCCCTGCGGCGTGCCGCGCCCCTGCGCCGCTCAAGCGGCTTTGGCGCGACGTCCACCGGACGCGCCGCCCAGACCCGGTGCGCGCCGGGATCGCGCAGCACGACGCGGTCGGCGAGCCGCAGCGGCAGCGGCGTGCGCGCGGTGAGCCTGAAGTACCCGCCGCCGAGCGGCCTGACCTGGGCGGGGACCCCGGCCGCGCCGACGTGCAGCGTGACGTGCGCGGGCGGCGGCTCCTCGCCGGGGACCTCGACGTCGATGACTGCGGTGTCGAGCCAGCGGTCCGGCGTCAGCAGGGCCGCGCCGCGCCTGAGCCCCGCGACGCCCTCGCCGTGCACGTTCACGCCGACCCGCGCGCTCCCGGAGATCCGCTCGACCGGCCGTCCGAGGGTGTGCAGGCCGCGTACCCGGACCTCCTCGCCGGTCCCCGCGACGCGCAGGACGTCGCCGACCGCGAGCGTGCCCGCCCCCAGCGTCCCGGTGACGACGGTGCCCCGGCCCTTGAGGGTGAACGCGCGGTCGACCCACAGCCTGACGTCGCCGTCCGGATCGGGTTCCGGCAGCGAGGCCGCCAGCGCGGTCAGGGCGGCGCGCAGTTCCGGCATTCCGGCCCCGGTCAGCGCGCTCACCGCGACCGACGGCACGTCGGCGAGCGGCCCGCCCGCCATCCGCTCGCGCGCCTGTGCCAGCGCGGGCCCCGGGTCGGCGAGGTCGGTCCTGGTCACCGCGAGCAGTCCGTGCCCGACCCCCAGCGCCTCCAGCACCGCGAGGTGCTCGGCCGACTGCGCCCGCCACCCCTCGTCCGCCGCGACCACGAACAGCACGGCGGGCACCGCCCCCACCCCGGCCAGCATCGTCCCCAGAAACCGCTCATGCCCCGGCACATCCACGAAGGCCAGCCCAAGTTCATCCGACCACACGAACCCAAGGTCGATCGTCAACCCCCGAGCCTTCTCCTCCCCAAGCCGATCCGGCTCCTGCCCCGTAAGCCCCCGCAACAGCGCCGACTTCCCATGATCCACATGCCCCGCCGTAGCGATCACCCGCATCCCCGCACCGCCTCACACAGCTCGGCGTCGTGGGCGGGCAGCGCGCGCAGCGGCGCGGGTTTGCGGTGGTCGGCGGGGTCCGCCGTAGCGATCACCCGCATCGCCTCACACAGCTCGGCGTCGTGAGCGGGCAGCGTGCGCGGCGGCGCGGGCTTGCCGTGGTCGAGATGTCCGGTTGTGGCGGTCACGTGCATTGGCGGATCGCTTTGAGGAGGTTGGGGTCGTGGGTGGGGGGGAGGGCGCGGAGGTCGAGGAGGCAGCGGTCGTTGTCGAGTCTGGCGAGGACGGCGGGGGTGCCGGTGCGGAGAGGGGCGGCGTAGGAGGCGGGGAGGGAGACGGCGGCGCTGGGGAGGTCGACGCCAGGCGCGCCGCCGCCCCCGACGACGGCGACGGAGTCGCACGCGTGGGCGTCGAGGCCGTCGGCGCGCAGGGCGGCGGCCAGGGACTCGGCGCGGGCGCGCAGCACGGACGGGTCGGCGTGCAGGGACTCGGCGGTAGGGGTCGGGAACAGCAGCGATGCCTCAAGGGCGGCGAGGGTGAGCTTGTCGACGCGCAGCGCCCTGGCCAGCGGGTGGCGGCGCAGCCGTTCGACAAGGTCGGCCCTGCCCAGCAGCAGCCCGCACTGGGGGCCGCCGAGCAGCTTGTCGCCGCTCGCCGTCACCAGGTCGGCCCCGGCGCGAAGCCAGGTCGCCGCGTCGGGCTCGTCCGGCAGCACCCGGTCGGGCGCGAGCAGGCCCGAGCCGATGTCCCCGACGAACGGCACGTCGGCCTCCCGGCACAGCGCCGCGAGCTCCCGTGGCGCTGCCTCGCTGGTGAACCCGACGACCCGGTAGTTCGACGGGTGGACCTTCAGCACGAACCCGGTCTCCGGGCCGAGCACCGAGGCATAGTCGCGGACCGTGGTCCGGTTCGTCGTGCCGACCTCGCGCAGCCGCGCGCCGGTGGACTCCAGCAGCTCGGGCAGCCGGAACCCCGCGCCGATCTCCACGAGCTCACCCCGCGCGATGACGATCTCCCGGCCCGCCGCCAGCGCCGTCGCCGCGAGCACCAGCGCCGCCGCGTTGTTGTTCACCACGTGGACGCCCCCGGCGTCGGGGACCTTCGCGGCGAGCGCGGCCATCGCGTCGCGTCCGCGCGCCCCGCGCCGCCCGGTGGCGAGGTCGAGTTCCACGTCGGTGCAGCCCGCCGCCTCGGCGACCGCCCGTCGCGCCTCGGCCGACAGCGGGGCGCGCCCGAGGTTGGTGTGCAGGATCACCCCCGTCGCGTTCAGCACCGCGCGCCCGCCGACGTGCGCGAGCCCGGCGAGCGCCGTCTCCGCGACGTCCCCCGGCGCGATCCGCCCCGCGCGGGCCGCCTCCTGCGCCGCGCCGATCGCCGCCTTCACCCGCTCCCGCCCCACCCGCGACGCCGCCGCGACGAACCGCTCGTCGGCCAGCAGCGCGTCAGTACGCGGGATCAGCCGCCGCACATCGTCCATGACCTCGGATTTTAGACGTCCGAATCCTCCGGATAAGCTGCCCCCCGGAGGTGTCTGGGCGCCTGGTGGCCCCCTCGGTCTTCAAAACCGAAGGCGCCGGGCATCCCGGCGCGGCGGGTTCGATTCCCGTCCACCTCCGCCAAACTCCCCGGCCCTACGCGTGGTCCGCCAGGGCCCTGCGAATCCGGACGGGCTCATAGGCGGGCGAGGCGATCGACAGGACCACGAGGGCCGTACGGGCCAGATGGGCCGCCAGCGCGCGTGACGCGGCGGCCGCGTCGCGGGCCTTCACCGCCTCGGCGATCGTGTGGTGCTGGGTGCCGGTGTCGGCCTGCCATTCGAGCGGGTTCCAGGTGACGAACGCCATCCGGTAGCGGGTGGCGTGGTCAGAAAGGAGCGAGAGCTCACGTTCGAGCCTGGGCCCCGCCGGGTGGACAAGGGCGCGGTGGAACCGCTCGTGCGGGCACTCCCACTGCTCGACGTCCCCGGTGCGCGCCTTCTCGTCCATCTCCAGGAGCAGCGCGTCAAGCCCGGCGATGTGCTCCTCGGTCATCCGGGGGACGGCGATGCCGATCGCGAGCGCCTCAAGACTGATCCGCATGGCGTAGAGCTCGTCAAGATCCTCGTCGCTGAACTCCGCGACCCGCGCGCGGTGCTGCGACTCCTGCCGGACGAACCCCTCGCGCTGCAGGATTCTGAGCGCCTCGCGCAGGGGTCCGCGGCTGACGCCCAGCCGCCTGGCCAGCTCGACCTGGGACAGCGGGTCACCCGCGCGCAGCTCGCCGTGCATGATCGCGCGGCGCAGCGCGTGGTGGGCCCTGCTCACCTCGTCGGGGTGGGTGAGGCCGTCGGCCAGTCCGGCCGGCTGTGCTGTCATCGTCCGCAGACCCTTCGCGCGTTGCCGTAGGTCTAGAGGGTACAAGCCGCCGAGGAAATGTTGACACTTTGCCCTCGGTGATCATTGCCGACCACGGTGTTGCGGACCGAGCCCAGCCGCTCCACCTCGACCTCGACCACGTCGCCGGGGCCGAGCAGCCGAGGGGGCCTGCGCACGTAGCCGACCCCGGACGGGGTCCCGGTGGCCAGGAGATCGCCGGGCCGCAGGGTCATGGTGTGCGAGATCAGCGACAGGGTGTTCCCCACGGGGTAGATCATCTGGTCGGTCCGCGCGTCCTGCATGGTCTCGCCGTTGACGCGGGTGGTGACCCGCAGTCCGTCGCGCAGGTCGCCGACCTCGGCGGCCGGGACGATCGGCCCCAAAGGTCCCGACCTGTCCCCGTTCTTGCCGAGTGTCCACTGTGAGGTCAGCTTCTGCGCCCTGCGCGACGTCAGGTCGTTGAACGCGGAGTACCCGAGCACCGCCGCGAGCGCCTCCTCGGGGGAGGCGTCGACGAGCGGCGCGCCGACCCACGCGACGACCTCGCCCTCCCAGTCGAGCCCGTCCTCGTTGGACGGCACGGGGACCTCGGCCCCGTCCACGGTCAGCGACCGCGTCCACCTGCCGAACAGGCTCGGGTAGGGCGGCAGCTCCTGGTCCCGGTAGCTGCCCTCGGCCGCGTGGTCGAGGTAGTTGAGCCCGACGCACAGGACGCGCGCGTCCGGGAGCACCGGCGGCACGAGTTCGACCGCGCCGACGCCGAGCACCCGACCCGAGGCCGGACGGGCGAGGCACCCCGCCGGGTCGGCCCAGAACTCCGCGAGCGGGGCGATGACGGTGACCTCGTCGCCCCGCGCGGAAAGGTCGGCGACCTCGACGCCCGCGCCGTCCGGTCGCCTGATGCCCACGATTCTCACTTGGCTTCCTTCTGGGTGTTCTCGGGTGCGGTGTGGTCGTGCTCGAGGTGGTGATGGATCAGCAGGTCGCTGCCGAAGTCGTTGGACGGGTCGCGCCACACGCTGTGCACGTGGTTGGCGTCGTCCTCGGCGTTGTCGAACTCGATGAGCGTCACCGGGCCCTGGATGCGGAAGTAGTGCGGCTCGTCAAGGGACGTGCCTCCGGCCCACGCGAACCTGAGCTCCGCGACGCCTCCGGCGGCGGCCACCCGGTCCATCTCGAAGCCGACGAGGCCGGGCCTCGCCCGCTCCACGAACTTGGCGAGCAGGTCGTCAAAGCGCGCGCGCTGGACGGGGGAGAGGTCGCCGACGCGGATGCCGCGCGGATGGGCGCGGAAGTAGGCGAGCGCCCTGCGGTCCTCGTCGGTAATCATCGCGTCGCGGCGGCCGACGCCGTGGTACCCGGGGTACTCGACCTCCCCGATGACCGGGACCGTCCTGGTGACGAAGTCGGCGGGCGGCCTGTGGTGGATGACGGCCTGCCCGAGCTGGGCTTCGGTGAGCCCGTCGAGGAGCGCGAAGGCCGCGTCCTCCTCCTCGCCGAGAATCCGGAAGGGCCCGAATCCGGCGGGTTCCGCGCCGAGCAGAAACGGTGTGGCGTTGACGAGTTCGCCGTCCACGACGGTGACGTTGACCGACAGGTGGTGGCCGACGAGCCGCCAGCCCCATGTGGTGTCCGGCTGCGGCTGGCCGAAGAAGGTGAGGAAGTAGCCGCCCGCGTCACGGAAGGTCGGCGCGATGTGCCCGAACAGCGGAAGGTTGAGCTCGCGGAGCACGTGTTCGTTGGCCATCACCTGGACCACGCGGGCATAGGCGGGCACGGACATGGACTCGGCGATCAGCCGGTGCGCGAGCCCGGTCTGGTGGCGGTCGAGTTCGCCGAGGGCGAGGCCGTGCCTGCCGGACTCGGGGAGGAAGTTCCAGTGCGTCCGGCCAGGGTCGGTGTGCGGCAGCAGGACCCGCGCGCGCTGGTCGGCGGTCAGGCCGTCGAACAGTCCCATGGCCGCGAAGGTGATGGCCGTCGCGTCGAACGAGCCGCCCGGCCTCGGCCGGTGCGCCTCGGGCAGCGCGATGTCGGGGTGGTGGGTCATCGGGTTTCTCCTAGAGTTCTGGGGGTGTGGGTGAGGGCCCGGCGCAGCTGTACGACGAAGCGCGCGGCGTCCTCGTGGCGGCCCGCGGCGAACACCGCGAAGTCGGGCCTCGCCAGGAAGGCTTCGCAGCCGTGCTCAACGAACCAGCGCGCGTAGACGCCGTCGAGGTCGTGGACGCAGGACAGGTCGGCGGTAACGCCGCCGATCTCGCGGAACCACGCCGCGTCGGCCGGGTCGAGCGCGGCGGCAGGGTCGCCGGTCCGGCTGACGAGCTGCCAGCCGCCGCCGACGACGTCGTCGAACAGGCCGGTCCGGTCGGCGGCGCGGACGCGTCCCTGCGGCGCGAGCCGTCCCTCGACGCCGCCGCTCGCGACGGTCAGCGACGGCTCGCCCAGCCGTGGGTGCGGCGGTCTGCGGGTGGCGAAGCCCGGGTCGCGGGCGAGCCGCTTCATCTCCGCGTCCCTGACCGCAGCCCGCGCGGGGTCGAGTTCACAGATGACGCGCCCGGCCGCGACCGCCTCGTCAATGATCTCCCTGACGTGCCCGACCCGCTCGGGACCGTAGCTGTCGAGGACCGAGGGCGCGGCGAGCCCCCGGTGGACCATGGCGAGCCGCCAGGTGAGCGCGCGTGCGTCGCGGATGCCCGAGCACAGCCCCTGGCCGAGGAACGGCGGCATGAGGTGGGCGGCGTCGCCCGCGAGGAAGGCGTTCCCGACCTGCCAGGAATGCGCCCATCTGCCCCGGAATGTGTACACCGCGTGCCGCTCAAGCCGCGCGGTCTCCGGCGTGACGCCCCACGGGGCCATGAGCCGCCATGCCGTGCTCTCCTCGCCGAGTTCCGCGACGGTCATGTCGGCGCGCCGCATGAACTCGAACCTGCGCCGCCCGGGGCCGCTGTTGACGGCGGTCGCGGGCTGCGCCGGGTCGCAGTACTGGGTGGCGAAAGCCGTCCACTTCTCTTCGATGCGCGGCAGGTAGTCGGCCACGAGCCAGTCGGCCTCGAAGCCCGAGTCCCCGACCTCGACGCCGAGCGCCGCGCGGACCTGGCTGTTGGCCCCGTCCGCGCCGATCAGCCACCGCGCCGAGACCTCGACGGCCGCGCCGGGCCGCTCGGTCGGCGCGACCCGGACGGCGACGCCGTCACCGTCCTGCGCGAGGGCCTGGAAGGCCACCCCTCGGTGGACGGTCACCCCGGGCGTCGCGGCGGCGCGCGCCTCAAGGGCGGCCTCGAGGTCGGGCTGGTGGAAGCCGTTGGTGGTGGCCCAGCCGGACTCCGAGGCGCGGTTCCAGTCGATGGCCTGCAGGAGTTCGCCTTCGCCGTTGCGGAACTCGTATCCGCCGCGCTCCCCAAGGGACGGCTCGAACAGGTCGGCGTGGTCGGCCATCAGCCCCGCCGCCTGGAGGACGCGCAGCGCCTCATGGTCGATCGTGCACGCCCTGGGCAGCGGGTACCTGCGCGGCTGCCGTTCCACGACGGCCACCCGCAGCCCCGCCTGGCCGAGCAGCACGGCGCTCAGCAGTCCGACGGGCCCGCCGCCGACGACGAGGCAGTCGACGCGGTCCCGGAGCGGTGTGGACGGGGCCGTCATGCGCCGCGCCCCCCTTCGCCGTCCCGGTCGGGCAGGATGACGCACTTGGCGTGCGGGGACACCGCCTGCGTGTGCCAGGCCGAGGCGAGGTCAGCGAGCGGGAACGTGCGCACCTCGATCCGCAGCTCGTCCCGGGACAGCGCGGCCCACAGCCAGGTCAGCGCCTCGCGCTTGGCCGACAGCGGGGTGTGCAGGCCCGCGAAGCCCGACAGGGTGAGCCGCCTGCCCCGGAGCAGCCCCGCGGGTATCCGCGCGGTCGCGCCCGCCGGATCGCCGACGTTGACGATCCGCGCCCGGGGCGCGCACGCGTGGAGCGCGGCTTCCAGCGGGGTCCCGTACACGCCGTCGAGGACGACGTCCACGGGCCCAGCGGCCTCCGCGAGCCGGGCCGCGAGGTCCGCGACGCTTTCCCCGGCGCGCAGCGCGACGACGGCGTCCGCGCCGAGCGTCCGCGCCCGGTCGAGCGCGTCGGGATCGCGGCCGACGCCGACCACCCGGCCCGCGCCGCGCCGCCGCGCCACCTGGACCGTGAGCTGCCCGACCGCGCCGGTCGCCCCCAGCACGAGCACTGTCTCGCCGGGGCAAAGCCCGGCCTCCTCGACCAGCGGAAGGAACGCCGCGATCCCGGCGTTGCCGACGGCGGCGGCGAGCACCGGGTCGAGGCCGTCGGGCAGGGGGAGCACGTCATCGTCGGCGACCAGGACCCGCGCCGCGAACGAGCCGGGGCTGGTCGGCGACGCGTGGCACTCGGCGTACACCAGCGCGCCCTGCGGGTGGCTGTCGGAGTCGAGCACGACGCCGACGCACTCACTGCCCGGCACATAGGGCGATTCGTATCGGGCCGAGTGGAATGTTCCGGAGGCGATGGCGAGGTCGAGCGGGTTCAGCGGCGCGGCGACGACGGCGAGGAGCGTCGTCCCCGGCGCACGCGGCGGCAGCACGACCGAGCCCGGCCTGGGCGGCGCGCCCGGCGCGTCGACGAAGGCGGCGGGCACCACGACGTCGGGTGACGGCATCGGTCAGCCCCTCCCGTCGGCGTTGACGTCCCCGGCGAGGCGGCGGAACCGGCTGCCGTGGAAGACGAGCGGCGGGGTCTGCGGTGCGGCGCTGAGCCCGTGGACGCGCAGCAGCACGATGTCGTGGTCGCCGCACGCGACCTCGTCGTGGACCGTGCAGTCAAGCCACAGCGCGGCCCCCGCGACGAAGACGCCGCCCTCGGCGGAGGTCGCGAGGTCGGTCCCGGCGAACCTGTCGCCGTCCCTGCTGGCGAGCCGTGCGCAGATCTCGTCCTGGTCCTCGGCGAGCACGCTGACGCCGAGCCTGGGCAGCTCCCGCAGCGTCGGCCACGTGGTCGAGGTGCGCTGGACGCAGACCGACACCAGCGGCGGCCGCAGCGACACCGAGGTGAACGAGCTCGCCGCGATGCCCACCGGCACCCCGTCGCGGCTGCCGCACAGGGCGGTGACCCCGGACGGGAAGCACCCGAACGCCCGCCTGAGCTGCTCGGGCGCGGTCACCTGCTCGAGGTCCCGCGTCGCCGTCCCGCTCATGACCGCCGCTCCAGCACGCTCATCGACATCGGCCCGGCCTCGGCCCCGCACAGCGCCCTGCCGGTGTTCTCCAGCCAGGTGTCGACGTTGTGCGCCGAGTGCAGGCTGCCCGCGCGGCAGTTCCGCGCGATCAGCTGGAGCGGCTGCCGCCGGATGATCGCCGACGCGCCCGAGGCGTGGAACAGCGACTCGACGGCCGAGGCGCACGCGTCCCACACATAGGCGACGTCGGTGTGGAACCTGAGGACGTCGACCTCGGTGGGATCGGACCGCTCCGCCTCGTGCCGGTCGAGGGCCGCGACCGCGGCGTCGGCGACAAGGCCCGCCGCCCGGATCTGGGCCACGGCACGCCCGACGGTCAGATGCGTGACGGGCGCGTCGAGCTGGGTCGCGTACGGCGAGTACGGGATGCTCCGCTTGCCGACCGCGCCGACGAACAGCTCGACCGCGTGGTCGGCCATGCCGAGCGCGACGCCGGTCCCGGCGACGAGGGAGCGGGCCAGGCCGCCGCGCCGCGGGCCGAGGCCGCGCGCGGTCAGCTCGGCGATCCGCGCGCCCAGCAGCTCGGGGGTGCTGAACCGCTCGTCGGGGACGAACAGCTCGCCGTCGGTCGCGACGGTCTGGCTGCCGGTGGCGGCCATGCCCATCGCGTCCCAGTCGTCCCTGGCGACGAGCTGGTCCTTCGGGATGAGGGTCATGCCGACCTTGGCGTCGTCGGTCTCGTCGTAGAAGACCGCGAGGTAGCCGTGCGAGGCGTGCACGCTGCCGGTCGCGAACGGCCACACGCCCTCGACCATCCAGCCGCCGTCGACCCGCCGCGCCTTCCCGGACATGCGACGGCTCGTGCCGCCCACCGCGAACGTGCGGTTCCCGACCCACGGCGCGGTGTAGACGGGCCCGGCGACGTCGTCGGCGAAGGCCGCGCTCCACAGGTTCCCGCCCGCCGCGGCCCACACCATCCAGCCCGTCGCGCCGCAGCCCGCGCCCAGCGCACGGAAGACCGCGTGCAGCTCGGCGGTGGTGTAGTCCGCGCCGCCGAACCGCTTCGGCGTGGTCACGCCGAAGACGCCGGCGGCGTCAAGGCGCTCGATGCTCTCCTGCGGGATGCGGCGCTGCCGTTCGGCCTCGGCCTGCCGCTCGCGCAGCCAGGGCCGCAGCTCGGCGAGGCGCGCGACGACGTCGTCGGCGGTCGCCCTCTCCATCGTCCTCATGACTTCCTCCTAGTAGGCGCGTGCGTGGGCGGGTCAGGACGGCCACACGGCGTTCGCCGGCGACGGCGTCCCGTGGAACCCGGAGACCGGGCGCAGGCTCGGGTCGCTGCCGTCGCGCAGGCCGGCCGACGCGTCAGGGTGGTCGTCGAACCAGCCGTCGGCCGGGTACCGGTACATCCAGTCCACGAGCAGCCTCCGCCGCGCGATCAGCCACTTGCCGTCCCGCAGCTCGAACCTGTCGAGGTAGCGCGCCCAGAGCTTGACGTAGTCGCCCTTCCAGTGGTGCCGCTCGGAGCCCTGGTGGTCGGCGTTCAGGTAGGTCTCGACGTGGGCGACCTCGGGGCCGTCGAACTCGATCAGGCTGTTGCCGAGGTTGTGCGAGGTCCGCACGAACCGCGGCATCTCGGCCGTCAGGAACGCGACGAAGCCCTCGACGGGCCCGATGTGCAGGGATTCGGGAACTGGACGAACGCGTCTTCGTGGAACGCGCCGCGGACCAGGTCCATGTCGACGCGGTCGAGGCCGCGGCAGTAGCGCAGCAGCACGTCGTGGATCTGCGCCCGCGCGCTCAGCTCTTCGAGGTTCATCGGCATCTTCCGTTTCTCGGGGTGGGTGGGGGAGACGTCATGACGTCTTGGGCGGCAGGACCGGGAGCTGCACATAGCTCGGGTGGTCAGGGCCGGTGTGGATCGTGTTCCGCGCGCCGTCGTGGTAGGCCGCGTCGTAGGCGTGCCGGTTGCCGTGCCCGACGCCGGTGTACGGCTGGATGTCCACCCGGACGCGGTGGCCCGCCCGCACGAGGCCGGTGTTCGGGATGATCTCGACCTCGACCGGCACGATCTCGCCGTCGCGCAGCGGCGCGTGGTCGGCGCTCAGGTGGGTGTGCTTGGGCCGGAACTCGGTGGACCGCTCGGGGTCGAGCCTGCGGTGCGACGCCTTGAGCCAGCCCTTGGCCAGCGGGTAGAACCGGGTGGAGATGCCGGGGATGAGCGCGGGCCCGCAGTAGTCGACCTCGCGGTTCTGCTCGTCGAGCACCCGGAAGGACACGTAGACGTCCATGTCCTCGCTGGTGCTGGAGACCCACAGCACCGCCTTGCTGTACCCGGCGAGCACGGTGTCCTCGGCCATCGGCTCGGTGACGAACGTCGCGCCCGGCGAGCACGGCGCGGTGGCCGCGTCGGCCGCCGGAGGCACCCGGCACGCGTCGACGTCGACCTCGGCCGAGTAGGTGACCGACCGTTCGGCGTCCGGGACCGTCCTGGCGAGCCGCAGGACGTGGTCACACGGCAGGTCGCCGACCCCGTCGGCGGGCGCGGCGTCCAGGTACCACCTGACGTACTCGGTGCGCGCGACCGGCCACTCGTCTTCCTCCTGGACGTACGCCGCGCCGCGCCCGGTGCGGATCTCCAGCCGGACCGGGGGCCGGTCCATGATCCCGTTGTCGACCCCCTTCAGCCAGTGGTCGAAGAAGGCGACGTGGTCTTCCACGGCGGCCGCCGTGTAGGGCTTGAGGAACCAGTCCTCCCAGAAGTCGATCTTCTTGTGCGGCGTCGGCGTGTTCAGGTAGGTCTCGCTGCTGCCGAGCTGGTGGAAGTTGCCGGGGTGCGTGGTGACCGCGACGGTCCACAGCGGCACGTCCACCGCGCCCATGTCCGGGTTCATCAGCACCTTGGCACGCGGGCCGAAGATCGCGCCGGGGTCGGAGTCCTTGAACGGGTTGGCGCGCGCGATCGCGATGAAGTCGTGCGCGTCGACCTCGCCGCAGATCGCCGGGGTGATCCCGAACCTGAACCAGCCGGGGAAGAACTCCTCGTTCAGGATGCCGCCGGTGTACATGACCTCCTCGTAGAGGTCGGCGTCCGTGCCGATCGCGATCATCGCCTTGAGGTGCGCGGGCCTGAGGCTCGCGACCGCGTGCTGGTTGACCGCGTAGTACGACATGCCCCACAGGCCGACGTTCCCGTTCGACCAGTCCTGTCCGCCCGCCCACTCGATCGCGTCGCGGTACGCCTCGGCCTCCTCGATGCCCCAGATGCCGAGCGTGCCAGGGCTCTTGCCCGCGCCGGGGCCGTCCACCCGGACCACCGCGTAGCCGCGCGGCACCCACGCCGCGGTGTTGACGCTCTCGTGGTTCTCGTACTCGTAGCCGTCGGGGTTGCCGAGGAAGTACCGCTCCTCCATCAGTTCGTGCCGCTCGACCGCCGCGTCGTCGCACAGCGAGTGGTGCACGAACGCGCGCCCGTAGACGCCGCAGTTCATGATCACCGGGACTGGCTCGTCGGTGTCGGGCCGGTAGACGTCGGCGTAGACGAACGAGCCGTTCCGCAGCGGGATCTTCACGTCGCGCCACAGCCGGATGCCGAGGACGTCGCGGCGTACCTGGTTGCGCGCGGCGGCGGGGGATCGGAGCGTGCGCGGCGCGTCGAACACGCCGGCGCGGTTCAGGTCGGCGAGCAGGTCGGCGACGACGGGGTCGTCGGTGAACGCCCGGACGGGGTCGGCGGGCGCGCCCGGCAGCGACGCGAGCCCGTAGCGGAAGTCGATCGGACGGTCGCCGACGAGCGCGTGGATCTCGGGGGTCAGCACGATCCCGTCGCCGAGGTCGGCGTCGCGGGAGAGGGTCTGCAGGAAGCGCGCGATGTTCGTCAGGCCGGGATCGGCGAGCTTGCCGGGGTCGCCGCCGACCCTGGCGACGACGTCGGCGAGGGTGAGCCGGTCCGCGCCGCGCGCCGCGCCGATCAGCACCGAGCCGACCGAGAAGACGACGATCTCGCCGTCATGGTAGGCGAACGTCCCCGCGTCGTCGGTGTGGCCGGAGCAGGTGGGGGTCTCGTAGCGCAGGCCGACGACGGGCCCGGCGAATCTTCCGTGACGAGGCATGGAACTCCCCTTTCGGGGTGGGGTGGGGTGGGTGTTGTTGAGCGGGGTCAGGGGGTGGCGGCGAGCCACGCGCGGACGGCGGCGGCGTCGGCGTCCAGCACGGGCGGGGGATCGTGCAGGTCGCGGGTGGTCTCGGTCTCCTCGCCGGTCTCGGTGAGGGCGAAGGTGCGCAGCGCGGAGCCGGGGAGGGCGATCTTGCCGAGGCTCCGGTGCTCGACGTCGATGAGCAGGCGCTGGGAGCGGGTCTGCTCCCACGCGTAGACCTCGTCGAGGGAGCGGACCCGTCCGGCGGGGATGCCCGCGGCGGCGAGGCGGCGCAGCAGCTCGTCCGGCTCGAAGTCGGCGAACACCGCTTCGAGCAGGGCGGTGAGGTCGTCCCTGCGCGCGAGGCGGTCGGCGTTGGTGGCGTAGCCGGGGTCGTCGGGGAGGTCGAAGGCGGCGCGGAGCCTGTGCCACATGGCGTCGTTGCCGCAGGCGATCTGAACGCTCCCGCCCGCGCAGCGGAACAGGCCGTAGGGCGCGATGGTCGGGTGCTGGTTGCCCTGCGCCGCGCCGAGGTCACCGGCGACGGTCCAGCGGGTGCCCTGGAACGCGTGCGCGGCGATGACCGAGGCGAGCAGCGAGGTCCTGACGACCTGGCCGCGCCCCGTCCTGTCGCGCTCCCGCAGCGCGGCGAGCACGCCGAACGCGCCGTTCATGCCCGCGAGGAGGTCGGCGATCGGCACGCCGACGCGCTGGGGGTGGTCGGGGTCGGGTCCGGTGAGGGACATCAGCCCCGCCTCGCCCTGCGCGATCTGGTCGTATCCGGCGCGGCCCGCCTCGGGCCCGTCGTGGCCGAACCCGCTGATCGACAGCACGACGAGGCGCGGGTTCAGCCGCGTCAGCCGCTCGGTGCCGAAGCCGAGCCGCTGGAGCACGCCAGGTTTGAAGTTCTCCAGCAGCACGTCGGCGCGCTCGATCAGCCGGGCGAGGACTGCGGCGTCGTCGGCGTTCTTCAGGTCGAGCGCGATCGACTCCTTGTTCCGGTTGCAGGACAGGAAGTACGTCGACTCGGTGGTGCCGTCGTCGGCGGTGACGAACGGCGGCCCCCAGGACCTCGTGTCGTCGCCGCCGGGGCCCTCCACCTTGATCACGCGCGCGCCGAGGTCGCCGAGCATCATCGCGGCCTGCGGCCCGGCGAGCGCCCGGCTGAGATCGACCACGAGCAGCCCGGCGAGCGGCCCACCGGAGGGCTGGCCCGTCATGGCTTGGCCGCCGGGTTCGGCCGGATCACCAGCATGCTCACGGGCAGGTTCGTGCGGTTCTCCACGGCGCGCGGCGTGCCCTCGGTGAGGCGCGCGCCGTCGAGGGCGGTGAGGACCGTGGCGTCGCCGTCGGCGTCGGTGAGGGTGAGTTCGCCGCTCAGCACGAGGTACAGCGTCTCGGCGGGGACCGGCGCGAGGTCGGCCCTGCCGCCCGGCAGGTAGTGCGACAGGGCGACCGTCACCGCCCCGTCGTATCCCGCGCCGCCGAAGAGGTGGACGGGTCCGACGCCCTCGTGGCCGTCCGGCGTGAAGCGCGCGGCGCTGGCGAGCTGGGAGATGTCTATCGGCACGGTGGCACTCGATTCTGGGGACTGGCTGTGGGGGAACCGTAAGAGCAGTCCCGGCAAAGTGTCAACATTTTGCGCCGAAGTATCTGGAGCGGCTTCGGCCTCTGAGAGTTGGAACAGGGGATACTTGGGGAAGCTCCCGAGGAATGTAGACAGTTTCCAGCGTCTCGGGGCCGCGCGTTGGCCGTCCCGGGGAGGCGCGGACATGATCGAACATGCCCTGATACTGACTTTAGAGTACATTAACCTGCATGTCAGGTATCAGTGAGCCGTCCGGCGTGCGGGTCCCCGGGGAGATCGTCCAGGCGACCCTGCGGGCGGCACAGGCGCGCGGCGTGCCCGTGGCGGACGTGCCGCTGCGGGACATCGCCCAGGAGGCGGGGATCTCGCGGAGCACGCTGGTGCGCAGGCTCGGCGGCAACAGACAGGCCCTGGACGAGGCGCTGCGGGCCGCCGGGGTCGAGGTGGGCGGCCGGAAGCCGGTCAGGGAACGCGCGATCGAGGTCACCGGCGCGCTGATCAGCGCCGAGGGGCTCGGCAGGGTGACGTTCGAGCGGGTCGCGGCCGCCGCCGAGTGCTCGGTGCCCGCCCTCTACGCGGTCTTCGCCGGACGTGACGACCTCCTGCGCGCGGTCTTCGACCGCTACAGCCCCATCGTGGAGGTCGAGACGTTCCTCGCCGGTTCGCACGAGGAGTTCGCGGAGACCGTCCACCGCGTCACCCGGCTCATGGCCGACGCGCTCGAGCGCGAGCCGCGCGTGCTGCCGAGCCTGCTCGCCGAGGTCTTCACCCGCCCCGGCGACGCGGACATCGCGGTGCTCTTCGAGAGCCTCACCCCGCGGCTGCTCGCCGGGCTCGGCGCGTGGCTCGCCGCGGAGGCCGAGGCGGGACGCGTCCGCGACCTCCCCCCGCTGCTGCTCACCCAGCTGATGACCGCCCCGCTCCTCCTGCACCTCCTGCTGCGTCCCGTCGCCGAGCGGAGCGCCGCCGCCGCGCTCCCGGGCAGGGACGAGACGATCCGCACCTTCGCCGAGGCGTTCCTGCGGGCCGTCGCGCTGCCCGCGCCGCCGGACCCGTCATGACGCGGTCCGGCGGCGGCCCAGGAGGCATGCGCGCTCAGGCGTCGGTCTCCGCGGCGGTCGCCCGCTGTGCCTCGACCTCGGCGAGGCGTTTGCGCAGCGCGGCCGTCGCGGCATGGTGGCAGTCGCTGCCCAGGACGAGGCGCAGCGGCGCGGGCCGCACGTCCGCGCCGGCGATGATCTTCGCGGCGACCTTGGCGGGGTCGCCGGGCACCGGAACCGCGACGTCCTTGAACGCGCGCACCGCCGCGGCGGGGGTGCCGTCGTAGGCGGACAGCGGCCGGCTGAGCCGGAGGCTGCTGCCCGCGAACGACGTGCGCGCGCCGCCCGGCTCGACCAGCGTCACCTCGACGCCGAACGGGGCGACCTCGGCGGCGAGCGCCTCCATGAACCCTTCGACGCCCCACTTGCCCGCGTGGTACAGCGAGGCGCCGGGATGCGCGGCGAGCCCGGCGACCGAGGAGATCTGGATGATCCGTCCGCCGCCCTGCGCGCGCAGATGCGGCAGCGCCGCCCGCGCCGTCTGGATCGAGCCGAGCAGGTTCGTGGTGATCTGGTGGACGACCTGGTCGTCGGTGAACTCCTCGGCGGCCCCGAACAGCCCGTAGCCCGCGTTGATCACGACGACGTCGATCCCGCCGAGCGCGGCGAAGGCGGCGTCGACCACCTCGCGCACCCGCGCGAGATCGGTGACGTCGAGGCGCCCGACCCAGAACATGTCGCCGTACTTGTCACGGAGATCGTCAACCGACCCCTCGCGCCGTACCGTGCCCGCCACCCGCTCGCCACGGGCCAGGAGCTGCTCGGCGAGCTCGCGTCCGAAGCCGCTGTTGACGCCGGTGATGAACCATGTGCGTATCGTCATGAGATCCACCCTCGCCGCGGCCCATGGCCCCCGCCAGTTCCCCGTTGTTCCTGGTAGCAGGGGGGACACCCACCTCAGGGAGCCGCGACGTAGGCTTGTTCGGGTGGACAACGCCCTGGGAGACTTCCTGCGCGCGCGGCGCGAGCGGGTGAGCCCCGCCGACGTCGGCCTGCCCCCCGGACACGGCATGCGCCGGGTCCCGGGCCTGCGCCGCGAGGAAGTGGCCATGCTCGCCGGGATCAGCGTCGAGTACTACCTGCGGCTCGAGCAGGGCCGCGACCGCAACCCGTCGGCGCAGGTGATCGACGCGCTCGCCGGGGTCCTGCGCCTCGACGCGGAGGGCACCGCGTATCTGACGTCGCTGGCCCAGCCGAGGCCGCGGCGCAGCGTCGGCGCGCCGGACGAGCGCCTGCCCCGGGGGCTCGAGATGCTGCTCGGCACCCTCAACGTGCCTGCCCTCGCCGTCAACAAGTACAGCGACGTGCTCGCCGCCAACCCGCTGGCCAGGGCGCTGTCCCCGGACATGGCGCCGGGCCTGAACCGGCTGCGCGTGCTGTTCACCGACCACGCGGCGCACGGCTTCGCCGAAGACTGGGACGAGTACACCGCCGTCGCGGTGGCCCATCTGCGCGCCCAGATCGGCTCGGACAGCGACGACGAGCGGCTGCACGCGCTGATCGGCGAGCTTTCGCTGAAGAGCGAGCGGTTCCGTCAGCTGTGGGCGCGGCACGACGTGCGCTCCGCCCAGGAGGTGACCTTCCGGATCAGACATCCCCAGGTCGGCCCGCTGGAACTGCTCGTGGAGAAGTTCCTCGTGGTCGGGACCGTCGGCATCGAGGTGATGCTCCTGCACGCCGAGCCCGCCTCCCGCACGGCCGACGCCCTCGCCCTCCTCGCCTCGCTCAACGCCTCATGAGCGAGC
This sequence comes from Actinocorallia sp. A-T 12471, assembly GCF_033875155.1. Lineage (NCBI taxonomy): Bacteria > Bacillati > Actinomycetota > Actinomycetes > Streptosporangiales > Thermomonosporaceae > Actinocorallia > Actinocorallia sp. A-T 12471. The sequence continues at coordinate 457,472 of NZ_JAWZTE010000002.1, read as the reverse complement.
GGGGCGAGCAGGGAGGGCGGTCCTCAGCCGGACGCCGGATCGAACTTCAGGTGTGAGGTGATCCGGTACCTGTCGCCCCGGTAGATCGACCGGGTGAACTCCACGAGGCGCGCGGTGGTGTCCCGCGTCGTCCGTTCCACGAGCAGCGCCGGGGCGTGCAGCGGGACGGCGAGGTGGCTCGACTCCTCGGGGTCGGTGACCGTCGGCTCGATCGTCTGGACGGCGTCGGAGACCGTGACGCCGAAGCGGGTCCGCAGCAGGTGGTAGAAGTTCCCCTGCTCCATGTCGGCCGCCTCAAGACCCCGCACGAGGTCGTGCGGCACGTGGATGCGCTCTATCGAGATGGGCTCGCCGTCGACCGTGCGCAGCCGCACGATGCGCAGCACCGGCTCGGACGGGGACAACTGGAGCTTGCTGCCCATCGCCGCCCCCGCCGGGAAGGTCTCGAACTCCAGCACCGCGCTCAGCCAGGTGCCCTCGGCGGGCGGGACGGCGAACGCGTTGGTCGAGGTGCCCGACAGCTGCTGGTTGACCTTGTTCGGGCTGGTGAACGTGCCGCGCCCGTGCTGCCGGACGAGCAGACCGGCCTGCGTCAGGTCCTCCACCGCCGCCCGCAGCGTCGGCCGCGAGACGCCGAGTTCCTGCGCGAGGTCGCGCTCGGACGGCAGCGGGGTGCCCGGCGCGTGCTGCTCGATGAGGTCGAGGAGATAGTCGCGCACCCTGTCGCGCTTGAGCCCGCTCACGCCGGGACCTCCCCGTGCGCGACGCCGAGCCGCGCGAGGTGCGGCCGCAGCCGCGCGGTGAACCCCGCGAAGTCCTTCGGCAGGTCCGACCAGGCGGTCTCGGCCAACGCGCACAGCCTCGGGTAGGCGAGGTACTCCACCTCGGCGGGGGTCGCCGCGAACTCAGTCCACAGCTGGGCCTGTGCGCCGAGGACGGGTCCTGGCTCGAACCGGTAGACGTCGGCGAGAGTGATGATCGCCCCTTCCTGGCCGAGGGGTTCGTGCGGGCTGCCGGTCTGAGGGTAGTCCAGATAGGTCCACCGGTACGGGGTCATGATCACCTCGTGACCGCGCGCTGCGGCGTCGGCCGCGTGGACGGGATCGCGCCACGCCATCACGGCCGCGCCGGGCGGCGGCGGTGAGGCGGAGTGGGCCGCCTCGTCCCAGCAGACCGCCCTGCGCCCGTGCTCGGCGAGGAACCCGGCGATCTCCCCGAGGAACCACCCGTGCAGCTCGGCGGGCCTGGCCAGGCCGAGCGAGGCCGCGCGCTCGCGGGCCGCCGCGCTGTTCTCCCACTGCCGGGTCGGGCACTCGTCGCCGCCCAGGTGGATGTCACGCGAAGGAAAGACCTTCATCACCTGGCGCAACACCTCGCGGCAGAACTCGAGCGTCTCGTCCTGGACGCCGAAGACGTGCTCGCTGATGCCCCAGCCCGTCCAGACCGGAAGCGGCCGCGCCGCGTCGTTGCCGAGCTCGGGGTAGGCGGCCAGCGCGGCCATCGCGTGCCCCGGCATCTCGATCTCCGGCACGATCCGCACCCCGCGCACGTCGGCGAACGCGACGAGTTCGGCGAGCTCGGCCTGGGTGTAGTAGCCGCCGTGCGGGGTCCCGTCGAAGGCGGTCGACCCGGCCCGGCCGACCATGCTCTCGGTCCGCCACGCGCCGACCTCGGTCAGCCTGGGGTACCCGTCGATCTCGATCCGCCAGCCCTGGTCGTCGGTGAGGTGCAGGTGCAGCACGTTCAGCTTGTGGAACGCGAGCTGGTCCACGAACCGGTACAGGAACTCCAGCGGCATGTGGTGCCTGGCGACGTCGAGGAGCGCGCCGCGCCACGCGTACCTTGGTGTGTCGGTGATCTCGACGTGCGGGACGCGCCCGTTGTCGGTCCTGAGCTGCCTAAGGGTCTGGACGCCGAACGCGAGCCCGGAGCGCCGCGCCGCCGTCACCTCGATCCCCGACGGGCCCACGGCGAGCCGGTAGCCGTCGCCGTCCGGGATCGCGGGGTCGAGGGTGAGCCGCACAGGGGTCGGGCCGTGCCCGAAGTATCCGGTGAGGAGCCCCGCGGTGCGCGCGTCGCCCGTGACGGTGACGCCGTCGAGCGCCAGCGAACCGGGCAGTTCGCGCAGTTCGCCGGGAAGAGGAACCAGGTTGATCATCCTTTGACCGCCCCCGAGGTCATACCGGCGACGAGACGCCGTTGGATCAGCAGGAAGAAGACGACGACAGGCAGCGTGAACAGCGTCGAGCCCGCGATGAGCCCGCCGTAGTCGGTGCCGGTGTTCGAGGAGAAGGACACGAGCCAGAGCGGCAGCGTGTAGTTGGCCTGGTCCTGCATCATCACGTAGGCGTAGATGTAGTCGTTCCAGGCGGTGATGAACGCGAAGACGCTCGTCGCGATGAGCCCCGGCATGACCAGCGGCAGCAGCACCTTGCGCATGACCGTCGCGCGCCCCGCCCCGTCGACCATCGCGGCCTCCTCCAGCTCGACGGGGATGCCGTGCATGAACCCGCGCAGCGTCCAGATCGTGAACGGAAGGACGAACGCCACATAGGTGAGCGAGAGGCCGACCGGGCTGTCGAGCAGGTTGAGGCTCTTCATCCCGAGGAACAGCGGGATGACCAGGGCGGGCTGCGGGATCATCTGCACGAAGATCACGCCGAGCAGGAACCCGCGCCGGCCGAGGAACCGGAACCTGGTGAGCGCGGTCGCCGCGAGGAACGCCACCACGATCGACACCGAGACCACCGACACCGCGACGATCAGGCTGTTGGCCAGGTAGTCCCAGAAGTGCGGTTTGTTCAGCGCCGAGATGAAGTTGTCGAAGCTGAGCGGCCACGGCAGGAAGTCAGGGGTCTCGTCGAGGATGTCCCCGTACGGCTTGAACGCGGTGTTCACCATCCAGTAGACGGGGAACGCCCAGACGACGCAGAAGACCACGGCGGTCCCGTTGAGCAGGAACCTCTTCACAGTTCCTCCCCTGCGCGCACGAGCCGCCGCACGTAGTACGCGGTCAGCCCCATCAGCAGCACCACCGAGACGACGGCGATCGCCGCGCCCCGCCCGTAGGCGTTGGAGCTGAACGCCTCGGTGAACGACAGCACGCTCAGCGTCGTGGTCCCGCCCTGCGGGCCGCCGCGCGTGAGAATCCACAGCTGGTTGAACACGTTGAAGTCCCAGATCACCGACAAGATCGTCACCAGCAGCAGGATCGGCCGCAGGAACGGCAGCGTGATCGCGCGGAACGACGCCAGCGGCCCCGCCCCGTCGATCGCGGCCGCCTCGTAGTAGGCGCGCGGGATCTGCGACAGGCCCGCGTACAGGGTCAGCGCGACGAACGGCACGGACTGCCAGACGACGAGCAGCCACACGATCCCGAACGCCGACAGGGGCGTGGCCAGCCAGTCGTGCTGGCCCGCGCCGAGCGCCCAGTTCACCACCCCGTACAGCGGCTGGAACAGCCACTGCCAGATCAGCGTCGCCGCGACGTTCGGCACGGCCCACGCGGTGATGAGCACGAACGTGACGGCGCCGCGCATCCGCTTGCCGAGCCGTCCCATGAGCAGCGCGACGCCGAGGCCGATCCCGAGCGTCCCCGCGACGAGCGCGCCGCAGAACAGCACGGTGCGCAGCAGCGCAGGGAAGAACTCCGACGAGGCGAGGTCGCGGTAGTTGGCGAGGCCCACCCACTCGGCGGTCCCGGTGAACAGCGCGCGCAACCCGAAGTCCTGGAACGACAGGATCAGCAGCTTCACCAGCGGATAGCCGAGGATCAGCGCGAACAGCGCGGCCGCCGGGGCGAGCAGCAGATAGGGGACGCCCGGCCCACCACGGGCCGGGCGTCGTCGGAACGACACGGTCATGAGGCGTTGAGCGCCTGGGCGAGGTGCGCGTCGAAGTCCTTCGCCGCGTCCGCGACGGTCTTGCGGCCGGTCGCGATGTCGGCGAAGAAGGTGGACAGCGACTGGTCGGTCTCGATCGTCGCCCATCCGGCCGTCGCCGGGGTGGCGACGCTGTTCTGGGCGGCCTTGACGAACGCCTGCGAGGTTTCCGGGAGCGTCCCGGAGACCTCGGCGATCAGCTCGGTGGAGACCGGGGTCCACCCGTCGAGGCCGACGATCGCCTCCTTCTGCACCTCGGGGCTCGTCGCGGCCTTCAGGTACTCGAGGGCCAGGTCGGCGTCCTTGCTCTTGACGGGGATCGCCAGGTCGGTCCCGCCGAGGAACACCGGCTGGGTGCCGTCGCCTTCGAGCGACGGGAACGGGAACGTCCCGATGTCGCCCTCGAGCTCGGGCTTGTTCTTCAGGATCGTCTTGATGCTGGAGTCGACGATCGCGCCGACCTTCCCGTCGGCGAACAGCGCCGCCTGGTCGGGCGCGCGGTTGCCGACGTTGCGCGACGCGGGCACCGAGTAGGCGTTCTGGAAGTCCTTCCACGCGGTGAGCCCCTTGATGGACTCCGGCGAGGACAGGCCGCCCGCCCAGGCGTCGCCGTTCTTGACCGCGAGCTGGCCGCCGGCGTCCCAGAGGAACTGGACCGCGCCGAACCAGTACTGGCCCGGCAGGTAGAAGGGCGAGAAGTCCTTCGCGGTGTTCTTTGCCTTGATCTTGTCGAGCGCGGTCTTGAGCTCGGCGAACGTCTTCGGCGGCGCGGTGACGCCCGCGTCGGCCCAGATCTTCTTGTTGTAGACGACGGCCCGGTTCCCGGCGAACAGCGGCGCGGCGTACAGCTTGCCGTCGACGGTCGCGGGTCCGGCCAGGCCCGGCAGCCAGGTCTGCCCGGCGGAAAGGTCGCTCTGCTTGTCGGTGATGTCGAGCAGGCCGCCGCTCGCGGCGAACAGCGGCACGTTGGTGTTGCCGATCGCGACGACGTCCGGCGGGTCGTTCTGCGCGAGCGCGGTCGAGATCTTGGTGTTGATCTCGTCCCACTGCTGGATCTGCAGGTCGACCGACGCCCCGGTCGCCTCGGTGAACTTCGTGCCGATCGCCGCGACCGCCTGGTCGGACAGGTCGCCTTCCATCATCCAGACGGTGATCGTCCGGGCCTCGTTGTTCGTGGCGTCGTCGTCTCCACCGCATCCGGTGGCCACGACAGCCACCACTGAGGCAAGAACAGCGCCAAGGACCTGCCGCCGCATCAGCGAACCTCCGGTCATTAGGGGGGTAAGGGGGGATTGCCCCGCACCCTCCCACCTGACCACTGGTTAGGTCAAGACCCGATTTCAGCTAGCCACTTGATGACCACTGGTCAACTATGCGGAGGTCCGGGCTCACCGTGGTCACGCGTGACGCAGTTTTCATGCGGATGAAATCCGGGGGTCGGTACCTTGCGATCATGGACAAGATGCGGGCCATGGAGTTGATCCTCGAGGCGAAGGCGCGTAAGGGGCTGACGTTCTCGGAGATCGCGGAGGCCGTGGACCAGCACACGGTGTGGACGACCTCGGCGCTGCTCGGACAGCAGCAGATGAGCATGGCCGAGGCCGACGCGGTGGTCGACCTGCTCGGCCTCGACATCGACGTCGCGCGGGCGCTGCAGTCCCCTGCGGACAAGGGGTCGCTGCCCGCCGGGGTGCCGACCGACCCGCTCATCCACCGGTTCCACGAGATCGTGCAGGTCTACGGGACCACGCTGAAGTCGATCATCTGCGAGGAGTTCGGCGACGGGCTGATGAGCTCGACCGACTTCCGCCTCGACATCGAACGGGTCGCCGACCCGGCCGGCGACCGCGTGCGCGTCACCCTCGACGGGCGCTTCGAGCCGTACCGGAAGTGGTGAAGGCGTAGTCGTCGAGGTCGAAGTGGCCAGACGCCCACCACAGTGCGGGGCCGGACTGGGCACGGATGTAGGGGACGTCGCCGTGCCTGTCGAAGTAGTAGGAGTTGCTCCCCGCGCACACCGGACGGGCGAAGATCGTGCCCGCGATGCCCGCGCGCATCCGCTCGGTGTAGGCGTCGTGCGGGCCCTGTTTGACCGTCATCCGGGTCGCGCCGCGCCGCCGCGCCTCGGTGACGCACCGGACGATGTGCCGCGTCCCGGTCTCGATCATGGTGAACCATGACGCGCCGGACACCGAGTACGGCCCGTTCATGAGCCAGAAGTTCGGCGTCTGCGGCGAGGCGACGCCCTCGTAGTTCTGGTACCTGTGCGCGTCCCAGAACGCGCCGAGCTCGATCCCGTCGAGCCCGTGGACGGGGAACGCCGGCGTCGCGCCGAGTTCGAGGATCTTGAACCCGGTGGCGAGGACGAGCGTGTCGATCTTCCGCTCCACGCCGTCGGCGGTGACGATCCCGGTCGCGGTGATCCGCTCGATCGGCGTGGTGACGAGCTCGACGTCATCGCGGTTGTACGCCGCGAGGTAGGAGTTCGAGAACGAGGGGCGCTTGCACCCGAACCCGTACGAGGGCGTCAGCTTCTTCCTGGTCTCCGGGTCGCGCACCTGACGCCGCAGGTGCGCCCGGCACACCCGCTCGATCAGCGCCGACAGGAACGGCATCCGCCGGTGGTGGATGACCCCGAGCACGAAGATCGCCTCGGTGAGCGCCGTCGTCACCAGGCGCACGAGCCGTTGCAGCCCGGGAACGACCCGCAGCATTCCGCGCACCACGGGCGGGATCGCGAAGTCGAGCTTGGGGAACACCCAGATCGGCGTCCGCTGGTACACGTCGAGGTGCGCGGCACGTTCGGCAAGGTGCGGGATCACCTGGAGCCCGGACGCCCCGGTCCCGATGACGGCCACCCGCTCGCCCGCCACGTCATGGGTGTGGTCCCACCGCGCGGTGTGCACGATCTTCCCGGCGAAGTCCTCGATACCCGGAATGTCGGGCGTCTTTGGCTGGTCGAGCGGCCCGACCGCGCCCACGAGGAACCGGCACGTCACCTCGCCCGCGCTCGTCGTCAGCCGCCACATGTCGTGCGCCTCGTCGAAGTCCGCGCGCTCCACAAAAACGCCGAGCCGCAGCTTCGACCGCAGCCGGTACTTGTCCGCGACGTGCTCGGCGTAGGCGAGCAGTTCCCTGCCGGGCGCGAACGCACGGCTCCACCCGGGGTTCGGCTCGAACGAGTAGCTGTAGGTCGCCGACGGGATGTCCACGGCCACCCCCGGGTACGTGTTGTGCCGCCACACGCCGCCGACGCCGTCGGCCGCGTCGAGGATCGCGAAGTCCTCGACGCCCGCCTCGCGCAGCTTGATCCCGACGCAGAGGCCGGAGAACCCGGCCCCGACCGCGACGACCGCAAAGTCCACGGGGTCCACGAGCCGCTCCTTCCGAGGGAATCCGGATACCGACGGTAGGTAGCGCGCATTTGATGTGTCAATGGGTATCTGGATACCATTGGTATCTATGTCGAGGCTGAGCCGCGCCGAAAGCCAGGCGCGCACCCGTGACCTGCTGCTCCGCACCGCGCGCGAACTTTTCCTGCGCGACGGCTACCACGCGACGAGCCTGGAGAAGGTCGCCGACGCGGCGGGGTTCTCCAAGGGCGCGGTCTACAGCAACTTCGCCACCAAGGACGCGCTGTGCGAGGAGGTCATCGCGCAGGTGCGCGGCGAACACGTCGCCGCCATCGCCGCGCTGTTCCTCGCCGAGGGCTCCCTCACCGAGCACCTCCGCGCGTTCGACGCCTGGGCCGAGACCACCGTCGGCGACCCCGGCTGGACCCTGCTCGAAGCCGAGTTCGCCATCCACGCCGCGCGCTCGGCCCCCGAGGCGCGCGCCCGCGTCGCCGAGGGAGGCAGACAGGCCGCCCGCGCGCTGGCCGACCTGCTGCGCGCCGAACTCCGCCGCACCCCGAGGGACCTGCCCCTCCCGGTGGACGAACTCGCAGAGACCATCCTGGGCCTTGGCATAGGGCTCGGACTGCGCAGAGCCGTCGATCCGGAACTGTCGCCGAGGCCGCTCGGCGACCTGATCAGGCTCCTGCTCGCCCGCTGAGCACGGGCCGCACGCCCGACGCGGGACGCGTCAGCGCCGCCCGGTACCGCTGCACGACGATCTCGGCCAGCTCGGGAGCCGCGCCGAGCACCGGCGACACCGCGTACGCCCCGGCCTCCTCGGCCGCGGTGCGGACCTTGTCGGCGAAGTACCCGGGCGCGAGGAAGTACGAGGCGACCACAACCCTCGGCGCTCCGGCCTCGTACAGCGCGCTGACGGCGTCCGAAGGGGTCGGCGTCGTGGCCGAGGCGTAGGCGGCGCGCACGTCCCACCACCCGCGCTCCCGCCAGGTCTCCGCCATCCCCGCGATCACCGCGTTGGCCGACGGATCGGACGAGCCCGCCGCGACCAGCACCACTGCGGTGTCCGGCGACGGCGTCACGCCGACCTCGGCGAGCCGCCGCTCGAGCGCCCCGAACATCAGCGGATGCGGCCCGAGCGTCCCGGTGACCCGCACCGACAGCCGGCGGTTGCGCCGCCGAGCCGTCTCCAGCACGCCCGGAATGTCGATCTTGCTGTGATAGGCCGCGGTGAGCAGCAGCGGCAGCACCACCGCCGAGTGCACGCCTTCCAGCACGTGCACCGGCGACGGCGGAGCGTGGTCGAGGTAGGAGGTCCTGACGTTCACGCCCCGCGCGCGCACGAGGTCGAGAAGGGACTCCACGGTCGCGGTCGCCCGCGGGTCACGTGACCCGTGCGCGACCGCGACGAGCGGCGGCCCCGGCGTTCTTCTCATCAAAGATGAATGCCGCATTCGACCTTGCCGAGCCCCGACCAGCGGCCGCTACGCGGGTCCGCGCCAGGCTCGACCCGTGACGTGCACGGCTCGCAGCCGATCGACGGGTAGCCGTCGTAGTGCAGCGGGTTGACGAGGATTCCGTTGTCGGCGATGTAGTTGTCGACGTCGTCCTCGGTCCAGTTCAGGATCGGGTTGACCTTGACCATCTGCCGCCGCCGGTCCCACTCGACGACCTTCATGTCCTTGCGCGAGCGGGTCTCGTCCGCGCGCACCCCGGTGAACCACGCCATGTAGCCCTCGAGCGCGCGGCCGAGCGGCTCGACCTTGCGCAGGTGGCAGCACAGGTCGGGGTTGCGCCCGTACAGCCGCGGCCCGAGGTCCCTGTCCTGCTCGGCGACGGTCCGCTGCGACGTCACGTTGATGACGTTCACCGGGTAGACCGCCTCGACGGCGTCGCGGGTCCCGATCGTCTCCACGAAGTGGTAGCCGGTGTCCACGAACAGCACGTCGACCCCGGGACGGACCTTCGACACGAGATGGATCAGCGCCGCGTCCGACATCGACGACGTCAGACAGATCCGGTCGCCGAACGTCGCCGACGCCCAGCGGACGATCTCCAGCGCGGAGGCGTCGGCGAGCGCGGCGGCGGCCGAGTCGACGATGTCCTCCAGGGAAAGGGAGGGGCGAACGTCGAGCCGCGCCGGATCCACCTTGGCAGGGTCCAACTTGGCCGTGTCCAACACCGTCACCGGGGGGCTCCAATCCCGAGGAAGCTCAAACGGAACTTGCGGGCACAGGCCCGGCAGTGCCAGGTCCCGTCCCCCTCGTAGGGAACAAGATCTTCGTCACCGCAGTACGGGCAGTAGAACGGGGCCGCTCGCTCGCTCATTCCCGCCTACTGCAGGTCGGCGTCGGCGGCGCGCTGCACCCACTGGGCGAACTTCTCGCCCTCGGCGCGCTGCGCGTCGTACTTGCGCACGACCCGCTCGACGTAGTCGGTGAGCCCGGCGGACGTGGTCTTCAGGCCGCGCACCTTCTTGCCGAAGGTGGTGCCGAGCTCGCCGCCGAGGTGGATCTGGAAGCCCTCGACCTGGTTGCCGTCCTCGTCAAGGACGAGCTGGCCCTTGAGGCCGATGTCGGCGACCTGGATGCGGGCGCAGGCGTTCGGGCAGCCGTTGACGTTGATCGTCAGCGGCTGGTCGAAGTCGGGGAGGCGCTTCTCCAGCTCGTCCATGAGGTCCATGGCGCGCTGCTTGGTCTCCACGATCGCCAGCTTGCAGTACTCGATGCCGGTGCAGGCCATGGTCTGGCGGCGGAACACCGACGGACGCACCCGCAGGTCGTGCGACTCGAGCTCGGCGGCCAGCGCCTCGGTGTTGGCCTCGGGCACGTCGAGGATGACCATCTTCTGCTCGGCGGTCGTCCGGGTGCGGCCCGAGCCGTACTTCTCGGCGAGGTCGGCGATGACGTGCAGCTTGTCGCCGTTGGTCCGGCCGACGCGCGGCGCGAAGCCGACGTAGTAGTTGCCGTCCTGCTGCCGGTGGATGCCGACGTGGTCGCGCTGCGCCTTGGGCGGCGCGGGCGGCGGGCCGTCGGGCAGCGCGTAGCCCAGGTACTCGTCCTGCAGGACCTGGCGGAACTTCTCCGCGCCCCAGTCGTTGATCAGGAACTTGATGCGGGCGCGGTGGCGCAGGCGGCGGTAGCCGTAGTCGCGGAAGACCGAGATGACGCCCTTCCACACCTCGTGCACCAGCTCGGGCTTGACGAACACGCCGAGCCGCTTGGCGAACATCGGGTTCGTGGACAGGCCGCCGCCGACGAACAGGTCGTAGCCGGTCTCGCCCGCCTCGTTGACGACGCCGACGAACGCGATGTCGTTGATCTCGTGGACCGTGCAGTGCGAGGAGCACCCGGAGATCGCCGACTTGAACTTGCGCGGCAGGTTCGAGAACTCCTTGGAGCCCAGGTACCTGCTGGTGATGTCGTCGATCTGCGGCTGGCCGTCGATGATCTCGTCCTCGGCGATCCCGGCGAGCGGGCAGCCGATGATGACGCGCGGGGAGTCGCCGCAGGCCGTCATCGTGGACAGGCCGACGCTGTGCAGCTTCTCCCAGATCGCCGGGACGTCCTCGATGGCGATCCAGTGGTACTGGATGTTCTGCCGGTCGGTGATGTCGGCGGTGCCGCGCGCGTAGTCGTTGGAGATGTCGGCCAGCACCCGCAGCTGGGCGGCGTCGAGCTGGCCGCCGTCGATGCGCACCCGCATCATGAAGTAGCGGTCGTCGAGCTCCTCCTCCTCAAGAAGGCCCGTCTTTCCGCCGTCGATGCCCGGCTTGCGCTGGGTGTACAGCCCGTACCACCGGAACCTGCCGCGCAGGTCGGCCGGGTCGATCGAGTCGAAGCCGCGCTTGGCGTAGATGTCGATGATCCGACTTCCCACGTTGAGCGGGTCGTCGTTCTTCTTGCTCTCTTCGTTCTTGTTCAGCGGCTCGCGGTATCCGAGGGCCCACTGGCCCTCACCACGCTTACGGGGTGGCACGGCGCGCGTCTCCCAGAGGTCGTGTGTCTAAGCGGAGGACCGCATGGCGGGACCGGGGACGTGCTCGGCAGTGAGCGATAAACGAGGTCGCCGGTAAGCCACGGGCCCGGAAAAGTCGTCGGGCGTGGTCTGGGCGTTACCGACAGATGGCGCTGCGGACCCGGAGGAAGTCCACGTGCCGGCGCGTCACCAGCAACGGGTCGATGGCAGCAGTCATGCCATGACTTTGACACGCGGTAGCGGCCATTGTCCAGCCGCGTCCGGCATGTGGACAGGCACGGGAGATCAACTTCACCCCTGCCTGACCCAGTTCAGGGGTGGTTCGTCCACCGGTTCGGACGGCGGCTGGTGCTGGCAGTCGCACCAGGTTCCACCGGGGCAGTCCTCGTGGTGACGGTTTCGGCACTGGAGGCAGATCATGCTTCAGTGTCACCTATCGTGACGAGTGTCCGATACCACAGCAGTGTGTCGGACATCATAGACCGTCGACCTCCAGGAACCCGCGGCACGAACTCACCAGTTGGGGCGAGAGCGAATGATCCAGGTACGCGACCCCCTACGGTGTTGTCCGTGACGTCAGCCGTCCCGCGGGTGGTGGAGTCCCCCGCAGCACCGCCCGCCCGCCGCGCCGCCGCGCTGGGGCGGGTGCTGTGGCTGCTGGTGCGCGGCACGACGGTCACCGCCTTCAACTACCGGATCACCGGGCTCGCCGCCGAGGCGGCCTTCTGGGCGCTGCTGTCGCTGCCGCCGCTGGTGCTCGGGCTGATCTCCAGCGTCGGCCACCTGCGCGGGCTGCTCGGCGCGGAGACGGTCAACGAGATCAGCGGCTGGATCATCGAGAAGTCGCGCGCGTTCCTCACCGAACCGGCGGTCGACAGCGTCATCGTCCCGCTGGTGGACGACGTGGTGCAGGGCGAGAAGATCGCGATCATCTCGGTCGGCTTCGTCATCTGCCTGTGGGCGGGCTCGCGCGCGATGAGCGTCTACGTCGACACCATCACCATCACCTACGGGCTCGACGGCGTCCGAGGGGTCATCCGGACCAGGCTCCAGGCGTTCCTGCTGTACATCGTCGGGCTGTTCGTCGCGGTGCTGGTGATCCCGTTCATGATCATCGGCCCGGCCCTCGTGCGGAACACGATCCCGGCGAGCGCGCGGGTGCTGTCGTGGTGTTACTGGCCTTTCACCGTCGTCGTATTGATCCTTTTCCTGTCGTTGCTCTATCACCTGAGCGTTCCGGTGCGCACCGCGTGGTGGCGCGAGATGCCCGGCGCGGTGGTGGCGATGGCGTTCTGGGTCGGCGGCAGCGTCCTTTTGCGGATCTACCTTTCCGGGACGGTCAGCGGGGTGTCGGTGAGCGCGTCCCTGACGGCCCCGATCGCCTTCATGGCCTGGCTGTATGTCACCGCCTTCGCCGTCCTGGTGGGGGCGTGCCTGAACGCCGAGGTCGACAAGCTCTGGCCGAGTGTGAGCACCTCAAGGGCACGCGCCGCGGCATTGGTAAAGAATTCGGGCGTCAATCACTAATCCCGGCAAAGTTCGCTTAGCCTAGCTTTTTATGACGGCCCTCAACGTAGACGCCCGTATCCGCACGGTCACGGGCCCCGCTCAGCTCTCCGCGCTCACCGGACGCGTCCTGTCCCGCGAACACCTGCGGCTCGACCTGCGCTGGCCGGTCCGCGCGGACTCCGACCCGCACCGCTGGCTCGACGAGGAGCTCCACGTCGCCGCCGAGCTGACCGCGCTGCGCAAGGAGCATGAGCTCGGCCTGGTCGTCGAACTGACCTGCCTCGGCATGGGCCGCGACGCCTCCGCCCTCGCGCGGATCTCCGCCGCGAGCCGGGTCGCGGTCGTCGCCTCCACCGGCTACTTCACCGACCCGTTCCACCCGCTCGCCATGGCCGACATGGACCACGAGCAGATCGCCGAGCGGCTGATCGCCGAGATCGGCTTCGGCATGGACGGCACCAGCGTCCTGCCCGGCGTCATCGGCGAGGTCGGCTTCTGGGGCGAGACCCCCACGCCGGGGGAGGAGAAGGCGCTGAAGGGCGCGGCCCTGGCCGCCCTGGAGACGTCGCTTCCCGTCGCCACCTACGGACGGCCCGGGCTCGCCCAGCTGGAGATCCTGATGGAGATGGGCGTCGCCCCCGAGCGGATCGCCGTCGGCCAGCAGGACGTCGCGGCCGACCCCGGGGTGCACCGCAAGATCGCCGAACTCGGCGCGTACGTGTCGTTCGGCGACCTCGCCCACTCCGGCGACGCGTCGCTGAAGTTCGCCCTCGAGCTGATCGAGGCGGGCCACGCCGACCGGCTGCTGCTCGGCTCGGGCGTCACCCGGCAGAGCCACATCGCGCACTACGGCGGCCCCGGCTTCGGCGCGGTGCTGACCGAGTTCGTCCCCGCCCTGCGCGCCTGCGGCGTCGACGACGGCACGCTCGACCTGATCACCCGGGAGAACACGCTCCGCTGGCTGTCCTCGCGCCTGTAGGTCGGCGCGGACACCGAACCCTTTCCCCGGGTCCCGGAGAACTGTCCCGTCAGAACGTGAGCGCCGCCACGAGACGCGTAACACAAAAGGCCCTCCGATGGAGGGCCTTTTCGCATTTCCCTGGGTCACGCGGCACCGACCGTGGAACGGTGCATTGTGCCGGGAACGCAAACGGCCTCGCGAAGTGCGAGGCCGGAGGCGCATCTGTGTGGTGCCGGGGTTGTCGGCGGCCGATCTTTACGCGGCGTTGGCGCGGCGCATACGACGGCGACGCTCGGAGGCGCGCTCGTCCTCGTTCAGCCCGCCCCACGTGCCGTACTTCTCCGGACGGGAGACGGCGTAGTCGAGACACTCCGTGCGGACGGGGCAGCCCATGCAGACCTGCTTGGCCTTGCGCTCTCGGATCTCCCGCTCGGGCTGACGCTCGCCGTCGGGGCCGAAGAAGAGCACAAGGTCTTCCCCCCGGCACGCGGCGGCGTCCTGCCAGCCCCAGCTGGGACGGGGGAGGTTAGCCTGCCGACGTACCTGAGCCATGAAACACCCACCTCAGTTGATTTCTGAGCAAATAAGGACATAGACGTTGCCGACGCTTGGTAGCGTCAGAATTTTCAACGTCCGGAGTTGCCGCTGTGTTCCCTATGATGGGTGAGCCCGCGGCGCAGCATCCCCTTGAATGGGGCCTCGCAGAGATTACACGAGGGCCGCCTCGCTGTGAAGGGCCAGGTCCCTCATTTGGTATGTCTGGACCGTCTCATCGCAGTCGTGACCGCAGCTTCCAGGGCCGCGCACCAGTTCAACTGTGCCGGACCACACGTTTCCGGCGGCTGTGACCCTCGTCATATAGGGGCCGGTACCGGTGACGGATATTACCCTGACTTGGTCCAGACCCAGCAATCCGGTGTGCGCCCGGACGAAGTGCTCGGCCGCCTGGGCCGGCTCGGGAATCCCCGCCCGTCCGCGCAGCCTCTCCAGCACCACCTCGCCGCGCAGGTACGCCTCGACGGCGTCGCGCGCCGCCTCGCCGTCCAGCGCCCCGTAGTAGATGCCGTGCGGCAGGCACACGAGGTTGGCCGCGTACCTGTCGCCGCCGACGTGGCTCGTCTCCCAGACCAGGTCGCCGTAGCCGGCGGCCAGGCCGCGCGCGAGCGGCGCGCCCGTGCGCGCGCAGCAGGCGTTGCGCTTGGCGTGCGTGCAGACCAGGAGAAGCGGCTCGAGGGTGGGCTCGCCGAAGCCGGGACGGCGGCCGAGCGCCACCGCGGCGAGGTCGAGATCGTCGAGTTCGGCGAGGTCGGCGACCACCCGGGTCTCCAGCCACGGGTCCTCCCCGGACCACCCGACGTACACGCGCAGCGGCGGCGTCGGGGTGCGGCGGCCGGTGCGGCGGATCAACTGCGGGCGGACGCCGTGCGCGATCGCCCGGTCGATCACCGGGAGGCCGAGTTCCTCGATCTTGCGCGGCCAGGGGCCGGAGTGCTCGATGAGGAGCCAGGAGTTGGCCTTCGTCGTCGCGCTCGCCAGGCAGGGCGTCTGTCCCAGGTGACCTCCTGGGCAGTGCTCACACGAGACCGAGCGTGACAAAGGAAAAACCTCCCCCGGGGCAATAGTTAGGACACCCTAACCTAACTTGTCCTTCCCCTGCCACCCCGGGTGACACACCTCGGCCCCGTGGAAGTTTCGTTCAGAAATAGCCGCTGGCCAGCGGCATCGCCCGCGCGCGGTCGGAATCGGACAGCCCGAGCCGGGTCCTGCGGTCCACAAGATCCTCGGCCGTCAGCGCGCCCTCATGCCTGACCGCCCACTCCCACTCGACCCGCATCTGGGGACGCCCCGTGAGCACCGGCTCGAGCAGCGACGGGTCGTCGGCGGCCAGCTCGGCCATCTGGGCGGCCTCCGCGCCGTACCTGCGGACCAGACGCGACGGTGCCTTGATCCGCGCGAGGTCGGTGAAGGAGGCGGCCCCGACCAGGGGGATCTGTGCGGTCGGCGAAGGCGGGACGGCGAGGCCGAGCGCGTCCACCGCGTCCTCAGCCATCCTGCGGTAGGTGGTGAGCTTGCCGCCGACGATGGTGACGACGCCGTCGGGGGACTTCAGGACGGCGTGCCTGCGGGAGATGTCTGCGGTGGCTCCTGCGGCGGCGTCCTTGCCGTCGAGTTGGAGGAGGGGACGCAGGCCCGCGAAGGCTCCCAGGACATCGGAGCGGCGTACCTGGACGTCGAGGACCGTGCCGAGGACGTCGAGGAGGAAGCCGATGTCGGACTCCGGCGGGACGGGGACGTCGGGGATGCCGTCGGACGGCTCGTCGGTGAGGCCGACGTAGACGCGTCCGTCGTCCTGGGGGAGTACCAGGGCGAAGCGGTTGAGGGTGCCGGGGATCGGGATGTGCAGGCCGGTCCGCATTCCGCCGAAGAGCGTGCCGTCGAGGACGAGGTGGGTGCCACGGGACGGGCGCAGGGTGATGCCGGGCACGAGGGAGCCCGCCCAGACGCCCGCCGCGTTCACGACCTTGCGGGCGCGGAGGTCGTACTCGGCGCCGGTGAGTTCGTCGCGGACCCTGACGCCCTCGCCGGTCACCTCGAGCGCGCGGCAGCGGGTCAGGATGCGCGCGCCCCTGCCTGCCGCCGTGCGGGCGATGGCCGTGACGAGCCTGGCGTCGTCGTGGAGCTGGCCGTCCCAGGACAGCAGGCCGCCGCGCAGGCCCGCCGCGCGCAGCACCGGCGCGCTGCGCAGCGTCGCCGCCGCCGACAGCCGCGACGGGCCGGGCAGCACGCCGCGCGGCGTGCCCGCGCTCCTGCGCAGCAGGTCGCCCGCGTGCAGGCCCACCGACGTCAGCAGCTCGTTCCGGCGCGGGACGAGCGGGGTCAGCGGCAGCACGAACGGCATCCGCCGGGTCAGGTGCGGTGCGGTGCGCGTCATCAGGACGCCGCGCTCGATCGCGCTCTCCCGCGCCACGTCCACCTGGCCGGACGCCAGGTAGCGCAGGCCGCCGTGGACGAGCTTGGAACTCCACCGCGACGTGCCGAACGCCAGGTCGTGGGCGTCGATCGCGGTCACCTTCAGGCCGCGCGCGGCGGCGTCGAGCGCCACGCCCGCGCCGGTGACGCCGAGGCCGACCACCAGGACGTCGGCGATCTCGTCGGTGGCGGCGGCGAGGTCGCGGACGCGTCGTGCGGCGTTGAGTGAAGTGCTCATGGGGTCCTCGCTGAGGGTCAGGGCGTCAGGGTGCGTTCGAGGATGAGGCGGAGTTCGGCGTCGAAGGCGTCGTCGGACAACGCGCCGTCTCCGGCCATTGTGGGAAGGGACAACGCGAAGCCCTGTACGACAAGGAGAAGCGCGCGCGCTTGGAGGGGAGCGGAGCCGGGGCGTATCGAGCCGTCGCGGTGGCCCTCGCCCAGGGCGTCCTCGATGAGGTCGAGGAACGCCTCCTGGCTCGCGCCGGTCCGGGTGAGCAGATAGGGGAGCAGCAGTTCCGGGTCGACGTCGATGATCTTGCGGAGCAGCGGGTGTTCGCGGAAGGCCCGGGTGCCCCGGACCAGCGTCTCCACAAGACGGCTACGGGCGTCGCCGGACGCGGCGGTATCGACCACGGAGACGGCGAGGGCGAGCCACTCGCGCGTCATGAGGTCGCCGACGATCGTGCGCACGTCGGGCCAGCGACGGTAGAGCGTCATCCGGGAGACGCCCGCGCGCCGCGCGATGTCGGTCAGTGTGGTGCGGCGCACCCCGACGGCGAGCACACAGTCCCGCGCGGCGTCGAGGACCGCGTCATTGGACGCCGTCCCCTTGGGTTCGGCGCTCCGCGCGGTGCTCCCGGGCGCGGGGCCGCCGCGCGCGGGGCCGTCGGGCGCGGCGTCGGCACGGCCGGTGTTGTGACGAACTGACGTCATGTGTCACAGTGAACCACACCCGAGCTGTCCGAACGAACGAGG
This sequence comes from Actinocorallia sp. A-T 12471, assembly GCF_033875155.1. NCBI lineage: Bacteria > Bacillati > Actinomycetota > Actinomycetes > Streptosporangiales > Thermomonosporaceae > Actinocorallia > Actinocorallia sp. A-T 12471. Next base: position 439,845 of record NZ_JAWZTE010000002.1, on the reverse strand, counting down.
AGCGAGTATGTCGGAAACCGAGATCTCCTGGTCCGGATGGGGCGACCCGGCCAAGGCCGCGCCGCTTCCGGAGAAGATCACGGCACTGCTGCGCGACCTCCTCGGCGTCAAACCCCGCGAGGTGCCGCCCGTCGCGCTCGAGGACATCGCGCCCAGGCCGTCACGGCTTTCGACGGCGGCGCTCCAGGCCCTCGCCGACGTCGCCGTCGTCAGGACCGACGCCGAAAGCAGGGTCAGGCACACGCGCGGCAAGTCGACGCCGGACCTGCTCGCGATCCGGCGCGGGGACGTCTCGGACGCCCCGGACGCGGTCGTGCTGCCCGACTCGCACGAGGCCGTACTGCGGGTGCTCGAACTGGCGACCGAGCACAGGTTCGCGGTCGTCCCGTTCGGCGGGGGGACGTCTGTCGTGGGCGGTCTCGCCCCGGACGACACGGGTTTCGCGGGGTTCGTCGCACTTGATCTGCGGCATCTCGACGGGCTCGTCGCCGTCGATCCCGTCAGCAGGACCGCGACGCTCGAACCCGGCCTGCGCGGGCCGCGCGCCGAGGAACTGCTCGCCGAGCACGGGTTCACCCTCGGGCACTTCCCCCAGTCGTTCGAGTGGGCGAGCATCGGCGGGTTCGCCGCCGCGCGCTCAAGCGGGCAGTCTTCCGCCGGGTACGGGCGGTTCGACGAGAACGTCGTCGGCCTCACCGTCGCCACGCCCACCGGGACGCTCACGCTCGGCAGGACGCAGAAGTCGGCGGCCGGGCCCGACCTGCGCCAGCTCGTCCTCGGGTCGGAGGGGGCGTTCGGGGTGATCACGTCGGTGACCGTGCGGGTCCGCCCGGTGCCCGAGGTGAAGGTGTACGAGGGGTGGCGGTTCCCCGACTTCGCCACCGGGTCGGCCGCGCTGCGCCGGATCATCCAGGACGGACCCGTCCCGACCGTGCTCCGGCTCTCGGACGAGACCGAGACGCTGGTCAACCTCGCCCAGTCCGGGGCGATAGGGGAGGAGGGCGGCAACGGCTGCCTCGCCATCGTCGGCTTCGAGGGCGAGCCGCGCGAGGTCGCCGAAAGGCGCGCGCGGGTGCGGGAGATCCTCGCGGAGCAGGGCGGCACGGACCTGGGTGAGGGCCCGGGGGAGGGGTGGGCGCACGGCAGGTTCGCCGCGCCCTACCTGCGCGACTCCCTGCTGGACGTCGGCGCGTTCGTGGAGACCCTGGAGACCACGACGTTCTGGTCGAACATCCCCGAGCTCTACAAAGCGGTCCTCGCGGCATTGCCCGGCCATCTCGTCATGTGCCACATTTCGCACGTGTACCCCTCGGCAGCCTCGCTGTACTTCACGATCGTCACGCCCGACATCGACTGGGACGTCGCCAAGCCGGCCGTCAACGCGGCGATCCTCGCGGCGGGCGGGTCGATCAGCCACCACCACGGCGTCGGCACCGACCACCGCGCCCCCTACGCCGAGGAGATAGGCCCGCTCGGCGTTGAGATCCTCCGTGCGGTCAAGGCACGGCTCGACCCGGCCGGGGTCCTCAACCCGGGGGTGCTGGTCCCGTGAGGTCGTTCACGGCGATCGTGAACCCCACTGCGGGGGGCGGCTCGTCGGCGCAGACGCTGTTCGCCCTCGCCCGCCTCCTCCGCGACGCGGGCGCGCCCCTCCAGGTCGACTACAGCCGCGACCTCCGCCACGCCGCGACCCTCGCCCGCGAGGCGGCCGCCCGGGGCGACACCGTCCTGGGCGTGGGCGGCGACGGCATCGTCGGCACCGTGGGCGGAGCCCTGGTGGGCACGGGCGCGGAATTCGGCATAGTCCCCGCGGGCCGAGGCAACGACTTCGCCCGCCAGATCGCCCTCCCCAAGGACTCCAGGTCCCTCGCCGAACTCCTGCTCCACGGCGACGCCAAGCCCACCGACGCCATAGAAGCCGCAGGAGAACCCGGCCTGGGCAGCGTCTACGCGGGCGTCGACGCCCTGGCCAACGCCTACGCGAACAAGACATGGCTCAAGGGGAAGGCGTCCTACACGTGGGGCGCGGTGAAGGCGTTCGCCACCTGGAAGCCCGTCACCTACACGATCACCATGGACGGCACCCGCCTCGACCGCCCCGCCTACACCGTCGTGGCCGCCAACTCCGGCTACTACGGCTACGGCCGCCGTATAGCCCCCCACGCCTCGGTGGAAGACGGCCTCCTTGACGTGGTCATCATCAACCACTCGTCCCCCCGCCTCTTCCTGACCGTCATGCAGGAGCTCGAATCCGGCAAGCACGTCCACCGCCCCCAGGTGGAACTGCACAGCTGCCGCGAAATCCACATCGCCGCCTCCCGCCCCCTGCCCTACGGCTGCGACGGCGAACTCCCCGGGTGGCTCCCCCTGACCGCCCGCGCCCTCCCCGACGCCCTCAACCTCATCCGCCCCTGACCCCGCCCCCGGCCCCGTCGCGGCCGGAACGCACCGCCCAACGCCGGGCTATGTGCCGGTTCCGCCGGAGTTCTCGGCGTTTGGGCGGGGTGGGGGCCGGTTAGGGTCGGGGTATGCGGACCTTGTTGAACGTGATCTGGCTTGTGCTGTGCGGGTTCTGGATGGCGTTGGGGTACTTCGCGGCGGGGATCATCTGTTTTGTACTGATCATTACGATTCCGTTCGGGGTGGCGGCCTGGCGGATCGGGGTGTTCGCGCTGTGGCCGTTCGGGAAGAAGGTCGTGCAGAAGCCGACGGCCGGGGCGGCGTCGGCGATCGGGAACGTGATCTGGATCATCGTGGCCGGGATCTGGCTGGCGATCGGGCATCTGACGACCGGGATCGCGCTGTGCCTGACGATCATCGGGATTCCGCTGGGGATCGCGAACTTCAAGCTGATCCCCGTGTCGTTGACGCCGCTCGGACGGGAGATCGTGTCGGCCGACGACCCGCGGAACGCGTCGGTGGGGTTCTGACGGGGCCGTATCCCGGGAAAGATCACTTCCGGCTCTTGATCCGGAACGGTCCGGCGTGGTCGCCTTGAGGGGTGACCTCCCCCCGAAGCTCACACAACGCCTCCGTATGGGGCTGCCAGGAGCCCGGCGTCTACACCGATCTCGGTCCGCGGCCCGCGCTGTCGTGGATGCGTCCGTCCGTGCTGTGGCGGTCCCGTAACGACGTCATCGCCAAGTGGTTCGGCGACCCCGTGGACGAGGTGCGCCGCCGCTGGGTCCAGGTGCCGCAAGAGACGCCCATGCGTACGGAAGGGGAGACCTTCTCCTTCCTTGTCCTCGGCGACACGGGCGAAGGAGACTCCTCCCAGTACGCCGTCGTCCCCGGCATGCTCCGCGTCGGCCAAGGCACCCGCTTCGCTGTCGTGGCGAGCGACGTCAACTACCCGGTCGGTTCGGTCAACGACTACGGCCAGACGTTCTTCAAGCCCTACCAGGCGTATCCCGCCCCGATCTACGCGGTCCCGGGGAACCACGACTGGTACGACGGCCTCGAAGGCTTCATGCGCGTCTTCTGCGACAGGATCGGCGACGGCGCGCCCGGCCCGACCTGGAAGCCCAGGTACGCCAGGCTCGCGACGAAGCTGTGGCGCAAGCCGGAGCCCACCGACGAGGACGCCTTCACCGCCGCCCGCGCGCTCAGGGCCCAGCCCTCCCAGCAGGCCAAGCAACCGGGCCCCTACTGGTTCATCGACAGCCCCCGCCTGCGCGTCGTCGGCCTCGACACGGGGATCGGCGGCGGCATCGACCGCGACCAGGGCGAGTGGCTGCGCCGCGTCTCGGCCGATCCCCGGCCGAAGCTCCTCATCACCGGCAAGCCGATCTACCGCAACAACGAGTACCGCCCGTGCCAGATCGAGGGCGGCGGCACCGTCGACGAGATCGTCCGCACGACCGGGTACGTCGCGGTCATCGGCGGCGACATCCACAACTACCAGCACTATCCGGTCGACGTGGACGGCCACCGGATCGACTACCTGGTCGCCGGAGGCTCGGGCGCGTACATGCACGCCACTCACACCATCCCCGCGGTCGACATAAGGCGCGACGGCGAGACGATCGTGGACGAGGACGCGTTCTTCTGCCACCCCCTGCGCGGCGACTCCCTGGTCTTCTACAGCCGCCTGTACGCCGACCGGCTACGCCGCTTCGGCCTGCGCAGGTTCTTCGAACTCGACTACCCCGAGGCGGCCGCCGCCGTCTCAAGGAGGCTCGGCGTAGCGCCGACGCGTCCTGAGGCCCAAGGCGTCGTCCCGGGATTGCGCGCCCGTATGGTCGCCTCCCTCCTCGCCGTCCCCGACGGACGCAAGCGCAGGCCCCTTCTGCGCCTCCCGGTGAACATGCCCTACCACCGCCTGTTCTCCGAGGCGTCCGACAGCGACGCGGCCCCCTTCTTCAAGACCTTCCTGCGCCTCGACATCACCCCCGGCGAGCTGCACATCCGCTGCTTCGGCGCGACGGGCTGCCGGGCGCAGGAGCTCGAACCCCCGGTGGAACACGAACTGCGCATCTCCCTGCGCTGACCGTGTTCTGCCGATCTATTCCGGCGTCCTCACGTGGCGGTCGTCACCGCTTGTTACGGTCGCGTAGGGCAATATGCATGATGCATCCTTCATGGGTGAGTGAAGTGGGTAAAGAGGTAATTCGCTCTTATGTGGCTCTCGGTGACAGCTTCACCGAAGGACTGAACGACCCGTACGGGACCGACGTGTACCGGGGCTGGGCCGACCGGCTCGCCGAGCATCTCGACGCCGCGAGTCCCGGCCTGCTGTACGCCAACCTCGCGGTGCGCGGCAAGGTGCTGCGCCAGGTCGCCGCCGAGCAGGTGCCGAAGGCCGTGGCGATGAACGCCGACCTGTACACGATCTCGGCGGGCGGCAACGACATGATCCGCCCCGGCGCGGACCCCGACGCCCTCGCCGTCGTCTACCGCGACGCCCTCGCCGCGCTGCGCAAGACCGGCGCGCGGGTCGTGGTCTTCACCGGCTTCGACCCGAAGTACCGGGGCCTCAACGGACGGGCGAGCGACGGCCGTTTCCGCGGCAAGGTCGCGACGTTCAACATGCACATCAGGTCGATCGCCGACCGGCTCGGCCTGACCGTCGTCGACCTGTGGTCGATGCCCGTGCTGAACGCCGACCCCGCCTGGCACGAGGACAGGCTGCACCTGACCCCCGAGGGGCACGCCAGGCTGGCGCACGCGGTCGCCGAGCGGCTCGGCGTGCCCGTCGAGGGCGACTGGCGCGCGCCCTGGCCGGTGCTCCCGGTCAAGACCAGGCAGGAGGCCCTGCGGGACGACCTGTACTGGGCGCGCACCTACTTCGCCCCGTGGGTGCAGCGCCGCATCAAGGGAGTCTCCTCCGGCGACGGCCGCACCCCGAAGCGTCCGGAGCTCAAGCCGCTCTAGGGACGGCTGTGGCCCCGCATCTGCTTGTGGATGGCCTTCCAGCGGTTCTCCCGCTCGGCGCGCAGCCGCGCGTCGGTGCGGGAGGCCGCCCATTCGGCCTCACGCTGCAGCTTGCGCCATGAGGCGAGCCGCCGCTCCGGCAGGGTGCCGTCGGCGACCGCCTCGGCCACCGCGCAGCCCGGCTCGCCGTCGTGCGCGCAGTCGGTGGACCGGCACGCCTCGGCGAGGTCGGCGACGTCGGCGAACGTGCGGGACACGCCCTCGCCGTCGGCCTGCAGGCCGATGGAGCGCAGGCCGGGGGTGTCGATGATCATGCCGCCGCCCGGCAGGAGCAGCAGCTCGCGGTGGACGGTGGTGTGCCTGCCCCTGCCGTCGGACGCGCGGACCTCGCCGGTCTCCATCGCCTCGCGCCTGGCGAGCGCGTTGACGAGGGTCGACTTGCCCGCGCCCGAGCGGCCGAGCACGACGGCGGTCTCCCCGGCCGCCGGGGACAGGCCGTCGAGCCCGGTGCGCGCGACCGCAGAGATCGCGACGACCTCGGCCCCGGGCGCGGCCCTGACGACCTCGTCCATGACGGACTCGGGCAGCACGGTGCCCGCGAGGTCGGCCTTGGTGATCACCACGACGGGACGCGCGCCGCTCTCCCAGGCCAGGGCGAGCAGCCGTTCGATCCTGCCGAGGTCGATCTCCGGAACCGCGGGCTCGGCGATGTACACGACGTCGACGTTCGCGGCGAGCACCTGGCCCGCCGAGACGCCCGGCGACGCCGACGCCCGCACGATCGCGGTGCGCCGGGGCAGGATCTGCCTGACGACGGGGTCGCGCCCCGAGGTGAGCCCGGCCCAGTCGCCGACGCAGGGCCGTTCGCCCTCGGGCAGCCGGTTGCCGGCCTGACGTGGGCCCTCGCCGGTCAGGACGAGGCAGGCCCCCCGGTCGACGCGTACGACCCGGCCCGGGACGAGACCCGGCTCAAGGTGCGCGGCGAAGGACTCGTCGTAGCCGAGCGCTTCGAGTGACGGAAGGAAAGCTGACGGAAATGCCGATGCCACGGTGGGCGCCTTTCGTGAGGAACCGGCGCCCTGCCTGGCCTGAGCTCAGGCGGGCGCCGCGGTGAAGGAGGGCGAGGAGTCGTCGCGCACAACGACAGTCTTCACAGTGGTCTCCTTCACGGGGGCTCCCTCGTGGCCTGGGGCGCGCCGACCTTGCCGCGCGCCGCGTCACCGCAACCCTAGGACGGCGGCCGCCGTTCCCGCCACCGATTAAAATCCTGCCGATCTTGTGGCGGAACGTTGGGGTTTGTCGCATAGTCGTGCGATGCGAAAACTGGTCGCGGCCTCCCCGGAGCCGTACACCCTGCGCCGACGCACCGGCGAGCTCGCCGAGGGCGCGGCACGCCTCGCCGAAGACCTCGCGGCGGTCTCCGTCGCCGAGCTCCTTTCCGGGGCGAACCGGACGGCGGTAAGGCAGGGCGCGACCACCGCGTTCAACGGCATGCGGCCCGGGCCCGTCGACTGGTTCACCTTCGAGGACCGCGACGACGACACCCGCGACTGGCACCCGCAGGGCCTCACCAGCGCCTGCGACGCCGGACGCGACGAGCCAGCCTTCATCGCCTCCTGGTACTGGAAGCCCGAGGTCGACACCGAAGAACGCGGCGTACGCCTCACCTTCCTCGACCCCCAGACGGCGAAGTACAGGCATGTTTTGTGCGTCGTCGGCAAGACGGACGGCTCGTACGCGCCCGTGGACATCCACTCGGGAGGCATCGCCTGGTACGGCGACCTCCTCTACGTCGCCGACACCACGCGCGGCCTGCGCGTCTTCGACCTGCGGCGCATCCTCGACCTCCGCTCGGTCCAGGACGACGTCGGCGACCACACGAGGTTCGGCCGCAAGCAAGGCAAGTACCACGCTTACGGCTACCGGTTCCTGCTCCCGCAGAGCGACTGCTGGAAGCTCGCGACCACGGGCGTCCGTTGCTCGTTCGCCTCGGTAGACCGCTCCACCGCGCCCGCGCGGCTCATCTCCGGCGAGTGCGGCGACGCCCAGGGCGGCGTCGGGAGGCTCGCGTGCTGGAACCTCGCCGAAGACGGCTCCCTCACGCATGACGAAGGCGTCGCCGTCCCGTCGGCGGCGTATCTCGCCCCCGACTGCAAGATCCAGGGCGCGGTCTCCCACAAGGCCCGCTGGTACCTCAGCCAGGCCGGGACGGGGGCCGTGCGGGGCAGGCTCATCGAGGCCGAGCCCGACGGTGACCCCGAAGTGCGCGACTACCCCTACGGACCGGAGGACCTGACGGTCTGGCGGGCCAGGGAACAGCTCTGGAGCCTCACCGAGTTCCCCCGCCGCAGGGCCATCTACGGCGTCCCCCTGTAACGGCCGGACAGCCGCCGGAGCCGCCGGACAGCCGCCGGACGACGGACTCGACGCGGGCCCGTCAGGAACTGTCAGACCCGGTCGGCACAATGGCCTGATGCGGATCGCGGTGGCCTGGGGCGAGGACGGGGACGGGGAACTCCAGGTCCTCCCCGACCCGATCCCGCAGGATGCCGCGCCCGTCGTCCCTGAGTCCCCGCCGAGGACGGTCCCCGATCTCGCCGCCGAGGTTGCCCGCCTTGAGGCCGCCGAGGGGCCGCGCTGGGTGTGGGAGTCGTCCGCGCGCGACTACGCCCGGCTGCTCGCGGCGGGCGTGCGGGTGGCCCGCTGCCACGACGTCGAGCTGACCGAGGGCCTGCTCCTGGCCCGCGAGGGCGCCTTCGGCGAGCCGCGCTCGGCGGCCGCCGCGCTGGCCCGTCGCCGGGGCCTGCCCGTGCCCGCCGAGCACAGGCCGGAGGCGCAGCCGTCGCTGTTCGGCGGCGCGCCCGCGACCCCGCTGGCCGACGTCGTCGCCGCCTACCGCGCCCAGGAGGCCGAGCTCGGCCCGCTGCGGCTGCTCGCCGCCGCCGAGTCCGCGGGCGGCCTCGCCGCCGCCGAGATGAGCCACGAGGGCGTCCCGTGGCGCGTCGACGTCCACGACGAGCTGCTGACCGGCCTGCTCGGTCCGCGTCCCGCGCCCGGCATGCGGCCGCGCCTGCTCCAGGACCTCGCCGACAAGATCGGCGCGGCGTTCGGCGCGCACGTGAACCCCGACTCGCCCAAGCAGCTCCTGAAGGCGTTCGCCTCGGTGGGCCACCCCGTCACCACGACCCGGGCGTGGGAGCTGCGCGGGATAGACCACCCGGCTGTCGCGCCCGTCCTTGAGTACAAGGAACTCGCCCGCCTGTACACCGCGCACGGGTGGACATGGATGGACTCATGGGTGCGCGACGGAAGGTTCCGTCCCGAGTACGTCGTAGGGGGAGTGGTGTCGGGGCGCTGGGCGAGCAAGGGCGGCGGCGCGCTCCAGATCCCCAAGGTGCTGCGCCGCGCGGTGGTGGCCGACCCCGGCTGGACCCTCGTCGTCGCCGACGCCGCCCAGCTCGAACCCCGGGTGCTCGCCGCGCTCGCGGGCGACGCCGCGTTCACCGAGGCCGCCGCCCAGGGCGACATCTACGCCGCGCTGGCCGACGCGTTCGCCGAGACGCCCGACGGCCCGTCCCCGCGCGACAAGGCGAAGATCGCGATGCTGTCGGCGATGTACGGCGGCGGCACCGGCGAGGCGGTCGCGCTGCTCGCGGTGCTGCGCGCGCGGTTCCCCGCCGCGTTCGAGTACGTCGAGTCGGCGGCCAGGGCGGGCGAGCTCGGCCAGGCCGTCACCTCGCTGCTTGGCCGCGCGAGCCCGGCCGGTTCTGCGGAGTACCGCGAGCTGATCACCACGTCGGCGGGCCGCTCGGCGGCCCTGTCGCGCGGCAGGTTCACCCGCAACTTCGTCGTCCAGGCGACCGCCGCGGAATGGGCCCTGGCCTTCCTCGCGCTGCTGCGGCGCGAACTGCTCGGCGGCCCCGCCGAGATCGTCTTCTTCCAGCACGACGAGGTGATCGTGCACACACCCGAGGCGGACGCCGAGGCCGTCACCGCCGCCGTCGCCAAGGCCGCCGACGAGGCCAAACGCCTTCTCTTCGGCGCGACCCCCGTCGTCTTCCCCCTGCACACCTCGGCCGTCCCCTGCTACGCCGACGCCAAGTAGCGGATGCGCGCGGGAGGGGCGGGGTAGGGGAGTGCCATGGACCTCGACGACCTCACCTCCCCCGAACTGCACGACAGGGCCGTCAAGCTCGCGCTGGAACGCAGGGACGTGGGCTTCCTGTGGGAGCTGCTGCGCGCGATCCCCGCGGCCGAGGCGGCCCAGGGCGACCTGGAGCGCAGCGAGACCGACATCATGCGGGTGTTCGGCCTCGTCACCGACCTGCTCGGCTCGGGCGAGGAGCCCTTGGCCGACGCCCTCCGGCCGGTCTACCTGGACTACCTGAAGTCACACTCTTAGCGCGCGTTCCGGCAGGTCAGTCCCGGCAGGTCAGTCCCGGCAGATAGCTGTGGTGATCCGTACCGTCGTGTGCAAGGTGATCCTGCCGTCGGGGCCCGCCGCGGCGTCCATCACCCGGTAGGCGATGGCCTCGGCCTCTTCAAGCCGGTCGGCGGGGACCGCCTCGAGGAACGCGCGCATCCCGTGCGACCAGAACCAGGTCCACAGGTGGTCCTTGCCGGTGAAGGACGTCTCGATGGGCTGGCCCGAGTAGGCGACGGCGTCCCAGTCGCCGAGGAACGCGCTGATGGACGAGGTGTCCTTGAACCTGTCCACGGGCCGCTCGGCGGCCTCGGGCGGCACCAGCGGCGTGAGCGCCCGCACGACCGCCGACAGCAGCGGGTCCTGCGCGGCGAAGGTGCTGAACACCAGCTTCCCGCCCGGCCGCAGCAGCCTGCGGTAGTTGGCGAGCGCCGTCTCCGGAGAAGGCAGGAAGAACAGGACGAGCCCGGCGAGCACCACGTCGAAGGAGCCGTCGGGAAAGTCGGGTTCGGCCGCGTCGCCGAGCGCGACGGTCACCCAGGGCAGGTGCGCGGCGGCGGCCGCGGTGCGCTCGACCATGCCGGGCGCGAGGTCGATGCCGACGACCGAGCCGGACGGGCCGGTCGCCTCGGCGGCCGGGAACAGCACGGCGCCGCGCCCGCATCCGACGTCGAGCACCCGCGATCCCCGGGTGATCGCGGCACGCGAGACCAGCGCCCGTCCCATGGGTCCGAAGTACGCGGCGCCCAGGTCCTCGTACGTGGCCGCGGAGCGGTCGAACATCGCGGCCACGGCGGCCTTGGCTTCCGCGTCAGATGCTGTCATAGAGGGATCTTCTCATCAGACAAGAACGAAACCGGTTCGTCCGCGTCACGGGCCGGAGAAGGAAGCGGCGCAGGGCGGCCGCTGGAAGTCCCGCGAGACAGGTCCGGAAGGAGGGAGACACTTCACCGGACGGGCCCGACAAGGGGCAGGGAGGCGGGAGCACGCGGCGGGGACGTAAGGGGGACACGCTCTGGTGGAAGGGTTACGGGCAGGTGATGACGGCGGTCACGTGGGTCGTGGCCCCGCCGTCGGTGCGTTGGAGGTCGGCGTCCACCCCCGCGACGCCCTTGACGGGGTCGATGGAGACGCCGGACGTCGTCACGTAGGAGTGGCCGGAGCGGTGGTCCTCAAGGAGCGCGCCCTCGGCCCCGTCGTTGTTGGCGATCGTCAGGGTGAGCGCCTTGCTCCCGTTGGAGTACAGGGTGGCGAAGAACGCGACGCCGCCCTGCGACGGGGGACCGCACTCCTGGTCCATGGTCTCGGCCCACGCCTCCACCGCGCCGCTGGCGACGAACACGGGAGTCCCTGAGCCGCCTCCGGAGGGCGGCTGCCCGCCGTCGCTCTGCTGCGCGCCGCCCGGCGGGTTCTGGGCCCCTCCGGGGTTCTGGGTGCCGGGGTCCTGGGTGCTCGCGGGCGGCGGTGGGGCCCCGGTGTCGGCGGGCGCGGGCGAGACGGGTGCGGTCGGGATCGTCACACAGCCCGCGGCGGCGAGCAGCAGCCCCGCCGCGGCGAGCCCCGTCGCGACCGCGCGCGCGGGTTCTCTCAGTCTGATCATGCCTGTGAGACTCCGCGCGCGGCCCTCCGGTTGGCCCGCGCCGGACCGGGCCGACCCGAAAGGCAGTGCCAAGGGACGGTCAAGGTACCTTCCCGGGTGGCCCATGACGGCTGCGGCCGCGCGGCGGGTGCCGCAATCCTTCGGGGTGTCGATTCCGGGCTTCGAAGGGATGCGCGATGAAGACTGCCGGGACGGCCGCCGCGGCCGTGCTGCTGGCCCTGCTCGCCGGACCCGCGCCGGCGCACGCCGCGCCCGGTCCGCCGACCGGGGCCGCCGACGGCCTGCTCGCGGAGGTGGCGTCGGTGGTCGACCAGTTCTTCTGCACGCTGTTCGACAACTGCCCGGCCAAGGCCGAGCCCGTCAAGCCGGGTAAGCCGGTGAAGCCGGGCAAGCCCTACAAGCCCGGTGAGTTCTACGGGCCCGACGGCAAGCCGTACAAGCCGAAGAAGCGCGGCAAGGACGAGCTGCCCGGCTATGGGCCGTCGCCCTTGGTGTGGCCGTACGACTCGCCGTTCATCGAGCGCTAGGCACCAGGGGTCCGTCGCCGCCCGGGCCGTCGGGCTGCCCGGGCGTCCCGTGGACCGTGGCGCGCAGGTCGGCGATCTCCGCGCGCAGCCGTCGCAGTTCCTCCAGGACGAGCGCGTCGGACGACTGCTCGCGCCGCTCGAGCTGGTCGAGCCCCTCCTGGAGGTCGCCGAGCACCTGCGGCTCCATCGCGCTGACGGTGATGGCGATGAACAGATTCAGCACTACAAAGGTAGAAACCAGGATGTACAGCAGGAAGTACACCCAGGCCCACGGATAGGCGGCCATGATCGGGCGGGCGATGTCGGACCAGCCGTCGCCGGTCATGATCTGGAACAGGGTGAACGCCGACTCGCCGAGGTCGCCGAAGTGCTCGGGGTCCGCGCCGGAGAACAGCCGGGTCGCGATGACGGCGGCGACGTAGAGGATCAGCCCGAGCAGCGCGGTGATCGACACGAGCCCCGGGATCGCGGTGAGCAGCCCGGCGACGACCCTGCGCATGCTCGGCACGACCGAGATGAGCCGCAGCGCCCGCAGCACGCGCAGCGCCCGCAGCACCGACATCCCGCTCGACGCCGGGAGCAGCGAGATCCCGACGATGATCGCGTCGAAGCAGCTCCACGGGTCGCGGAAGAACGCGAGCCGGTGCGCGTACAGCCGCAGGCTCAGTTCCGCGATGAAGACGACGAGCGCGGTCCGGTCGAGGAAGTGCAGGAGCCTGCCGTAGTGCTCGAGCAGGTACGGCGAGGTCTCACACCCGAGCGTGACCGCGTTGACGACGATGACCGCGGTGACGCAGTGCTGGAACGTGCGGGAGTCGACGATCCCCCGTACCCTCGCGCGCTTCACCGGAGCGTCAGTCCGAACGCCTGGTCGAGCTGGAGCGCGGTGAGCGCGAGCGCCGCGGTGACCAGCCCGGTGCCGACGAGCAGGGCGGGCCCGCTGATCCGGTTCCGGTCCGGGGCGCGCACGAGGAGCGCGCGGACCCGTCCGACGACGCCGGAGTCGGCGAACGCCGGGAGCGGTCCAGGATCGGGCGGCCGTTGCAGCAGCGCGACGCGGGCGATGGTCCTGGCCACCTGCTCGCGGTCCCCGACGGCCTCGGCCGCCTCCTCGTCGGCCCAGCGTTCCAGCGCGAACCGCAGCCGGGACCGCAGCGGCCGCAGCGGCGGCACGCACGCGGCGGCGAGCGCGGCGACGGCGAGGTACCTGTGGTGGCCGTGACGCAGATGCGCCCCCTCGTGCTCGAAGACGACGCGCAGCTCACGCGGGTCCAAGGCGGCGAGCAGCCCACGCGACGCCAATACCCCGCCGTTACGCCCGGGGACGGCGACCGCGATGGGCACGTCGGTGTCCAGGACCGACCTGGCGTCCTCCGAGGCGCGCCGCACCTCGGCCGCCGAGCGCAGCGCGACGATCGCCGCGGTGAGGCACAGCGCGGCGAACAGCACGGTCGCCGGGACGCCGAGCGCGGCGGGGATCGGCTCGTCGTCGCCGATGAGCGCCCACTCGGGCAGCCGGTCGGCCGCCCTGGGGTGCAGGGTCGCGCCGTAGTTGACGGCGACGAAGAACAGGGTTCCGGCGCTCGCCAGGCCGGTGGTCGCGGCGACGGTGCCGAGTATCTTCGCCGACCACATCGGGTGCAGGGGGAGCGGCACGAGGCCGAGGACGACGGACAGCGCGAGGGTGAGCGCCGCGGGGAGGAACGTCCAGGCGTTCACCCGTCCTCCAGAATCCGGCGCAGCGCCTCCTCCTCGTCGGGGCTCAGCGTCTTGACGAACTGGCTCAGCACGTTGAACGAGTCGCTGGCGTAGCGCAGGTGGTCGTGCATCCTTCCGGCGACGAGCCTCGCCTCGTCCACCGCGATCCGGTAGCGGAAGGACCTGCCGTCGCGCTCGCGGGTGACCAGGCCCTTGTCGTGCAGCCGGAACAGCACGGTGTTGATGGTGGTGTAGGCAGGATTGCCCGGGATGCGGCTCTGCAGCTCGGCGGTCGACAGCGCGTGGTCCGGCGAGTCCGACAGGGCGGCGAGGACCTCGGCCTCGAGTTGCCCGAGCTGGCGTCTCGTCACGGACGGCTCCCCTCAGAAATGCGGTGCAGGGCGGTTGCGCGGCAGAAAAACTACAGATGTCGTTGCCGGTAACAAACTACGGATGTAATAGTAGCGGGGAAAATCATCGCCGGACGTGCCGTGCCGCCGGTACGGGGAGGAAACTTCGTGATCTTCAAGAGGATGCTCGGTTCGCTGGGGATCGGCGGGCCGACCGTCGACACCGTGCTGCACACCGCGTCGTGCGAGCCCGGCGGGACCCTGCGCGGCGAGGTGCGGGTGCAGGCCGCCGACTACGACGTCGAGTTCCAGCGGATCGGCCTCGGCCTCGTCACCAGGATCGAGGTCGAGCACGACGAGGGCGAGGCGGTCGGCGACGTCGAGTTCCTCAAGGTCGACGTCTCCGGCGGCTTCCGGCTCGGCAAGGGCCAGTCCACCGCGATCCCGTTCGAGCTCGCCGTCCCTTGGGAGACCCCTGTGACGTCGTTCTACGGGACGCCCCTGCACGGGATGGCCATGGGCGTGCGCACCGAGCTCGCCGTGGCGTCCGGCGTGGACAAGGGCGACCTCGACGCGTTCGCCGTGACGCCGCTCCCGTCCCAGGCCGTCATCCTCGAGGCGTTCGGGACGCTCGGCTTCTCCTTCAAGGGCGCGGACGTCGAGTACGGCACCCTGCACGGGGTCAGCCAGCAGCTCCCCTTCTACCAGGAGATCGAGTTCTATCCTCCGGCCGCGTACCACGGCAGGATCAACGAGGTCGAGCTGACGTTCGTCGCCGACCCGTGGAATCTCACCGTCGTCCTCGAGGCCGACAAGCGCGGCGGCCTGTTCTCCTCCGGCGGCGACGCCCTGGGCCGCTTCACCCTCCCGCACGCCGAGGCCCTCGCGACGGACTGGGCCGCCGCCCTCACCGAGTGGCTCGGCGCGGTCGCGGCGGGCCTGCCGAGCGCGTCCCACGGGTACGACGCGCACGGCCACCACGCGCACGGCCACCACGGGCATCACAGGCACAGCGGGCACAGTGGTCCCGGCTGGGCGGGCGTCGCCGCGGGGGCGGCCGGCGGTTTCGTCGCGGGCATGGTCGCGGGCGAGGTGTTCGACGAGGTCTTCGGCGACGACGAAGAGGAATCCGAGGACTGACGCCTTCCTTTCCCGCCCGGCCTTGGGCGGGAGTGCGCGGTTTATCGCGTGCGGAGGGTTCCCGTGCAGTGGCGCTCCCGAGTGTGCGAAGTCTCCAAAATACCGGGTGACGAGGGAGAACGTACGCAGGGAACGCTAATTAGCGCGTCTTGGTGTGTCAACCTTTCATTTCCTGATATGCCGCTCAGGTAGTGTCTTAGTGTCCTTGGCATTTCGCGGTATGCCGCTTTTTCACGGTAATGAATGGCATTTTTACGGCATTCACCGAGAATGGCCGGGATAAGTCGGGCAGGAGCGGCGTCTCCTGGGCGTCGTCCCCGCCCAGCAGGACCGCGCGCGACAGCGCGGTGCGTCCGAACCGCGCGCGCACCGCGTCAAGGGCGGGGTCGAGCGCGCTGGGCGGGACCTCGCCTTCCAGCGGCAGCGCGAGCTGCACGGCGGTGTCGTCGTGCAGGCCGCCGAGCGCGACCCCCAGCAGGGTCACCCCGCGCGCGCCGATCAGCGGCAGCGCCTCGGCGAGCAGCCGCCGCGCGACGCGCAGGATCGCGTCGGTCTCGGCGGTCGCCTGCGGCAGGGAACGGCTGCGCGCCGCGCGCGTGTAGTCGCCGAAGCGCAGCCGCAGGGTGACCGTGCGGCAGACCCGGTGCGCCTTGCGCAGCCGCCCGCAGAGCCGGTCGACGAGGCCGAGCGCGATCACGTCGAGCTCCTCGGGGGTGCGCGGGCGGCGGCCGAGCGCCCGCTGCGCGCCCATCGAGCGGCGGCGCACCCCCGGCGTCACCGGACGCGGGTCGCGGCCCAGGGCGAGCGCGTGCAGGTGCCCGCCGGAGGACCTGCCGAGCACCGACACCAGCACCGTCTCGGGCAGCGCCGCGACGTCGCCGACGGTCCGCACGCCGAGCGCCGAGAGCCGCGCTGCGGTGATCGGCCCGACCCCCCACAGCCGCCCGACCGGCAGCGGGTGCAGGAACTCGCGCTCGCGGTCCGGGCGCACCACGAGCAGCCCGTCGGGCTTGCCGACGCCGCTGGCCACCTTCGCCAGGAACTTCGTGCGCGCCACCCCCACGGTGATCGGCAACCCGGCCTCCTGCCGGACCCGCCGCCGCAGCCGCACCGCGATCTCCTCCGGCGTCCCGGCGATCTCGCGCAGGCCCCCGACGTCGAGGAACGCCTCGTCTATCGACAGGCCCTCCACCAGCGGCGTCGTGTCACGGAACAGCGCGAACACCGCGCGGCTCGCCTCGGTGTAGGCGGCCATGCGCGGCGGCACCACGACCGCCTGCGGGCACAGCCGCAGCGCCTGGCGACCGCCCATCGCGGTGCGCACCCCGAACGCCCGCGCCTCGTAGCTCGCCGCAAGCACCACCCCGCCCCCGACGATCACCGGACGCCCGCGCAGCCCCGGATCGTCGCGCTGCTCGACCGAGGCGTAGAACGCATCGAGATCGGCGTGCAGGATCGTCGCCCGCGCCCCAAGGTCGAACATATCATCGGACACGAACACATGTTCGCAGAAGATCGTCGGCGGCGGACGCGGGGGTGGCCCGCGTCCGCGCACGTCAGAGGTACTGGCCCATCGGGATGTCCGCCGGCTTCGCCGGGTTCTCCGGAAGGTCCTCGAGCAGCAGCCGCCGCACGTCAACCGGGGTCTCCTCGGCGGTGATGCGCCGCGCCTGGAGCGAGCGCGCCCGGTCGAGCAGGTTGCGCATCAGGCGGGCGTTGCCGAACGACGAGCCGCGCGGCGTGAGCCGCAGGATCTCCGCGAGCCGCGACGGGATCGCCGCGTCGAGCGTCAGCCCGGCCTGTTCCGCCATGAACGCGAAGATCGCCACGAGATCGTCGTCCGAGTAGTCCGGGAAGGCCAGGACCGTCGGGAACCGCGAGGCCAGGCCCGGGTTGAAGTCGAGGAACCGCAGCATCTCGCCCTCGTACCCGGCGACGATCACCACGAGGTCCGACCTGTGCTCCTCCATCAGCTTGAGCAGCTCGGCCACCGCCTCGTGCCCGTAGTCCTGGTAGGAGTCGGCGGGCGTCAGCGAGTACGCCTCGTCAATGAACAGCACCCCGCCCAGCGCGCGCTCTACGGCGGCACGTACGCGCGGCGCGGTCTGCCCGATGTACTCGCCGACGAGGTCGGCCCGCGACACCTCCACGAGGTGCCCGGACGACAGCAGCCCGAGCTTGGCGTACACGGCCGCGACAAGCCGCGCGATCGTCGTCTTGGCGGTGCCGGGGTTGCCGGTGAAGACCATGTGCCGGGTCGGCGAGGAGATCGGGATGCCCGCCTCGCGGCGCAGCTTCTCGGCCTTGGCTTCGGCGACCAGAAGGTGGACCTCCTGCTTGACGGCGTCGAGGCCGATGAGCGCGTCGATCTCCGCGAGGGGGTCGCCGGGCAGCTCGATCCGGCCGGTGGCCGCGAGGGTGTTCGGCAGGTCCTCCGGCAGGATCTCGTCAAGGGACTCGGCCTCGTCCACGACCCCGTCCTCGAGGACGCGGCGCGACTGGAGCGCGATCGCCCGGTCGAGCAGGCTCGTCATCAGGCGCGCGTTGGTGCCGCGCGGACCCGCCTTGACCAGCGAGCGCACCCGGTCCAGCACGCCGGACGCGAGCGCGAACCCGCTCTCGGCGGCCTTGACCCGGAAGACCTCGACCAGCTCCTCCTCGCTGAGGTCGGGGAAGCGGACGATCTTGGTGAACGAGCGGGAGAGGTCGGCGTCGCCCTTGAGCAGGCCGTTGATCGCGGCGTCCGGGCCGGACAGCACCACGACGAGCTCCTCGGAGTGCGCCTGGATCGAGGCGAGCAGCACGTCGAGCGCCTCGCGGTCGCGCGGCGACTCCGAGGTGCCCAGCGTGTGCGCGTCGGCGACCAGCAGCACGCCGCCCAACGCGCGCTCTACCGCACGCCGTACCTTCGGGCCGCTTTCGCTGGTGTACTCCCCGACGAGATCGGCGCGGTCGACCTCGACGAGGTGCCCTGTCGGCAGCACTCCCAGCTCGGCGTAGATCCTGCCGAGGATGCGCGCGACGCGGCTCTTGCCCGTCCCGTGGTTGCCGGTGAAGACGAGGTGCCTGGGCCGCGCGGGCACGGCCATGCCCGCCTCGCGCCGCATCTTGGCGGCCTTGGCCTCGGCGACCAGCGCCGCGATCTCCCGCTTGACGGGCTCGATCCCGACGCACGCGGCCAGCTCGGCCAGCGGGTCGGCCGCGGAGGCGTCGCCGGGCACGAGGCGCTGCGGCAGGTCCTTGGCGGTCACCCTGCCCGCCCGCCGCGCGGCGGCCGCGGTGACGGCCTGGTCGGCGAGGAAGTCCACGAGCCGCGCGTTGCGCAGGTTCAGCATCGGCGGCGTCCGCGACAGCAGCACGCCGGCCGTGGCGGCGACCGTGCGCGCCACGTTCATCTCCCTGGCGCGTACCGCGCGCACGAACAGCTCGGAGTACTCGGCCTCGCCGAAGTCGCGGGTACGGGCCACCCGTAGCGCGCGGGCGAGGCCAGGGTTGGCGGCGAACAGCCGCTCGTCGCCGCCGGGCCGCGCGAACGCCAGGACGTGCAGGTTCTGGTTGCGCGCCATCAGCCGCCGCAGCTCCTCGAGGACGGCAGGGCCGCAGCGCTCGTAGGACAGCAGCTTGTCCAGGTTCTCGAAGACGAGCAACTGACGCCCGTCGAGGCACTCCTTCACGCGCGCCTGAATCCACAGGACGCCGTCGGACAGCGTCAGGGAGGGGAAGACCTGGTCCGACACCCACAGGGCCTCACGGATGCGTCCGGACTCCACGAGGGCCCGTTCCAGGACCTCGGCCCCGGTGCCCTTGCCGGTGGCCTCGGGGCCGGCGACGAGGAGCCGCACCGGGCCCTCGCCGTCCAGGGCCGCGCCGATCGCCTTGACGAGTTCCGGCTGGCCGACCAGCGCCTTGCCCGGGACGTCATAGGGCTCGGGGAGATCCTCCTCCGCGCCGGTGATGACGGGCACGTCGCGGCGCAGCCGCTCCGCGAGCGCGTTCGGCACCACCTTGCGGCGGCCGAACAGCCGCCGCAGGTCGGCCTGGAACCAGCGCACCGGCGTGTGCATCGCGGGGTGCGCGGCGGGGTCGGGCAGGCCCTGCACACAGCCGGTGACGCGCACCGCCATGTCGAGCCAGGCCCGGCAGGCGTCGGCCTCCCCGGCGACCAGCAGCCGCGACAGCCACGACCGGATGCCCTGCTGCCAGGGCTCCACCGCCCACTCCGGCTGGAGGGCGGCCATCCGTTCGGTGATGTTCTCGTACCGCGCGGTGCCCAGCGCGACGGCGAGGTCGGCGGGCGGGACCGTCTGCCCGGCCTGGAGCAGCAGCTTGGCCAGCGCGGTCTCGACGGGATCGGCGGCGACGACCGCCGTCAGCCGCTCGTGCGCCGCGACGAGCCCTTCGGCCGACCACTGGAGGTACCCGATGCTCCCGGAGAGCTCAGGAAGAAGGGACAGCTCCTCAGGCGTCGCCCGGTCCGCCCAGATCCCGGCGAGCTCCCCGACGGGCACCGCGGCGTCCTTTGCGGTCTGCTCCTCGTCACGGCGGTCGTGCAGGGCGATCAGGGCGCGGCGGCGGGCGTCGAGCGGCTCGAGGCCCTCGAACACGTCAAGGGCCTCGCGGGCGAGGCGGAACATCAGCTCGCGCTTGTCCGGATCGTTCGCCGCGGGGTCGGCCAGCCACAGCGCGGGCGGCCGCCAGCGGCCGGACTGGGAGAACCAGGCGACGGTGTCGCGGACGGCGGGCTCGGGGTTGGCCAGGAACGACAGCAGCAGCTCGTAGTCCATGTCCCCGCGGCTGCCCGCGCGGACGGCGGAGGCGCCCATGAGAAAGGTGATCAGGGAGAACAGCTCGGCGCCGAGGACCGAGGTGTCCTCGGCGTAGAAGCTGGTCAGCGACTGGGCGAGTTCCTTGCCCCGCTCGTCGGCCGCGAACGCCTTCGCCCGCTCGGTCAGTTCCTCGATGAGCCCGTCCGGCACGCGCCAGGGTCCGTGCGCGTATACGTCGAAGACGGGCTCATCCGTGACCAGCAGTTCTAGGTGTTCAGGCAACCGGGGGATTGTCACTCTGCCCACCCTACGCCCGGTTCAGGGAGGTGTGGACGCGTGATAAGCGCTCGCCTGAAGCGTATAAAGATCGGCGTAAAGTCCCCCCTCGGCCATTAGGCGGAGATGGTCCCCGTGCCCTACGATTTCTCCTTTTTCTAGGACGTACACGCGGTCGGCCATCCGCACGCTCGCGAGCCGGTGCGTGATGAGAAGCACGGTCCTGCCCCTGGCGTGGGAGCGGATCCGCTCGAACAGCGCGTGCTCGGCCCGCGCGTCCAGCGCCGCCGAAGGCTCGTCGCAGATGAGCAGGGGCTCGTCGCGGTAGAACCCGCGCGCGGCGGCAAGCCGCTGCCACTGCCCGCCCGACAGCTCCGCGCCGCCGTCGAACCTGCGGTCGAGCAGCGTGTCGTAACCGTGCGCCAGCTCCGCGATCACCTCGTCCGCGCCCGACGCCGCCACCGCGGCGTCCACCGCGCGCGCCACGTCGGGACGGCCCATGATCACGTTCTGCCGCGCGGTCATCGGCCAGTGCGTGTGGTCCTGCGCGACGACCGCGATGCGCTCGCGCAGCTCCTCGGGGTCGACCCTGGCGAGCGGCACGTCGTCCCACAGCACCCGGCCCGACTGCGGGAAGTACAGGCCCGCGAGGATCTTGGCGAGGGTCGTCTTGCCCGACCCGTTCTCCCCGACCAGCGCGACGATCTCGCCGCGCCGCAGCTCCACCGACACGTCGCGCAGCGACGGCGCGTCCGCGCCCGGATACGTGAACGTCACGTTCTCCGCCCTGATCACCCCGAAGCGGGCGGGGACCGGGAGCGGGGAGGCGACCGGAACAGGGAGGCGCTTGTCTGCCTCGGCGCAGAACCTCAGGTAGTCCGCGAAGTACAGGCCCTCCTCGTAGCACCGGTTGACGGCGTAGACGAGGTTGGCGAGGGACGTCCTGCCCGTCCTGATCGCGAAGACCGCCGCCCCCGCGACGGCGAGGGGGACCGCCCCCTGCCACAGCAGGAAGCCGAGCGCCACGTACACCAGGGCTCCTGCGATCCCCTGGAGGCCGTCCCCGGCGACGCGTGTGACGGCCTGCCTCCGGGTGAGGTCGAGTTCGACGTCCCTCTCGTGGGTGGCCAGCTCCTCGTACTGGCGGAGGAGAAGATCGCGGACCGTGAACGACCTGACCTCGGCGGCCTGTGTCCGGTTCGTCATGAGATCGGCGAGGATGCCCCTGCGGCGGCGGCTCGGCACGAGCGTCAGGATCGTCAGGTAGCGCATCCGGGCGCTGCGGACTGCCGCCCAGGCGAGCGGAACGGCCGTCAGGAGCAGCAGCGGCAGCAGCGCGGGGTGCAGCACCCCCAGCGCGCCCGCGGCCGCGACGAGCCCGCTCAGCCCCGTCACGAGGTCGATCGTGTGCCTGACCATCGTCGGCGCGGCCATCATCCCGCGCGTCTCGGCGCGCTTCATGTCGTCGAGGAAGTCGGGGTCGTCCAGCGCGGCGAGGTCGATCCCGGTGCTGAGCCGGTAGAGCCGCATCTCCACGATCCGCTCGATCTGCGGCTCGAGCCGCGCCTGCGCCCATCCGGCGGCGGCCTGGAGCCCGCCTTGCAGCGCGAACGCCCCCGCGACGAGCAGCAACGACGGCAGCGCGTCACGGACCCGGTCGGGGGTGGGCGCGGCGGAGAACAGCGCGGTGAGCACGCCGGTGGTGGCCAGCAGGCCGAACGCGGTGAACAGACCGGCCAGCACGTTCAGGCCGACGGCGGCCGCGGTGTCGAGGCGGTTGGCGCGCCAGGCGAGCGCCATCGCCTGGCCCACGAGAGCGGGTAGTCTGCGCGCGACCTGCCGGACGCTGGTCTGGGCGAGCTCGGCGGTGTGCGCGGTCCAGCGGTGCTCGGACAGCTTCGGCCGCTCGGGCTTGCCGGGCTGTGCGGCTTGGCCGGGCTGGCCGGATTGGCCGGACTGTTCGGGCGGGGTCTGCGGTGGGGGAGCCTTGGGTTTCTTCCTGGGAGCGCGTGGGCGGAACGGCATCGTCCTCCTGACTTTCGGTTTCCGTGAGCCAAGTGTCACCCGCTGGGCTGACGCCGACCGTGTCGCGTCGTACGGAAGAGGGTCATGTAACCGATTCGCCAGGTCGATGCGCGGCGTTCGCCCTCTCTCATACCTTTGGATCAGCACAGCCCACCGGAGGAGACCAGATGGTTTACGCGCCCACGACCACGGCCGAAGAGCCGCCGCCCCCGCGGCGCAGGCGCGGCCGCAAGCGCAAGATCGGCGTCGCGGTCCTCGTGGTGCTCGCCGTCCTCCTGGGCGTCGGCTACGTCTCCCTGGACGGCCGCCTCCAGAAGGAGGAGGCCCTTCCGGACTACGCGGGCCGGATAGAGGACACCCCGGGGACGAACTGGCTCATCGTCGGCTCCGACAGCCGTGAGGGCCTGACGTCCGACGACCGCAAGAAGCTCAAGACGGGCAAGGCCGAGGGCAAGCGCACCGACTCGATCATGCTGCTGCACTACGGCGACGGCGGCACGACCCTCGTCAGCATCCCGCGCGACTCCTACGTGGACATCCCCGGCAAGGGCAAGAACAAGATCAACGCCGCCTACGCCTTCGGCGGCCCCGCGCTGCTCGCCCAGACCGTCGAGAAGTCCACCGGCATCCGGATCGACCACTTCGCCGAGATCGGCTTCGGCGGGTTCGTCGGCGTCGTGGACGCGGTCGGCGGCGTCGACATCTGCGTGAAGAAGCGGCTCAAGGACGTCAAGGCCGGCCTGAACCTCAAGAAGGGCTGCCAGACCCTCGACGGCGGCCAGGCGCTCGGCTACGTCCGCACCCGCCAGTACGCCAACGGCGACCTCGAGCGGATCAAGAACCAGCGCGAGTTCTTCTCGGCCCTGATCGACAAGGCCACCTCGCCCGGCACCCTCCTGAACCCGTTCCGCAGCGTCCCCCTCGCGTGGAACTCCACCGGCAACTTCACGGTCGACGAGGACTCCTCGCTCCTGGACCTCGCAAGGATGATGTGGGCGATGCGCGGCCTCACCGGCGGTGACGGAAAAACACTGAGCGTGCCCTTCGGCGGATTCGGATCAAGCGCGGTGGGAAGCTACGTGACATGGGACGCGGCCAAGTCCGAGGCCCTGTTCGAGGCGCTTCGTAAGGATTCCCCCGTTCCGGACGGCCTCAAGTGATTTTTTAACATTCGCGGTGGGGTAACCGGCCACACACGGGGCATCACTCCGGGTGACCGTGTGTGGACCGAAGGTGTGGTTGTCATGATCAAGAAGTATCTGAAGTGGGGCAGTATCGCGTTCGTCGTCTGGTACGTCGTCAATCGACCGGACGGTGCCGCCGGAGTCGTCCAGGGGACGCTCAACGGACTCGGTGGCGCGGCCGACTCGCTCTCGACGTTCATGACGAGCGCCATCCCCTGACACGACGTAATCGACGGGGCCCCGGGATCTTCGGAACCCGGGGCCCCCAACTTGCCTTCCACGTCTTACGATGGGCCCGGAAACGGGTGGCGAAGAAGCCACACGAAAGTCTCTTTGCGGACATCCATCGGTGGGCACAACTGAATCGGGTCAGTCGTGTCACAGCGTACTTAGGGACGGCACGCATGTTGAACAATAGGAACGTCCGACTGTTGGCAATCGCCTTCGTGGCGTTCTACTTGCTGAGCCAGCCCGCGGCTGCGGCCGAGGTGGTGAACAACGCGTTCTCGGCTATCGGGGACGCGGGGACGCAACTCGCCACGTTCGTGAACAGGCTGGGCACCTGACACCTTCACCCCCGACACTTCGCCATCCTGGTGGAGGTCCGTAAGATCCCCGCATGAGTGCTCTCGATGTGGAGATCGGATCCCTCCAGGGTGGACCGGCCGATCTGGCCCGGTACAAGGGCAAGGCCGTGCTCGTGGTCAACGTCGCCTCCCAGTGCGGTCTCACCCCGCAGTACGCGGGGCTGGAGGAGCTCCAGAAGAAGTACGCCGAGCGCGGGTTCACCGTTCTCGGCGTGCCCTGCAACCAGTTCCTCGGCCAGGAGCCGGGGACCGCCGAGGAGATCGCGACGTTCTGCTCGGCGACCTACGGCGTCACCTTCCCCCTCACGGAGAAGGTCGAGGTGAACGGCCCAGGCCGGCATCCGCTGTACTCCGCGCTGGTCGACGTCGCCGACTCGACCGGTCACTCCGGTGACATCCGCTGGAACTTCGAGAAGTTCCTCATCGCCGCCGACGGCTCAGTCATCCGTTTCTCACCCCAGACCGAACCCGACGACGACGCCCTCGTCGCCGCCGTCGAGGCCGCCCTTCCGGCCTAGCCTTCCGGCGCCCCGGGCCACGCGTCTGCGCGCCGCCCGGGGCGTCCGTCTGTCTTCCCCGTCTCGCTCTGTTCCCCGTCTTGCCTTCCTGTCTTGCCCTCCCTTGGACAAGCGGTCTAAGTTCACGTTCCGAGGATGATCGAGCGCTTGGTTGGTAGGCGCGCGCGGCGGTGGAACGGAGCAGACGATGGGCTGGAGTGCGGCGGACATCCCCGACCTGGGCGGCAAGCGGGTGATCGTCACCGGGGCCAACAGCGGGATCGGGCTGAAGACCGCCCTCGAGCTCGCGAGGCACGGGGCCGACACCGTCCTGGCCTGCCGGAGCCGCGAACGCGGTGAGGCGGCGCTCAGGCTCATCTCCGACGCGGTGCCCGCGGCCAAGGTGTCGCTCGCGCTGGTCGACCTCGCCGACCTGTCGTCCATCCGCGCCTTCGCCGACGAACAGGTCAAAACGCCACTCGACGTGCTCATCAACAACGGCGGCGTCATGGCGATCCCGCGCGCGGTCACCGCCGACGGCTTCGAGCGGCAGTTCGGCACCAACCACCTCGGGCACTTCGCCCTCACCGGGCTCCTGCTTCCCGCGCTCCTGGAACGCGAAGGGGCCCGGGTCGTCACGGTGACGAGCCTGATGTCCAACGCGGCGCGCACCCTCGACTTCGCGGACCTGCAAGGAGAACGGAAGTACTCCAAGTGGCTCGCCTACGGGCGCGCGAAACTCGCCAACCTCCTGTTCGCCAAGGAACTCGACCGGAGGGTCCCGTCAGTGGCGAGCCTCGCCGCGCACCCCGGCTACGCCAACACCGAACTGACCGCCAACTCCGCCAAGACCAGCGGCAGCCGCATCGCCGCCCTCACCTACACCGCGGGCCGCATCCTCGCCCAGTCCGGTGCCGCGGGCGCGCTCCCCACCCTCCGCGCCGCCACCGACCCTACCGCCCAGGGCGGCGAATGCTACGGCCCCCGCCTCCTGGCCAGAGGCGCCCCCGTCAGAACATCCCTCCACCCCCGCGCCGACGACCCCACCCTCGCCACCACCCTCTGGACCGCCTCCGAAAACCTCACCAACATCCACTACCCCTAACCCAAACCCACCCGAAGGCCGCTCGCCAAGCGAACGCGACTCGCCACGCGGAGCTGAGTGGCCACGTGGAGGCGACTCGCGACGCGGAGCTGAGTCGCCACGCAACGGCACTGCTGAACGATTCGCTGTCTGGGCGGGAAATCGCGCAAAGATCTGCGGGTAAGACGCAGCATCGGCGCATTGGTTCGCGGGTCGGGGCTTCCTACAGTGGCCGCATGACGGAATACCTCATGTGCCGGCCCACGCATTTCGACGTCGCCTATGCCATCAACCCGTGGATGGACCCGGCGCGCGGCGCGGACCGCGCCCTGGCCGTCGCCCAGTGGGAGGCGCTGCGCGAGGTCTACCTGCGCCTCGGCCACACGGTCGAGCTCATCGACCCCCTGCCCGGCCTGCCCGACATGGTGTTCGCCGCCAACGGCGCGACCGTCGTGGACGGCCGCGTGTACGGCGCGCGGTTCCTGCACCCCGAGCGCGCTGCCGAGGGCCCGGCTTACGAGGCATGGTTCCGCGCGAACGGTTTCGCCGACGTGCTCAGTGCGCAGGAGGTGAACGAGGGCGAAGGCGACATCCTGACGCTCGACGAGGTCATCCTCGCCGGAACCGGCTTCCGCACCACGGTCGCCGCCCACCGCGAGGCCGAGGCGTTCCTCGGCCGCCCCGTGGTGACGCTGCACCTCGTCGACCCGCGCTTCTACCACCTGGACACGGCCCTGTTCACGCTCGGCGGCGACAACGTCTGCTACTACCCCGGCGCCTTCGCCACAGAAAGCCTCGCCCTGCTCCGCGACATGTTCCCCAAGGCAGTCGAGGCGTCAGCCGACGACGCCGCCTCCTTCGGCCTCAACTCCGTCTGCGACGGCGAAAACGTCATCCTCACCGAAGCAGCCACCGACCTCGCCCACGCCCTCAACGGCCGCGGCTACCGCCCCATCCCCATAACCCTCACCGAACTCCACAAGGCCGGCGGCGGCCCCAAATGCTGCACCCTGGAACTACGCCGCTGACCCCACCGCACCCCAACAAGAAGACCCTGCCACCGCTCCTCGAGTTGGTCGCGCACTGCGCGCGGCGGTCGTGTGCGCGCAGTCCGTCTACGGCTACGACGGCGGCGGGTCGCGCACTGCGCGCGGCGGGTCGTGGAGATGGAGCACAGGTACGGCGACGACAAGGTCGGTCGCGCACTGCGCGCGGGGGGTCGTGTGACGCTGGCGGGTCAGGCGGGGGTGGCGATGCGGCGGGCGAGGAGGAGGGCGGTGCCCATGGGGAGGGCGAGGACGAGGATGAGGCCCGCCAGGGCGGCGTAGGAGTCCAAGGCGGCGAGGGAACCTGCGGCGAGGACCGCGAGTGCGCCCGCGGCGTTCATGAGCACGTCGGACAGGCCCTGCACGGACGGGCGCAGGTCGACCGGGACGGACTCGGTGAGCAGGGCGGATCCCGCGACGAGCCCGCACGACCAGCCGAGCCCGAGCAGCAGCAGGGCAAGCCCGGACTGGGCGACCGCCGACGGCGCGGCGAGCCCGGCCGTCAGCGCGGCGAGCACGAGCAGGACCTGGCCGAGCAGCAGCACGGGCACGTGGCCGAACTGGTCGGCGAACCAGCCGACCAGAGGCGACAGCGCGTACATGCCCGCAAAGTGGAGGCTGAGGACGATGCCGAGGTCGGCGGCGTCCGCGCCGCCCCGGTCGAGGTGAAGGGGCGTCGCCGTCATCAGCGCGAAGGTCGCGACATTGCTTACGGCTATCGCCGCCACCGCCACCCGCGCGCTGGGGGAGCGGCCGAGGACGCCGAGCGCGACCCGCAGCGACCGTTCGGGCGCGATCGCGCCGCGCGCGCTGCCCTCGTGCGCGACCTGCAGCGGGTCGGGCCGCAGCCCCGCGAACGCGCCGACGGCGGCCATCGCGAACACGACGGCGGCGAGCGCGAAGACGCCGAGGTGGCCGCCGGTGTCGTCGAGCTGCCCCGCGACCAGCGGA
Source organism: Actinocorallia sp. A-T 12471 (assembly GCF_033875155.1). Lineage (NCBI taxonomy): Bacteria > Bacillati > Actinomycetota > Actinomycetes > Streptosporangiales > Thermomonosporaceae > Actinocorallia > Actinocorallia sp. A-T 12471. Next base: position 412,318 of record NZ_JAWZTE010000002.1, on the reverse strand, counting down.
CCCGCGACCGCGCCGCCGGTCGCCGCCCACACGATGATGCTGAGGTCGCGGGCGGGGTGCCCGGGCCGCGACAGGTCGGTCGCGGCGAACCGCGCGGCGAGCCCCGCCGCGCTCCCGCCGCCGAGCAGCAGCGTCCCGGCGAGCAGAAGTTCCCACGTTCCGAGGGCAACCGCGACAAGTGCGACAAGCGCCCCGAGTACGCCGCAGCCGTAACCGAACGCGAGAGCGGGACGGCGGCCCCGTCCGGCGGCCAAGCGCGCTATCGGCACGGCGACCACCGCCGCGCCCAGGAGCACCCCCGCCTGGGCGAGCCCCGTCACCGTCTCGCTGCCGGAAAGGTGCCTGGCCGCGAGCGCCCCGGCCGCCGCGCCCGCGCCGATGCCGATCCCGGCGACGACCTGGACGGCGGTGAGCACGAGGAGCACGCGGCGCTGGACCGCGGCGCGGTAGACGGCGAGCCGGGACGTCCACGCCCGTCCCGAACTTGTGCTGGTCATCGCGCGTCCCTCGATGGTCAGTCCTCGGCGGCCGTGGCTAGATATCCGGAATTGTGATGATCTGCCCGGTCGGGTGCGCGTCAGCATAGTGACGGCAAGTCACCGAGCGCGAGTGTTCGTCTGCTGTTTTCTCGCCTGGTTCCGTCCTGAGGTCGGAAGGTCGTCCCGATTCGTCACGATCACCACCGTGAAGGTGGCAATCGTGGCGGAATCGTTCCTGCCGAGGGTGAACGGCGTGACCAACTCGGTCTGCCGGGTCCTCGAACACCTGGCCGCGCGCGGACACCAGGCGCTCCTCGTCGCCCCGGCCCCCGGCCCGGACAGCTACGCGGGCACGCCCGTCGAACTCGTGCCCGGCCTCTCCCTGCCCGTCTACAAGTCGTTCACCGTCGGCGTCCCCGGACGCAAGGTGGAGCACGCCCTACGCGCGTTCCAGCCCGACGTCGTGCACCTCGCCTCTCCCGTCGTACTCGGCGCGGCGGGGGCGACCGCAGCCAAGCGGCTTGGGGTGCCGTCCGTAGCGGTCTTCCAGACGGACATCGCAGGGTTCTTCCGCGGTTACGGCTTCCGCGGCACCGACTCGGTTCTCTGGTCCTGGCTGAGGCACGTCCACGCCAAGGCGGACCGGACGCTCGCCCCCTCCCGTCCGACCCTCCGGGACCTGGAAGAGCGCGACTTCCCCCGGCTCGCCCTGTGGGGCAGGGGAGTGGACCAGGAGACGTTCCATCCGGAACGCCGCTGCGCCGCGACCCGCGCCGCGCTCGCCCCCGACGGAGAGATCCTCGTCGGATACATGGGCCGTCTCGCGCCGGAGAAGCAGGTCGAGTTGCTGTCCTGGCTGGACGGGCTCGAAGGGGTCCGCGTCGTCGTCATCGGAGACGGACCGGCGGAAGAGAACCTGCGCACGCTGCTGCCCAAGGCGGTCTTCACAGGGTTCCAGACCGGGCCCGACCTCGCCCGGCTCCTCGCCAGCCTCGACGTCTTCGTGCACACCGGGGCGAACGAGACGTTCTGCCAGGCCCTTCAGGAAGCCCTCGCGTCCGGCCTGCCCGCCGTCGCGCCCGCCGCGGGCGGCCCACTCGACCTCGTACGCCCCGGCGTCAACGGACTGCTCTTCACCCCGTCGGACGGGGCGGCCCTCCGCGCGGCGGTAGCGTCACTCGCCTCCGACGCGCCCACGCGGGAGCGTATGGGCCGCGCAGCCCGCAACTCGGTACGCGGCAACACCTGGGAGGCGGTCTGCGACAGGCTCCTCGGCCACTACACCGAGGTCATCTACGGCACGGGGGCCGACCGTGCCGTCGCGTGAGGCACGGCTCGTCGTCTCCGTCCACGACGTCGCCCCCGCGACCGCAGCCGCCACCGCGACCTGGCTCACCGACCTCGAAGCGCGCGGCGTCCCCGCAAGTCTGCTCGTCATCCCCGGCGCCTTCGGCGGACGGCCCGGCCTCGGCGACGACCCCGAGTTCGCCCGCCGCCTCCGCGCCGTCGACGGCGCACACGAGATCGCGTTGCACGGACTCACCCACACACGGGTGCCTGGCGGGTCTCCCTGGCTCCAGTGGGCCAACACCCTGATAGCGCGCGGTGCGGGGGAGTTCTGCGCGCTCGACCCCCACGAGGCGACGCGCAGGCTCCGGACGGGAATGGCGATCATGGAACGGGCCGGCCTCGCCGTCGACGGGTTCACCCCGCCCGGCTGGCTCGCCTCACCCGGCACCCGCGACGCGCTCGCAAGGCTCGGGTTCGCCTACTGGACCAGCCAGACCGGGATACACGACCTGCGCCGCCGCCGCGTCCTCCGCGTCCCCGCCTTCTCGCACAGGCCGGGCGGCACGGGCGAGCGGACGGGAGCCGCGCTGATGGTCCGCGCGGCACGCGCCCTCGCCGGAGCGGGCCGCTCGCTCAGGATCGCGCTCCACCCCGCCGACCTCGACCGGCCCGGCCTGCACGAGGCGGCCCTCACCGCGATAGACGCCGCGCTCAGGGCCGGGGCGCGGCCCGTCACCTACCGCGCGCTCCTTGCGTGAGGAACGCATGAGGATCGTCCAGCTCGCCAACCTCTACAGCCCGGTCTCCGGAGGGCTGCGCACCGCCGTTGACGAACTCGGCAGGGGCTACGCCAAGGCGGGCCACGAAAGGTTCCTCGTGCTACCGGGTCCGGGAAGGTCGCGCAGGGAGACCGAGGCCGGGACCGTGATCACCGTGCCGGGGCCGTCGGTCGCGCCGGGATATCGCCTGGTCCTCGACCCCCGGCCCGTCCTGCGCGCGCTGGACGAGATCAAGCCCGACTCCGTCGAGGTCTCCGACAAGGCGACCCTCACCGTCGCCGCCCGCTGGGCGCGGCGGAGCGGAGCGCGCTCGGTGCTGTTCTCCCACGAACGCCTCGACGCGATCCTCGCGCCCCGCGTCCCGTCATGGGTCGCGCTCGACCGGGGCGCTGACCTGTGGAACCGGAGGCTCGCCGGTGCCTTCGACACCGTCGTGGCCACGTCGGAGTTCTCCGCCGCCGAGTTCCGCAGGATCGGCGCGCCGTCCGTCGCGCTCGTCCCCCTCGGCGTCGACCTCACCACCTTCCGGCCCCGGCCTTCGCCGCCGCGTACCGAGGCGCGCCTTGTACTCCTCGGGAGGCTGTCGAAGGAGAAGCGGCCCGGCCTCGCCCTCGCGGCCCTGCGCGAGCTGCTGGCGCGCGGGCACCGGGCCCGTCTCGACGTCATAGGCGGCGGCTCCCTCGGCCCCGCCATGCGCAGGGCGGCCGTGGGACTTCCCGTGCGCTTCCACGGCCACCTGGGCGTCCGGGGGGAGGTGGCGGGCCTCCTCGCCGCCGCCGACGTGGCGCTCGCCACATGCCCCGTCGAGTCGTTCGGCCTCGCCGTCCTGGAGGCCCTGGCGTGCGGCACGCCCGTCGTCTGCGCGAACGCGGGCGCGGCCCCCGAACTGATCGTCCCGGGAGCGGGCGAGGCCGCGCCCGCCGACGCCGCGGCCTTCGCCGACGCGATCGTCAGGCTGCTCGCCCTGCCGGAGGCGCGGAGGCGGGCCGCCGCCCGCGCGCGGGCCGAACGCTACCCCTGGACAAAGGCCGTGCACGGCCTCCTCAACGTCCACGGTGGGGGTGGGGACTGATCGCCCCGGGGCGGCGGTAGTGTCAGGGACGTGAAACGGTTCTTCACACCCGGCTGGCTGGGCATCCACCTCATCGCGATCGTGCTCTTCTTCGCGTTCCTGGCGTTCGGCTGGTGGCAGTTCGAGCGGGCCCAGGCGGGCAACGCGCGAAGCTGGGGCTACACCTTCGAGTGGCCCGTCTTCGCGGGATTCGTCCTGGTCATGTGGATCAAGATGATCCGCGACGAGCTCAAGGCCGCCAAGGAACCCCCGGTGGACCCCAACGCGGCCCCCGCCGAACCCGTCCGTACCCTCACCGAAGCCCAACTGATCAAGGAAGCCGAAGCGGAGAACCCCGAGCTGGCGGCCTACAACCGCCGTCTTGCCCGGCTCGCCGCGCAGAACCGGCGCTAGAAAGGGAACCCTGTGGAAGCGGCCATCACCCGGTACCGCGTGCTCGCGACCGTCGTCGGCATCATGCTGCTCCTGCTGTGCTTCGTGGCCGTGCCGCTGCGCTACATCTGGGACAACCCCGGACCTTCCGGGATCATCTCCCCGATCCACGGGTTCCTGTACATGGTCTACCTCGTGGCCTCCTTCGACCTGTACACCAAGGCGTCCTGGCCGCTGAAGAAGATGGCGGTCATGGTCTCCGCGGGGCTCGTCCCGTTCCTCGCGTTCTTCATCGAGCGCCGCATCGTCGCCGACGCCCGCGAGGTCCTCGCCGAACGGGACGCCGCCAAGCCCGCCCCGGCCTGACCCGGGACCGCCTGACCCGAGATTTTTGCCAGCCCCTCTCCTCGCGCCCCTCGTCGAGGAGAGGGGCTGCGCGCGTCTTGCGGCCCGCGTACTACGACCCGAACCCGCCCGGCACCGCCGGGCGGGTTCTTTTTTTGGAGTTGACGGATGACGTGGAGTGATGTTCAATCGGAATTACGTAATGACGTAGTCGCGTGATCGGGGGGCGGGAGCATGGCCGGAAAGGCGCGGAGCGGTGCGGAAGAGGCCGGTGCCGGGGCGGCCGAGGGCGTCGGCGGATCCGTCGGTGCGGAAGGCGTCGCGCAGGCGGGTGCGGAACCGGGTGCCGCGGAGGGCGCGGGTGACGGGCGGAGCGTCGAGGAGCGGCTGAGCGCGGTGGAGAGCGCGCTCGCCGCGCTGGTCGCCGCCGAACGGAAGGTCGCGGCCCCGACGCCACGGCCGGAACACGGCGGCGCGGCCCCACCAGATCTGTTCTGGGCCCTTGAGGGGCTGCGCGAGCGCGAGCCCGCGCCGGGCGCGGTGATGATCGTCGGCGACGTCGCGCTGCCCGACGGCCGCACGGCGGGCTGGCAGCTCGGCGCAGGCACCGCCGATCTGCTCGACGACGAATGGGAGTCGCTCGCCGAGGCATTCGCCGCGCTCGGCCACCCGGTCCGGCTCAGGCTCGTGCGCGAGGTGCTGCGCGGCCACGGCACCGCACGCGAACTCGCCGATCTCGACGGCATGGGCACCACCGGGCAGGTCTACCACCACCTGCGCCAGCTCGCCTCGGCCGGCTGGCTGCGCGCCCGCGAGGGCGGCCGCCACGAGGTCCCCGCCGAGCGGGTCGTCCCCCTGCTCACCACGATCCTCGGAGGCCGACGGTGAACACCACGGACACGACGAACACGACAGGCACGGTGAACGCGAGGGTGAGGCGGGCGATCGCCCGCTGGGGCGATGTGTCCGTCAAGGTCTTCGCGGCAGGCGTGCTCGCGCTCGTGCTGTTCGACATTCCCTTCTGGTGGTACTGGATCTTCCTCGCGGTGCTCGCGCTGTCGTTCGTCCGCCCGGCCTGGGACCGCGAGCGCGAGCCGGTGCCCGTCGCCGCCCCCGTCGTCGGGCGGTGGCTCGCGCTCAACAGCCCGGGCACGAAGGTCCCCGCGCACGGCAGCCGGGGCTACGGCCAGACCTACGCGATCGACATCCTCGTGCCGCACGTGGTCGAGGCGGCGCAGGGCCCGCACCCCAAGCCGCGCTACGGCTGGGGCCTGCCACGCCGCGCGGAGGACTACCCGTGCTTCGGCGAACATGTCCTCGCCGTGGCCGAAGGGGTGGTCGTCGCGGCGGGCGGCGGCCAGCGCGACCACCGCGCCCGCGACACCTGGCCCGGCCTTGTATACATGGCGATCGAGGGCTTCTTTCGTCAGGTCGGCGGCTGGCGCTTCGTCTTCGGCAATCACGTGATCATCGACCACGGTGACGGCGTCTACTCCGCCTACGCCCACCTGCGCCGGAACTCCCTCAAGGTCGGGGTGGGCGACCGGGTCTCCGCCGCCCATCCGCTGGGCGAGGTGGGCAACTCGGGCAACACCTCGGAGCCCCACCTCCACTTCCAGCTGATGGACTCGCCGCACCCGCCCGCCGCCTCCGGCCTCCCCTTCAGCTGGACCACCACGGTCCTCGAGCCCGCCCTCGTCGCCCCCCAGTACGGCCTGCCTTCCCCCACCCCGCCGCCGACCCCGGGCAGCCCGCCCAACTCCCACATGTTCACCGCCCGACCACTGGCCACCCCGTTAGCTCCCTTAGGCCCGGCGTCCAGCTCACCCGGCGTCCAGGTCCCCTAAGCCCGGCATCCGTCGGCGTCTCCGGGGCTGCGTCCGTCGCCAGGCCCCGCGTCCGTCCGCGCTCCGGGTGAAAGGGGGTGCGGGGCGGGCGGGGTGCGGGGAATGCGGGGGAGGCCGCCGGGGTTGGGGCGGATCTGCGGGTCGGTGGAGGTTCGTCAGGTTGATCGCTGTCGGCGAACAAGGGTTGGGGAATGAATAGGGGCTCTGGTTTCTTGAGTGTGAGTGACTCAAGAACCATGACTGGGGAGTGAGATGAGCGAGAGACTTACGGTGCCCGTGCTGCCGCTCGACGACACGGTCGTGCTGCCCGGCATGGTCGTGCCGCTGGAGCTGAACGACCGCGAGGTCCGGGCGGCGATCGAGGCGGCGCGCGCCGTGTCGTCGGGCAAGCCGAGGGTGCTGCTCGTGCCCAGGATCGAGGGCAGGTACGCCGACGTCGGCGTGCTGAGCGTCGTCGAGCAGGAAGGCAGGCTTCCCGGAGGCGAACCCGGCGCGGTCGTCAGGGCCGTCGGCAGGGTCCGCATCGGCACCGGCACGACAGGTCCCGGCGCCGCGCTGTGGGTGGAGGGCGACACCGTCGACATCCCGGCCGCGGGCCCGGAGGCGGCCAAGCTGGCCAAGGAGTACAAGGGCCTCCTCCAGGCGATCCTGCAGCACCGCGGCTCGTGGCAGCTCGTGGACATCGTCCAGCAGATAGACGACCCGTCGATCCTCGCCGACCAGGCGGGCTACGCGCCCTACCTGAGCGTCGCGCAGAAGATCACCCTGCTGGAGACCGCCGACGTGGTCGAGCGGCTGGAACTCGTCACCGGCTGGGCCCGCGACCAGCTCGCCGAGCTCGACGTCGCCGAGACGATCCGCAAGGACGTCCAGGACGGCATCGACAAGCAGCAGCGCGAGTTCCTGCTCAAGCAGCAGCTCCGCGCGGTCCGCAAGGAGCTCTCCGAGCTGAACGGCGACGCCGAGGAGGGCGAGGAGGAGGACTACCGCGCCCGGATCGAGGCCGCGGACCTGCCGGAGAAGGTGGAGAAGGCAGCGCTCAAGGAAGTCGACAAGCTGGAGCGGTCAAGCGACGCCTCCCCGGAGGGCTCCTGGATCCGCACCTGGCTGGACACGGTCCTGGAGATCCCGTGGAACGAGCGTTCCGAGGACTCCTACGACATCGAGGGGGCCCGGGCCATCCTCGACGCCGACCACGCGGGGCTTGACGACGTCAAGGAACGGATCATCGAGTACCTCGCCGTCCGCAAGCGGCGGTCCGACCGCGGCCTGGGCGTCGTCGGCGGCCGTCGGTCGGGGGCCGTCCTGGCGCTCGCCGGCCCTCCCGGGGTCGGCAAGACCTCGCTCGGCGAGTCCGTCGCGCGGGCGATGGGCCGCGAGTTCGTCAGGGTCGCGCTCGGCGGCGTCCGGGACGAGGCGGAGATCCGCGGCCACCGGCGCACCTACGTGGGCGCGCTGCCCGGCCGCATCGTCCGGGCGATCAAGGAGGCCGGTTCGATGAACCCGGTCGTCCTGCTCGACGAGATCGACAAGATCGGCGCTGACTACCGCGGCGACCCCACGGCGGCCCTGCTCGAGGTGCTCGACCCGGCGCAGAACCACACGTTCCGCGACCACTACCTCGAGGTGGAACTCGACCTGTCGGACGTGCTGTTCCTGGCGACCGCCAACTCGCTGGAGACCATCCCCGGCCCCCTGCTCGACCGCATGGAGCTGGTGACGCTCGACGGTTACACCGAGGACGAGAAGGTCACGATCGCGCGCGACCACCTGCTGCCGCGCCAGCTCGACAAGGCGGGCCTGGAGTCCGGCGACGTCGTCTTCCCGGACGAGGCGCTGCGGCTCATCGCGGGCGAGTACACCCGCGAGGCCGGCGTCCGCTCTCTCGAGCGGTCGATCGCGCGGGTGCTGCGCAAGGTCACCGCGAAGGTCGCGCTCGGCCAGGTCGAGCTGCCGGTCGTCATCGACGACCTCACCGACTACCTGGGCCGCCCCCGGTTCACCCCTGAGGTGTCGCTCAAGGAGTCCGACCGGCGCACCGCCGTCCCCGGCGTCGCGACGGGCCTCGCGGTGACGGGCGCGGGCGGTGACGTCCTGTACGTCGAGGCGTCTCTCGCGGACGCCGAGACCGGCGACACCGGCGTGACCCTGACGGGCCAGCTCGGCGACGTCATGAAGGAGTCGGCGCGGATCGCGCTGTCGTACCTGCGCTCGCACGGCGCGGAGCTCGAACTGCCCGTCGGCGACCTGAAGGACAGGGGCGTGCACGTCCACGTCCCGGCCGGCGCGGTCCCGAAGGACGGCCCGTCCGCCGGCGTGACGATGACGACCGCCCTCGCCTCGCTCCTGTCGGGCCGCCCGGTCCGCGCTGACGTGGCGATGACCGGCGAGGTCTCCCTCACCGGCCGGGTCCTGCCGATCGGCGGCGTGAAGCAGAAGCTGCTCGCCGCCCACCGCGCCGGAATCACCACGGTCCTCATCCCCAAGCGCAACGAACCCGACCTGGACGACGTCCCCGCCGAAATCCTCGCCCAACTCACCGTCCACCCCGTAACCGACGTCCGCGAGGCCCTCACCCTCGCCCTAGAACCCGCCACCGCCACCCCCCTAGCCGCCTAACCCACCCCACCCCGGGGGCCGGCCCACCCAACCCGGCCCCCACCCCACCCCACAAGGCCCCTACCCTCCTGCCCGCACACCCCTCCCACCCCCACGCCCGAACCCAAAGGCCCCTGCCCCTCCAGTCCCCGCGCCCGTCCACCCCGCCCGCCCGTCCCACCCCCGCGTCCCTCCTACCTGCGCATCCCTTCTGCCCCGTGCCCGTCCTCCCGGACGCCTGTCGTACCCGGGCACCCGTTGTGCCCGCGCGTCCCTCCTACCTGCGCATCCCTTCTGCCCCGCGCCGGTCCTCCCGGGCGCCCGTCCTACCCCCGCGTCCCTCCTACCTGAGCATTCCTCCTGCCCCGCGCCTGTCCTCCCGGACGCCTGTCGTACCCGGGCACTCGTGCTGCCCGCGCGTCCCTCCTACCTGAGCATCCCTCCCGCCCCCGTGCCCCTCCCACCCGCACGCCCGGACCCAAAAGGTCCTGCCCATGTGCCCCTACTGCCCGCGCGCCCTCCTACCCGCGTGTCCCTCTCACCCCCGCGCCCGTCCCCCCGTGCCCGTCTTACCCGCGCGGCTGTCCTGCCCCGTGCCCTCCCGCCCGCGTCTCCTATCCCCGCGTCCTCCTGCCTGCCCTACCTGCGCAGCCTCCTGCCCGCGCGCCCCTCCCAGCCCCTACGCCCCTCCCACCTACGCATTCCTCTCACCCCCGTGGCCCTCCTGTACCCGTGCGCCCGGACCCAAAAGGGTCCTGCCCGCGCGTCCCTCACCCCCGCGCCCTCCTCCCAAGTGCGCCCGCCCTACCCGCGCGTTCCTCCCACCCCCCGTGCCCCTCCTACCCGCACGCCCGGACCTAAAAGGTCCTGTCCCTGTGCCCCTCTCACCCGTGCGCCCTCCTACCCGCGTGTCCCTCTCACCCCCGGGCCCGTCCTGCCCCGCGCCCGTCTTACCCGCTCGGCCGTCCTGCCCCCGCGCCCTCCCGCCCACGTCACTCCTGCCTGCCCTACCTGCGCATCCCTACTGCCCGCGCGCCCCTCCCACCTACGCATTCCTCTCACCCCCGTGCGCCTCCTGTACCCGTGCGCCCGGACCCAAAAGGGTCCTGCCCGCGCGTCCCTCTCACCCCCGCACCCTCCCAAGTGCGCCCCTCTCACCCGCGCGCCCTCCTACCAGGTGCGCCTGTCCTACCCGCGCGTTTCCTCCCACCTGCGCAGCTTTCCTGTTCGCGCGCCCCTCCTGCCTTCGCGCTCCTCTCGCACCTTGCACGTGCGCGCCTTCCCGTGTGCGCCCCCGTCTGGGCGTGCGCCTCTTTGCGCGAGTGCGGTTCCTTGCGTGTGTGGGGCTCCTTTTGCACGTGCGGCCTATTGCGGGGTGCGGGCCCTTCTGCGCCTGCGGTCTCCTGGGCGCTCGCGGTCTCTTGCGCGCGTGGGGCGCTTTTTCTTTTTGCGTTGGGTGCGGCTCTTTCGCGCGTGCGGCCCCGCCCCGGCCGTTCGACCACGACCCCGCTGCGGGGGTGGTCCTCACACGCGCAACCCTCACACACGCGCAACCCTCACACACGCGCAACCCTCACACACGCGCAACCCTCACACACGCGCAACCCTCACACGCGCGCAACCCTCACGCGTGCGCGGCCCTCACACGCGCGCGGCCCTCACGCGGGCGCGGCCCGTCTCCCGCGGAGGTCGACGAGGCTGACCGCGTCGTGGCAACCCTTATGTGCGCGCGGCTCTCCGTGGGTAAGGCTCTCCCGTGTGCGCGGTCGTGTGCGGGTGCGGCTCTTCTGTGCGTTCGCGCGGGGCCCCTCGTGGGTGGGGTTCTCCTGCGTGTGCGGTGCTGTGGGGGTGCGGGCCTTCTGTGGGTGGGCTCCTTCTGTGCGATTGCGGGCGGCCCCTCTGCGGGTGGGGCTCTCCTGCGGCGTGCGGACCTGTGCGGGTGCGGGCCTTGTGTGTGTGCGGCTCCATTTGCGGGTTCGCGTGTGGACCCTCGGTGGGTGGGGGTCTCTTGTGTGTGCGGTGCTGTGGGGGGCGGGCCTTCTGGGCGTGCGGCTCCTGTTGCGCGGGTGCGGAGCTTTTGGTGTGCGGGGCCTTTGTGGGCGTGTGGTTCGGGTCGGGGGCTAGGGCTAGGGCTAGGGCTAGGGCTAGGGCTAGGGCTAGGGGCCAGGGGGCTAGGAGCCAGGGGTCGGGGGGCGGGGGGCGAGGGGGCGGGATTGGGGAGACGGGTGACTAGACTCACGTCTCATTTGGTTGAGGGGGGAGGAGGGTGGGGGTGTACTGGCGGGTGAGGGGCCGATGGGGTTTCGTTAGGAGGGGTTGTGGAGCTGGTGGGTGTGCCCGACGGATTTGACTTCACTGATCCGGGGCTGGTTGAGGAGAGGATTCCGGCGGCGGAGTTCGCGGCGTTGCGGCGGGCCGGGGGGTTGTGGTGGAACCCGCAGCCGCGCGGGGTGTCGGGGTTTGATGATGAGGGGTGCTGGGTTGTCAGCAGGCATGCTGACGTGATGGAGGCGTCGCGGGACTTCGCGGTGTATTCCACGCATGCTGATACGGCGCTCATCCGGTACAACGAGCGGATCGGGCACGCGGACATCGAGATGCTCAAGAGCACGTTGCTCATCAACCTTGACCCGCCCGAGCATTCGCGGCTGCGGACGATCGTGTCGCGCGGGTTCACGCCGCGCGTCATCGAGAGGTTGCGTGACGCGTTGCGGGAGCGGGCCGAGCGGATCGTCGCGCGGGCGGTGCGTGAGGGGACTGGCGACTTCGTCACAGATGTGGCGGTCGAGTTGCCGCTCCAGGCGATCGCGGAGCTGCTCGGCGTGCCGCAGGAGGACAGGGGCAAGCTGTTCCAGTGGTCCAACCAGATGCTGGGCTACGACGACCCCGAGCTGAACGCCGACATGACGGGCGCGGCCGCCGGGATCCTCGAGTACTCGATGGGCCTGGCCGAGGCACGGCGCGCGCGGCCCGCCGACGACATCGTCACCAAGCTCGTGCAGGCCGGGGAGAGCGGGGGCCTCACCGACGACGAGTTCGGGTTCTTCTTCATCGTGCTCGCCGTCGCGGGCAACGAGACGACGCGCAACGCCATCACCCACGGGATGCTCGCGTTCCTCGACAACCCGGACCAGTGGGAGCGCTACAAGGCCGAGCGGCCCGCGACCGCGGCCGACGAGATCGTCAGGTGGGCGACGCCCGTCATCGCCTTCCAGCGCACCGCCCTGCGCGACACCGCGCTCGGCGGCACCGAGGTCAAGGCGGGACAGCGCCTCGCCCTGTACTACTCGTCGGCGAACTATGACGAAACGGTCTTCACCGATCCCTTCCGCTTCGACATCACCCGCTCACCCAACCCCCACCTCGGCTTCGGCGGTACCGGCCCGCACTACTGCGTCGGCGCGAACCTCGCCCGCCTGGAGATCAGCATCATGTTCGAGGCGATCGCCGACGCGATGCCCCGCATCCGCCGCACCGGCGACCCCCGTCGGCTGCGCTCCTCCTGGATCCACGGCATCAAGGAACTCCCCGTCGCCTACTCCTGACCGCCCCGACTCCGCGAGGCGGGCGACCGGCCCCGCCCGCCTCGCGGTCCCACCCGCCCTCGCCCCCACCCCCGCGCGGCCCGCCCGCTGTGCCACCCGACCCGCCTCGCGGTCCGACGCGTCCCCCGCCCCCACCCGCCTCGCGGTCCCGCTCGCCTTGCGGTCCGACTGCCCCTCGCCCCCACCGGCCTTGCGGTCTGACTCCGCCCTCGTCCCTTATGTCGGGGGGTTCTGCGGGTCAGGGGCGGGTGGTTAGGGGGTGAGGCGGGAGAGGTAGGCGCGGGCTAGTTTTTCGGTGGTTGTGCGGATTTGGGGGGTGGGGAGGCCGCCTGCGCCGACGCGGATGATGACGTTGTCGACGACGATGACGAGTTGGCCCATGGCGGTCTGCGGAGACGGGACGGTCGTGGGGGAGTGGGGGATCTGGTAGATCGACAGGTATGCCTCCTCGCCCAGGCCGGGGTAGGGCTTGCCGCGGTGTCTGAGGCCGAGCCTGCGGGCGCGTTCGGGCGCGGACTCCCTGGCGGTCGCCTTGTAGCGGCGGGCTTCCAGGGTCACCGAGCCGCCCGCGGGCGTGCTCATGTACTGGCACTCGGTCGAACGCGGGCCCATGTCGTCGTTGCTGAGCACCGGGCCGCCGAGGACCTGGGCGGCGAAGTCGCCGGTGAGCACCTCGCAGGCGCGCACCAGCGGCACGCCGTCGAACCAGCGGACGCCCGCGCCGCCCGCGAGCACCGCCACGATCCCGACCCCCGTCACCACAAGACCGCGTCTCATGCCGCCATTCAGTCAGAGATCATCGCGCGGCGGAAGTTCCGGCCCGCGACACGTCAGGGCTCGCCGACGTAGGCGAGCAGCGCCTCGGTGAGGGCCTTCGGCTGGGCGAGCGCGGGGAGGTGGCCGCCCGGCAGTTCGTCCGGGGTGAGGCCGAGGCGTGCGCGGGACAACTCGCGCAGGAAGGGCGCGGGGAAGAGACGGTCGTCGCGGCACAGGAGCACACGGGTGGGGACCGCGGGCCAGGACGGGAGGGGCCACGGGTCGTCGAAGACGCGCGAGGTCTGGTCGCGCGTGTGCTCGGCGGAGGCCGCGGCGACGTCGGGTGGGACATCGTGCAGGAACGTGACGAAGGGGTCGAAGGGGGCGTCGGGATCGCGTCCCGCGGCGAGGTCGGCCGCGCGCTGTGCCTCCTGCTGCCCCGTCGCTGCCCACCACGCGCCGCCGGTCTCGCCCGGCGCGGGGATCATCGCGGCGACCATGACGACCATCACCACACGGTCCGGAAGCCGCGCCGCGACGAGCGGCGCGACGAGCCCGGCGAGCGACTGCGCCACGACGACGACCTCGCCCCGCCCGCCGATCGCCGTCACGACCGCCTCGGTGTGGGCGTCGAGCCCCGCCTCCGGGTCGTCGCAGGGCAGATCCACCGCGACGACCTCGTGGCCCGCCTCGCGCAGTGCGGGCGCGACGAGATGCCAGTACCAGGAGTCCGACGCCGCGCCGTGCAGCAGGACGAACGTCACCGGAGTACCCATGACCGCCTCCTTCCCCTTCCGTGCCTCCCGGGGCGAACGCCGCCCCGACCACCTCACCGACACTAATCAGGGGGTCTGACAATTCCCGCGCCACCCGAGAACCAAAAACCGCAGCGGTAGAGACTTGTCCTGGTTTATGGGTTTTGTCGCAGGTGAAAATATGCGAGACGGCGTCGGACGGCTTATCTTCGCCCGGCCGTCAGCCGATCATCGGATGCGAGAAGCTCCCGCACGCCGCATTTCCGTGATATCACGGGTGCCCCACCCGAGTCAGCGCCGGGAGGCGTCGATGCTCGCTCCACCCCCTGTCCCGTCAGTTCCCTCCGCGCGGCGGGAGGCGGTCCATGAGTGAGCCGGACGGCGGCGACCAGCGGGCGCGGGGCCGTCGCTACTCGGCGCTGATCATCGTGCTGGCCGCGGTGGTGATCGGCCTGTGCACGGTGGTCGGCGAGGCCCTGATCCCCCGGACGATCCCGCCGAACGACGCATGGGGCTGGCTGTCCTTCCTCACCGCGGTCGCCCTGTTCACCGGGGTCTTCGCCGCGACGGTAGCGGTCACCGGGTCGCTCGGCGCGATCACGCGCGTGCTGGCCAGGCGGCCGCTGCGGGAGCGGCTCGCGGCCCTGCGCGACAGGCTCTCGCGGGTCCTGCTCGCCGCGGTGTTCATCGCGGTGGGCGCGTCACTGATCTGGCTGTTCGCCGATCCGGCGAAACTGGTCAAGGACACCCCGGTGGGCGGGCTCGACTTCGCGCGCTACTGCAAGTCCTATGGCTACGCCGCGAATGACGACGCATTCTGCTCGCTCAACATTCCGCTCGACAAGGCATGTGACTGGCAATACGGATCTTCCGGGCATCGCATCGAGATGGATTCCGGGCCGTACAGCGGACGTTGCGTGAACAGTAAGAAGAAGGACGTCGGCGGCATCAAGGACATGGCGGGATACTGCCGCGAAAGGTTCGAGCCGAGCGCCGAGGTCGGCACGACGGTCCTTGCCGGGACCTGGGTGTGCCGGACCCCGATAGACAAGAACCTCGCATGCGCCTGGCAGTACCAGCAGCGCGACCTCGCCGCGCGCAAGGAGAAGGACGGCCTCTGGCTCTGCTACCGCTGACCGCGCGTCAGCCGGACGGGGTGAGCCGGAAGACGCGCAGGTCGCGCTCCGCCCGGGACTGGTAGCGGCGGAACACGGGCCACAGGGCGTTCAGGCGCGTCCAGGTCTCCTCGCGCTCGGCCCCCTCGAGCAGGACCCCTGTGACGTCGTAGGTCCGCTTGCGGAACTCGACGGAGGCGCGCGGCTGCTTCAGGAGGTTGCCGGTCCACGCGGGGTGCTTGTCCTGTCCGAAGTTGCTTCCGACGACGATCCAGCCGCCGTCTTCGGGCATGCACAGCAGGGGCGTAACGCGCGGTTGTCCCGACTTCGCGCCCGTCGTCGTCAGGTAGAGCGTCGGTATGAGCGCCTGGGCGAGCATCATCCGTCCGCCGGTGATGCGATGCAGGCCGCGGTCGAGCGGCGGCACTACCTTCGGTCCGACCTTGGCGAACCAGGCCGACCCGGAGATGCTCTGGAACAGCGGGCGGAACACCCGCTGCACTGGCGTGGGCGCGGACATCGGCGGCTCCCGGCGACTCGGCGGACGACTACGGAAACAAACTAGCGCTTGGTTCGCATTTCGTCAGCACCCACGGGCGACGGACCCGCGAGCACGGCCCGGAACGCGGGCCCCCGTGCTGCCCCCGGGTGCCGGGTTCGCGAAGCGCCCGCGTTCCGGGCGAGCGCACCCGGCACGTCACGGGGTGGTGGACAGGCGGGAGCCGTGGCGGGTTCGCGGAGCGTCCGGGTGAACGCACCCGGCACGTCACGGGGTGGTGGACAGGCGGGAGCCGTGGCGGGTCTTGGTGAGGCGCAGCTGGGTGGGGATGCGGGTGCGCAGTTCGGCGACGTGGCTGACGACGCCGACGGATCTGCCGCCGCCGCGCAGGGAGTCGAGCACGTTCATGACCTCGTCGAGGGTGTCCTCGTCGAGGGTGCCGAAGCCCTCGTCGATGAACAGGGTGTTGATCTCCGCGCCGCCCGCCTCGGCGGTGACGACGTCGGCGAGGCCGAGCGCGAGGGCGAGGCTCGTGACGAACGACTCGCCGCCCGACAGCGTGGCCGGGTCGCGTTCCTGGCCCGTCCAGGAGTCGATGACGCGCAGGCCGAGGCCGCCGCCCGCGCGCTTGGTGTCACCGGCCGCGCGCTCGTCGGTGCGGTGCAGGAGGTAGCGGCTCTGCGACATCGTGGACAGGCGCGCGTTGGCCGCCGCGACGACCTGGTCGAGCCGCGCCGACAGAACATAGGCAGAAAGGCGCATCTGCATCGGGTTCGGCGGCTGGCCGTTCACCAGGTACGCAAGGCGCGCGGTCGTCGTGTAGGCCGCGTGCGCGGGGAGCCATGCCGCGTGCCTCTCCCTGAGGACCCCGGCGAGCTCGGCGAGCCTCCCGCTGACGCGCCGGGCCGCGTCGTGCGCCGAGACGAGCGCGGTGTGCGCCTCCTCGGCCTCGGCGGCGGCGGTGCGCGCCTTGTCGGCGTCGATGTCCTCGGCGACGGCGGCGGCCCTGAGCTCGGGTGACTCGAGACGGGCGCGGACCGCGGCCTCGGCGTCGTCGAAGCCGCGGACCTCGGCGGTGGCCGCCGCGCGCTCGGGCTCGGGCAGCAGCGCCTGCCTGGCGTCCTCGACGGAGGCGAACCCCTGCTCGCGCCACGCGGCATCGAACGCCGTCTCGGCTTGCGCGAGTTCTCTACTGGCGGTTTCGGTGCGGGCGTCTGCGGCGACGGCCGCGTCGAGGAGGGCGGCCTCGGAGGTAAGGCGACTTATCCTCGCGTTAAGGCTGGCGTCCGTACCGCGCGCCACCTCAAGCTCGGCCCTGAGCCCCCCGGCCTCCTCGGTGAGCGCCTGGACCGACGCGGTGGCCTCGGCGACCGCGCGGCCCGCCGCGCCCTGCGCCTCGCGCGCCTGCTCGAGCAGCCGCTCACCCTCGCGGACCCGCTGGTCGAGCTCCTCGACGCGGCCGGCGTCGGCGAGCCTTGCGCGCAGCGTGTCCTGGGCGGCGGCGAGCGCGTCCATCAGCGCCTCGACCGTGCCCTCGACAAGCCCGGCGAGCACGTCGTACTCGGCGCGGATGCCCTCGCAGCGCCCCGCGGCCTCCTCCCGCACGCGCTGGCAGGACTCCTGGACGGCCCCGGCCCGCTCCTCGTCGGCGTCGGTGGGCACCTCGGCCGCGCCGACGGCCGGGGCGGGATGCTCGGCCGAGCCGCAGACCTGGCAGGGCTCGCCGTCGCGCAGCCCGGCGGCGAGCAGCGCGGCCATCCCGGCGAGCCGCGCGCCCCGGATCGTCTGGAGCGCGTCGGTGGCCTCCTGGGCGCGGTCCACGGCCGCGCGGTGCGCCTCCTCGGCCTTGGCGAGGTCGCGCTTGAGCTTGTCGCGGCGGCGGGCGTCCTCGACGGCACGGGCGGCGTCGTCTCCCGCCTTGCGGGCGGACTCCACCTGGGACGCGCCGATCCGCGCGGTCTCCAGCGCCCGTCTGTCGGCCTCGATCAGCGCGGGCAGCCGCTCGGCGTCCTGCCTCGCCCGCTCCTCCTCGCGGGACTGCCGCTCGGCCCGCTCGCGCAGCTCGGCGACCTCCCGCGTCACCTCCGAAAGCCGCAGCTCACGGCCGCGCAGCCCGTCGAGCCGCGCGATCTCGTCCTGCCAGACCCGGCGCGCCGCCCCGACGGTCTCCGCCGATGCCTCCGCGCTCCACCCGCACCGGCACTCCGCCTCCGCGCAGACGCACGGAAGCGGAGCGGGCGGTACGAGCGCGCTAAGCGCCCGACGTGCTTCAGCGGCCTGTCTCTCGGCGTTCTCCGCGTCCTGCCTACGCCCGCGCAACGCGCTCCCGTAGGGCCTGACGCGTTCGGCGCGCTCGGCGGCGGCGAGGCGTTCGCGCAGCAGCGCGATCCCGGGCGCGCGCCCGTCGAGCTCGGCGCGCCGCCGGACCGCCTCGGCGTGCTCGCCCTTCAGCCGGTTCAATTCGACGGCGTCGGCGGCCGCCCGCTGCGCCGCCTGCACCGCCGCCCGGGACGCCTCAAGCGCCTCCTCCGCGCCGCGCAGCCGGACCGCGTGCCCTGCGGCGAGTTCGTCGGCCCACTCCAGTAGCGCGTCTTCCGCCGCGTCCTCGGGCGGTTCCACGGCGGCCACCTCCGCGACGAGCCTTGCGGTCGTCGTGAACTCCGCGAGCAACGCGTCGGCTTCGCGGTGCGTACGGGCGCGCTCCTCGGCGAGCCGCTTCTCGACCGCCGCGTAGATCTCGGTGGCGAACAGCTTCTCCAGCACCTTGCGGCGCTCCTCGGCCCCCGCGCGCAGGAACGCGGCGAAATCGCCCTGCGGCAGCAGCGCGACCTGGCTGAACTGGGCGACGTTCATGCCGAGGGTCTTCTCGACCTGGTGGGCTGTCTCGTCTATCCGGGTGGAGAGCGCGCGCCAGCCCTCCGCGGAGTGCTCCTCGAAGATGACCGACGCCTGCTGCCGCGTCGTGCCAGTGCCGCGCTGCTTGGGCCGCTGCCACTCGGGGGAGCGGGTGAGCCGGAACGTCCTGCCGGCGATCGCGTATTCGAGCACGACCTTGGGCTCGGCCCCCGGCGCGGCGTGGTCGCTGCGCAGGTTGCGCACGTTGCGGCGCGGCCCTGGCACCGTGCCGAACAGGGCGAAGCAGACGGCGTCAAGCACGCTCGTCTTGCCCGCGCCGGTGGGCCCCTGGATGAGGAACAGGCCAGCGTCGGCGAGGGCGGTGAAGTCGACCTCCTCCGTCGCGGCGAAGGGGCCGAACGCGCTGACGCGCAGGTGGCGCAGTCTCATCGGGAGGCTCCCTCGCGGACGGGGACGCGCTGGGCGGGGACCGGCGTCTTCTCCTCACGCCGGCAGTACTCGAACGCGGCCTGCAGGAGTGACGTCTCGGCCTCGGTGGCGGCCTCGCCGGTGACCTCGCGGACGAACTCCCCGGCCATCTCCGGCTCGGTGCGGGTGGCGAGCAGCTCGGCGCGGCCGGGGCCGTCGCCGGTGAAGACCTCGGCGGCGAACTCGAGGACGAGCGCGTGCGGGAAGCGCGTCCGCAGCCTCTCCATCGCCCCCGCGACGCGCCTTGTGTCGGTGAGGGTCGCCTTCACCCAGTGGCCCTCGTGGACGGCGTAAGCGGGGTCGGACAACAGGTCGTCAAGGGTTCCGGTCAGATGGGCGAGCTCGCGGGGGACCGGGGCCTTGACGAACTCGGCACCGCGCAGCCCCGAGGAGTCGAGGTCCACCAGCCATGAGCCCTTCACGTGCGTCAGCTCGGAGAAGGAGTAGGCCAGCGGCGACCCGGAGTATCTGACGTGCTCACGCAGCGTGCGCCTGCCGTGCAGATGCCCGAGCGCCACATAGTCGATCCCGTCGAAGACACCCGCAGGGACGATGCTCGCCCCGCCGACCGAGATGTCGCGTTCGCTCTCACTCGTGACGGGCGCCTCACCCGCCGAGACGAACGCGTGCGCAAGGACGACGCGCGGCCCGCGATGCCCGTCGGCGTCGATCCTGCGCATCGCCTCGGTGAGCGCGGCCGTATGCGACCGCTCCTCCAGCCCCCAGGGCTCCCTGACGAGCTCGGGCTCAAGGTAGGGGACCGGGTAGAGGGCGACATCGCCGACCAGCACCGGACGGCCCGTCTGCTCCGGGTCCGTACGGACATGGACGCCGGCGGCCTCGAACAGCCGCGACCCCACGCCGAGCCGGATCGCCGAGTCGTGGTTGCCGGAGATGACGACGACGGCCGCGCCGGTGGCCTTGAGCCGCGCGAGGGTCTCGTCGTACAGGCGTACCGCGTCGACCGGCGGGATCGCGCGGTCGAAGACGTCGCCGCTCACCGCCACGCAGTCGACGCGTTCGGCGGTGACCGTCTCGACGAGGTGGTCGGCGAAGGCGGTCTGGGCACCGAGCAGGTCCTCCCGGTGGAAGGAGCGGCCCAGATGCCAGTCGGAGGTGTGCAGGAGTCTCATGGCACGCACGACCCTAGACCGGGGCACTGACACTTCGGCCCCGAAAGCGTGCTCCGGTATCGCGATTCACACGACGGATCCGCGCCGCCGTGATGACGGGCGCACGATACGTCACCTATGCCGGGATTGTGCAGTCGCACAATGGGCGGTTCGCACGGGGTGTCACGGCCCACCTCCCCTATGGGACCCTGGACGGTCCGATGCCGGCGTGCTGTAGTGACGGCGGCTTCCTGGGAGGTGCCGAGATGGGCGTCCACGGTCGTGACCGGGAACTCGATCTGCTCGACCGCCTTGTGGTGGAGGCGCGCGCGGGCCGGGGCGGCGCGCTCGCCGTCCGCAGCGGGCCGGGACTCGGCCGCAGCACGCTGCTGCGCTGGGCCGCCCGCCGCGCCTCGCCCGACTTCCGCGTGCTGAGCGTGCCCGGCGTCCGCGTCGAGTCGGATCTTGCCGGGGCGGCGCTCAGCCGCATCCTGCCGGGCGGCTCCGGCGACCCGCTCGACGTGCACCGGCGGCTCACCGAGCTCGCCGCCGACCGGCCGCTGCTGTGCGTGGCCGACGACGCGCACTGGATGGACGCGCCGTCGCTCGCGGCGCTCGCCTTCACCGCGCGCAGGGCCGAGACCCTGCCCATCCTCATGCTGTTCGGGGCGAGCGACGGACGGGTGCGCGGCGCGGGCCGCGACAGGCTCGCCGCGATCCCCGACCTGCCGCTTCCCCCGCTTGACGACCAGGCGTCGCGTCTTGTGCTGCGCGAGTGCGTCGAAGGCATCCCCCCGGAGGTGGAGTCGGTCCTCGTCGAGCTGGCCGGGGGCAATCCGCGCGCGCTTCGCGAGCTGGGAAGGGCGCTCACCCCAGGACAGATCTCCGGCATAGAGCCGCCTCCGGCGACCCTGCCCTCGGGCAGCGAACTGCGTGCCATCTACCGCAGGCGTTACGACAGGCTGCCTGAGGAGGCTCGGCAGCTGCTCGCCTTCGCCGTCGTGGAGGAGCGGCTGGACATCGTCACCCTCGGCAGGGCGGCCGCGTCGGCGGGGCTTGACCTCGCGGCCCTGGAGCCCGCGCGCGGCGCGGGCCTGCTCACCGTGGACCGCGACCATGTCAGCATCCCCAGCGCGCTTATGCGCAGCGTCCTTCAGGCCGACTCCCCGCTGACGACCCTGCACGCCGCGCACCGGCTGCTCGCCCAGGTGATGGACCGGCCGGGCCAGCGCGCGCGGCGGATCATGCACCGGACGGCGGTCGCGCAGCGTCCCGGGGACCTCGCGGAGCTGCGCGCGGTGGCGGCCGGGGCCGAGCCCGCCGAGGCCGCCGCGATCTGGGCGCGGGCGTCCGAGCTGTCCGGCGACCCGGCCGACCTGCTCGGCGCGGCGTCGGCGCACTGGCGGGCCGGCGCGCCCGCCCGCGCGCGGGTGCTCGTGCGCCGCGCGCTGGCCGACCCCGAGGTGCCGCCCGGCGAGGCGGAGATGCTGCTCGGCGAGATAGAGCTGTTCGACGGGATGCCGGAGAAGGCGCGGACGCTGTACGCGACGGCAGCCGACCTGCTTCCCGAGGCGGAGAGGCTCGACGCCTTGGCCCGCGCGGGGGAGGCCGCCTACCTCGCGGGCGACATCATGTCCTACCTCGACCTCGCCGAGCGCGCCGCCCGTACGCCGGGCTCCGACCTGCTCACCCTGCACTTCCAGGGGATCGCCGCCGCGTTCGTCGGGGAGGACTTCAGCCTTCCGCTGCGCCGGGTGCTCACCCTCCCCGAGAGCTGCCTCGACCACCTGTGGGCGAGCACGGCCGCGTCACTGCTGGGCGACGACCTCGCCGCGCACGAGCTGGCGGGCGGTGCCGTACGGGCCGCCCACGGCGGCAACATGGCGCTGAAGCCCTGCGCGCTCCACCTGCTCGCGCAAGCCGAGCTGTGGAGGGGGAGGTTCTGCGAGGCGGTGGAGGCGTCCCGTGAAGGGCTGGCGCTGGCAGACGCGACAGGGCAGGGCAACGTCGCGGTGGACCACCGTGCGCTGCTCGCGCTCGTCGCGGCGTTGCGCGGCGACCGTACCGAGAGCCGTAGACAGGCCGGGATAGCGGCCGCGACGGCTGCGGGCCGAGGGCTGAGCCGTCCCGAGGCGTTCCTCAGCTGGGCAGAGGCCGCGCTCGACCTCCTCGCCGACCGGCCCGCCGAGGCGGCCGCGCGGCTGCGGATCATGACGGTGCACCCCGTCGTGCGGGTGATGTCGACGCCGCTGTACGTGGAGGCCGAGGTGCACTCCGGCGGACGGGAGGCGGCGGCAAGGTCCCTCGCGGTCTTCGACGTGTGGGCCAAGGCGACCGCCAACCCGGCGCGGCTCGCGCTCTCCCGGCGCTGCCACGCCCTGCTCACCGACGGGCCAGAGGCCGAGGAGCACTTCAGCGCGGCGCTCGCGCTGCACAGGCTCGGCGGCTCGCCGTTCGAGCTGGCGCGTACCGAGCTGCTGTTCGGCGCGTGGCTGCGCCGCTCCCGACGGCCCAGCGACGCCCGCCCGCACCTGCGGCACGCGCTGCACCTGTTCCGCCACTACGAGGCCGAGGCATGGGCGGGACGCGCGCGCGCCGAGCTGCGCGCGGCGGGGGAGACCGCGGCGGGCGGCGAGCCGGCCGCCGAGCTGACCGCGCAGCAGGAGCAGATCGCCAGGCTCGCCGCCGAGGGCGCGACGAACCGGGAGATAGCGGCGAGGCTCGTGCTCAGCCCCAGGACCGTCGAACACCATCTGCGCAACGTCTTCACCAGGCTCGGGGTGCGCTCGCGGGTCGAGCTGACGAAGTTCTTCTGATCTTCGTCCGTCCGGGTGAAAAACCCGGCCTGAGCTGGGGTTCTCTGGCCGGGACGCGGGTGGATGGATCGTTCCAGTCCGGCCCTCGCGGGCACCGGTGATGTCACCGATGCGGGCGCGGTGTGGCGCCCGGCACACTCGGGGCACCCCACCCCCCGAGGAGAGAACATGCTCCGCAAGATCGGCGTCGTGATGGCCGCGCTCGCGGCCGTCCTGGCGGGCTTCTCCGCGCCCGCCCACGCGGCGAAGACCCCCGTCGTCTTCGTCCACGGGTACACCGGCAGCGCCTCCAACTGGACGACGGCCATGTCGGTCTTCCGTTCCGGCGGCTACGCGAGCTCCGAACTGTTCGCGTACGAATACAACTCGTACGGCAACAACATCACCAACGCGCAGGGTCTCGCGACGTTCGTGGACAACGTGCGCTCGCGGACCGGCGCGTCGCAGGTCGACATCGTCAACCACTCCATGGGCGGCCTGGTGAGCCTGTGGTACCTGAAGCAGCTCGGCGGCCACCCCAAGGTCCGCCACCTCGCCTCGATCGCGGGCGCCAACCACGGCACGACGTTCGCGGGCGCCTGCCTGATCTACACCACGTGCCAGCAGATGTATCCGGGCTCGTCGTTCATCAACACGCTGAGCAGCGGCGACGAGACCCCCGGCAGCACCAAGTACGGCACCTGGTACTCGGCCTGCGACGGGATCATCATCCCCTACACCAGCACCAGGCTGACCGGCGCGACCAACAACAACGTGCTCTGCCAGACGCACCTCGGCTTCCTCACCGACACCTCGGTCCTCACCCAGATCCGGACGTTCCTCGGCACCTGACGCCGACGTCCGCGCGGCCCGGCCCCCTTGTGCGGAGGGGGCCGGGCCCTTCGGGTTTTCCACAGGCGGAAAAAATCTCGTCGGCGATCCGGGCTATGTTGCCTTCATGAACGACCGGCCCTATGTCCTGCTGAGCTGCGCGACCTCCGTCGACGGGTACATCGACGACACGTCGCCGGAGCGGCTGCGGCTGTCCAACGAGGCTGACTTCGACAGGGTCGACGAGGCCCGCGCCGGGGTCGACGCGATCCTCGTCGGCGCGACGACGATCCGGCGCGACAACCCGTCACTGCTCGTGCGGTCGCCGGAGCGCAGGGCCGCGCGGGCGGCGCGCGGCATGCCGGAGAACCTGACGAAGGTGACGCTGACGACCCTGGGCGAGCTCGATCCACAGGCGCGGTTCTTCACCACGGGGACCGAACCGAAGATCGTCTACACCGGGGCGCGCGCGGCGGGGGAACTGCGCGCCGAGCTCGACGGCGTCGCCGAGGTCGTGGCGCTCGGCGCGGGCGTCGCGATCCCCGCCCTGCTCGCCGATCTGCACGCGCGCGGGGTGCGGCGGCTCATGGTCGAGGGCGGCGGCGGGGTGCACACCGCGTTCCTGACGGCCGATCTCGTGGACGAGATCCAGCTCGCGGTGGCCCCCTTCTTCGTCGGCGATCCGGACGCCCCGCGCTTCACCCATCCCGGGGCGTTCCCGCAGAACCCGGCACGCCCGATGCGCCTCGCCGAGACCCGCGCCATCGGCGACGTGGCGTTCCTGCGCTATCTGGTCGGAGCCGACGATGGGTGAGGGGATGGGCAGGGGAGAGGGACCGGCGATGAATGAGGTGGGGCATGAGTGAGGTGGGGCATGGGTGAGGTGGAGGATCTGCGGTGGCTCGAGGTCGCCTGTGATCTCGCGGCGTCGTGTCCGCCGTCTTCGACGGCGTTCTCGGTGGGGGCCGTGGTGGTCGGGGCGGACGGGAGGGAGCTGGCCAGGGGGTACTCGCGGGAGACCGACGACAAGGTGCACGCCGAGGAGGCGGCTTTGGCGAAGATTCCGGGCATGGATCTCGCCGGGGCCACGGTCTACAGTTCGCTTGAGCCCTGTGCGCGGCGGCTTTCCCGGCCGAAACCCTGTGCGCGGCTGATCGTGGAAAGGGGTGCGGGGCGGGTGGTGTTCGCCTGGCGGGAACCCGCGCTTTTCGTCGAGGGCGACGGGTTCGAGCTGCTGGAACACGAGGGCGTCGAGGTCGTGGAGATCCCGGCGCTGGCCGCGCGGGCGAAGCTGCCGAACGCGCATCTGCTGTGAGCGGTCGGGCTTCGCGCGTCGGGGGCGGTAGGGCGGCGGCGGGCGCGTCGGGCGGGTTTGTCGGCGACCCGGCGATTGAGACTCGGGTCTCGCCGTCATATGCTGCGCCCAAGCAAGCACTCGGTGGGTTGCGGAGGGTTTTATGTACGAGCACAAGAGCTTCTTCATCGGCGGCGAGTGGGTCGCCCCGGCCGGGACCGGGGTCATCGACGTCGTCTCCCCGCACACCGAGGAGGTCATCGGGCGCGTCCCGGACGGCTCCGAGGCGGACATCGACGCCGCGGTCGCCGCCGCGCGCCGGGCCTTCGACGAGGGCCCGTGGCCGCGGATGAGCCCGGCCGAGCGCGCCGAGATCGTCGGACGGCTGTCGGCGATCTACGCGGCCAACGTCGAGCAGATGTCGCAGCTCGTCACGGCGGAGATGGGCTCGCCCGCGCTGTTCTCGATGTTCGCGCAGGCCGCGATCCCGCAGATGGTGCTGCAGTACTACGTGGACCTCGCCGCCACCTACACCTGGGAGGACGAGCGGCAGGGTATGCAGGGGCCGGTCACCGTGACGCGTGAGCCGGTCGGCGTCGTCGCGGCGATCGTGCCGTGGAACGTCCCGCAGTTCACGCTGATGCTGAAGCTGGCCCCCGCGCTGATCGCGGGCTGCACGATCGTGGCGAAGCCGTCGCCGGAGACGCCGCTCGACACCTATCTGCTCGCCGAGTGGATCAAGGAGGCGGGCATCCCGGACGGCGTGGTGAACATCGTGCCCGCGGGCCGTGAGGCCGGGGCGCACCTCGTCGCGCATCCGGACGTGGACAAGGTGTCGTTCACCGGGTCGACGGCCGCCGGGCGGAGCATCGCCGAGGTGTGCGGGCGGCAGCTCAAGCGGGTCACGCTGGAGCTCGGCGGCAAGTCGGCGGCGATCATCCTCGAGGACGCCGACCTCGCGTCCACGATCGAGGGGTTCAAGCTCGCGTCGCTGATGAACAACGGGCAGGCGTGCGCCGCGCAGACCCGCATCCTCGCGCCGCGCTCCCGCTACGACGAGGTCGCCGACGCGCTCGCGACCATGGTCGGCGGGATGGCCGTCGGCGACCCGGCCGACTTCGGCACCGAGATCGGCCCGCTGGTCGCGCGGCGGCAGCAGGAACGCGTCGAGGGCTACATCCAGATCGGCCAGGACGAGGGCGCGAAGGTCCTCGTCGGCGGGCTCGAGCGGCCCTACGACCGGGGCTGGTATGTCGCGCCGACGGTGTTCGGCGGCGTCACCAACGACATGCGGATCGCCCGCGAGGAGATCTTCGGCCCCGTCCTCGCGCTGCTCGCCTACGACGACGAGGAGGACGCGATCCGCATCGCCAACGACAGCGACTACGGCCTGGGCGGCTCGGTCTGGACGGCCGACGAGCAGCACGGCATCGAGGTGGCCCGCCGCATCCGCACCGGCTCGTGCGGCGTGAACCTCTACAGCATCGACCCGGCCACCCCCTTCGGCGGCTACAAGTCGAGCGGGCTCGGCCGCGAGCTCGGCCCCGAGGGCCTCGAGGCATACCTCGAGCTCAAGTCGATCCCCCGCCCCGCCCCCACCGCCTGACCCGACCCCCTCCCACCCCACCCCCGCCCCCGGCCCCCCGGGGGCGGGGACCCCCAACCCGCCGCCCCC
Source organism: Actinocorallia sp. A-T 12471 (assembly GCF_033875155.1). NCBI lineage: Bacteria > Bacillati > Actinomycetota > Actinomycetes > Streptosporangiales > Thermomonosporaceae > Actinocorallia > Actinocorallia sp. A-T 12471. The sequence continues at coordinate 385,835 of NZ_JAWZTE010000002.1, read as the reverse complement.
GCCCGCCCCGCCGCCGAGGCGTCAGGAGCGAAGGGGTGTTAGGTGGGGGGGTCTAGGGAGATGTCTTCGTAGGAGAGGGGGTCTTCCAGGGCTTCTAGGTGGGTGAAGACCGAGGCGTGGGGGAGGGCGGCGCGGATGGCGGACTCGACCTCGGTGGCGGTGCGGTGGCCGTGGAAGACGCGCCACGCGCCGGGGACCAGGACGTGCAGGGAGACGAACGCGCGGCTCGCCGCCTGACGGGTGCGCAGCGCGTGGAACACGATGCCGCGCTCCTCGAACGGGCGCAGCGCCTCGGCGATGAGGGCGAGTTCGTCGGCGGGCAGGGCGCGGTCCATCAGGCCCGAGCCCGAGCGGCGGACCAGTTTCGCGCCGGTGAAGGCGATGTTCGCGGCGACGGCGAGCGCGATGAGCGGGTCGAGCACCTGCCAGCCCGTCAGCGCGACGACCGCGACGGCCGCGATGACGCCCACCGACGTCCACACATCGGTGATCAGGTGTTTTCCGTCGGCTTCCAGGATGATCGAGCGGTTCGCCCGGCCCGCCCGGATCAGCACGACCCCGACCGCGAGGTTGATCAGCGACGCGACGGCCGAGACCGCGAGCCCGACCCCGACGTCCTCGACGGGCTGCGGCGCGAGCAGCCGTTCGACCGCCGCGACGGTGATCGTCACCGAGGCGATGAAGATCATGATGCCTTCGGCGCCCGCAGAGAAGTACTCGGCTTTGGTATGCCCGTAGGCGTGCTCGTCGTCGGCGGGCATCGCCGACCAGCGCAGCGCCCCGACCGCGATGAGCGCCGCGACGAGGTTCACCACGGACTCGGCGGCGTCCGACAGCAGGCCGACCGATCCGGTGAGCGCCCACGCGGTCGTCTTCAGCGCGATCGTCGCGACCGCGGCCGCGACCGAGAGCCACAGCAACCGTCCGAGCTTGTCCGGTCCCACGACGCCCCCTCAACTCAACTGCCCGACCCGCCAACTATGCCCGCATCGCGCGCGGGTCCCGTACTCCGAGGCGGCGGCGCGTCCCGGCCCCTTCTTTTCATACCGGTCGGTTGGTATTATCTCGCGCATGGAAGATCAGAGGGTGCGGGTGGAGAGGGACGGGGCCGTCGCCTCGGTCGTCCTCGCGCGGCCGGACCGGGGGAACGCGCTCGACGCCGCGATGCTCGACGCCCTCGTCCGCGCGGTCGAGGAGACGGCGGCGGAGTGCGCGGTCGTCGTCGTCCGGGGTGAGGGACGGCACTTCTGCGCGGGCTGGGACACCGGCGGCTTCGCCGAGCTCGGCAGGGGCGAGGCCGAGGTCCTCGCGGCCGAGCTGCGGGCGGTGCACGCGGCGCTCGGCCGGCTCTGGCGGGTCCCCGCGGTGACCGTCGCCCAGGTCAGCGGCATGACCGCGGGGTTCGGGATCGGGCTGCTCGCCCACCTGCACCTCGCGGTCGCGGCGGACGACGCGCGGTTCGCGCTGCCCGAGGTCGGGCACGGCATCGCGCCCGCAGGGGTGCTCGTGGACCTCGCGCGGGCGTTGCCCGCCAAGGCGGCGCTGGACCTGCTGCTCACTGGAGAGGCGGTCGGCGCGGAGCGGGCGCGCGAACTCGGCCTCGTGTCCCGGGTCGTTGCGCGCGAGCAGCTCGCGACCGAGACGGCGCGGGTCGCCGCGCTCGTCGCCGGGCACCCGAGTTCAGGGACGGGACGGGCGTTGGAGTCCTTCCGCAGGGCGACGGCGGAGTCGGTCGAGGCGCGGGTCGCCGCGGCCGCGATGGACGCGGCGTTCAGCGTCCGGGAGGCGATGGCCGCGCGGCGGCCGGAAGGGAACACCTGATGACGACGACGACCGACCGCGTGGAGGCCGCCGACTTCCGGCGCGCCTGCGCGCAGTTCGCCACGGGGGTCACCGCGGTGACCGCCGCCGATCCGGGCGGCGGCGTCGCGGCGCTCGCCGTGAACTCCTTCGCCTCGGTGTCGCTCGACCCCGCGCAGATCCTCGTCTGCGTGGGCGTCGGCACGTCGAGCTACCCGGTGGTGGCCGCGTCGGAGCGGCTCGCCGTGCATGTGCTGGCCGCCGACCAGGAGGCGCTGGCCAAGCGCCTGGCGACGTCCGGCCTGACGGGCGCGCAGCGCCTCGCCGACGTCGCCTGGACGCCAGGACCGGGCGGCGAGCCGCTGCTCCCGGGGACCGCCGCCCGGCTCGCCGGCCCGGTCACCCGACGCCTGCACAGCGGCGACCACGTGATCCTGATCATCGAGGTCGACCACGTCGAGAACGGCGACGACACCTCAAGCGCGCTGGCGTTCCACCGTGGCGCGTTCGCCGTACTGCCCCCGAAGCGAGCCAAAGAAGGAACCCGATGACGGCACAGCCCACGACGGTCCACGTCGACGACCTCCTGACCCTCCCGGGCACGGATCTCGGCGTCTCGACCTGGCGCGAGGTCACCCAGGACGACGTCGACCTCTTCGCCAAGGTGACCGGCGACCACCAGTGGATTCACGTCGACCCCGTCCGCGCCGCCGACGGCCCCTTCGGCGGCACGATCGCGCACGGCCATCTGACGCTCTCGCTGATCCCCGTGCTGCTCGCGGAGATCCTCGTGGTCGAGGGCGCGAGCCTCGGCATCAACTACGGCATGAACCGTGTGCGGTTCCCCGCGCCGCTCAGGGTCGGCGCACGCGTCCGCGCGCAGGCCGCCCTGACGGAGGCGGAGCCGGTGCCTGGCGGGGTCCAGGCCGTCGCGACGGTGACGGTGACGGCCGAGGACGCGCCGCGCCCGGTGTGCGTCGCGGAGATCGTCTTCAGGTATCTGCGGTGAGAGCCACGGAATCCCTGAGAGTTCCGACATTCCTACCGTTCGGTCGGTATGATGTGCGCCGACCCTGCCGACTGACGGTGACCAGAGGTGAACAGCATGGCAGAGACGACAGCCGCGCGCCGACGCCGCTGGCCCGACGGCTACGACCCGGAGGCGACCCGCACGTCGATCATGGACAGCGCGCTCGCGCTGTTCCAGGCGCAGGGCTTCGACGGCACCTCGATCCGGGAGATCGTGGACCGCGCCGACCTCACCAAGGGCGCGTTCTACCACCACTTCGCGACCAAGGAAGAGCTGCTCTGGGAGATCCAGAACTCCTACATCGAGGCGCAGCTCGCGGCGATCACCGAGATCATGGCCGCGTCGGAGGACCCCAGGGTGCGGCTGCGCGAGCTGATCCGCGTGAGCCTGACCAGCATCGCCGACTTCCACCCGCACGTCACGATCTTCTACCAGGAGCGCCGCCACCTCGCCGGGCCGCGGTTCACCGAGGTCGCGGCCAAGCGCGACGAGGTCGAGCGCGCCTTCAACGGGGTCATCCGCGACGGGGTCGAGCGCGGGTTCTTCCGCAGCGACCTCGACCCGCGGATCACCACGTTCGGCCTCGTGGGCATGTGCGCGTGGGCGTACCAGTGGTACAAGCCTGACGGCGCGTTCGCCGCCGACGAGATCGCGCGGCAGTTCGGCGCGATGATCCTCGAGGGCATCCTGGTCCCCGAGGCCCGCTGATCCCACGGGCGGCCTCCCGCCCGCCTCTAATGCGCACGGGCCCGGCCCGTGCTCCTTACGCGCGCTTGGCCCGTGCCTCTTGTGCGTGCGTCGGCCCGTGCTCCTTACGCGCGCTTTGGCCCGTGCCGCTTGCGCGTGCGTCGGCTCGTGCTCCCTAAGCGCGCCTCGGCCCGTGCCTCCTGCGCGCGCTTCGGCCTGTGCTCCCTGCGCACGGCCCGGCCCGTGCCTCTTGTGGGCGCTTCGGCTCGTGCCACTTGCGCGTGCTTCGGCTCGTGTTCCTTACGCGCGGCCGCTTCACGACGCGTTACGCGGTCGTGCCCTGGGCGTCGCTGTGCTTTGGCGTGCCCGTCCCTCGAAGCTCCTTCTTCCCGGTGAGAACGTCCTTTCCCTGGTGAACCACCCCTTGACCATAATTCCGTCCGGTCGGTATCTTTTCGAAGCCCGGTGATGGAGTGACGGACGCCACACCGGGCGAGAGAGAGGAAGTCCTGATGAGACACAGCAGCTTCCGACGCGCCAGCGTCCTGCGGGCGGCGGCCGTCGGGGCGGTCCTGGCGCTGGGCGCCACCGCCTGCGGCGGCGACGGCGGGACGTCGGGCGGCGGCTCCGCCGACGGCGACCTGCGCGTCGTCCTGAACTCCCAGCCGGCCACCCTCGACCCGGTCGTGGGCGCCCGCTCCGACCAGTACATCTGGGGCACGATGGTCGAACCGATCATCGCCACCGGCGACGACCTGGAACCCGCCAAGGACGGCGTCGTCACCGACTGGGCCCGCGCCGACCCGACGACCTGGACGTTCGAGGTCCGCCCCGGCCTCACGTTCACCAACGGCGAGAAGGCCGACGCCGAGGCCGTCGCCGCCTCGATCCTGCTGAACCGGGACGGCGAGAAGGCGATCCTGAAGTCCTACCTGGCCAACGTGAAGTCGGTGACGGCGCTCGACGCCGACACCGTCGAGGTGAAGACCGGGACGCCGCAGTACAACATCCCGAACCTGCTGACGAACATCTACCTGATGCCGCCGAAGTACTACGCGGAGCAGGGCACCGAGGGCTTCACCGCGCACCCGGTCGGCACCGGCGCGTTCGTGTGGAAGGAGCAGCAGCCGGGCCGCAGCGTCTCGGTGACGGCCAACCCCGACTACTGGGGCGAGAAGACCAAGCTGCCGGGCGTCACGTTCACCTGGTCGCCCGACGCGGCGCAGCGCCTGGCGCTGCTGCGCAGCAAGGCCGCCGACGTGGTCTTCGACCTGCCGCCCGCGCAGGCGAAGGAGGCGTCCGACGCGGGCCTCGACGTGCAGCGCGTCAAGTCCGCGATGAAGATCGTCGGGTTCCTCCAGTCCGACAAGCCGCCGTTCGACGACCCGAAGCTGCGTGAGGCCGCCGTCCTTGCCGTCGACCGCGACGCGATCGTCGCCAGCGTCCTCGAGGGCCAGGCCACCGCCGACGCGGGCCTGCTGAACGTCAAGCCCGACGAGCAGCCCGCGCAGGCCGTCAAGGCGGACCCCGCGCGCGCCAAGAGCCTGGTCAGCGGCAAGGTCACCATCCCGCTGACCTACCCGGCCAAGAAGTACACCTACATTGACGAGGTCGCCCAGGCCGTCGGCGGGCAGCTGGAGGCCGCAGGGTTCACCGTCAAGTACAACCCGGTGGACTACGGGACCCTCGTGGGCGAGGTCGTCGGCCGCAAGATCTCCGGTCTGTACCTGTTCGCCGGAGTGCCGAACGTCGCCGCGCCCGACTACTTCGCGCACGGCTTCCTCACCTCGGACTCCATCACCGCCAACTGCGCGTCCCCGCGCTTCGACAAGCTCGCCGACGAGGCGCTGGAGAAGGCCGACCCGGCCGCCGCCCAGCCGCTCTACGACGAGCTGAACACCGCCGCCGTCGTTGAGCAGCACTGCTACCTGCCCCTGTACAAGCAGACGTTCAGCTACGCGACCGACGGCGTCACCGGCATCCGCTACACCGCGCTGAACAGCGTCCTGTTCGACCGGGCGGAGACGCGCTGATGAAGGGCGACGGCTTTCCCTCAGGGGCTCATGCCGGCGCGCCGGTCGTGGAGGTCGACGCGCTGACGGTGCGGTACCGCGCCGGGGTGCGCGGCGGCCACACGGCCGTCGACGGGGTGTCGCTGCGCGTCGAGGGCGGCGAGATCGTGGGGGTCGTCGGCGAGTCGGGCTCGGGCAAGACCACGCTGGGGATGGCCGTCGCTGGCCTCGGGCCGCGCACGTCGGGCACGATCCGGGTGCTCGGCCGCGATCTCGCGGCGCTGCGCCCGGCCGAGCTGCGTCGGCTGCGGCCCGAGGTCCAGGTGATCTTCCAGGATCCGCACGGGTCGCTCGATCCGCGTCAGTCGGTGCGGTCCGGGCTGCGTGAGCTGCGCGCGCTCCAGCCAGAGCGCACCGGCTGGATCGACGACGCGGAGCTGATGGCCCAGGTCAGGCTCGCGCCCGACCTGCTCGGCAGGATGCCGCACCAGCTCAGCGGCGGCCAGGCGCAGCGCGTGTGCATCGCCCGCGCGCTGCTGATGCGGCCGAAGCTGCTGGTCGCCGACGAGCCCACGTCGGGTCTCGACGTCTCGGTCCAGGCCGAGGTGCTCGGCCTGCTCATGCGGCTGCGCGAGACGACGGGGGTCTCCGTTCTGTTCGTCAGCCACGACCTGTCCGTCGTGCGCCGTATCTGCGACCGCGTGTACGTCATGCTGCACGGCAGGGTGGTCGAGGAGGGCCCTGCCGCGCGCGTGCTCGAAGCGCCGGTCGAGGACTACACGCGCAGGCTCGTCGCCGCGGTTCCCGGGCGGCGGCTGCGCGCGGCGCACGCGGCCCGGCCCCTGGGGAGGCTCACATGATTCGGTTCGTGACCGGCAAGATCGGCGCGGTCCTCGTCACGCTGTACCTGGCGCTGACCGGCGCGTTCCTGCTCGGCCGGCTGTCGGGCGACCCCGTCGCCAACATCCTCGGCCCGTTCGCCACCGAGGAGCAGGCCGACGCGCTGCGCCACACGCTCGGGCTCGACCGGCCGCTGCTCGTGCAGTACTTCGACTACCTGACGAGCACCGCAGTGGGCGATCTGGGCGACTCGCTCCAGTTCTACCAGCCGAACCTCGGCATGATCTTCGACCGGCTGCCCTACACGCTGCAGCTGCTCGGGGCGGGCATGACCGTCGCGGTCATCGTCGGGGTGCCGCTGGGCATCCTCGCGGCGACCCGCGAGGGCGGCGTGTGGGACCGGACGGCCTCCGCCCTCGCCGTCCTCGGGCAGTCGGTGCCGGTGTTCTGGCTCGGCATGATGCTCGTCGCGGTGTTCGCGGTGCAGGCCGGGCTGCTGCCCGCCGGGCAGGCGGGCGGCTGGCGCAACCTCGTGCTCCCGGCGCTGACCATGGCGATGTACCCGATGGCGCACATCGCGCGGCTCACCCGCTCGGCGATGGCCGAGGTGCTGCGCGAGCCCTACATCGCGGCAGTGCGCGCGCGTGGCCTCGCCGGGTGGCGCGTGGTGTTCGTGCACGCGCTGCGCAACGCGTCGCCGCCGGTCCTCACGGTCGTCGCGTTGCAGACCGGGATGCTGCTGTCCGGGGCGGTCGCCGTCGAGTACGTCTACTCCTGGCCGGGGCTCGGCTCGCTGGCGCTCCAGGCGATCCAGTTCCGCGACTTCCCGCTGGTCCAGGCGATCGTCGTGGTCGGGGCGGTCAGCTTCGTCGTCATCAACCTCATCGCCGACCTGCTGTACGCGGTCGTCGACCCACGCCTGAGGTAGCCGCCATGACCCTCACCACCGAACCTCCCGTCACCAAGACGACGCCCGCGCGCCGCAAGCCGCGCGTGCGCGGCCGACGCGGCGTGCTCCTGGTCGCCGTGCCGCTGCTCGTGATCGCGCTCGCGGTGCTGCTGCTGCCGCTGACCGGGCTGCTGCCCGACCCCAACCAGCAGGACCTCGCGGCCGCGCTCCAGCCCCCGGTGTTCGCCGGTGGCTCCTGGGACCACCCGCTCGGCACCGACAAGCTCGGCCACGACCTGCTGTCCCGGCTCGTGCACGGCGGCCGGCTCACGCTGGTGATCGGTCTGCTCGGGGCGGTCGTCGCGATCATTCCCGGCACCTTGGTCGGGCTGCTGGCCGGATACCGGCGCGGGCTCACCGACACGATCCTGTCGCGGCTGATCGACGCCCAGCTCGCGCTGCCGTTCATCCTCATCGCCCTGTCGGTGATCTCCAACCGGGGCAGCTCCCTCGGGGTGCTGCTCGTGGTGCTCGCGCTGACCGGCTGGGCCCCGTGCGCGCGGGTCGTGCGGGCGTCGGCGATGGTGCTGCGCGAGCGGCAGTTCGTGCCCGCGCTGCGCGCGGCGGGCGCGTCGGAGACGAGGATCGTGCTGCGGCATCTGCTGCCGAACCTCGCCGGGACGGTCGTCGCGCTGGCGACGCTCCAGGTGGGCACCGCCGTGCTCGTGGAGAGCGCGCTGAGCTTCCTCGGGCTCGGCGTCGTCGCGCCGAGCATCAGCTGGGGCGCGATCCTCGCCTCCGGCCAGTCGCTGCTCACCCAGGCGTGGTGGGTCGCGGCGCTGCCGGGCGTCGCGATCACCGTGCTCGTGCTGCTGGTGAACCTGCTCGGCGACGCCCTGCTCAGCCACTACGACCCGCGTAAGGGAGGTCACCGGTGACCGTTTCGCCCACTGTCCTTGAAGTCGACAGGCTGCGTGTCGAGGCCGAGACGGCCGCCGCCGACCTCGTCCTCGTCGACGGCGCCGACCTGCGCGTCGGCCGGGGCGAGATCGTCGGGGTGGTCGGCGAGTCGGGCTGCGGCAAGTCGACGCTCGTGCGCACCCTCATCGGGATGCTGGAGAGCAATGTCGAGGTCGCGGACGGCGAGGTGCGGCTGGGCGGTGAGACCGTCGTCGCGCCGGGCCGTGACGCGTCCGCGAAGGTGCGCGGCTCGCGCGTCGGGACGGTGTTCCAGGACGCGGCGCGCTCGCTCGACCCGCTGTTCAAGATCAGGTATCAGCTCCGCGAGGTGCTGGCCAGACACCGGCCCGACCTCACCGGCGCGCAGGCCGCCGCGAAGATGGCCGCCGTGCTCGGCAGGATGGGGATCGCCGAGGTCGAGCGGGTGCTGGACAGCCATCCGCACCAGCTGTCCGGCGGGCTGCGCCAGCGCGTCGCGATCGCGCTCGCGGTGGTCACCGACCCCGAACTCGTCCTCGCCGACGAGTGCACGACCGCGCTCGACGTCACCACCCAGGCCGAGGTGGTGTCGCTGTTCCGCGACCTCGTGCGCGACACCGGGGTCGGCCTTGTGTTCGTCACCCATGACCTGCTGCTCGCCTCCGACCTCTGCGACACGATCGCCGTCATGTACGGCGGCCAGATAGTCGAGGCGGGGCCGACCGCGCGGGTGCTGGAAGCGCCGAGGCACCCGTTCACCGCGGGGCTGCTGGCGTCGGTGCCGAGCTGGAGCACCGAAGGGCCGCTCGTCGGCATCCCGGGTTCCACGCCGCGCGTCACCACGGAGTTCCGCGGCTGCCGGTTCGCCGACCGCTGCGGCCGCGCGTCGGCCGCCTGCGCCGACGACGTCGGCTGGACGGGCGGGCGCGGCGACGGCGTCAGATGCGTTCACCCCCTGCAAGGCGACCCGCTGCTCGCGGGACCCATCGACAAGGAAGGACACTGACCGTGGCGGGTGGTTCGATCACCGCGTACGCCGTTCACCTCCCGGCCTTCGCGCTGTCCACGACCGACTTCCGCGCGGACGGCGCGCCGGGGAGGGGGCGGACGAGATCCGTCGCGTCCCATGACGAGGACGCCGTCACGCTCGGCGTCGAGGCGGGCCGCCGCCTCGATGGAGCGCTCCACGGCACCGCGTCTCTGCTCCTGGCGACGAGCGAGCCGCCATACCTTGACAAGTCGTCGGCCGCGACGGTCCACGCGGCGCTCGCGCTGCCCGACGCCGTCGCCGCGCTCGACCTCACCGGCCTGCGCTCCGGCGCGGCGGCGCTCCGCACGGCCCTCGCCGGGGGCGGCCTCGCCGTCCTCGCCGACCACCGGACCGACCCTCCCGGCGCGCCCGGCGAACTCGCCCAGGGCGACGGCGCAGCCGCGTTCGCGGCGGGTGAGGACGGCCCGATCCGGCTGTTGGCGACGGCGTCGGCGACCGTGGAGCTGCTCGACCGCTGGCGCGCCCCCGGCGCGCCGCACCCGACGGTGTGGGACGAGCGCTTCACCGCAGGAATCCTGCGCGACCGCGCGCTTGACGCCGTCACCCGCGCGCTTAAGGACGCGGGCCTTGAGCGGGTCGATCATGTGGTCGTCTCGTGCGCGAACCCGCGCGCGGCGGCCGCCCTGCGCAGCGCGCTGGGCGGCGGCAGGGACGCCGAGGTGGAGGCACGCATCGGGTACTGCGGCGCGGCCCACCTCGGGGTGCTGCTCGCGGACGCCTTCGACCGGGCGCGGCCCGGCGAGACTGTGCTGGCGGTGAACGCCGCCGACGGGGCCGACGCGTTCGTCTTCGAGGTCGCCGACGGGATCGAGGACGCGGGCCACGGCCCCGCCGTCCGCGACCAGCTCGACGCCCGCACCCACCTCACCTACGAGCGGTACGTGCGCTGGCGCGGCCTGTTCACCGTGCGCGGCCCGAACCGGCCCGAGCCCGCGCCGCCCGCCGCGCCGCCGATGGAACGGCGCAGAGCGTGGAAGAACGCACTGGTCGCGGCGCGCTGCACCAAGTGCGCGGCGGTCACCGCGCCGCCCGGCAGGGTCTGCGCGGGCTGCGGGGCCCACGACGCGCTGCGGCCCGAGTCCTTGCGCGACCTGCCCTGCACGATCGTCAGCCTGACCGAGGACCTGCTCGCGGTAGGCCCGGACGGCCCGTCGGTGCAGGCCGTCGTGGACGTCGAGGGCGGCGGACGGCGCAGCGTGCACGTCGCCGACGTGCCGGAAGGCGGCCTCGCGGTCGGCGACGTGCTGTGGCCGGTGTTCCGTCGGATCTCCTCCTCCGGAGGCGTCCACAACTACTTCTGGAAGGCGCGGCCGATGGGGAAGGTGCGGCATGGCTAGGGGACTGCGCGACAGGGTCGCGATCGTCGCGATGGGCTGCACGCCCTTCCGCGAGCACTGGGACAGGTCGGCCGACGACCTGCTGGTCGACGCCGTCACCGAGTGCCTCGACGGCGCGCCCGGCGTCGCGCTCGACGACGTCGAGGCGTTCTGGGTCGGCACCCAGGGGTCGGGGATGAGCGGCCAGACCCTCGCCAAACCGCTCGGCCTGCGCGGCAAGCCCGTCACCCGGGTCGAGAACTACTGCGCGACGGGTTCCGAGGCGTTCCGGAACGCCGCCTTCGCGGTGGCGTCCGGCGCGTATGACGTGGTCATGGCGACCGGCGTGGAGAAGCTGAAGGACTCGTCGTTCTCCGGCCTCACAGCCACCTGGCCGCCTTCGGACGGCACAGACGTGGAGTGGACGGCCCCCGGAGGGTTCTCCCTGCTCGCCCCCGCCTACCGGGAGCGGTACGGGATCACCGAAGCCGACCTGCGTGACGCGCTCACCCACATCGCCTACAAGAACCACGCGAACGGGGCGCTGAACCCCAAGGCGCAGTTCCGCAAGGCGGTCTCCAAGGAGGCGATCGCCAGGTCGCCGCGGATCGCCGGGAGCCTCAGCGTCATGGACTGCTCGGGCGTCGCCGACGGGGCGGCCGCCGCCCTGATCGTCAGGGCCGAGGACGCCCACCGCTACACCGACCGCCCGGTCTTCCTGAAGGGCATGGGCTTCGTCGCGGGCCCCGGCGACGGCCTCACCACCGACGGCTACGACTTCACGACGTTCCCCGAGGTCGTCCAGGCGACCGCCGAGGCGTACGCGCAGGCGGGCGTCACCTCGCCGCGCGACCAGATCGACCTGGCCGAGGTGCACGACTGCTTCACCCCCACCGAACTCGTCCTGATGGAGGACCTGGGCTTCGCCGAACGCGGCAGGGCCTGGGCCGACGTCCTGGACGGCGTCTTCGACCGGGACGGGAAGGTCGCGGTCAACCCCGACGGCGGTCTGAAGTCGTTCGGCCACCCCGTCGGCGCGACGGGGCTGCGCATGTTCTACGAATGCTTCCTGCAACTGCGCGGTGAGGCGGGTGAGCGGCAGGTGCCCGACGCGCGCCTCGCCGTCGCGCAGAACCTCGGCGGCCAGCCGGGTTCGTGCGTCGCCTTCACCGCGGTGATCGGAAACGAGGGGCCTTGAGCGAGATCGACTTCACCGGGCGGGTCGCCGTCGTCACCGGCGCGGGCGGCGGCATCGGCCGCGCCCATGCGCTGCTGCTCGCCGCGCGCGGCGCGCGGGTGGTGGTCGCCGACGTGGGCGGGGCGGCCGAGGTCGTCGCGGAGATCGAGGGGGCGGGCGGCGCGGCCGTCGCGGCGACCGCGAGCATCGCGACGGCCGAGGGCGGGGAGGCGGTCGTCAGGGCCGCGCTCGACGCGTTCGGGCGGCTCGACATCGTGATCCACAACGCGGGAATCCTGCGGGACAGCTCGTTCGCCAAGATGACCGAGGCCGAGGTGGCCGACGTCATGGCCGTCCACCTGGAAGGCGCGTTCCACGTGCTGCGCCCGGCCTGGCCGGTGATGCGCGAGCAGCGTTACGGCCGCGTCCTGCTGACGACGTCGGCCTCAGGGCTGTTCGGCACGTTCGGCCAGGCCAACTACGCGGCCGCCAAGGCGGGTCTGCTCGGGCTGATGAACGTGCTCGCGGTCGAGGGCGCGCGGCACGGCGTCCTGGTCAACGCGCTGTCCCCGACGGCGGCGACCCGGATGACCGAGGGCCTGCTGGGCGATCTCGCCGACCGCTTCGACCCCGCGCACGTCGCGCCCGTCGCGGCCTACCTGGTGAGCGAGCGGTGCGCGCTGACCCACCATGTGCTGTCGGCCGGGGGAGGCAGGGTCGCGCGGATCTTCGTCGGCACCACGCCCGGCGTCTACCTGGGCCCGGACCCGGCGACGCCCGAGGCGGTCGAGAACGCGCTCGACGGCGTGCTGTCGCTCGACGGCTACGTGGTGCCCGAGGACGGGACCGGCGAGGTCGCCCTGATCCGCCGTGCCCTGCTCGGCGAAGACGCCTGAACCATCAGAACGAAGGGGTTGAATTCCATGCCGGTGAGCGAAGTCCACCACGTCGCGGTGACGGTGTCGGACCTTGAGCGGGCGGCGTCCTTCTACGAGAAGGGCCTGGGGTACCGCAGGACGCTCAGCGCCGAGGTCGGCGGCCCGGAGATGACGGCGTCGCTGCGTCTGCCCGACGGCACGACAGGACGCGTCCAGTACCTCCAGGGCCCGTCCCAGATCGGCCAGCTCGAACTGATCGAGTGGGCGGGCGAGAAGCTTCCCGCGCATCCGGTGGACCACCGCCGTCCCGGGGTGTTCCTGCTCAGCTTCCAGGTCCCCGCCGACGAGCTCGACGCGCTGCACGACAGGCTCGCCGAGCTCGGCGGCACCTGTGTGTCACGGCCGAACAAGGTGCTGCTGCAGAACTACGGCTTCATCCACGCGTTCGCCGCCTATGACCCGGACGGCAACCTGCTGGAGTTCGTCGCGCTGCCCGACCGCGCGGAGATCCTGGCGTTCCGGGCCGCCGCCGCGAAGGAGGAGGCGTGAACGGGCCGGGCGGAGTGCTGCGCAGGCAGGTCCTGCGCCGGGCGGATTCACCGGCGATCGTGGACGACGGCGAAGTCCTGACGTATGCGGATCTCGACCGCGCGGTCGACGCGCACGCCGCGGCCCTGCGCCGCGCCGGGGCCGTCCCCGGCGAGGTCGTCGCGATCCTCGCCCGCAACCACGCCACGTACGTGGTCGCGCTGATCGCGATCGACCGGATCGGCGCGGTGTCGCTGCCGCTCAACTGGCGGCTGCACGAGGAGGAGCTGCGGTACGTGTGCGAGCACGCGGGCGTCGCGCTGCTGCTGGCCGACCGCGAGTTCTGCGCCAAGGCGGGGTTCGTCGCGAAGGGACGCGGCGTCGTGCTCGAGGAGGGCACGCCGCCCGAGGGCTGGCTGTCGCTGCCCGACCTGCTGCGCGAGGCGGCCGACGACCCCGCCGCGCCCGACGCCGAATCCCCGGAGGACGGCGTCCAGCGCGTCCTGTACACCTCCGGGACGACGTCGCGGCCGAAGGGCGTCACGCACACGCACGGCAACGTGGACGCCAACCAGGTCGGCCAGATCCTCGAACTCGGTCTCACCGCCGCCGACCGGACCATGGTCTCCGCGCCGCTCTTCCACGTCAGCGGCCTCGAAGCGCCGGGCCTGGCGACCCTGCGCGCGGGCGGCACGATGGTGATCGCGCGCGGTTACAAGGGCGAGGACATCGTGCGCCTCGCGGCCCGCGAACGGGTGACCGGCATGGTGCTCGCCGCGCAGATCATCCACGACATCCTGAAACTCCCCGACCTGGCCGAATACGACCTTTCCGCGCTGCGGTTCATCATCTTCGCCGGGGTCCCCGAGGGCGTGCGGCGCGCGGTGCACGCGGCGCTGCCGCACGTCAGGCTGATCGACACCTTCGGCATGACCGAGCTGTGCAACGGCGCGTGCTACATGGACGACGCCCACACCTGGACGAAGCTCGGCTCGCAAGGCACCCCGCTGCCTTATGTCGAGTTGCGCGTCGCGGATACGGACGGCTCCCCGCTGCCGCCCGGCGAGGTGGGGGAACTCCTCGTACGCGGTCGCAAGGTGTCTCCCGGCTACTGGCGTGACCCGGAGGCGACAGCCAAGGCGTGGAAGGACGGCTGGTTCCGCACCGGCGACCTCGCCTCCCTGGACGCCGAGGGCTACCTGTGGTTCGTCGACAGGCGCGCCAACATGATCAAGTCGGGCGGCGAGAACGTGGCGGCCGCCGAGATCGAACGCGTCATTTCCGCCCATCCGGAGGTCGCCGAGGTGGCCGTCATCGGGGTGCCCGATCCGCGCTGGGACGAGGTGCCGAAGGCGTACGTGCTGCCGCGTCAGGGCTCGGCCGTAGACGCCGCCGCCCTGCGCGCGCACTGCGAGGCGCATCTGGCGCGCTTCAAGGTGCCCAAGCACTTCGCGCTCGTCGCCGAGCTGCCGCGCAATGACTCGGGCAAGGTGGTCAAGCGCCTGCTCGACCGGGAGGCGTGAGATGACCGCGAACCTCAGCAGGATGCTCGACTGGGCGCGGCACAGGTTCGCCGACCGCGACGCGCTGATCTTCGAGGACCGCCGCTGGACCTACGCCGAGCTCGACCGCGACGTCAACGCCCTCGCCGCGGCCCTGCTCGCGCGCGGGATCGGCAGGGGCGACCGGGTCGCGGTGCTGGCGATGAACCTGCCCGAGTATCTGATCCTCGGCCTCGCGCTCGCCAAGACCGGCGCGGTGATGGTCCCGCTCAACCACCGGCTGCACCTCGAGGAGCTCGCCGACGTCCTGGAACGCTCGGGCGCGGTCGGGCTCGCGGCCGAGGAGGAGTTCGGCGAGACGGCCCGCGCGCTTGCGGCCCGTATCCCTCGGCTGCGCGTCCTGCTCGCGTTCGACCCGATGGGCGAAGGCTGGCAGAGCGTCAGCGCGCTCATCGCCGAGCATCAGGGGGCCCGCGTCCCCGACGCCGACCTCGGCCCCGACGACCTCCAGCGCATCCTGTTCACCTCCGGGACCACGAGCAGGCCCAAGGGCGTCCGGCTCACCCACGGCAACGTGGCCGCCAACATCCACGCCCAGATCGTGGAACTCGGTCTCACCCAGCGGGACAGGGTGCTCAACTTCGCGCCGCTCTACCACGTGGGCGGCCTCGACATCCCCGGTTACGCGACGTTCCACGTCGGCGCGACGATGGTGCTGATGCGCAGGTTCGACGCCGCCTCGATCCTGCGCGCGATCGAGCGCGAGCGGATCACCGGCATGGTGATGGTCGCGACCATGCTCCAGCTGATCCGCAGGCTCGGCCCCGACGCGCTCGGCGACACCGGCTCGGTCCGCTGGATGATCTTCAGCCAGGTCACCCCCGCGCTGTTCCGCGACACCCTCGCGCTCTTCCCGAACGCGGCGCTGGTCGAGGGCTACGGGATGACCGAGACCTGCAACGGCGTCACCTACCTCGACATGGCCCACATGCTGACCAAACAGGGGTCGGTGGGCCGTCCGGTGCACGGGGTGGACGTACGGGTCGTGGACGAGCGCGGCGCGGAGGTCGCGCCGGGCGTCGAGGGCGAGATCGTCGTGCGCGGCCCGAAGGTCTGCGCGGGCTACCTCGACGACCCGGCCGCCGACGCCGCCGCGTTCCGCGACGGCTGGTTCCACACCGGCGACGTCGGCCGCTTCGACGCCGACGGCTACCTGTACGTCGTGGACCGGCTGAAGGACATGATCCGCAGCGGCGGCGAGAACGTCGCGGGCCCGGAGATCGAGGCCGTGCTGTGCGACTTCCCCGGCGTCCATCAGGCGGCCGTCGTCGGGATCGCGCACCCCACGTGGGTCGAGGTCCCGGCGGCGGTCCTGGTGGCCGAGCCCGGCCTCGATCCCGCGGCGCTGATCGCGCACTGCGGCGCGCGCCTGGGAAGGTTCAAGGTCCCGAAGGTCCTGTATGTGGTGGACGAGCTGCCGAGCAACCCGTCCGGCAAGATCCTCAAGCGCGAACTGCGGACGGGCCTTGCTCAGCTGAAGCCGCTGTGGGTGGCCGAGGGCGCGTCAGCGCCGCGCTGAAGCGCCCGCAGCAGGCCGAGCGTCTGGACGACCGCGAACCGCTTCGCGGTCGTCCCCATTTCCGCCCACGGCCGCGCCCAGCGCAGCAGCGCGGCGACCTCCCACGCGGTCTCCGCGCGGGCGGCCGCCTCGGCCGTCTCGGCGAGCCGCGCCCTGTGCTCGGCGAGCACCGCCCTGCCGCGCCGCGCGTGGTCGGCGATCGGGTACTGGTGGCCGGGCAGCACGAGCGCGGCCGGGAGCGCGGCGATCCTGTCGAGGGAGACGGCGAGTTCCGCGCCCGGGTCGTCGCCGTCGAGGCTGACCGGGGCGAGCTGGGGTTCGCCGGTCGGCATCAGCAGGTCGCCGGTGAACACCAGGCCGCGCGCGTGGTCGCGCAGCGCGATGTGGCCGTAGGTGTGGCCTGGCGTGTGCAGCACTTCAAGGCCGTCGCCGACGGTGTCGCCCTCGTTCAGCAGGACGTCGGGCACCAGGGATTCGCTGTGCACGGCCAGCGCGCGCGCTGAGTCGAGCATGGTCTCGCGCTCGGGGTCGGGCACGCCCGCGAGGAGGAGCGCGCGGGCGAGCTGGTCGAGGAAGCCGCCGCGGATCGCCCGCTGGGCGGCGAAGCAGTCGAGCGGATGGATCGCCACCGCCGCGCCGCCTTCGGCGCGCAGCCTGTCGGCGAGGCCGATGTGGTCGGGGTGGTTGTGCGTGAGGACCGTCGCGGTGATCTCCGACGGCGTCGTTCCGGCCGCGCGCAGGCCGTCGAGGAGCGCGGTCCACGCGGTGCGCGAGTCGAACCCGGCGTCGATGAGGACGAGGCCGCGCGGGGTGTCCACGAGGTACATGAACATGGAGATCAGGGGGCTGCCGGTCAGCGGGATCGGGATGCTCCAGACTCCGTCGGCGGCCTGGCGTGGGGCCGGGACGCCGCCTCGGGAGAAGGCGGCGCGCTGTTCGGCGATGAGCGGTATGGACATGTCCATGGCACCTCACATAATCTGGGTCCGTCAAAAGATACCGAACGGTCGGCATTAAGTTGAGGAGGAGCTGGTGAGCGAGGAGCGCATCGGGTTCCGCTGGTGGGCCGAGGCCGAACCGGGCCGCCCCGCGATCGTGGACGCCAAGGGCGACGCCCTCACCTACGGCGAGCTGTACGCCGAGGTGAACCGGGTGAGCCACGGGCTGCGCGAGGTCGCCGGAGTGCGCCGCGGCGACACCGTCGCCTGCGTGATGGCCAACTCGATCCGGATGCTGACGCTCTACCTCGCGGCCATGCAGAGCGGCGTCCACCTGGTGAACGTCAACTACCACCTCACCGCCGAGGAGATCGGCTACATCGTCGGCGACTGCGGCGCGGCGGCCGTCGTCTGCTCGGAGCGCGCGGCGGACCAGGTCGCGGAGGCCGTGGGCGGGAGGGCGCCGCTCTTCGTGGACGGGACCCACCCGAAGGCGCGGCCTTTCGAGGACCTGACCGAGGGGATGTCGGCCGAGCTGCCCGCCGAACGGCCCGCCGGGTCGCTGATGCTGTACACGTCGGGGACGACGGGGCGGCCCAAGGGCGTCAAGCGGCCCCTGCCGGACGCCGACGCCGACGCCGGGGCGCGCGCCTACAAGTGGCTGTTCGACGAGTACGGGATGGCCGACGCGTGCCGCGTCTGGCTCGTCGCCGCGCCGCTGTACCACTCGGCGAACCTCACGCCCGCCGCCGGAACCCTGCACCTGGGCGGCCGTCTCGTCCTGATGGACGGGTGGACCGCCGAGATGTTCCTGGAGACCGTCGCGCGGCACGGCGTCACCGGCACGCACATGGTGCCGACGCAGTTCCACAGGCTTCTTCAGCTGCCCGAGGAGACCCGGGCGGCCGCCGACGTCGGCTCGCTGCGCGCGGTCCTGCACGGGGCCGCGCCCTGCCCGCGCCAGGTCAAGGAGCGGATGTTCGCCTGGTGGGGCCCGGTCCTGTACGAGTACTACGGCTCCACCGAGGTCGGCACGACCGTCGCGAGGCCGCACGAGTGGCTGGCCAAGCCCGGCACCGTCGGACGGCCCGCGTCGATCTCCACCCTGAAGATCCTTGACGACGACGGCAACGAGGTTCGCCCGGGCGTCGAGGGCACGGTGTACATGCGGCAGGGGACCGACGTCATGGAGTACCACAACGACCCCGGCAAGACCCGGCGCGCCCGCAGGGACGGCCTGCTCACGGTGGGCGACCTCGGCTATGTGGACGAGGACGGCTACCTGTTCCTCACCGGACGCTCCAGCGACCTCATCATCGTCGGCGGCGTCAACGTCTACCCCGCCGAGATCGAGGCCGCCCTCCTCACCCACCCGCAGGTCGCCGACGCGGGCGTGGTCGCCGCCGAGGACGCCGACCTCGGCGAGGTGCCGGTCGCGTTCGTCGAGCCGCGCCCAGGCCCGCTGGAGGGCGCGGACCTCGCCGCGTCGATCGCCGCGCACTGCGCGCGCAAGCTCGCGCGGGTCAAGTGCCCCGCCAGGCTGCACCTCATCCCCGGGCTGCCGCGCGACCCCAACGGCAAGCTCTACAAGGCCCGTCTGTCGGAGGACGCCGTGGCGGTCGCCGCCGACGGCGCGTCCGCGTGAAGCAGGAGTTGAGACCGTGGATTTCCGAGACAGCGCAGCGAACGCGGCGTTCCGTGCCAAGGCCGGCGGCTGGCTGGACGAGGCGTTGGCCGACGTGCCCCCGCAGGACGGCCTCGGCCAGGAGGAGCGCGAGCACTGGTCGCGCGTCTGGCAGCAGCGCCTTTCCGACGGCGGCTGGACCGGCCTGTCCTGGCCGCGGGAGTTCGGCGGGCGCGGCCTGCCCGCCCTGTCCCAGGCGATCTTCAACGAGGAGGCCGAGCGGCGCGGCGCGCCCTACGCGCTGAACGGCGTCGGCGCGATGCTCGCCGGGCCGACGATCCTCACGCACGGCACGCCGGAGCAGAAGGCGAAGTACCTGCCCGCGATCCTGGACAGCCGCGACTACTGGTGCCAGGGCTTCAGCGAGCCAGGTTCCGGCTCCGACCTGGCGAGCCTGCGCACGTCGGCCCGCAAGGTGGACGGCGGCTGGCTCGTCAGCGGCGAGAAGGTGTGGACGTCCAACGCGCACAACGCGACGCGCTGCATGTTGCTCGCCCGCACCGACCCCGCCGCGCCCAAGCACGCCGGCATCACCTACTTCCTCGCCGACATGACCGCGATCAAGGTGCGGCCGCTGGTCATGCTGAACGGCGACACCGAGTTCAACCAGATGTACCTCGATGACGTGTTCGTCGCCGACGCCGACGTGCTCGGGCCCGTGGGCGCGGGCTGGAAGGTCGCGCTGACCACGCTGGCCTACGAGCGGGCGAGCATGGCGCTGAACCTCTGGGTGTGGGCGCGTCAGGCGGTCGACCGGCTCGCGGCCGTCGCCGTCGCGCGGGGCCTTGCCGACGATCCGGGGGTGTGCGAGGCGGTCGGCGCGCTCGACGCCGACGCCGAGGCCGTCAGGATCGGGTCGCTGCGGATGATGTCGGAGATGCAGGCAGGGGCCGAGCCGGGCCCGGAGACCTCGGTGACGAAGCTGCTGTGGGCGGGGGTCGTGCAGGCCACCAACCGGCTCGCCGTGCGGCTCCAGGGCGCGGAGGGCGTCCTGGTGGACGACACGGGCGCGGCCGTCAGGCTGCACCACTACCTGCGGGCCCGCGCGCACACCATCGAGGGCGGCACCGACGAGGTCCAGAAGTCAATCCTCGCCGAGCGCGTGCTCGGCCTTCCCCGGTCGCGCTGAGCCGCGCCGCAGACCAGGAGCACAGATGCCCGCGATCTTCACCCAGGAACAGCTCGACCTCGAACGCGTCATGCTGGCGCTCGGGGAGCGGGGGCCCGACCTCGCCCGCGCCCGGCACGAGGGCGGACGGAGTGAGCCGCCGTTCGAGAAGCGGCTGCTTGAGGACTACGGCCTTGTGGGGGTGCCGGAGGCGGCCGGGGGAGTGGGGTCGGGCCTTGTCGACCTCGCCGTCGCCGTCGAGGCGCTGGGCCGTCGGCTCGTGCCCACCCGGTACGTCGCCCAGGCTGTGGCGGTCCAGCTCGCCGCCGCGGCGGGGCTCGATGTAGCCGACGCCGTCGCCGGGGCCGTCCGGTGGTCCCCTGCCGTGGACGAGCCCGCCCGCGACGGGTTCGCCGACCCCGCCACCGAACTCGTGGACGGCAGGGTGCGCGGCGACAAGACCCTCATCGCCTTCCCCGAGGACGCCGACGCCCTCGTCGTCACCCTCCCCGGCCGCACGGCCCTCGTGCCCGCCGAAGGGGTCCGGCTGCGTGAGTCGCTCGATCCGAGCCGCCCGTACGGATCGGTCTCCTTGGACGTCGCGCCCCTCGCGGTCGGCCCCACCGGCGACGGCCTGCTGCGCGGCGCGGTGCTGGTCGCCGCCGACCTGTGCGGGGTCGCGCGCGGCGCGATCGAACTCGGCGCCGCCTACGCGCGCGAGCGCGAGCAGTTCGGCCAGCCGATCGGCGCGTTCCAGGGCGTCGCGTTCCAGCTCGTCGAGGCTTTTGTCGGGCTCAAGGCGGCCTGGGACCTCACCCTTTACGCGGCATGGGCCGTCCAGGAGGGCGAGGCCGACGCCGCCGCCCACGTCCACGCGGCGAAGGCGCGCGCGGGGGAGGCCGCGGTCTTCGCGGCCGAGCGGGCGATCCAGGTCCACGGCGGCATGGGCATCACCTTCGAGGCCGACCCGCAGCTCTACCTGCGCCGGGCCCTGGCGACCGAGCCGTGGTTCGGCGCGCCCTCCTGGCACCGCCGCGCGCTGGGCCGGCTGCGCCTGGGCGGCTGACGCCCCCGCGCCGGGACGGCCTTGCCGTCGTCCCGGCGTGTCACTAACATACCGTCCGGTCGGAATTAATTAGGGAGTGCAGATGAAGTTCGGGATCATGAACCTGTTCCCGGTGAGCGACGGCGCGTCCGACCAGCAGGTCCTGCGCGAAACGCTCGAGGAGATCCAGCTCGCCGACGAGCTCGGCTTCGACTCGGTGTGGCTCGCCGAACACCACTTCTCCAAGTACGGCATCCTCGGCAGCCCGCTCCAGTTCGGCATGGCCGTCGCCGAGCGCACCAAGCGGATCACCATCGGCACCGCCGTGCTCGTGCTGCCGTTCCACGACCCGCTCCGCCTCGCCGAGGACGTCGCCGCGCTCGACGTCATGAGCGGCGGCCGCGTCGTCATCGGGGTCGGCCGCGGCTACCAGCCCAAGGAGTTCGCCGGATTCGGCATCCCCCTCGACCAGTCGCGCGCGCGCTACGAGGAGACCCTTGACGTGCTGCGCCTTGCCCTCACCACCGAGAACTTCTCTTACCAGGGCAAGATCTTCCAGTACGAGAACGTCACGACCTACCCCAGGCCGTTCACGCCGGGCGGCCCGCGCATCCTCCAGGGCACGGTCTCGCCGGAGAACTTCCGGCAGCGCGGCGCGGTCGGCGAGCCGATCATCACCTCGCCGAACTTCACCCCGCTGACCCTGATGAAGCGCAACTTCGACGCCTACCGCGAGGAGAGCCTCGCCAACGGGCACGACCCCTCCGCGCACGACCTCCCCTTCATGCAGCAGGTCTGGACGGGCCGGGGCGAGCAGGGCATGCGCGACGCGGCCGCCGCCGCGCTCGAGTACTACAGGTCGGTCGGCAAGGTCATCCCCGGCTCGGAGGAGGCGCTCGACGCCGAGCGCGCCTACTACGAGAAGGTCGCCGAGAACATCAGGCTGCTCACCCTTGAGCAGACCCTGACGCACGGGGGCAACTTCGGCGAGCCCGAGCGGGTCGCCCAGACCGTCGCCGAGCTGCGCGACCAGCTGGGCATCAACCACTACATATCCTGGATGCGCATCCCGTCGCTGCGCCGCGAGGAGGCCCTGCGCTCCATGGAGACGTTCGCCGCCGAGGTGATCCCGCAGTTCCGCGAGACCGCCGTGCCCGCGGGGGCCGCACGCTGATGCGCGTCGGAGTCTTCCTCAGCGCCCAGTTCGAGCCGGCCGCCGACCCGTCCGACGGGCTCGCCGCGATCACCGAACAGGCAGTACTCGCCGACCGGCTCGGCTTCGACGCCGTCTTCCTGGGCCACCATTACCTCGCCCACTCGGCGTTCCTCCAGCCGCTCCAGCTCGCGGGCTACCTCGCGCACGCCACCGAGCGGGTGCGGATCGGCTTCGGCGTCCTGCTCGCGCCGCTGTACAACCCGCTCGCCCTCGCCGAAGAACTCGCCACCCTCGACGTGCTGAGCGGCGGCCGCATCACCGTCGGACTCGGCGCGGGATACCGCAGGCGCGAGTGCGAGGCGTTCGGGGTCGAGTGGGGCGACCGGATTCGCAGGCTGCGCGAGTACGTGCCGATCCTGCGCGCGCTGTGGGCGGGGGAGAAGGTGACCGCAGAAGGCAGCTGGGGCAAGGTCGCCGACGCGCGCCTCGCGCTACGCCCGGTGCAGCCGGGCGGGCCGCCGCTGTGGATCGGCGCGTTCGCCGAACCCGCGATCCGCCGCGCGGCACGGCTCGACGCGCCGTGGCTCATGGGCCCCGAGGGCGACGACGCCGCCATCGCCGAGCGCCTCGCCCTGTACCGCGCCGAACTTCGCGAACACGGGCACTCCCTTGAGCGCGCCTACCCGATGAGCCGCGAGGCGTGCGTCGCGCCCACCCGTGCCGAGGCCGTCGCCCTTATCCGGCCCCATCTGGAACGCCAGTACGCGGGCTACAAGTCGTGGGACACCGCCCAGGGCATAGACGTGGACCGTTACATCGCCGAGGACTGCCTGGTGGGCGACCCCGCCCAGGTCGTCGCAAGGATTCGGCGGCTGGAGCGCGTCCACGGGATCACCGACCTGTCGCTCAGGCTCCAGTTCATGGGGATGCCGCACGAGCAGGCGATGGAGCAGATCCGGCTTTTCGGCGAGGAAGTCCTCCCGCACGTCGCCTCCTGACCGCGACGCATCATGAAGGAGTCTGTAGTGAACCTCGCTCGCGACCTCGAACTGCGGGCCGCCCAGGCCGGCGACCGGGTGGCGCTCCACCACGAGGACGGCGTCGCCCTGACGTTCGCCGCACTGGAAGGCCAGGTCGGGGCGGTCGCCCATGCCCTGGCGGCCCTCGGCGTCGGACGCGGCGACCGCGTCGCGGTCTACACCCGCAACGGGCCCGACATCGTCCGGCTGCTGTACGCCGCGTGGAAGCTCGGCGCGGTGCCGGTGACGATCAGCGGCCTGTACAACGGCGCGGAACTCGCCGAGTCGGTCGGCAAGACCAAGCCCAGGCTGCTCGTCGCCGACGACCACGACCCGGCCGCCCTCGCCGACGCCGTCGCGCGGACCGGCGTCGCGACGGTCGTCGTGGACGGGGTCGACCTGCCCGGCCTGCGCCCGCTCGGCGCGGGCGCGCCGAGAAACGTCACGGCCGTTGACGTCACCGCCGAGGACGAGGCGTGCATCCTGTTCACCGGGGGCACGACCGGCAGCCCCAAGGCCGTCAGCGTCACGCACGGCGGCGTCCAGGACTCCCTGGCGCGCCTCGCCCGCGTCTCCACCGGCCGCGAGGGGCCCTACCCGATCGCCGAGGGGGCCGCGCCCAACCTGATCGCGCTCCCCCTCTTCCACAGCGGCGGCCAGCACTCGCTGCTGTTCGCCTTCCGGGTCGGCCGCTCGGTCGTGCTGTGGGACAGGTTCCGGGTCGAGACCCTGCGCGCGCTGCTGGAGAGGCACCGCTTCGACAACCTGTTCCTGCTGCCGACGATGCTGTTCGACCTCGTCCACGCCGACCGCGCGCTCGACCTGTCGTCGGTCCGCTCGGTGCTCATCGCCGGGCAGGCGCTCGGCCCGCACCTGCGGCGCAGGTTCGAGGAGCGCTACGGCGTGCCGATCGTCATGAACTACGGCTCCACCGAGACCGGGCACGTCGCGGGCTGGACGTCGTCCGACATGCGCGCCGGCCTGTGGAAGCCCGGCTCGGCCGGGCGCGTGTACCCCGGCGTCACCCTGGAGATCCGCGCCGACGACGGCCGCGCGCTGCCCGTCGGGGAGCCCGGCGAGGTCGTCGTGCGCAGCTCGATGGCCAAGGGCTACGTGGACGACGCCGCGGCCACGTCCGAGCTGGTGCGGGACGGCTGGGTGCACTCCGGCGACATCGGGTACGTCGACCAGGACGGGGTGCTGTTCCTCGTCGGCCGCAAGCGCGACATGATCAAGTGCGGCGGCTTCCAGGTCTGGCCCGAGGAGATCGAGGAGGAGCTGCGGGCGCATCCGCTGGTCGCCGACCTGCGCGTCGTCGGCGCGCCTGACGAGCGGCTCGGCGAGATCCCGCGCGCCGAGGTCGTGCGCGTCCCCGACCCGTCGGTGGACGACGCCGCGCTCGCCGCCGCGCTCGTCGCGCTCGCCAGGGAGCGGCTCGCGCACTTCAAGGCCCCGCGTGACGTCGTGTTCGTCGCGGAGATCCCGCGCAGCGCCACCGGCAAGGTGAGCCGCCAGACGACGGAGGAGGCGGTCAGGTGAAGTTCGGGATCATGGCCCCGCACCAGTACCCGTTCGACGACGACCTCGGCGCGCGGCTGCGGGAGCTGACCGGCCTCGTCGAGCACGCCGCCGACCTCGGCTACCACTCGGTCTGGACGATCAACCACTTTCTGTCCAACCTCGCCACGCCGCAGCCGATCTCGATGATGGCCAGGCTCATCGAGTGCAGCGGGGAGATGCGGATCGGCAGCGGAATCCTGCTGCTTCCGCTGTTCAACCCCGTCCATGTGGCCGAGGAGTTCGCGACGCTCGACCAGCTGTCGGGCGGCCGTGTGGTGCTCGGCGTCGCGGCCGGGTACCGCGAGCACGAGTTCGCGGCGCTCGGCGTGGACATGGCGAGCCGCTTCCGGCGGCTTGACGAGGGCGTCAGGCTGATCCGGGCGCTGTGGTCGGGCGAACCCGTCGACTTCGAGGGCGAGTTCTACCAGGTGCGGGCCGATCGCTGCGGGGTGCCGCCCGTGCAGCCGGGCGGGCCGCCCATCTACATCGGGGCGGGCGGGAAGAAGTCGGTCAGGCGGGCCGCGCGGCTGGGCGACGCCTGGTACGCGCCCGGCAACTCGCCCAATCCGCGCTATCTGCCCGATCACCTTGCCGTCTACGACGAGGCGCTGGCGGAGTACGGGCGCACGCCCGTCGACCGGCCGATCGGGGTCGAGCTGTACTGCGCGCCGACCACCGAGCAGGCCATAGAAGAGGCGCTGCCTTACGCGCGCCGCGAGTACTACTCCTACGCCGAGTACCCCGCGCTGCGCTGGCAGCGCGACAGGTTCGACGAGCTCGTCCGGCACACCCTGCTGCTCGGCTCACCCGACCTGCTGATCGAGCGGATCAGGGGATACCAGGCGCTCGGCTTCGACCACGTCATCTTCCGGCCGATGTGGCTGGGGATGCCGATCGAGCAGGCGCGCCGCTCCCTTGAGCTGTTCGCGCGCGAGGTCATGCCCGCCTTCGCCTGAGGGCGGGCCGCGCTGTCCCTTGACAGCCGACCACGACGTTACGTACATTCCGACCGGACGGTATGAAGAAGGGCTGAGACATGAAGAAGACCGAAGCCGAGCTGCTCTCCCAGCAGTGGGACGTCGACAACATGACGGTCGACCCCGCGCTGCTCGAGAAGTACGTCCGGTATGAGGTGGACGCCGAGCGCTCGGTCGCCACGATCACCTTCGACCGGCCGGAGACGCTCAACGCCATCCCCGTCGCCGCCTTCGAACGCGTCGGCGACCTGGTGCGGGAGGCCGAGACCGACGACCGCGTCAAGGTCATCGTCTTCAAGGGCGAGGGCCCCCACTTCGGCACCGGGGCCGACGCCGCGGAACTCGGCCACTACATCGGCTACCGCAACGGCACCGACAAGGCGTCCCGCCGCCGTCCCGCCCAGCGCCAGCGCATCCTGCCCGACCGCAACGTCCTCACCACCGGCTTCACCAGGCCCATCGTGGAGTCGCTGAAGGCCACGATCTGCCAGGTGCAGGGCTACTGCTACGGCGGCCACTTCCAGATCGCGCTGTCCTGCGACATCGTCATCGCCACGCCGGACGCGCGCTTCACCCACCCGGCCTTCCGCTACCTCGGACCGGCCCCGCAGGACATGTACCACTGGATCGAGAAGCTCGGCCTCACCAAGATGAAGGACCTCATGCTCACCATGCGGCCCCTCGGCGCGGAGGAGGGCGAGCGGGCCGGACTCGTCACCAAGGTCGTGCCGCACGACGAGCTGGAGAAGTGGGTGGACGACTACGCCGAGGCCATCGCCGTCACCCCGCTCGACTCGCTCATGATGGGCAAGGCCATGATGCAGGTCGTCATGGAGGCGCGCGGCAAGGGGCTCGGCGCGATGACCGGCTGGGTCGGGCACGGCTGGGCCACCAACGTCAGCTTCGAGGACGGCGACTGGAACTTCCTCAAGCAGCGCCGCGAGAAGGGCATCGCCCAGGCGCTCGCCGACCGCGACAACATGGTCGCGCCCTACTTCCGGCTCAGCGAGCGGCGCTCCCGCGACGGCGAGAAGGGCTGAGCCTTGCGCTTCGGCATCCTCCTCGACCACCAGTACGCCAAGGGCGACGACGTCAGGGCGCGGCTCGGCGAACTCGTCGAGCTCGTGCAGCACGTGCGGGACGCCGGATACGACTCGGTCTTCGGCGTCCACCACTACCTGTCGAACCTCGCCACCCCGCAGCCGCTCCCGGTGCTCAGCAGGGTCCTCGAGCACAGCGGGGACATGCAGGTCGGCACGGGCATCCTGATCCTGCCGCTCGGCCACCCCGTGCACTGGGCCGAGGAGATCGCGACGCTCGACCAGATGTCCGGCGGCAGGTTCGTCCTCGGCGTCGGCGCGGGCTACCGGGAGGACGAGTACGCCTCGTTCGGCCTCGACCTGAAACGGCGCTCGTCACGGATGTTCGAGGCGCTCGAGGTGATGGAGAAGCTGTGGACCGGCGAGGAGGTCAACCACGAGGGCGCGCACTTCAAGCTCGACGGGGTCCGGTGCAGCGTCCTGCCTTACGGACGGCCGCGTCCCGAGGTGTGGGTGGGCGCGAACGGGCCCCTGGGCATCCGCAGGGCCGCCCGGCACGGGTACTCCTGGCTCGCGCCCTCGAACGTGAAGCGCAACTGGGCCGTGGGGAACCTCGAGACGCACCGGGAGGAGAGCGGCCCCGGCTGGGCCGCCCTCACCCGGCCGATCCAGCGCGACCTATGCCTCGCCGACTCGCGTGCGGAGGCGTTCGCCCTGGCCGGCGAGTACGCGCGCCGGTCCTACGGTTCGTACGTCGAGTACGGCATGGACTACTTCGAGACCATGTGGCAGGACATCTGCGACAAGGCGCTCTTCTTCGGCACACCCGAGGAGATCACCGCGAAGATCCATGACTTCGCCGCCGCCGGATTCGACCACTTCGTCTTCCGCGTCCAGTGGCTCGGCTGCCCGCCCGAGGTGTCGCACGGCATCGTCGAGCGGTTCGCCAAGGAGGTCATGCCGCACTTCAAGGAGCCCGCCCGATGACCTCCGACCTGCGCCTTGGCCACATCCTCCTCCCCGTGTCCGACCTCGCGGTCGCCCTTGCCTTCTACCGCGAGACCCTCGGCCTCAAGGTCAAGTTCCAGGACGGCGACCGCTACGCCGCCCTGGACCTCGGCGGCGCGACCCTCGCCCTCGCGGCCCCCGCCGAACAGCCCGCCCCCGGCGTCACCACCCTCGGCCTCAAGGTTGCCGACGTCACCGTCACTGCCGCCGCCCTGCGAGCCTCCGGAGCAGCCGTAAGCGAGGTCACCGAGGGCGCGCACGAACAGCGGGCGCTGCTGCACGACCCCGACGGCAACCCCCTGGTCCTCTACAGCCCCTCCTCCTGAACCCAGCTCTGGAGGCGGACGGCCGCAAGGCGGGCCTTCCGCCTCTGGCGGCGGTCCCGACTTTTTTGTCGGGATCGCCCGGCAGGGCATGATGGGGGCTGAGGAAAGGGTGGTGGGGTGGGCGAGGTCGCGGAGCAGGGCGAGTCGGGCGGGATGCCGGTACGTGACGTCGTGGCGGCCAATGTGCGCCGGATACGGCTCGCGCGGGGGCTGAGCCTGCGTGAGCTGTCGGAGGAGACCGGGGTCAGCAAGGCGCTGCTGTCGCAGATCGAGCGCGGGGTGGCGAATCCGACGATCGACGTGCTGTCGCGGGTCGCCGTGGCGCTCGGGGAGAGTTTCGTGGAGCTGGCGCGGCCCCGGATGGGCGGGCCGGAGGTGCTGCGGGCCGATCGTGCGCGGGACGCCGAGCAGGCGGTGCGGACGCTGTTCGGGTCGTGGGAGCGGCGGCGTTTTGAGATCTCCGAGGGGTATGTCCCGGCCGGGACGCGCAGTGTGAAGAACGCCCATGGGCCCGACACCGTCGAGTACGCCTATGTGGTGTCCGGCAGCGTCACCGTCGAGTCCGCGGACTGGTCGGTGGCGTTGCACCCGGGCGACGCGATCCGCTTTCCGGCCGAGCTCGACCACGTCTACGTCACGGCGGCCGACCCCGCCCGCGTCCTCACGATCCTCACCTTCGACGAGCTCTGATAGCCCCTCAGGGGCGCGGGAGGCTGGCCAGGAGGCGACGGGTGTAGGGGTCGGCGGGGGAGTCCAGGACGCGCTCGGTGGGGCCCTCCTCGCGCAGCACGCCGTCGGACATGACGTACACGCGGTCGGTGATCTGGCGGACCACGGCGAGGTCGTGCGTGATGAACAGCAGCGACATCGACAGCGCGGCGCGCAGGTCGGCGAGCAGCGTCAGGATCTGGGCCTGGACCGAGACGTCGAGCGCGGAGACCGACTCGTCGCAGATGAGCAGGCGCGGACGGCCCGCGACCGCCCTGGCGATCGCGACGCGCTGGCGTTCACCGCCCGACATGCCCGCCGGAGGCCGCGCCGCGACGGTCGCGGACAGCCCGACGAGGTCGAGCAGCGCGGCGACCTCGGCCTTGCCGCCGTCCCTGCCTGCCGCGCGCAGCGCCTCGGCGAGGACCGCGCCGACCGACCTGACCGGGTTGAGCGAGGAGTACGGGTCCTGGAAGACCATCTGGACGCCGCGCAGCACCCGCGCGCGGTCGGCCTTCCCCAGCGCGCGCAGGTCGGTGTAAGAGGTCCCGTCGAAGGTGATCGTGCCGCCGTCGGGGCGTTCCAGCCCGACGACGCAGCGCGCGAGCGTGGTCTTGCCCGACCCTGACTCGCCGACGATCCCGACCGCCTCGCCGGGCGCGACCCGCAGGTCGATCCCGCCGAGCGCGGGCCGCTTGGCCCCACGGAACGTCCGGGTGAGGCCGCGCACGTCGAGCAGCGCGGGCCCGGCCGGGTCGGCGAGGACGGGCGCGGGCGCGACGGCGGGTTCGGGGGCGGCGGTGACGGCGATCGCGTCGGCCTTCACGCACGCCGACCACCGTTCCGGCCCGGCCGGGCGCAGCTCGGGCGTTCCGGTGCGGCAGGCGTCGGCGGCGAGCGCGCACCGGTCGGCGAACCCGCACCGCCCGACGACGGCGTCGTGCGCGGGCACCGATCCGGGCACCGAGGGCAGCACCGCGAGCCTGCGGTCAAGCGGAGGCTCGGCCGCAAGGAGGGCCCGCGTGTACGGATGCCGGGAATTTCCCCGGACGGCGTCTGCCGGGCCCTTCTCGACGGTCCTTCCCGCGTACAGGACGAGGACTTCGTCGCACATCGAGAACGCCACCCGCAGGTCGTGCGTGATCAGCACGAACGCCATGCCGCGTTCCTTCTGCACCCTCCGGATGAGGTCAAGAACCTCGGCCTGGGTGGTGACGTCGAGCGCCGTCGTGGGTTCGTCGGCCACCAGCACCCGGGGGTCCCCGGCGAGGGCGCACGCGAGTCCGACGCGCTGACGCATCCCCCCAGACAGCTCGTAGGGGCGGCGTTCCGCGACGTCGGCGGACAGCCCCACCTCCGCGAGCCTCCGGGTGATCTCCTCCCGGGTCCGCTTGGCGCGCGGAAGCCCGTCGGCTATCTGCCTGCCCACGGGCCGCAGCGGGTTGAGCAGGGTGAAGGGGTCCTGGAGGAGGAGGGAGACGGTGGAGCCGCGCAGCCGTCTGAGCTCCTTGGGCCGCTCGGACACCCGCACCCCCGCGAGGTCCACCTCCCCGGACGCCTCAAGCCCGGAAGGCAGCAATCCGAAGAGCGCGCGCACGGTCAGGGACTTGCCTGAGCCGGACTCCCCGACGATCGCCAATGAGCGCCCGGCTTCGACCGCGAAGGACACGTCGGAAAGGAGTGTGCGTTCATCGGACGTCCGGCTCACCCGCAGGCCGGAGACCTCGATCAGCGGCTGTCCCTTCGCCAGGTCGGTCATCGTGCGAGCCTCCGCCGTTCCGCCCGCTCCTGGAGCCAGTCGCCGACGACGGTCACCGCGGCCGCCGTGATGATGATCGCCAGCCCGGGGGCGACGGCCGCCCACGGGTTGGCGAAGAGCTGCGCCTTGTTGTCCGACAGGGTGCGGCCCCAGTCCGGAGAGCCCGCGGCGACGCCGAGGCCGAGGAACGACAGCGACGCCAAGGACACCAGCGCGTACGCGAAGTTCAAGAAGGCGTTCGCCAGGGCCACCGGAAGGATGTTCGGCCAGACGTGCCGCGTCATGATCCGCCAGGACGACAGGTTCTGCAGCCGCGCGGCCTCCACGTAGGCGCGCGAGCGCTGTTCCAGGACGGCCCCGCGCACCACACGCGCGTCAGTGGGCGCGAACAGGACGACCAGGACAAGGACGGCGAGCCAGAAGCCGCCGCCCATGACCCCCGCGACCACGATCGCGACGAGCAGCGCGGGCAGGGACAGCACGAGGTCGGCCCACCGCATGGCGAGGGCGTCGGTACGGCCGCCGAGGTATCCGGCGGGAAGGCCGATCAGGTTGCCGAGGATCATGGACCCGGCGCTCACCGCGAGCGCCCCGAGCACCGCGGTGTTCGCCCCGGCGACGAGCAGTTTGAGCACGTCGCGGCCCAGCTCGTCGGTGCCGAGGGGGTGGCCGGGGCCGGGGAAGGTGATCCCGGTCATGAGGCTCTGCGCGGTCGCGTCGGGCACGAGCAGCCCGCCGAACAGCGCGCTGACCGCCGCGACCGCGAGGACGAGCAGCGCGACCGCGACGGCCGGGGCGGGCAGCCGTCGCCGCAGCGGCGTCCGCCGCACTGACGGGCTCATCGGGCCTCCCCGAAGCGGATGCGCGGATCGGCGACGGTGTAGGCGACGTCCACGAGCAGGTTGACCAGCGAGATCAGCAGCGTGAGCAGCAGCGCGAGCGCCTGCACGACGGGCATGTCCTTGAACGTGACCGAGTCCACGAGCAGCGAGCCGAGGCCGGGCAGCGCGAACGTCACCTCGATCAGGACCGTCCCGGCGAGGGTGCTGGTGACGATGAGGCCGACGGCCGTCAGGATCGGGATGAGGGAGTTGCGCAGCGCGTATCCGGCGACGCGTAGCGGCGACAGCCCGCGCGCGCGGGCGAAGACGATGTAGTCCTGGTCGAGTTCGCGGACCAGGGCGGTCCTGGTGAACCTGACGAGCATCCCCGCCGCGCCGATCGCGAGCGCGACGGCGGGCAGCGTCAGATGGAGGAGCCTGTCGCCGAAGCCTTCGCCCGCGCCGTAGACGGGGAACCACTGGAGGTACACGGCGAACGCCATCAGCAGCACGAGCCCCGCCGCGAAGGGCGGCGCGCTCATCCCGGCGACGGCGGTCACGGCGGCGGCCCTGTCGACCGCCTTGCCCTTGCGGAACGCGCCGACGATCCCGAGCGGCAGCCCGATCAGGACGGCGAGGACCGTGCCGTAGACGGTGAGCTGAAGGGTGAGGCCGAGACGCGACCCGATGGCCTCGGTCACCGGCGTCCCGGTACGGATCGAGGTGCCGAAGTCGCCCTGGAAGACCCCGCCCAGCCAGCGCAGGTACTGCGTGACGACGGGTTCGTTCAGGTGGTACCTGGCACGGATCGCCTCAAGCGCCTCGGGGGAGGCGGGCCGGGTGCCCAGCAGGGTCCGTTCGACCGAGCCTGGCGCGAGGTAGAGCAGGCCGAACACGCCGACCGAGAGGATCGCCAGGACGGCGAGGGTGGCCAGCGCCCGCCGCGCCAGGAAGCCCGCAGTCACGCGGCCCTGCCCGGCGCGTACGCCGCGGTGAGCGGCGGGCGGGCGGTGGCGGTCATGCGCTCTCTCCGGCGGTGGCGGTGCGTGCGATCACCGGGCCGGAGGCGGGAAGCACCCCGTGGTCGGTGAGCCAGGCGAGCATCCGGTCGCGGGCGTCCGCGCAGTTGACGGGGTCGACCAGCTCGTGGCCCTCGTGAGGATATGTCACCATCTGTACTGTCGCGCCTGCGCTGCGCAGGGCCCGGTACAGCCGCTCGGCCTCGCCGAGCGTGGTGATCCGGTCTTCCGCGCCGTGCAGGATCAGCGTCGGGGTCGTCACGGAGTCCGCCGCGTACAGGGGCGAGCGCTCGGCGAGGAACTCCCGACCCTCGGGTGTCGCCGGGTCCGCGCCCGCGTGGTAGACGACGTCGTAGCCGCCGCCTATCGCGCTCGTCGTGCGGAAGCTCACCCAATCCGGCACGCCCGACATGACGATGGCCGCCCGGAATCGCCCGGTCTGGGTGATCGCCCGCGCCGTCAGGTAACCGCCGTAGCTCAGCCCGGCTATCGCCTGCCTGTCGGGATCGGCTATGCCCTCGCAGATCAGCAGGTCGGCCCCGGCGAGCACGTCGGACAGGTCGGCCCCGCCGAAGTCGCCGATCACCGCGCGCGCGTGCTCCTGGCCCCTGCCGCTGCTGCCGCGCGGGTTCGGCAGCAGCACCGCCGCCCCGGCCAGGACCAGCGGCAGCGCCATCAGGTTCGACTCGCCGGGCGCGAACGACCGCGCCCACAGCCAGGTCGGGCCGCCGTGCGCGAGGACGACGAGCGGGAACGGGCCTTGCCCTTCTGGGCGCAGCACGATCCCCTCGATCGTCCTGCCGTCGTCGGCCTCCCATGTGCGCACCTCGCGCACGACGCCGTCGGCCAGCCCGGCGAGGTCGGCGTTGAAGGCGGTGCGCGGCGTGAGGTCGCCCCGGCTGAGCGAGCCGACCGCGACCTCGGGCGGGCTGTCGGGGGCGTCCAGGACCGTCGCGACGAGGTCGCTGCCGCACGGGACGAGGGACGGCTGGCCGTCGCGGCCGCCCAGCGCCGCTGAGACGGTCCACCGCGCCTCGGGAGCGCCGTCGGTACCCACGACCCCGCCCTGGACGCCGGTGCCCGCCCAGCCGGCGAACCAGAGCCGCCCGGCGTCGAGCCAGCCGAGGTCGGTGACGTCGTCAAGGGAGTCCCAGCATGTCGCGCCGCCCGAGGCGAGGTCGACGCGCAGGACACGGCCCGACACGATCGACAGGCCCTCGACCACGACCGCGCACGACCCGTCGGGCGAAAGCCGGGGCCTGGCGAGCTGCCATGGCGTCGTCAGCAGCGTGCGCACCTCGCCCTTGGCGACGTCCACGGTGACGAGCCTCGGCGCGTAGTACCCGCTCGGCGACGGGTCCGCCGAGACGACCGCGAGGACGGTCGGGCCGCCGTCCCAGTCGGCCTCCCAGACCGTCAGGCCGCCGAGGTCGAGCGGGGTCAGCCCGTCGCGGCCCGCCTGGGCCAGGTACAGGCGGCGCAGGCGGGTGCCCGGCGCGTCGACGAAGGGTCCCTCCGGAGAGGGGACGCGCAGGCCGAGGTGCATGCCGTCGCGGTCGCTGCCCGGGTCGGCGACCCGGACGAGCAGCGCGCCCCCGGCCGCCGCGACCACGTCCTCCACCGCGCCGTCCACCGGCTGCGACCAGGCGATCGCGCCGGTCGCGGCGTCGATCTCCTCGATCCAGCCGAGGTCGGCGGTCACCGCCACGAGCCTGCCGGTGCCGGGAATCCAGCGCGGCATCACGTGGTCGGTGCCCGGCAGCTGCCGCGCCTCGCCGTCGACCGGCATGACGTGCAGCGCCATCCGCTCGCCTGACGGCACGGTGAACGCGATCAGCCCTCCGTCGGCGGTGACGTCCGACGGCACGCGCGCGGCGGTCAGGGCCGCGTGGGCGGCGCGGGGGTCGGCGGTCACTTCGGCGCGACCTCCGCCGCCCAGGGCGAGATGAAGAAGTACGGGCCGTAGCCCTTGGCGGTGACCTTCGGGCCGAACGCCGTCGCCGACTGGCCCCACCACAGCGGCTGGTAGGGCAGGTCCTCGGCGGCCAGCTTCAGCGCCTGCCCGATGAGGTCGGTGCGCGCCTTGTCCTCGGTGGTCGCCTTGGCCTGGTCGAGCAGGGACGTCACCTTCGCGTTCGCGTACGAGGCGATGTTCGTGCCGCCGGGCGCGGCGTTCGCGCCGTTGAGCAGCTGCTGGGTGAACTCGGCCGGGTCGCCGGTGGTCGCGAAGTACCAGCCGTAGATCAGGCCCGCCTTGCGCTCGGTCAGCTCGGCGATCCACGCCTCGAGGGTGATCTCCTTGACGGTCAGGTCGATCCCGAGGCCCTTCAGGTTCTCCGCGAGGGTCAGCGCGGCCTTGCCGAGCTGGGAGCCGCTGTTGGGGTAGGTGAGCGTCGCCTTGAAGCCCTTGGGCACCGAGGAGGCGGCCAGTTCGGCCTTGGCCTTGGCGAGGTCGAAGTCGGCCTGCGGGATCTCGGCGTACATCGCGGCGACCTCGGCGGCGGGCAGGCCCGCCCACTGCGAGGACGACGGCAGCGTCGTGGCGACCTCGGCGTGGCCGCCCAGGATGCTGTCCACGACGCCCTTGCGGTCGATCGAGTGCGCGATCGCCTTGCGGACGTGCGGGTCGTCGAACGGCTTCACCGCGGTGTTGAACGCCAGCGTGACGAGGGAGCGGTCGGTGGTGGTCTTCACCTCGACGCCGTCGAGCGCCTCCCACTGGGACAGCTGCTCGAGCGGCACGTTGAGGGCCACGTCGACCTCGCCCTGGCGCATCGCGAGCAGCCGGGTGGAGTCCTCGGCGATGAACTCGAAGCGGATCTTGGCGATCGCGGCCTTCCCGCCCCACCACGCGTCGTTGCGCTCCAGCGTGACGTGCGAGTCGGGCGCGAACTCGGTGACCTTGTAGGGGCCGGTGCCGAGGATCTTGACGTCCGGGGTGCCGATCTTGTCGCCGTTGGCGAGGAACTTCTCGCTGGTGACCAGCAGGGTGCCGGGCGAGACCGTCCAGGCGAAGGAGCTGTCGATCTGGTCCAGCGCGATGGTGACCTCGTGCTCGCCGGTCGCCTTGACGGACTTGACGCCGCCGTACGCGTAGGCGAAAGCCGAGGTGGAGCCCTTCTTGGTGTTGTACTCCAGGCTCGCGACGATGTCGGCGGCGGTGACGGGGGTGCCGTCGGAGAACTTGACGTCCTTGCGGAGCTGGTAGACGAACGTCTTGGCGTCGTCGCTCTTCCAGGACTCGGCGAGCGCAGGGACGAGTTCCCCGTCGGGTCCGACCCCTACGAGGGCCTCCTGGCACAGGAGCGCGACCACGTAGTTCATGATCCCGGCCTCCTTGCTGGCGTCCAGCGAGCTCAGCGAGGAGGGCAGGGCCACCCGCAGCTCGTCGAGGGAACCGCCGTTCTTGGCCGCCTCGGGGGCGTCCGGGGAGCCGCACGCCGTGAGGAGCCCGGGCAGGGTCGCCACGCCTCCGGCCACCGCGACCGCCCGCAGGAACGACCTCCGCGACACCCGCTCGAATGCGCCCATACGCCACCTATCCCTCTGCTCGCTATGGCGTTCACCAGCGGCGTCTACCATATCTACCCGAATGGGTAGAGAGAGTATTAATCCCCACCGATTCAGTCAAGAAGGACCTCGTCTAGTGCGCCGGCGCAAAACCCGTCCCGGTGGCCTGTAACCCTGGCCGCTAGGCGCTCGCGTCCCGTCGGCCGAAGGTGATCTGTGACGCGGGACACCTGTGGTGGAGGCGGAAGATGCGGCGGTTCCTCACGGCGGCGGCCTTGGCCGGACTTCTCGGCGCTCTCCTCAGCGGGCCCGTAGCGGCCCGAGAACCCGCGACGGTCTGGCTGTGCGCCCCCGGCCTCGCCGCCGACCCCTGCCAGGGCGGCCTGCCCACGACCGACGAACGCACCGGCAAGACCACGACGGCCCCCGAGAGCCGCCCTGTGGACTGCTTCTATGTGTACCCGACGGTCTCCCAGGACCTGACCCCGAACGCGAGCCTCAAGGCGACCCCGCCCGTCGTCTCGATAGCCAGGCACCAGGCAGCGCGCTTCTCCGACGTCTGCGAGGTCTGGGCCCCGATCTACCGCCAGCGCACCCTCACCGCCCTGGCCGTCAGCAGCCTCTACGGGCCCGAACTCCAGGCCGAGACCGCGCGGATCGCCTACGGGGACGTCCTGCGGGCGTGGAAGGAGTACCTCGCCAGGACGCCGGAAGGGCGCGGGGTCGTCCTCATCGGGCACTCCCAGGGCACCGGGGTCCTGCGGCGGCTGATCCGCGAGGAGATCGACCAGAACCCGTCGGTCAGGGCACGGCTCGTCTCCGGGCTCCTCCTTGGCGGCACCGTCGCCGTCCGCAAGGGCTCCGACCGTGACGGCGACTTCAAGAACGTGCCGCTGTGCAGGGCCGAGGACCAGACCGGCTGCGTCCTGTCGTTCGCGTCCTTCAGCAAGACGCCGGGCAAGGACTCCCTCTTCGGACGGGTCCCCGCCACCGACAACGGCAGCGGCTTCCCCTACGGCCCGGACTACGAGGCCGCCTGCACCAACCCCGCCTCACTGCGCCACAACAGCCCGGAGATCGCCAAGACGATCCTGCGCACCGACCCCGTACCGGGCCTCCTCGGGGTCGCCGCCTTCCTCACCTACCTGGGACCGCCTCCTACGGCGGCCACGCCGTGGCTGATCCCGTCCGACAGGTACGTCGTCGAATGCGCCCGGGAGAACGGCGCGCACGTCCTGCGCATCACCGGGCTCGCCGGAGCCCGCGCCCTGCACCCCGCCCCTCTGCCGACCTGGGGAACCCACCTGCTCGACGTGAACATCGCGCTGGGCGACCTGCTCCGGATCGTGGCAAGGCAGACCGCCGCCTACGGGGCCTGAACAAGCCGGCGTTACGAGGCGGGAGACCCGCCGCGATCCTCAAGCAACTGCTTGAGCACGGTGATCTCCGCGCTCTGGCTCCGCACGATGCTGCGCGCGAGCGACCTGACGTGCGCGTCGTCGGTGAGCGGGAGGACGGCCTCGGCCATGTCCACCCCGCCCTGGTGGTGGGCGATCATCAGCGTGAGGAACAGCACCTCGGCGTCACGGCCGCGCGCCTCGCGCAGCCTCGCCAGGTCCTGCTGCGACGCCATCCCCGGCATCTTCGTGTAATCGGCCGTCCCGCCGCCCCCGTGGTGGCCGCCCATCCACTCCATCGGGCGGCGCGCGCCCGTCAGCGGAAGGCCCCACTGGATCAGCCAGTCCTGCATCCTGCCGATCTGGTTCTGCTGGGTGAGCAGCATGTCCAGCGCGATCGTGCGCAACTCGGCGTCGTCGGTGTTGTCGCGGATGATCAGCGCCATCTCCACGGCCTGGGTGTGGTGCACGGCCATGTCGCGGCTGAACCCCGCCTCCGGCGAGCCCTCCACCGGCCGGTCCGGCGCGGCGAGGAACGCGCCGACGAGCCCGGCCGCGACGAGCAGCACGAGGCCGAGCATGAGGCGCGAGATCCGGGCGGCGGGCCGCGGCAAGGTCATCGGGCTGTCTTCCTTCCGAGCGGGTGGGCGCGCCTGGCGCGGAGTCCTCCCGACAATAGAAGACCTCCGAGCCTCCCCGGACCCGGGGCGGCGTCGGCCGGGGAGGGCCCGCGCGGAGCCCGCGCTACCCTGGCGGGCGGACGGCGGACAAGGGGGGCGGAAGTGCGTCTGGGAGACCTGGAACGAGCGGTGATGAACGAGCTGTGGGCCCGCCCCGGCGGCGGCGTCCTGGCCAGGGACCTCACCGAGGCGCTGCCGTCGCAGCCCGCCGTCACCACCGTCCTCACCATCCTCGACCGCCTCGTCCGCAAGGGCCTGGTCACCCGCGAGCGGGAGGGCCGCGCGCACCGCTACTACGCGCTGCACAGCAAGGAGGCCCACGTCGCCGAGACCATGAACGAGGCGCTGGCCACCGCCGACGACCGCGAGTCGGCCCTCACCCACTTCCTCGGCGCGGTCTCGCCCGACGACGTCGCCGCGCTCCGCCGCATCCTCGAGTCCGCCCCCGACCCGGACGTGGCCTAGCCGTGGCCGGCGTCCTCGTCGCCGCGGGGCTGCTCGCGCTCAGCGCCCTCCTGCTCGGGCCGCTGCCCGCGCGGCTGGCCCGCGCCCCGTGGAGCGAGCGCGCCCCGCGCGCGGCCCTGGCCCTCTGGCAGGCCGTGACGGGCGCGGCGGCGCTCAGCCTCGTCGGCGGGCTGACCGCGGTCGCCGTCGCGCCACTGTCGGCGACCTTGCACTGCAGCCTGCGGGTGTTCACCGCGCAGACCCTCCAGGGCCACCCCTTGCGCGGCATGGGCGCGGCCGAGATCGTCGCGCTGGTGTGGGCGGTGGTCGTCGCCGGAGGGATCATCACGCTGTTCGGGCACGCGTTCGCCAGGCAGGCCGGGGTGCGGCGCAGGCACCGGCTCAGGCTCGACCTCGTCGGCGTCGCGCGGCGGGACGGCGCGGTCGTGCTCGACCACGACGTGCCCGCCGCCTACTGCCTGCCCGGCTTCCGGCCGCGCGTGGTCGTCACGTCGGGGCTCGTCGCGCTGCTGGAGCCCGCCGAGCTCGCCGCCGTCCTCGACCACGAGCGCGCCCACGCGCGCGGCAGGCACCACCTGCTGCTCCTGCCCTTCGACGCGCTCGCCACGGCCCTCCCGCGCCTCGCGGCGTTCCGGACGGCCCGCGACAGCGCGTCACGGCTCGTGGAGATGCTCGCCGACGACCACGCCCGCGCCCGGCACGGCGGCAGGGCCGTCGCCTCGGCGCTGGTACGGCTCGCGGCCGGACGGGTGGGCTCGGTGCCCGCCAGCGCGCTGGGCGCGGCCGAGCGCTCGGTCGTCGCGCGGGTGCGCCGCCTCACCGCGCCCGAGCGCCCG
This sequence comes from Actinocorallia sp. A-T 12471, assembly GCF_033875155.1. Classification (NCBI taxonomy): domain Bacteria; kingdom Bacillati; phylum Actinomycetota; class Actinomycetes; order Streptosporangiales; family Thermomonosporaceae; genus Actinocorallia; species Actinocorallia sp. A-T 12471. Next base: position 346,551 of record NZ_JAWZTE010000002.1, on the reverse strand, counting down.
ATGCCGGTGTGGCAGCGGGCCTCGGTGTACGCGGTCTCTGCGGCGCTGTGGGCGGCGACGCCCTCGGTGCTCGGCCTGTGCCTGCTGTGAGCGCTCAGTCCTGCGGCTGGCCGGTGCCGCTCGTGCACGGCGCGCCGGGCTCGGGCGCGTTGGGCGACTGGGCGAACTCGGTGATGAACGCGGTCAGCTTCGCGTCGGCCGGGTCGGTCACCTTGAGCTGCGCGCCCCACGCGCTCGCGAAGATCCCGTCGGCGACGCCGTCGTGCGGGCTGAGCAGCACGTACGGCTTGCCGCGGACCAGGTCGCGCAGCGCGGTCACCTGCGCCTCGGCGAGGCCCTTGCCGTAGGTGATCCACACCGCGCCGTGCTCCAGCGAGTGGACCGCGTTCACGTCCTTCAGCGGGTCGCCGTAGATGCCGCAGTTCTGCCACACGGCGTTGTGGTCGCCGCCGACGGGCGGGGTCTGCCCGTACGCCACGTCCTTGGTGACGTGGTTCGCGGTGAGGCCCTCGTAGATCGTGACGCCGTCGTCGCGGACCTTCGAGGTCACCGGAGCCGACTTGACCGGCGGCGCGGACTCCTGCTGCGTCACCATCCACACCGCGCCCGCGACGAGCGCGGCGGCGACGACGCCCGCGGCGGAGACGCCGAGGACCTTGTTGCGCCGCTCACGCCGCTTCTCCTTCGCGCGCATCTCGGCGACCCGCTGCCGGGCCTCGCGCGCCGACTTCTGACTGGGGGACATGGGACTCCTCCGGGGGACGCCGCGCTAGGGGGACCGGCGCATACTTCTACGGAACGTAGAAAAATATAGGCCAGCCGACCGGGTGATCGAACCGCCGGACTTCCCACGATCCGCCCGCCCGGTTCACCACCTTTGACCCCATGCGTCTAGCACGCCCCCACCCCAACCCGCAACGCCCGCCCTCACACGGTCGGCGGTCGGCGGGTCGGCGACGGGACGGGCAACGCGGGATCGGCTTCGCTTTCGCCCCGCCGGACGGGCACGTCGGGTTCGGACGGTCGCGAAGATCGTCCGTGGGCGGCGGCCCTGTGCGTGCGTGGGCGTCGGCTTCGCGCTCCCGGGTCGGGGGCCTTGCCTGCGGCCGTCGGGTCGAGCGCTTTCGCCGGGTCGTTGCGGGGGCTGAGGGGGTCGCTCAGGCCGTCGCGAGGCTTGCGCAGTCGCGGCAGCGGCGGGCCGAGGCGGCGACCTTGCCGTGGCCCAGAGCCGCCGCCACGGCGACGAGCGCGAGCGTCGGGCCCTGGGCGGTGAGGCCGAGGGCGACGGTGCCGAAGACGATCGACGCGGCCGCCGCCGTCCCGGCCCACGCCATGAGCCTGGGCAGCGGGCGCGCGGCAGGCAGTGCGCGCGAACCCGTCGCGACCAGCACCACCACCGCGAGCAGCGCCGCGCAGACCGCCGTCGCGGCAGCGCCGAACGCGAAGATCTGCGCGGGTTGCCCCGCTTCGTCCGGCCGCAGCGCCGACCACCCCGCGAGCAGCACCGGCACCGCCACCACGACCGCCGAGGCCGTGTGCCTTGCCTGCGCGACCGTCAACTCCTCCTGGCACGCGGCCGCGACGGCTGCCACGTCGCCGAACTCACGGACCGCCTCCTCCCGCGCCCGCTCGACCCGCATCCCGCCGTCGACCAGCGCGTCCACCAGTTCGCCGAGGTCGCCGCGCATCTCCTCGATCAGCCGCGCCCGCGCCTTCCGCGGCCCGTGCAACGCGGCCGCCAACTCCGCGAGATAGCCCTCGACGGCGTCCGCGTCGGCCGGTGCGGCGGGCGTCATGACGCGGTGCGCGGGTTGAGCACCGCGTCGATCGCCGTCGTGAACTCAAGCCAGGACGCCCGCTCGCCCGCGAGCGCCCGCCGCCCGGCCTCGGTCAGCTCGTACCGCCGCCTTCTCCGCTCCCCGGACGCCTCCCAGGCGCTGCGCAGCAACCCCACCCGCTCAAGCCTGATCAGCGCCGGATACACCGTCCCCTTGCGCAGCTCGAGCGCCCCCGCGCTGCGCTCCTCGACCGCCGTGATGATCGCGTACCCGTGCGCGGGCCCCGTCTCCAGGGCCGCGAGCAGCAGCGCGTCAAGATGCCCCCGCACCGAATCCGCCTTCATAGGTAGCCAGCCTACCCAACCCCGGCTCCCTCTGGTAAACAGGTTGGCAGCCAACCCATTGCCCATCTACCTATAGGACCCGCGATGTCCACCTTCTTCCTGACCGCCCACGTCCTGGCCGCTCTCCTGGCGATCGGCCCAGTCTCGGTCGCCTCCTCCCTCTTCCCCCGAGCCGCCCGCGAGGCCGCCCCCACCACAGCCCTCCTCCACCGCATCTGCCGCACCTACTCCTACGTCGCCCTCGCGATCCCCCTCTTCGGCTTCGCCACAGCCCTCACCCTCAACTCCCTCACCGCCCCCTGGCTCCTCACCTCCATAGCCCTCACCGCCGCGGCCGCCGCCCTCCTCACCTTTTCCATCCTCCCCACCCAACGCCGCCTCCTGACCACCCCCACCACCCCCCACCTCTCCATGACCACCGGCCTCTTCAACCTCCTCTGGGCCGCCGTAGCCATCCTCATGGTCACCCGCCCAGGAACCTGACCAACCCCCCAACACAGAAGGGGCCCACCGACACGGCAGGCCCCTTGACGTCCCCGCCGCGCCTCAGAGCCCGTCGAGACGCGCGATCGCACCGACCGGATTCCCGTCGGCGTCGTCGACCCCGCCGACCCGGACGAGCGCGCCGAGCCCGGGCAGGACGGCGAGGTGCCGACGACCGAGCGGATTCGTGTACGAACCGCCCAACGGCTCAGGCGCGATCACGGTGCGCGTCCACTTCCCCGAGGAAGACCGGTGGAACAGCGCACGGGACCCGCTGTCGGCGACGCCGACGAACCACAGCCCGCCGGCCCCCGCCGAGACGGGCTCCCCAAGGTCCCAGCCGTGCGCCGCGCTGGGCCGCTCGGCCTTCCACGACGACCCGTTCCAGGACACGAACGTGCCGACGGACACGTCCTTCGCATTCTCCTTCAGACACGTCCCGACGGGCCTGCCCCGATGCGCGGCGAGGAGCGTCGCGCCCTTGCAGACGGGGTCGGACAGGGTGCGCCAGCGTTTCCCGTCGAACCGCAGCGCCCGCGGGGTGCCGTCGCCCTCTGGGAAGAACCTGTGGGGCTTGTACCCGGTGGCGAACAGCCTCCCCTTGGGCCCCTTCGTGACGGCGGCGACGACATACGGCGTCGTGCGCTCCTTCCAGCTTCGCCCGTCGTAGTGCAGGGCCACCGGCTTGAAGCGCCCCTTGACGACCCGTGAGCCGAAGACCCAGACGTTCTTGCTCCCGAGCACCGCCATCGACCGGATGGAGTACCCCTGCCACTTGCGCACCACCGACCACTTGGTCCCGTTCCACCGCACGAGCGTGGACGAGTAGTGGCCCGCGCGCGGGGGAGTGGGGGCCTCCGGGCGCTGGAAGGTCGCGACCGCGAACACCGAGGTCCGGTTCACGGCGGCGACGGGCCCGAACCCGTTGCCGATCTTCGGCGGCAGCTTCGTGTGCCGCCAGGTCTTCCCGTCGTACCGGTAGGCGAGCAGGTCACTTGTCGGTTTCGTGGAGAACTCCGCGCCGTTGCCCTGCCCGAACGCGAAGGCGTTCGACGGGCCCAGCGCCACGACCTGGTCGAAGCCGGAGAACCCCTTTCCGTACCTGGCCTCCACGGTCTTCACCAGACGCCACTCCGCGTCCTTCTGCGTGCCGACCGCCGCCGAGGGCACGCCGACCAGAACCGCCCCTGCCGAGACCGCGGCCCCCACCACCCTGAACACACCCATGCCTTCGCCTCCCACACCGCGCACCGACCAAGGTCCGATCATCACCTACCACCCCACCCAAAAGAAAGGACGCACCTTGTAATACCGCTTGCCGTCCTGGCCGAGTTCGTAGGCTTTGGTGCCGTCGGCGTTGAGGACCTTCGCCCGGTCCTTGTTGCAGTACTCCACGCCTTTGAGCCCCTGGCAGACCACGTATCTGCCGTCGGTCCAGTTGCTGAAGCTCTTGACCCGGTTGATGTTCGGCCAGTTTCCACCGCCGAAGACCTTGAGCGGGTTCTCGTTGGCCCCGTAGACCTTCTTCACGGTGCCGACCCGCCATTCTGTCCACAGCAGGAGGTTGCCCTGCCCGGTGGCGCGGCTCTGGAAGAGATCGTGCCCGGAGGACGCGGCGTTGGGCAGCTTTACGGTTTTCACGATTTTGTCGACCTTGGGATTGGCCTTGCTGTTATTCAGCTTGTAGGCGCGGATCATGGTGTCGCCGATCGCCCACAGGAGCTTTCCCGTGGGGTCCCAGACGACCCCGTGCGCCTTGGCCAGGGGGATGGTCTGGCTGACCGTCTTCTTGGGCTTGTCCGACCCCGCGCCGATCAGTTTCACCGAGCCTGCGCCCGCCGAGTCCGCGACCGCGATCATCCCGCCGGGCAGCACCTCGACGGAGTGCGGCGAACCGCCGATCTCGTAGTCCCAGAAGATCGTCTTGTTGGGCTTGACCAGGCCGACATGGCCGCCGTCACCGGCCACCGCGGTCACTTTGCCCGCCTCAGTCTTCTTTTCCCGGTAGTAACGGAACTTGGCCTCGGTGAGTTTTCCCCACACCCCATTGAAGGTTCTGTTCCAGTTCGCGGAACTCCAGCCGGCCGTCCGGTTCCCCAGCTGCAGCTCATTGTCACTCTGGTTGACGAGCATGTACTTCTCACCGGCCGCGTGAGCCGGATGAACCTGAACCGACGCCAGAACTGTGGCCGCCGCCACCGTCGCGAAAAAAGCCGAAAACCGGCGGAGCAGCCGGAAACGTGGACGCATGGGCCGGGAATTTACGGATTCCGCGCCACCCCGGCAAGTGTGATGATCATCACATCTTTTTCCATGGCTTTGGATCTTGTGCGAAGGTCGCCGCATGCCGCAAGTTGTTCCGGAATTTATTTCCGGTTTATCCGTTGTCGACGGGCAATTTCGGCCCACGGAAAACGAGGTATTTCGTGCAGCACAGCCGTGCCGGCCTGATCTCCGGCCGACCAAGCCTCGCCGGCCTGCGCATCGGGCATGCGCTGCTCGCGGCGGGCGTGGCGGCCCTGCTCGCGGTCGCCGCGCTGGTGATCCCGACGCCCCGCGCGCAGGCCGCCGCCACGGCGGAGCCCGGCCAGTTCTTCCCGATGCGGGGGCGGGTGGCCAACAACGTCCAGGTGGCGGCCAACGGCTCCACGACGGTGCCCGTGGCGGGCGTCGCGGGCGTTCCCGCGTCCGGCGTGGCCTCGGTCTTCGTGGTGCTCAGCGCGAAGGGTTCGTGGTTCAACTTCGGCTCGTTGAAGGCATACCCGTCGGGCGGGACCGCGCCGGGGACGACCGCGATGTCGTACAACCCGAACGTCTTCGGCGGCACCTCGGGCATCGTCAAGGTCGGCGCTGACGGAGCGATCGTGGTCGCCAATACCAGCGCCCAGGCCGTCAACCTGTACGTCGACGTACAGGGTTACACCCTTACGGGCAACGCGAGCGGTCCGGCGAGTACGTTCGTGCCGCTGCCACCCGGCCGTGTTCTGAACGCCCAGAACCTCGGGCCGTATGGCGCGCACGAAGTCACCGTGAACGGCGTGGCCGGAATCCCCGCGAGTGGCGTCACCGCCGTGGCCCTCGCCGTCTCCACCCTGAGCGCCGCCGACACCGGCACCCTGCGCGTCTACACGGCGGGGGAGATCGTCCCGGTCGACGCGGCGCTCGAGTACCAGCCCGCGACCTACAGCCAGAACCTCGTCCTCGCCAAGCCGAACGCGGCGGGCAAGATCGCCATCACCAACGTCGGCTTCGGCAGCACCGCGGTGTCCGTCGACGTCGCGGGATACTTCACCGACAGCGGCTCAGACCCCGCCCGCGGCGTCATCACCTCGGTCGCCCAGAACCGGCTGCTCAACGAGATCAGCATCCCCGCGGGCGGCGTCCACACGGTGGCCCTGCGCGGCCAGGGCGGCATCCCGAACAGCCCGGCCGTCCGCGCGGCCTCCTACTGGCTCACCGCCAAGGGCACCGGGTCGGGCACGCTGCGCGCCTACCCGTCGGGCGCGGCCTGGCAGGGCAACCACACACTCGGCTACTTCTCCGACCGCTCGACCACCGCGCACGCCCTCACCCAGCTGAGCGCCTCGGGAGCCGTCGACATCCGCAACGACGGAACCGCCGCGGTGAAGATCTGGCTCGACGTTGCCGCCTACACCGGCAAAGCGCCCTCCACGCCCGAGCTCACCCTCGGCCCGCTGTCGGACGAGAGCACCCTGTCCTCCACGACGCCCACCCTGTCGGCGGCGTCCGTCGACCCCGAAGGCGCGCCGCTGAACTACGACTTCCAGGTGGCTCCCCAGGGCAGCACGAACCCGATCTCCGTCGGGACCGCCAACGGCGTCGCGCACGGGTCGGCCGGGGCCTGGACAGTCCCGGCGAACGTCCTGACCAGCCCGGGAGCGTACGTCTTCCGGGCCAGGGCCACCGACGTGTCCGGCGCGTCCTCCGCCTGGACCTCGTGGCACTGGTTCGGTGTCGACGCCCCGCAGACCCCGACCGACCTGCTCACCGAGGCGGGCGACGAGGCCGGCCCCGTCCTGTCCGGCGTCGTGTCCAGGGCCTCGGAACGGCCCACCACCGGCAGGTTCTACCTGTTCGACGCCGATGGCGACCCCGTGGGGCCGTCCCCGCTCGGGGAGGGGACCGTGGACGGCGGTCAGCGCGTCTCGCTGCGGGTGCCCGCCGACCTGATCGAGCCCGGCGACCCCTACACGTGGCAGATCGAGGCGTGCGCCGAGTTCAGCTGCGCGCCGCGCACCGCGCCCCAGCCGCTGACGTGGGGAGAGGCTCCCCCCGCGCCGGCGCTCACCGCCCTCACCGTCACCGGGAACAAGATCACGCTGGACACCGCGCAGACCGGGGCCGCCGCCTGCGCCGGCGCGCCCTGCGCCCTGACGCCCACGCCCGGCGTCCAGCTCGGCGGCTCCGGAGACGGCGAGACCGTCACGCGGCTGCGCGTCGACCTCTCGGAGGTGCCGGCGGGGGCGGAGATCGAGTCAGCGACTCTCACGCTCAGCGGCTGCTCGGGCGACTGTGCCGCGAGCCGCCAGATCACCGCGCACCAGATCGAGCCGCTGACCGGGCCGGCGACAGGCTCCCTGGTCGCGGGCGCGGCGTTCGAGGACGCGCTCGCTCAAGTCCCGGCGAACGCGCCGACGCTCATCTTCGACAACGTCATGTCGGACCGTAGCCGCGCGGCCGATCCCGGCCTGCTCCTGCGCTCCCCGGGCACCGGCACTGTTTCCTTCACCGGCCTGTCTCTCACCGTCGGTTACCTCGCCGCCGAAGCACCCGGCCAGGTCTCCGCGGTGAGCGCGCGGCCGGGCGACGGCGGTCTCCTGGCGAGCTGGGAGGTCGACGGGAACCTCGACGCCGAGTCGTTCCAGGTCGAGGTCCTGAACTCCACAGGCGGCGTCGTGAAGACGGCGACCACCATGGACACCTCGGTGATCGTGGGCGGCCTGGCCAACGGCCAGTCCTACGGCGTCCGGGTGCGCGCCACGAACGCCGCGGGCCCCGGTCCGTGGCTGGCCACCGCGGCGAACGTCACGACCGCGGCGACACCCGGCGGCGCGCAGGGGTTCGTCGACGCCGTACGCCAGTTCGGCGACGCCCAGCTCGGGCTCGTCGACGGCACCTTCGCCTCGGTCGCGTCGGCGCTGACCGCGAGTTCACAGGGCACGCTGTTCTCAGCGGCCTTGGCGGTCACGGGTGACTCGCTCCTCGCGGAGAAGGCGGGACTCGCGGTGGCGGGGATCGAGCGGGAGAGCGACACCCCGACAGTCGAGGAGGCGCTGGTCAGCTATGACGCGGCGACGAACCGGGTCACCGTCCGCGCGGTCCTCACCACCCGCACGACGGACACCTACACCGACGCCTCGTACATCGACCCCGACCACGTGGGGCCCGCCGAGGCCGAGACTGAGGAGACGATCACCGTCGACTACGTCTTCACCCTTCCGGCGCCGTCCGGTCTGTTCTCGGTCGCCTCGTCGAGCACGCCGGTGCTGTCGGTCCTGAAGGACGGCGACGCGGTCGACGCCAGCGACGCCTCCGCCAACGCGACGATCACGGGCGCGCCGGAGGACAACACCATGTGACGCCCACCGGACGAGCGGCCCGGCGGATCACCTCCGCCGGGCCTTCGCCGCGAACGGGGTCAGAGGTAGAGGCCGGTGCCGTGTTCTACGCGTTCGGAGGCTACGGCGTGGAGGTCGCGTTCGCGCATGATGAGGTAGCGGGTGCCCTGGATGTCTACTTCGAGTTGGTCTTCTGGGTGGAAGAGGACTCGGTCGCCGGGCTTGACGGTGCGGACGTGCGGGCCCGCGCCGCAGACCTCGCCCCAGGCCAGGAGGTTGGAGGAGTCGGCGGTGGCGGGGATGACGATGCCGCTGCTGCTGGTCCGCTCCGACTCCTTGTCGGCCTTGATCATGACGCGGTCGTGCAGCATCTGCACTTCGAACTTCGGGTCGGGCACGGGGGAATTCTATCGAGCCGGGCGGCTGCCGTGGCTTGTCCTGACTTTCCGGGAGGGACGGACGGCGGGCCGCGACCGTCGCGCGGCCCGCCGATCACGTCAGTCGTAGCGGCGCGCGGTCTTCGAGGAGAGCTTCCCGGCGAGGCCCTTCGGGACGAACTTCGCGAACCCCACGATCGCCTTGTACCTCGGGTCAGGGACGCTGACGGCACGGCCCTTGCGCAGGTCGGTCAGGGCGGCGTCCACGACGGCGTCGGCGTCGAGCCACAGAACGTCCGGAACGCCGGAGACATCCATCTTGGCGCGTTCGTGGAACTCGGTGCGGACCAGGCCGGGGCACAGGGCGACGGCGTGCACGTTCGGCTCGGTGATCTCCTGGGCGAGGGCCTCGGTGAAGCTGACGACCCATGCCTTGGACGCGCCGTAGGTTCCGCGCGTAAGGAACGCGGCGACGGAGGCGACGTTGATGATCCCGCCCTTGCCGCGCTCACGCATCCCCGGAAGGGCCGCGTAGGTGAGTCGCAGTACGGCCTCGCAGTGCACCTTCAGCATGCGCAGCTCGTCCTCGACGGGGACCTTCAGGAACGTGCCCTGGTTGCCGAAGCCCGCGTTGTTGACGAGCAGGTCGACGCCGTCGCGCAGGCGTTTCTCGACCCGCTCGATCCCTTCGTCGGTGGCGAGGTCGGCCTGGACGACCTCGGTCTTGACGCCGAACCTGTCGTGGAGTTCCGCGGCGGAGGCGGCGAGCCTGTCGGAGTCGCGGGCGACGAGGACGAGGTCGAGCCCGTCGCGGGCGAGACGCCGCGCGAAGGCCGCGCCGATGCCGGCTGTCGCGCCGGTGATGAGTGCGGTAGGCATGTCCTCACCCTAGGTCTTTCGCTCCCTGGGCGTCGGGCACCGCGTCGGCGCGGGGCGCGGGCAGGACGCGGAAGTCGGCGGGGTCGGGCCGCCGGGTGGCCCTGCGGTAGGCGAAGGTGTAGCCGGGCCAGTTGACGGTGTTTGCGCCGTCCTCGGTGAGGTACCAGCTGCGGCAGCCCGACGTCCACACCGACCGCTTCGACAGCTCGCGCATCGACGCCGCGAACCTGCTGTGCGCCTCGGCGCGCACCTCGAGGACGCGTCCGGACCGCACACAACCAAGGATGTACGCGAACTGGCTTTCCAGCATGTAGACGATGCTGTTGTGGCCGAGGCTGGTGTTGGGGCCGTAGAGCAGGTAGAGGTTCGGGAACCCGTGGACGGTGACGCCCAGGTGGGCGTGCGCGCCGCCGTGCCAGACGTCGTCGAGGGTGACGCCGTCGCGCCCGGTCACGCGCATGGGCGCGAGGAACTCGGTCGCGCGGAATCCCGTGCCGAGGATGAGGGTGTCGGCGGGCCTGAGCTTGCCGTCGGAGCTGACGATCCCCTCGGGCCTGACCTCCTTGACGGCGTCGGTGACGAGCTCGACGTTGGGCCGCTGGATCGCCGGGTAGTAGTCGTCGGACAGGAGGATGCGCTTGCAACCGAGCGCGTAGTCGGGGGTGAGCTTGCGGCGCAGCTCGGGGTCGGCGACCTCGGCGCGCAGCCGTCGCAGCGAGGTGCGTTCCATGATCTTCAGCAGCTTGGGCCAGGTCACGAAGCCGAGGGCGCGCGACTCGAGAAGCGCGTAGATCAGCGCGCGGCTGAGGTCCTGGGTGGCGGGCAGCGCGGCGAAAAGACCGTGCTGCCGTGCCGTGTACGCCCTGTCGGCTTTGGTGATGATCCACGGCGCGGACCGCTGGTAGACGGTCAGTTCGGCGGCCTCCCGCGCGACGTGCGGGACGAACTGGATGGCGCTCGCCCCCGTCCCGATGACGGCGACGCGCCGGCCGGTGAGGTCGTGATCGTGGTCCCAGCGCGCCGAGTGGAACGCCTTGCCCGCGAACGTCTCAAGCCCCGGAAGGTCGGGCACCAGCGGACGGTTGAGCTGTCCGGTCGCCGAGACGAGGACGTCGGCGCGGACCGTCCCCGACGACGTCGTCAGCAGCCACCGCCCGTCCTGGTAGACGGCTTCGTGTACCTCGGTGTTGAGTCGTGGTTTGATGCCGTATTTGTCCGCACAATGCCGGAGGTAGTCGAGGATTTCCGCCTGCCCGCTGTAGCGACGGGTCCAGTCGGCCTTCCGCTCGAAGGAAAACGAGTACAAATGCGACGGCACATCACATGCCGCCCCGGGGTAGGTGTTGTCCCGCCATGTGCCGCCGATCTCGTCGGCCTTCTCCAGGACCAGGACGGGTCCGATGCCCGCCTGTCGCAGCCGGATGGCAAGCCCGATTCCGCCGAAACCCGCCCCTATGATGGCGACCCGCACGTGTTCCATGCCCGCATCCTGACCCCGCCCGTGACGACAGTCCAGGGTCCCTTGTCCTGTCAGGTGTCGGGAAAATCCTGCTTCACCATGACGCGCAACGCGTTCGGCAGCAGCGTGACCGTCATCGGCGTGCCGGGGTGGAGCTCGCCGTCCACGTCGGCGGCCATCGGCGGATCGGTGACGATCCCGACCTTCCCTGCGGTGACGAACGGCGGCTCGGTGATCGTGCGGAACGCACCCGTCAGCACGTGCCGGGCGGTGGCCGACAGCAGCTTGACCCGGCCCGCGCCGCCGAGCGGATAGACCGCGAGCAGCCTGTCGTCCGGGCTCGCGTCGCGCGCGATCGGCCTGCCGCTGTGGTGCGAGCCGTTGGCGATGTTGAGCTGGTGGGTCTTCAGCGTGTGCACCTCGCCGTCGACCGTGAGGGTCGCGGTGAACGCGCGGTCGCGCGCGAGGCGGGCGATCGCGGTGAGCGGGTACGCGGCGCGGCCGACATACCGTTTGAGCAGGTGCGGCACGTTCTCGGCGACCTTCACCGAAAGGCCCATGCTGAGCATGTTCGCGAAGATCTCCGGCTCGGAGTCGTCGTCCCGGACGATCTCGGCGAGGTCGACGTCGGCGACCTTGCCGCGCGCTATCACCTCGACCGCCCCCGACAGCCGCAACGGGAGCTGCAGGCCGCGCGCGAAGTTGTTGGTGGTGCCGAGCGGCAGCAGCCCCAGCGCGATGTCGCGGTGCGCGAGATGCCTGACCGCCTCCTTGAGCGTGCCGTCGCCGCCGCCGACGACCACAAGATCGGGGTCGAGCTCCAGCGCCTCGGCGAAGATCTCCGGCAGCCGCTCGGGATCGGTGACCGGGTACAGCCCGACGAACCCGATCCGCGCGGCGATCAGCAGCCGCAGCGCCTCGGCGTACTCACGGCGGCCACGGCGCGACCGGGAGTTGACGACGAGGACCGCCCTGCCGCCCCCGCGGATCGACGCGCCGAGTTCGGCCTTGCTGCGCATCACGGCACCCCGTCGCTCGTTCTCGCGTTACACCATCACATGCTCATGACGCCCGCCCCGATGACCTTCATCTTATAAATCTTTGTGGACAGGTGCGAACTCCCTTTTCACAGGGCAGAAAGTGATTACCAGAACAAGAATCTCACTGTGAGGCGGCTATGCGGAGGGCTGCTTGGTCTGTCATCGGAACCTACTCCCTGGTCTCGGCGGTTCTCCGGAACGTCGCGACCATCGCACCCGGCGGCCCCGCGCGGGCCAGGGTGCCCTCGGCTGACGACGGCGCCCGGGTCGTCGGCGAACGCAGGCAGGGCCGGGTGCTCGATCTCACCGTCCGCTCACCCGCCCTCGGCGAGGACCGGCGCGTCCGGCTCCTGCTGCCGCCCGGGTGGGCGCGCGACGCCAAACGCTCCTGGCCCGCGCTGTGGCTCCTGCACGGCCCGGGCGGCGACCACACGAGCTGGACCACCCACACCGACGTCATGTCGCGCACCGAGCATGACGGCTTCATCGTCGTGCTGCCCGAGGGCGGCGCGTGCGCGGCCTACACCGACCCGCTCCGGCCGCGCAGGGGCGGCGCGCGCTGGGAGACCTTCCACCTCACCGAACTCGTCCAGATCCTGGAACGCGGCTACCGCGCGGGCCCTGCGCGCGCTGTGGCGGGCTGCTCGCAGGGCGGGCGAGGCGCGCTCGCCTACGCCGCCCGCCATCGTGGAACGTTCCGTGCCGTCGCGGCCTTCAGCGCCCCGGTGGACACCCTCCATCACTCGTCCTCCTCCCTCGACGGGCCCGACCTCATGGAGCTGAGCGCGGCCGTGGCCCGCGTCGACTGGTCCCACGTGTGGGGCGATCCGGTCGAGCAGCGCGCCCTGTGGAAGCGGCACAACCCCTACGACCTCGTCACCCAGCTCACCGGCGTGCGGCTGTACCTGGCGTGCGGCACCGGGATGCCCGGGCCGCTCGACCCGCTTCCGCACACCGGTCCCGATCCCGTCGAAACCCTCGTGCACACCGTCAACACGCTGTACGCGGCGAAGCTCCAGCAGCTCGGGGTGCCGGCGACGACCCGGTTCCATCCCGGCACGCACAGCTGGCCGTACTGGTCGCGGGAGTTCGCGCGGGCGCTGCCCGTCCTGCGCGAGGCGCTGGTCCCGCCGCCGGAAAGCGGGGCGCGCGCCGCCTGAGCCGGTCATGGGACCGGCAGCGGCAGCCGCTGAAGGGCCGCCGCGAGGAGCTCGGGGAACGCGTCGGGGGTACAGGCGAACGCGGGGATCTCCAGGGCGGCCAGCGCCTCGGCGGTGGCGTGGTCGTGGGCGGGCGCGCCGTCGTCGGACAGCGCGAGCAACGCGATCACCTGCACCCCCGAGCGGACGAGCGCGGCGGCCCTGGCCAGCATCTGGCCGCGGTCGCCGCCCTCGAACAGATCGCTGACCAGCACGAGCACCGTCCGCTCAGGGCGCGAGACAAGGCCCTGGCAGTAGGCGAGGGCGCGGTTGATGTCCGTGCCGCCGCCGAGCCTCGTGCCGAACAGCACGTCGACGGGATCGTGCAGCCGCTCGGTGAGGTCGACGACCGCGGTGTCGAACGCCACGACCGAGGTCTTCAGCGTGGGCAGCGAGGCGAGCACCGCGCCGAACAGCCCGGCGTACACCACCGACGACGCCATCGACCCGCTCTGGTCGAGGCACAGGATCACCTCGCGCTCCACCGCCCGGCTTTTCCTGCCATGTCCGACAAGGCGCTCCGGCACGACCGTGCGGCGCTCCGGCAGATAGTGCCGGAGGTTCGCCCGGATCGTCCGGTCCCAGTCGATGTCGGACGGGCGCGGCCGCGACGCGCGGGCCGCCCGGTCGAGCGCGCCGCGCACCGCGGCGCGGGTGCGGTCGGCCAGCCGCGCCTCAAGATCGGCGACGACCTTGCGCACGACGGCGCGCGCCGACTCGCGCGCCTTCTCCGGGAGCACCTTCGCCAGCGACAGCAGCGTGCCGACCAGCCGCACGTCGGGCTCGACGGCGTCGAGGAGTTCGGGTTCGAGCAGCAGCCGGGTCAGGTCGAGCCGCTCGATCGCGTCGCGCTGCATCACCTGCACGACCGGGGCAGGGAAGTACTCGCGGATGTCGCCGAGCCAGCGCGCGACGTTCGGCGCGGAGGCCCCGAGACCGCCCCTGCGTCCTTCCCCGCCGCCGTACAGCGCCTCAAGGGACTCGTCTATCCGGCGGTCCCTTCCCTCGGGCGTCACGCCGACGCCGTCGGCGGCCTCCGGGCCAAGGACCAGCCGCCACCTGCGCAGCCTCTCTTCGGCCTCGTTCATGTCTCCTCCTTCTGCTCGTCAGGCCGGGGTCGTAGGCGGCGGTTCATGGCGAGGGCGTACGGACGTCGAGGAACGCCAGCACCGTCGCGACGGCGGGGGCGGCCCGCGCGACGTCGATCTCCGGGCCCGTCCGCGCGCCGCGCGCCGCGGCAGGACGCCGGACCGCGGTGGCGAGCGCACGACGCTCCGGAGAGGCGAAGCGCGCGAACGTACGCCGCAGCAATGGCAGGGCGGCGTCGAACGCGGCGGGGGACAGGGCGGCGAGCCAGGAGTCGAGCAGCGCGAGAAGGTCCTCGTCGTGCAGGAGCACAAGCGCGCCGTCGGAAAGGAAGCCCTCCACCCAGGCCGCGGCGCGGTCGGGCGGGGCGGCCGCCGAGACCGCGCGCGACATGCGGTCGGCGAGGTCGGTGATCCTTCCGGCGTCCATGAGCAGCCGGGTGAGACGGCCCGCGAGCACCCCGTGCAGGGTTGGGGCTTCGGACAGCGACTCGAGGGCGGCGAGCCAGCGTTCGGTGTGCGCCGGGTCGTCAAGGAGCGCCAGGCTCTCGTGGACCGTGCCGACCAGGCCGAGCGCCTCGCGCGCCGCGTCGTCGTCAAGGGCGGACAGCGCGGCGGGCAGGCCCACGCAGAACCTGACGACGAGGCCGTCGACGACCGCGCGGAGCGGGCCCGTGGCGGTGCCGCGGACGTCGCCGTAGCGCAGCGAGCGCACGAGCGGCGGCAGCGCGGCCATGAGGTTGGCGGCGTCGCGGTCGGCGGCCGCGCGGTCGGCCAGGGCGCGCATGACGCGGGGGAGGGCGGCGGAGAGGTCGGCGAGCAGGCAGCGTTCCGCGAGCGCCGTCAACTCCGGCAGTTCGGGCGTCTCGGGCGGCGACACCTGGGCGGTGACGCGTGCGTTCGCCGCCCCCACGACCGTCGTGCCCCACCCGCCCGCCTCGATCAGCCGGACGCCGAACTCGGGCCGCCACAGCAGCGTCCAGGTCTCCTTGAACGTGCCCTTGCCGCGCTCGACCCCCGCGGGCTCGCCCCAGCCGACGTCGAGCAGCCGCAGCCGGTGCAGCAGCCTGCTGCGCGCCAGATCCGTCTCGTTGCGCAGGTCGAAGACGTGCTCCTTCTTGTCCGCCGACGCCTTGAGCCGCAGCCTCCGCCTGGCCGCCTCAAGATCGCGCTGGAGCGGCACCATCGGCGTCTCCGGCGGCACCCTTCCGAGCCGTTCCCCGACGACGAGACGCCGCTCGACCAGCGTCACCGGAAGCTCCGCGCCCTCGCACAGCACCGCGCGGACCGCCTCCGTCAGCTCCTCGAGCCCCGGCAGCGGACGGCCGCGCAGCGCGGCGAGCGCCTCGGCGAGCCGCACCGCCTCGATCACATGCCCTGACGAAACCGGCAGCCCCTCGTCGCGCAGCACCCGCGCCGCCTCCGTCAGCCACCGCTCGACCGGCCGGTCCTCGGCCTCGAACAGATGCCCGTACCAGCCCGGCGAGGAGACCCCAGCCCCGTAACCGGAGTCCCTGGTGAGCCTCCCGTGCGTCCACGGCACCCACGTCACCGCGACCTTCACCTTCGGCACCCCCCGCAGCGCGGCCGTATCCTTCGCGACGGTCACCCGCGCCCGCCCCGCATCGCTCAAGGCGGGCACATGCCAGGCCCCGCACACCACCGCGACGTTGGAATACCCCTCCTTCAACGCCTTGCGAATCCCCTGCCGCATCGCGGCCTCCCTGCGCTCCTCCCGCACACTCGGCGCACCCTCGTCCCCCTCCCGCAACACCGCCATGGCCTCGGCCACCGCAGCGAACCGATCCGCCCCTCCCCGCAACTCGATCACGTCGTCCCACCACCGCTCCGCGTCCGCATACCCCGCCACCTCCGCCAACACCCCCAACGGATCCCTCCTCACCCGCCCCCACCACCCAACCCCCTCCTCCAAGCCCTCCCCTTCCAAGCCCTCCCGCGCCCCCGCCCCCTCAGCCTCTCCCAAGCCCTCCCGCTCCGCCCCCTCCAGGACCTGCCGCTCCTCCGCCTCTCCCGAGCCCTCCCGCGCCTCCCCTTCCAGGGCCTGCCGCGCCGCCCCCTCAGCCTCGTCCGAGCCCTGCCGTGCCGCGCCCTGCTCCCGCTTCTGTGCGGCGTCCCTCGCCGCGTCCCCTTCCAAGCCCTCCCGCTCCTTCTCTTCCTCCGCCGCCTCGCCCGAGCCCTGCCACACCGCGCCCGCCTCCGGCTTCGGCGCGGCGTTCCTCGCCGCGTCCCCTTCCGGGCCCTCCGAGTCCCGCTCCGCCGCGTAACCCTCCAGCGTCCAGGCAGCCTCCTCCGCCGCGCCCTCCGAGGTCTGCTGCGCCGCGCCCTGCCTGGGCCTCTCGGCCGTCTCGTTCGCGGTCTCCCGGGCCTGCCGCGCGGAGCCGCGTCCCTGCGTTTCGGCAGCTTCCTCCGAAGAGGGTTCTTGCGTGTCGTCCCGGGGGTGCTGGGCCGAGGGGCGCTCGTGCCGGGGGCTCTCGCTGGGCTCGTCGTCTTCGGCCTGCTCGGCGAGGGTGTGGGCGGCGGGGAGGTCGATGAACCTCGCGGGGACGCCGCTGGTGACGGCGTGGCGCAGGGCGCGCCACTCGGGGCTGAACGCCGCGAAGGGCCAGAAGGCCGCGCGGGTCGGGGCGGCCGCGTCGGCGGTGTAGGCGAGCAGCGCGACCGGCGGGACCATGCCGGGGTCGGCGGCGAGCGGGATGAGCGCGTCGGCCTCGGGCGGGCCCTCGATCAGCACGATGTCGGGACGCTGGGCGGCGAGCGCCTCGTCAAGCGCGCGGGCCGAGCCAGGGCCGTGGTGGCGGACGCCGTAGACCTCGACGGACATGGTGACTCCCGGGGGAAGCGGAGGGGAGGGGCAAAGGGGGGCGGTGTCAGGCGTGTACCTCGCGGCACGCCCGGTAGAAGTCGGCCCACTCTGGTCGCTCGCGCACGACGGTCTCGACGTACTCCTGCCACACGACCCGGTCGGAGACCGCGTCCTGCACCACCGCGCTCCGGACGCCCGCGGCCACGTCGGACGCGCGCAGCTCGCCGTCGCCGAAGTGCGTCGCGAGCGCCATCCCGCCCGTGATGACCGAGATCGCCTCGGCGGTGCTGAGCGTGCCGCTGGGCGTCTTGACCTTGGTGCGGCCGTCCTCGGTGAGGCCGGACCGCAGCTCGCGGAAGACCGTCACGACCCTGCGGATCTCGGCGATGCCGCTCGCGGCGTCCGGCAGCTCGAGGGAGCTGCCGAGCTGCGCGACCCGTCGGGCCACGATCTCGACCTCCTCCTCGGCCGACGCGGGCACCGGCAGCACCACGGTGTTGAACCTGCGCCGCAACGCGCTGGACAGCTCGTTGACGCCCCTGTCCCGGTCGTTGGCTGTCGCGATGACGGTGAAGCCGCGCCGCGCCTGCACCTCGGTGTTCAGCTCGGGCACCGGCAGCGTCTTCTCCGACAGGATCGTGATGAGCGCGTCCTGCACGTCGGAGGGGATGCGGGTCAGCTCCTCGATCCTGGCGACCGACCCGAGCCGCATCGCCCGCATCACCGGGCTCTCCACCAGCGCGTCGGCCGACGGCCCCTCGGCGAGCAGCCGCGCGTAGTTCCAGCCGTAACGCACAGCCTCCTCCGCGGTGCCCGCCGTGCCCTGCACCAGCAGCGTCGAGTCGCCGCTGATCGCGGCCGCCAGATGCTCCGACACCCATGTCTTCGCCGTCCCCGGCACCCCGAGCAGCAGCAGCGCCCGGTCGGTCGCCAACGTGGCGACGGCGACCTCCATGAGCCTGCGCGGCCCCACGTACTTCGGCGTGATCACCGTCCCGTCTTCCAGCTCGCCGCCCATCAGGTACTCGGTGACCGCCCAGGGCGACAGCCGCCACCCGGGCGGCCTCACCCGCCCGTCCACCTCGCCCAACCTCGCCAGCTCCGCCGCGTACTCCTGCTCCGCATGCGCCCGCAGAACCTCAGCCACAACACCCTCCTTCTCCGGAACCTTCGCAAGATCACCCCACACCCCCACCCCACCACACCCCTCTGACATTCCCCCGCCCTCCGCCGACCAGGCCGCCCGGCCAGCCCGGCCACTTCACCCACCGAGGCAGACGCGACCCTTCTCAAGGCGGGCCGACCAGGCAGACCGGCCCGCCCGGCCAACTGGCCAGGGCTTTCGGGGTGTGCGGGCGGGGTCATGGCGGGGTGAGGTCGCGGAGCATGTGGCGGCGGTAGGCCAGGGTGTCGGCGAGTTCGGCGAGGGGCCAGGTCGGGTGCGCGGCGGCGAGCGCGTGGACGCGGGGGGCCGCGTCCGGGGCGAGGCGTTCGTCGGCAAGGCGGCACAGCTGGGACACGACGCGGGGGGCGTCGGGGTCGGTGAGCGCGTCGGACAGGGCGGTGAGGACCGCCTCGGTGAGCGGGCCGGCCCAGGGGGCGGGGATATGGGACAGCAGCCGCAGGCGGTGCGCGTGGTCCTCGGCCGCCGACAGCAGCGCGGCGGCCTCGACGGCGCGGTCGTCCTCCGGGAGGAGCGCGAGCAGACCGGTGGGCGACTCGGCCTCGTCGATGATGAACCCTTCCCGCAGCAGGGCGCGCGCCCACTCGGCCGAGCCTTCCCGCTGTGCCGCCCGGCACCAGCCGAGGTGGACGTCGCGCGCGAAGTCGTCGGCGACCGGCAGCGCGACGGCCTGCGCGGCGCTCAGCCCCAGGTGGGCGGGCCAGGTGTCGAGCGGGGCGCGCGCGAGGATCTCGCGCAGCCACGCCGCCCTGACCCCGGTGCGCGCCGCCGCCGGGTCGAACGACCCCGCCGGGTGGAACGGGATGCCGTCGCGCGCCATCGCGTCGTCGTGCTCGGCGGGCAGGGTGACCGTCAGGTGCCTGCGCGCGGGCGTGCCCGACAGCCGGACGAGCGAGCGCGCCCGCTCGGCCATCCGCCGCGCGTAGGCGGTGCCAGGCAGCAGCGACAGCAGGTCGGCGGCCCGCCGCCTGACGTCCTTGCCCCGATCGTCGAGCGCGCTTTCCAGGAACTCCTCGTCGTCCGGCGAAAGCCCGTGCGCGAACGTGGCGAGGAAGGCCGCGCGGTCGGGCGCGGACTCGCGCGGCCAGGTGCGCAGCAGCAGGTCCCGCGCCTCGGCGGGGTCGGCCCTGCGCGCCCCGGTGAGCGCGGCGACCCGCTGCCCTCGGTTGCCGTGCGCCCAGTCGGCGACGGGTTCGGCGGCCGCCTCGGACTCGGTGAGCAGATACGCCCAGTCGGTGTTGCGCAGCGCGAGCCACGCGCCGCGCCGCCCCGCCGCGCGCGCGATCAACGGCCGTATCGCGCGGTCCGCCCTTCCCCGGTCGAGGAGTTCTGGCAGATAGCGCGCGGGCACCCGGTACCCGAGCTCGGCGACGGCGGTCAGCCACTCGGGCAGCAGCCGCACCCGTTCGCCTTCCAGCAGCGTCCCCAGCATGTCGCGCGCCGCCTCCGGCACCGGCGGCGCGTCCTCGGCGGGTGCGGGCGCGACGGCCTCGGCGCTTCCCGGCTTGAAGCCCGCGCGCCTGCCGACCGCGAGCAGGCCGGCCTGGTCGAGCAGCCGCGCCGCCGGGTCGTCCTCGGCCAGTTCGGCCTCGGCGAGCTCAGGCACGCCGCGCCGCCGCGTCCCCAGCAGCGCGGTCGCCACATGCTCCTGCCACACCTCCGGCCATCGGACCGCGTCGAGCCCTTCCGGCTCCTTCCCGGCGTTCACCGCCGACCTCCTTCCGCACGCATTCGCGACGACACCCACCGCGATCGGGACGAACCCGGCACCCGGCGCGTGGGCGTCCGGCGGCATGGAACCCGGTGATGGGACGGAACGCTGGCCATGGCGAGAGACCTTTCGTGACGTTGCGGGGGGCCGATCGCCGTCAGGGCGGCCGACGCTCTCAGGGACGAGGGGACAGGCGTTCTCCGGCTTAAGGACAGGGCGACAAGGCCCTCCTCCGGGTGGTGTGCGGTGAGCGGGACGAGGCCGGTCGGCGTCCACTCGGCGGTGAGCGTGAAGGGCGAGCCGCCGGACAGGGCGAGCAGATGCCATGGGTCGGCGGCGCGCAGCGGCAGGGCGTGGCCTGCGGCGTCGACCACCTGGAGGGGGTCGGTGTGGGCGAGGCGCACTTCGGCGAGACAGGCGGGCCAGTGGTCGAGCCACGGGTCACGGGATAGCGCCGCCGCGTACTCCTCAAGCAGCGCCATCACCGACCCTCCTCGCGGAGGCGACGGCCTAGGCGCGGCGTGCTGCTCGACCACGAGCGCGCGCAGTGGCTGCGCCGCCGGATGGAACGCGAGTGAGGCGTCGACCTCGGTTCCCGGCGGGAGCGCGGGGTCGAGGGGGCGTCCGGGTGGGGCGAAGGCGAGCAGCAGCGCGGGTGTGCCCGTCGTCTGACCGCGCAGCCAGGTACGGCGGGTGGTGAGACCCTCCGCGGACACCTCGCGAAGGCCGAGCACCTGCCATGTGTCCCGCACGTGCGGTCCCGCGAGGACTTCCTCGTGCGGGGTGGCGAAGCCGATCCTTGTGCGTACTGTCTCGCGCAGCCCTCCGGAGAGGGCCGTACCTTTGGCGTACGCGCGGACCAGGAGATGCAGCAGCCCGTACTCCTCGAGCAGGCGCTCCGGCCAGCGTTCGCCGCCGCGCGGGAGTGCGGCGAGCTCCTTCACCCGGGACGCCAGCGCGCCGGCCTGCGCGTCGACCAGCCGCCGCGCCGCGTCGTCCCACAGGGAGTAGGGCGCGCGTTCGGCCCCGGCGAGCCCACGGGACACCTGGTCGCGCAGCCACCGGCCGAACTCGGTGACGCCGTCCTCCACCCGCTCGGCACGGCGGAGCGCCGCCGCACTGGGCCCGGACGGCTCCGCCTCCTCGACGGACCGGGCGGCGGCTCGCGCGCTCGCGCGTTCCTGACGCGCGGCGAGCCACTCGGCGGCCCAGGCCGGACGCTCGGCCACGCCGGAGGCCGGGACCTCGCCCCCGCTCCAGCGCAGCAGCAGGCCGAGCGTGTGCTTGCAGGGGATCTTGCGGCTCGGGCACGAGCACCGGAAGGCCGGACCCGCGAGCTCGACGGCGGTGGCGTATCTGCCCTCCGCCCAGACCAGCGCGGAATCCGCGCCCGACGACGTCCACTCAGAACGCCCCGCCACAAGGCCCGCGGCCTTGCGCGAGGCGGCGTCCGGCGCGAGCGCCAACACCTGCTCCCGGCCCCACCGGACTCCCTCATCGTGCTCCCGACCCGCCGACCGCTCGTCCACGACCGCACCTCCCTCCACTCGGCCGACCCGCGCGTTCCGCGCCGGACCGACCAGCTTTCATTCGATCACATTGTCGAATCTAGCGTCCGCCACCGACAGAATCGGGTTGTCCACAGGCCGGGCCGACACGATTTCGCGAAGTGCGCCACAGTGTTCCCGGGCGCGCTCCCGACGGGCGCACCCGGCGCGAAATCCCAGGTCAGCTGAGTCGCGCCAAGCTAGGGTTGCCGGTCAGGGGGTGTTGGGCGGATGGGCACGGAAGCCGAACTCGAACACAGGAACACACACGACCATGCCCGAAACCGCAGTCCCGCGCGCGGCCACGGCCACGGGCATGGGCACGGCCACGGGCACGGTCTGGGGGCCGACGCGGATCGGCGGTTCCTGCGCGGGGCGCTCGCGCTGATCGTCGTGTTCATGACGGCCGAGGTCGTCGTGGGGGTGGCGTCGGGGTCGCTCGCGCTGCTGACGGACGCGGCGCACATGCTCACCGACGCGTTCGCGGTGGCGGTCGCGCTGCTGGCGATGCGGATCGCGGCGCGCCCGCCGACCGGCCGCTTCACCTATGGCCTCAAACGCGTCGAGATCCTCTCCGCGCAGCTCAACGGGCTCACCCTGCTGCTGCTCGCCGCGTACTTCGCGGTCGAGGGCGTGCGGCGGATCATCGCGCCGCATCCCGTCGAGGGCGAACTCGTCGTCATGACGGCGCTCGCGGGCATCGCGGTGAACCTCGCCGCGACCTGGCTGCTGCGCCGCGCCGACCGCTCGAAGCTCAACGTGGAAGGGGCATACCAGCACATTCTCAACGATCTGCTGGCGTTCGTGGCGACGGCGATCGCCGGGGGCGTGGTGATGGCGACGGGCTGGAACCGGGCCGACGCCGTCGCGTCCCTCGTGGTCGCGGTCCTCATGGTGAAGGCGGGGATCGGCCTCGTGCGCGACGCGGGCAGGGTGCTGCTCCAGGCCGCCCCGGACGGCATGGACGCCGCCGAGATCAGCGCTTCCGTCAGAGATGTCCCACATGTCGCGGCGATCGGCGCGCTCCACGTCTGGGAGGTCACCTCAGGCCACCCGACCCTGTCCGCGCACATCGTCGTCGGCCCCGGCGGTGACTGCCACACCGTCCGCAGACAGGTCCGCGACCTCCTGCACAACGCCTACGGCATCACCCACACGACCCTCGAGGTCGACCACGCCGCCGACACCCCAGTCCACTGCACCTCCCCCCACCCCCACCCCGCCCTGGCCTTACCCCTCCCCCGAACCCACCCCCCATACTGCACGCGCTGCGATTCTGGTCGCGCTGAGCCGCTGGTCGCGCTGAGCCGCTGGACGCGCTGCGACGCTGGACGCGCTGCGATTCTGGTCGCGCTGCGATTCTGGTCGCGCTGCGACGGTGCACTGACGGTGCACGCGGGTGACGCTGGACGTGCTGCGACTCTGGTAGCGCTGAGGGCGGCTTGCGCTGTGACGCTGGACGCGCTGCGGGGCTGCACGCGCTGCGGACGGCTTGCGCTGCGGCTCTGGTGGCGCTGCGGGGCGGCTTGTGGTGCGGCTCTTGACGCGATGTGACGCTGGACGTGCTGTGGCGGCTTGCGTTGAGGGGTGGGGTGTTGGTGGGTGGGGTCAGGGGGGTTTGGGGCGGCCCAGGTAGAGGGCGGTGAGGAGGAGGGTGATCACGAGGGTGGGGGAGAGGGTTTGGAGGATGACGGTGAGGGTGTGCGGGGGGACCTGGCCGAAGGTCGCGAGCCAGATGCCCGCGCGGACGAGCCGGACGGCGATGATCGTCCACACGCCTGAGCGGTAGCCGCGCCACGCGGCGACGGCCCCGAACAGGGTGATGACGGCCAGCGACGTGTAGGTGGTGGCGAGCACCAGCGTCCACTGCTGCCGCAACTCCACGACGGGCCCGCCCGCCGCGACCGACAGCGACGCCATGTCGAGCAGCGACACCGCCGTGACGATGATCAGGGCCAGCGTGAGCGGCCAGGTCCGCCGCAGCCTGGGCCGCCCGCCCTCGCCCGTGTCCTCGCCGGGCGTCTCTTCGGCATGCTCGGCCGAGTGCCGGGCGACCACCCTCCGCTCACCCAGATCCTGCGTCGAGTCGACCGCCGAAACCCGTACCGGCGACCGCCCCCGCCGCACCGCCCCCACCGGCCTCACCACCCCCTCCCACCCTTCCCGCCCACCCACCCCATCCCGCACACCCACCCCATCCCGCGCAGTCTGCGCCCCCACCCCGTCCTGCCCGTCCAGCGCCCCCGCCCCGTCCCGTGCCCCCACCGCGTCGCGCGCAGTCTGCGCACCCACCTCATCCCGCGTACCCACCGCATCGCGCGCAGCCTGCGCACTCACCCCGTCAAGCCCCTCCCGCACACCCGCCGCATCGCGCGCCTCCCGCCCACCCGCCCTGTCCTGCGCCTCCCGCGCACCTGCCCTGTCCCGCGCACCTGCCCCGTCCCGCGTACCCGCCGCGTCGCGCGCGGTCTGCGCACCCACCTCATCTCGCGTACCTACCGCATCGCGCGCATCCTGCGTGCCCGCTTTATCGCGCGCAGTCTGCGAACCCACGGCATCTCGCGTACCCACAGCATCGCGCGCATCCCGCGTGCCCGCTGTATCGCGTGCAGCCTGCGCACCCACGGCATCGCGCGTACTCCGCGCACCCACTTCGTCTTGCGCAGCCCGCACGTGCTGTGCGTCTCGTGCGCGTTGTGGGTGCTGTGGTTTTTGGGCATGTGCTGCCGGGGGTGGGTTCTGGGCGTGGTGGGTGGGCTGCTTGTCCTGTGCGGTCTGCGCGGTGAGGGGCTCGGGCGGTGCGGGCTGTGCGGTCTGCGCGACAGGCGGCGAGGGCTGGGCGGTCTGCGCGGTGGGCTGGGTGGGCCGCGCGGCGGGCGGTGCGGGCGGTGGGGGCTTTGTGGGCTGCGCGGCGGGCGGTGGGGGCTTTGTGGGGTGTGCGGGGGGCTTGGGTGGTGTGAGCTGTGCGGTTTGGGTGGGCTTTTGGTGCTGGGTGGGTCGTGGAGTTTGGGGGGATTGTGCGGGTTGTGGGGGTTGGGGTTGGGGGTGGGAGGGGGGTTGGGGGGTGGGGCTGGTGGGGGGTGGGGGTTTGGGGAGGGTTAGGAGGGTCCAGAGGAGGTCTTGGGCGGTGGGGCGGGCGGTGGGGGACTTGGCGAGGCAGGCTTGGAGGGGTGGGAGGAGTTCAGGAGGGATGCCGG
This sequence comes from Actinocorallia sp. A-T 12471, assembly GCF_033875155.1. Lineage (NCBI taxonomy): Bacteria > Bacillati > Actinomycetota > Actinomycetes > Streptosporangiales > Thermomonosporaceae > Actinocorallia > Actinocorallia sp. A-T 12471. The sequence goes on along the minus strand of NZ_JAWZTE010000002.1, from coordinate 321,866 downwards.
TCAGGTTGGGGGGTGCGGTGCGGATGGCGTGGATGAGGGAGGTGAGGGTGGGGGCCTCGAAGGCGTGGCGACCGGTGGCGGCGAAGACGATGGTGTGGGCCCACGAGAAGAGGTCGGCGGCCGGGCCCACGGACGAGTCGGTGAACTGTTCGGGCGCCATGTAGGCGGGGGTGCCTACCAGGTTGCCGGTTATGGTCCGCATACCGACGTTGTCGAGCGCGCGCGCTATGCCGAAGTCGATGACGCGGGGGCCGTCTGCGGCCATCAGCACGTTCGGGGGCTTGAAGTCGCGGTGCACGATGCCCGCGCCGTGGATCGCGGCGAGGGCGGTCGCGGTGCCGACGGCGAGGCGCATGAGGGCGCCCTCGCTGCGCGGTCCCTCGGCGGCGACGAGGTCGCGCAGTGAAGGTCCAGGGACGTACTCGCTGACGATGTAGGGCCGGTCGCCGTCGAGGTCGGCCGCGAGCACGCGCGCGGTGCAGAACCCCGCGACGCGCCGCAGTGTCGCGAGTTCGCGCGCGAACCTTGCCCTGGCCATGGGGTCGGCGCTGAGCTGCGCGTGCAGCAGTTTCACCGCGACGTCGCCGTGCGGCCCGCGCCCGAGGAAGACGGTCCCCTGGCCGCCGTGTCCGAGCCGTCCGAGCAGTTCGTGGTCGCCTAGTCGCTCCGGGTCCCCCGGTTGGAGCGCGCGCAAGATGAGTCCCTCCCCGGCCAGGCTCAGGAATTGTATATTTCCCCCGTCTATGAGACATCAAAGACGAAAGACTTACGAAAATCCAGACGGGGGTCGGGATGGTGACAAAGCCGGGAACAGTGCTGTTTCTCGTGCTTCTGCTGGTTATGGGGTCCGCGGCGTGCGGGGGAGCGGGGACCGTCATCACCCGGCTCGCGGTCGGCGATCCCGGACCTGACGCCTACACGATCGTGTCCGGCACGGACGACGAGGACGTCGGCAGGCTGGCGGCGGCGGGCGGGGACAAGAAGGGCGACGAGCCCGGCCTGTACGGCGGGACCAGGCAGGACGCCGTCTGCGACAAGGACGCGCTCGTGAAGTTCCTCGAAGGCGACCCGGACAAGGCGAAGGTGTGGGCGTCCGCGCAAGGCATCTCGCCGGACGGCATCGCGAAGTTCGTCGCAGGGCTCACGCCTGTCCTGCTCCGCGCCGACACCCTCGTGACGAACCACGGCTACCGTGACGGGAAAGCCACGAAGATGCCCGCGGTTCTCCAGGCGGGTATAGCGGTCATGGTCAACGCGCGGGGCCTTCCCGTCGTGAAGTGCAATTGCGGGAATCCGCTGTCCGAGCCCGAGGTGGATCCCAAGGAAAGTGACTTCAAGGGCGCTTCGTGGCCACAGTTCTCTCCCGAGAAGGTGACGGTGGTCAGCCCGCCCGAGCGGGACGTCGAGGACCTGAAGCTCGTGGACGCCGACACCGGCACCGCCTTCGACCGTCCCGTCGGCACCGAGGGGGAGGCCGACGGCCGGCCCGAGCCCGTCCCGCCGACCGCGGCCTCCGAGCCGCCGTCCGCCCCCGCCAGCCCAGGCGACCCCGCCAAGACCGCCCCCACCACGCCCCTCACCCCGCCCACGGACCTCCCGACGCCCACAACACCCCCGGACGAGCCCTCCGACGCCCCACCCACCGAGGCCCCGGAACCCCCCGCCCAGACCCCGGACGACCCTCCCCCCGCCGCCGACCCCCCGCCCACAACCCCCGACGACCCCCCGGCCCCCGAGACACCCCCACAACCAGACGCCGACCCCCCTCCCCCCGCCGACCCCCCTGCCGCCACCCCCGAAAAACAAACCCCGCAGTCCCTTCGGGACTGCGGGAAGGGAACATCGCCCACCCTCCCGTGCGGCTGACCGGTAAGGCGCGGGCGGCTCCCGCGTCGCCCTCCCGTGCGGCTGACCGGTAAGGCGCGGGCGGCTCCCCGCGTCGCGCTCGCTCCTGTGCGGCTGACCGGTAAGGCGCGGGCGGCTCCCGCGTCGCGCTCGCTCCTGTGCGGCTGACCGGTAAGGCGCGGGCGGCTCCCGCGTCGCCCTCGATCCCGTGCGGCTGACGCGTAAGGCGCAGGCGGCACCCGCGTCGCTCGCCGGTCCAGAGGGACGTGGCGCTCGCTCGCGTGCGGCTGACTCGTGAGCGCGGGGGCGCCCGCGTCGCTCGCTGGTCTTTCGGGGCTGTGGGAGAGGGGCGTCGCCCTTGCTCGTGTGTGGCTGATTCGTGAGGCCGGGGGTCACTCGCCGGTCCTTCGGGGCTGGGGGAGAGGGCGTCGCGCTCGCTCGTGTGTGGCCGACTCGTGAGCGCGGGGGCTCCCGCGTCGCTCGCTGGTTCTTTGGGGCTGCGGGAGAGGGACGTCGCCTCGCTCCTGCGCGGCTGACCGGGAGGCGTGGGGGCTCGCGTCGTCTGGCGGTTTTCGGCGGGCTCTGAGGGTGCCCCTGGTGTTGGGTGGGTGTTTGTGGGGTTGGGGGGTGGGTTTGTTAGGGGGTTGGGGGGAGGGGCCATTCAAGGGGGAGGAGGAGCCAGGCGCCTAGGAGGAGGGAGGCCAGGGCTACGGTGAAGAAGACGCCTACCCAGACGATGCCGGGGACGCCGGTGAGGTGGGCGAGCTGGTCGGCGTCGGAGCTGGGGGCCTGGCGGCGGGCGCGCAGGCGTTGGAGTTCGAAGACGGGGCGGACGCCGGCCAGGAGCAGGAAGGCCGCGCCGAAGGCGGCGAAGGCGCCCTGGATCTCGGCGGAGCCGAACCAGGAGACCGCGAAGATCACCGCACCCGTCGTGACGACGGACACGACGCCGAACACGTTGCGGATCATCACGAGCATCCCGATGAGCAGCAGCAGCGCGAACCACAGCATGAGGGTGATGCGGCCCATGCCGAGCAGCCACGCGAACAGCAGGCCGAGCAGGGACGGCGCGGTGTAGCCGGCGAGGGCGGTGAAGACCATGCCCGCGCCGTCGGGCCTGCCCCGGGAGACGGTGACGCCGGAGGTGTCGGAGTGCAGGCGGATGCCGTCGAGCTTGCGGCCGAAGACCAGCGCGACGATCGCGTGCCCGCCCTCGTGCGCGATGGTCACCACGTTGCGCGCGATCCGCCAGACCGGCCCGTACCCGACGAGGACCAGGGCGGCGAGGGTCGCCACGCCGCTGATCCACAGTTCCGGGACGTCCTGCGCGTGCCACAAGTCGCTGAACTTCACCTGATATCCGCCCTTCGGAGTGCGCCCAGGGTATGACGTCCGGATGCCCGCGTGTGTTCTGTTGATCTAGGCGAGGGAGGGTCCGCGGAAGACCTGCCTGCCGTGCCAGGCGATGTTGCGGGCCTCGGGCCCGGCGAACCCGGGCTGTGGCGGGTGGAAGGCGCGCCCGGACAGGTCGGTGACGAGCCGCCGCGACGTCTCGGTCGTCCCGACGAACTGCCGCGACACCATGATCTTCCCGAGCGGCGAAAGCCCGAGAACGCCCTTGTCAAGCAGTTTGTGGTGGAGTGTGCACAGGCACAGGCAGTTGGTCGGATCGTCCAGCCCCTCGAAGGCCCACCAGCGCAGCCTGGCCGCCTCAAGCCCGATGACGGTGGTCCCTATCCAGCCCTCGAAGCCGCAGAAGGCGCAGCGGCAGTCGTAGGCGAGCAGGATCTTCTGGCGCAGGATCGGGTCGCGGTCGGTGCGCGGGAGGTCGCCCTTGCCGAAGTCGGCGACGGCGGCGGTGTGCGCGAGTTCGGGCATGAGCCCGGCCGCGGCGCAGACGTCGGCGTGCAGCCCGCCTTCGAAGTTGAGGTCGAGCAGCAGCCTGACGATCTGGGCGAGAAGGGCGGGTTCGGCGAGAAGGTCCCTGGCGAAGGCCGGGTGCAGCCTCCCGTGCACGTCCTCGGCGAGCAGCGCCGCCCGTTCCGCCGACGGGCACGGCCCGCCCGACGCCGTCGCGACCTCCCACAGCCCGTCGGAGGCGAGGTGGTGGAACGGGTATCCGGCTCCGGCGGGCCTGGGCGGTCCGAACTCCTTGAGCATCCCCTCGAGGACGGATTCGGCGTCACGGAAGCGGATGGTCTTGTAGCCGACGCGTTGGAGCTGGCCGATGGCGTAAAGGACGAGGAGCGCCTTGTGCGGGTCGCGGGTTCCGTTGTCGGTCCAGCGGCGCAACCTCAAAATCAGCTCCAGCCACTCCATGCGGCAATCGTAAAACTACTTCACCGGCATTTGTCGTCTATCGGATGACATCGTCGCGCGGGGAGCCACAGATCGTCCGGGCGGCGGTAAACGTAGCGCCAACCCCCGCGCGACGGGTCCGCGCCGTTCCTAGCCTCTGACCGTTTCCACTCCCTCGGGTCAGAGAGGTTCCCACCCATGCCGGACTTCGGCGCAGACAGGCGGTACCGCGAGCTGGTCAGGCTGTCCTACCTCGTGCTGCCGGGCGGGCGGGCCAACGACGTGCGCCTCGCCCTCGCGCGCGGGATCGTCGACCGCGCGCTTCCCCGCCGCCCGGTAGGGGGCAGCGCCTACGCCGACGCACGGCGGACGGTCCTGCGCCGCTCGATACGGCCGTCGTGGAAGCTGCGGTGGCGGTTGCGCGGAACGCCCGCCAAGGCTCCCGACAACCCTGAACTCGCCGCCTTGCGCCCGGACGAGCGGGTCGCCTACGTGCTGTGCCGTGTGCTCGGTATGCGCAGGTACGAGGCGCGTGACGTCCTTGTCGACCTCGCCGTCCCCGACGCCCAGGCCGTGCTCGACAGGGTCGCGCGGATGCCCGAGTTGAACGTGGTGACGCCGGGGCCGGTGGGCGCGCGCGGGGTGCGCCGCCGCTCCCGGGCCCCTCTGGCGGTCGCCCTTCTCGTGACGTGCGCGGCGGCGGGCGCGCTCGCCGTGGAGGAGCAGGGCGGCCTGCCTATGGCGTCCGGTGCGAAGCACGTGCCTGAGGTGTTCGTCAGCCCGGCCAAGGCGGTGACCGCAACGCCGAAGGAAAGGATCCTCTGGGAGGGCACGTTGCCCGGACAGGGCGGAGAGGGCCGACTTCTCTGCCGCGCCTCCACCGGCCCACAGGGCGTCGTCCGCTACGAGGGCCTGCTGACCGTCGGAGGCCACGCGCACAAGGCGCGTGAGTGCGCCGACGGCAGGACCGCACTGTGGTGGCGCGCCCCGAACAAGCACTGGTACTTCCTCGCGGCGGGCGACGGCGTCACGCTCCACGGGGCGCATGAGCGGGCGGGCCTGCACTTCGTCAGGGGCGAGCGGACCAAGCGCGCTCCCTTGCGGGCGTTCACGCTCGACTGAAGATCCGCCCCCGGGACAAAGCGATCACTTACCTTCGTGGCACACTGTGCGGTGAGTCCTTGAGGTGAGGGGTGTTCTATGGCTGGTCCGCTTTCCGGGGTACGTGTGATCGAGCTGGCGGGGATCGGTCCCGGCCCGTTCGCGGCGATGCTGCTCGCCGACCTCGGCGCCGAGGTGATCAGGATCGACCGGGCGGGCAAGGGCGGCGGCGCGGGACCCGTCGCCGAGAAGGACATGACCAACCGCTCCAAGCGCTCGGTCGCGGTCGACCTCAAGAGCGAGGCGGGCCGTGACGTCGTGCTGCGCCTCGTAGAGCAGGCCGACGTGCTCCTGGAGGGCTTCCGGCCGGGCGTCACCGAGCGGCTCGGCATCGGCCCCGACGACTGCCTCGCGCGCAACCCGCGGCTCGTGTACGGCCGGATGACGGGCTGGGGCCAGGAGGGCCCGCTCAGCCACACCGCCGGGCACGACATCGGCTACATCGCGATCACGGGCGCGCTGCACGCCATCGGACGGGCGGGCGGCCCGCCCCAGGTGCCGCTCAACCTCCTCGGCGACTTCGCGGGCGGCAGCATGTACCTCGTGGTCGGGGTGCTCGCCGCGCTGCTGGAGTCCAAGGTGAGCGGGCGCGGCCAGGTCGTCGACGCGGCAATCGTGGACGGGACCGCGCACCTCACCACGTTCATCCACGCGTTCAAGGCGTCCGGCCTGTGGACCGACAACCGGGGCACCAACATGCTCGACACGGGCGCGCCCTTCTACGACGTGTACGAGACCTCCGATGGCAAGCACATGGCTGTCGGCGCGATCGAGTCGCAGTTCTACGCGGAGTTCCTGAAGCGTCTAGGGGTCGCCCCCGAGGAGGCCCCGCAGTACGACATGGCCAATTGGGGCGCGCAGAAGGAACTGTTCGCGGCGAAGTTCAAGGAGAAGACGCGTGACGAGTGGGCGGAGATCTTCGTCCCGTCCGACGCGTGCGTGGAGCCCGTCCTCAGCCTGACCGAGGCCGCCGAGCACCCGTGGAACACCGCGCGCGACGTGTTCGTGCCGGGCGTCGAGGGCGTCCCGCAGCCCGCGCCCGCGCCGCGCTTCTCCCGGACGCCCGGCGAGATCACCGGCCCGCCGTCGCTGGCCGGCGCGCACACCCGCGAGGTGCTGACCGGGCTGGGGTTCAAGGACGTCGACGACCTCCTCGCCTCCGGTGCCGTCGTCCAGCGCTGAGCCGGTGTGGCAGGCTCGGGGCATGCTGACCGGTCTGCGGGTCCTGGAGATCTCCAGTTTCGTCGCCGCGCCGCTGGGCGGGATGACGCTCGCCCAGCTCGGCGCGGACGTGGTGCGGGTCGATCCGATCGGCGGCGCGACCGACACCACACGGTGGCCGGTGACCGCCGACGGCGCGTCGATCTACTGGACGTCGCTGAACAAGGGCAAGCGGTCGCTCATGGTCGACCAGCGCACGCCCGAAGGCCGCGACCTCGTACTGCGGCTCGCCGCGCAGGCGGGGGTGGTGCTGGCGAACACGCCGAAGCCGGCCTACGAGGAGCTGGCCAAGGCACGTCCCGGCCTTATCCACGTGCTCGTGCAGGGATATCCCGACGGGCGTCCCGCGGTGGACTACACGGTCAACGCCGAGACCGGCTTCCCGCTGGTCACCGGGCTCGGCGACGCCCCGGTGAACCATGTGCTGCCCGCGTGGGACGTCGCGTGCGGCCTGTACGCGGCGGTCGCGATCCTCGCGGCCGACCACCACAGGCTGCGCACCGGCGAAGGCAGGTCGGTGAAGATCGCGCTCTCGGACGTGGCGCTGGCGACCGCGGGGAACCTCGGATTCCTCGGCGAGGCCGAGCTGAACGGCGTCGACCGGCCGAGGATCGGCAACCACCTGTTCGGCGGGTTCGCGCGCGACTTCGCGGTCCGCGACGGCAGGTTCATGGTCGTGACGCTCTCGCGCAGGCACCTCGACGACCTCGCCAAGGCCACGGGCACGTCGGAGAAGGTCGCCGAGCTGGAGAAGCTGGTAGGCGCGGACTTCTCAGACGACGGCGACAGATACCGCCACCGCGAAGGACTCGCCGCGCTGCTCGAACCCTGGTTCGCCGCACGGACGGCCGCCGAGGCCGCCGAGACGCTGGCCCGCACGTCGGTCCTGTGGTCGCAGTACGGCACGTTCCGCGACCTCATGGCCCGCGACCACGCTTTGCTCGCCGAGATCGACCAACCCGGCGTCGGACGGCTGCGCGCCCCGCGCACCCCCATCCGGGACGGCGCGCCGCGCGAGCCGAGGCCCGCGCCCGTGCTCGGCGCGGACGCCGAGTCGGTCCTGGGGACCGTCGGGCTGACCCCCGGCGAGGTCGCGGAACTGCGCGAGAAGGGCGTCGTGGGATGAGCTGGACGCCTGAGCCGGTAGAGACCGCCGACGTCGTCGCCGAGGGGCCCGTGCGCGCGCTTGCCGGGCTCCTGGACATCGACCCGCCCGGCGCGGAGCTGCCGCCGCTGTGGCACTGGCTGTTCCACCTCGAACGCCACCCCCAGGCCGCGCTCGGCCCCGACGGCCACCCCCGCGACGGCCGCTTCCTCCCGCCGCTGCCCGACCGCCGCCGGATGTTCGCCGGGGCGAGGTACACCGCGCACGCCCCGATCCGGCTCGGCGACGAGCTCGTCAAGCGCTCGGAGCTGACGTCGGTCAAGGAGAAGGACGGCCGCACAGGCAAGCTGCTGTTCACCACCGTAAGACACCGGCTTCTGCGCGCCGGGGAACTGCTCGCAGAAGAAGAGCAGGACATCGTCTACCGCTCCGGCGACGCCCCCGCGAGCCCGGAGCCGCCCATCCGTCCCGACGGCAAGGGCCTGCGACGTACGGACGAGCGTACGTTCGCGCTGTCCGCCGACCCCGCTCTGCTGTTCCGCTTCAGCGCCCTCACCTACAACGCCCACCGCATCCACTACGACTTCGCGTACGCCACCGAAGTAGAGGGCCACCGAGGACTCGTCGTCCACGGCCCGCTCCTTGCGATCCTCATGGCCGAGCTCGGACGCACCCCGCAGGGCGGCCCGACGTCCCTCTCGTTCACCTTGCGACGCCCGGTTTTCGCGGGCACGGACGCGTCGGTGGAGCGCACCGGGGACGGAGCGAAGGTGACGAATGGGGCGGGCGAGACCGCCGCCGTCATGGCGTTCACGTCGGCAGTCTGACGAACCGGCTGTATAACTTTGGCGTCAGACCCCAAAACCCCCCTGAAAGGGCGGGCCGTATGTCCTGTCCCTGCGTCTGGAGGACCTCTTGTACAGCCCCCCGCCGTACACCCCGCCGCCTTACTACGCTCCGCCACCGCCGCCTCCACGGCGCAGCAGGGGTCCGCTGGTCCTGGGGATCGTCGCGATCCTCACCGTCCTCGTGCTCGCGGGCGGCGTCGCGTTCTACCTGCTCGGCCCGACGGGCAAGTCGTGCGGCTCCGACGGCGTCACGCTGAACGTGTCGTCGTCGCCGGAGAAGTTCGGCGTCATGCAGGACCTGGCGGAGGAGTACTCCGGCACCGAGGTGAACGGGGTCTGCGCCCAGATCGCGATTCAGTCGAAGTCGTCGGGCGAGGCGATGGCGGCGCTCGCGCGCGGCTGGAACACCGAGACCGACAAGGCCCCGCAGCCCGACGTGTGGACTCCCGCCGCGTCGACCTGGGTGGGGCTGCTGCGCCAGCGGCTCGCCGACAGCGGCAAGATCGACTTCCTGCCCGGTGAGACCCCGGGCGTCGCGGTGTCGCCGCTGGTCATCGCGATGCCGCGGCCGATGGCCGAGGCGCTCGGCTGGCCGGGCAGCGCGATCGGCTGGTCGGACATCCTCAAGCTGTCGCGCGACCCGCAGGGCTGGGGTTCCTACGGCCACCCCGAGTGGGGTCAGTTCAAACTCGGCAAGACCAACCCGAACTACTCCACCTCCGGTCTGAACGCCACGGTCGGCGCGTACTTCGCGGCGACGGAGAAGTCGGCCGACCTCACCACCGGCGACCTCGACGCGCCGAGGGTGAAGTCGTTCGTCCGCGACGTGGAGAGCGCGATCGTCCACTACGGCGACACGACCCTGACGTTCCTGTCCGGCCTCCAGCGCGCCGACGACGCGGGACAGGCCCTCGGGTACGTCTCGGCCGTCGCGGTCGAGGAGATGTCCGTCAGGTACTACAACGAGGGCAACCCGACGGGTGACCGCGCGACCGCGGGCAAGCACGCCCCTCCGAAGATCCCTCTGGTGGCGGTCTACCCCAAGGAGGGGACGATCGTCTCCGACCACCCGTACGTCGCGCTGAACACGATGGACCCGGGCAAGAAGGCGATAGCCGACGGCTTCCTCGCGTTCCTACGCGGCCCCGACGGCCAGGCCAGGTTCGCCGAGGACGCGTTCCGCGGCTACGACAACAAGGTCACCGACCTCATCACCGCCGACAACGGCCTGCTGCCCAACCAGCCCGCCAAGATGCTCGCGCCGCCCGACCCCGCCGTCCTGGACAAGGTCCTGCGCGGCTGGGAGTCGCTGCGCAAGCGCTCGAACGTGCTGTGGGTGGTCGACGTGTCCGGCTCGATGGTCGAGCAGGTGCCGGGCACCGGCAAGACGCGGATGGAGCTGGCCAAGGCGTCGCTCGCCAAGGCGATGGACCAGTTCATCGGCGTCGACAAGGTCGGCTTGTGGGAGTTCGCCACGCGCATCGACGGCGCGAAGGACTACCGCGAGCTCGTGCCGATCGGCCCGGTCTCGCAGAACCGCGCGAAGCTCAAGAGCGCCATCGGCGGATTGCAGCCCAAGTCCGACACCGGCCTGTTCGACACCGCGCTCGCGGCCTTCACCAAGGTCCGCGAGAACAAGGTGCCCGACGCGATCAACTCGGTCGTCCTGCTCACCGACGGCGTCAACGACGACCGCGGCTCGATCTCGCTGGAGACCCTGCTCGGCAGGCTCGACGGGGAGAGCGGCGTCCGGCTGTTCACGATCGGGTTCTCCGCGGGCGCCGACCACGACGGCCTCAAGAAGATCGCCGAGGCGACCGACGCCAAGGCGTACGACGCGGGTGACGCGGCGACGATCGACGCCGTGATCGCCAACGTCACGTCCAATTTCTAGAATCGCCAGCACAGGACGTGCCTGTCTGATTACCTTGAGGAGTCGCCGCGTGGTGGCCGGGGGACTCGGCTCCGGCGGGAGACGGAGGAGACGTGCGCGGCGCCTCCTCCGCCTCCCCTGGGGCCGAGCACTCCGACGCGCGGATCATCATGCCCAAGACGGACACCCCCGCTCCCGCTCTGTCCTTCCGTCTGCTCGGCCCGCTCGAAGTGTTGCGGGACGGCGTTCCCGTGGATCTCGGTGGACCGCGCCAACGCGCGCTGCTCGCGCTGCTGCTGGTGCGGCCGTCGGCGTACGCGTCGGCCGGTGAGCTCGCCGACGAGCTGTGGTCCGGCGCGCCCCCGGCCGGCGCGGTCGCGACGCTGCGCTCCTACATCTCGGTGCTCCGCCGCGAGCTCGAGCCTGGCCCGCCCTACCGGGTGCTGGTGAGCCGGGCCGGCGGCTACGCGCTGGACAAGCCCGAGTCCGACGCGCTCGCCTTCACCGGCCTCGTGGAGGCGGCCGAGAGCGCGCTCGCGGCCGAGCGGCACGCCGAGGCCGCCACCGGTTTCGCCGAAGCACTCGCCCTGTGGCGCGGCCCCGCGCTCGCCGGACTGCCCGATCTCGAACCGCTCAGGCTCGAGGCCGACAGGCTCGCCGAGCTGCGAGTGCGCGCCGAAGAGGGCATGCTGACCGCCCAGGTCGGCCTCGGCAGACACGCCGAGGCGGTGCCCGGGTTGCGGCGGTTCGCCGCCGCCCATCCGCTGCGCGAGACCGCGCACCGCCAGCTCATCCTCGCCCTGTACCGGGTCGGCAACCAGGCCGAGGCCCTTGCCGCCTACGAGACCCTGCGCCGCACCCTCGACGCAGAACTCGGCATCGACCCCTCGGCGGAGCTGCGCGCGCTACACCGCCGCATCCTTCAGCAGGACCCTTCACTCGCCGCGCCCGAGCCGTCCGACGCGGCCGCGCGGGAGGAGCGCCCGTTCATCGGACGGGCCGGGGAACTGGCGACCCTGTGGGAGTTCGCGGCCTCGGGGGAGGGCGTCCGGGTCGTCACCGGGCCCGGTGGGATCGGCAAGACCGCGCTTGCCGAACGCGTCGCGGCGCGGGCGCGGGAGCGCGGCGTGCCCGTCGTCTGGGGGCGGGGGCCCGACGCGGGCGACGCGCCGCCGTTCTGGCTGTGGGCGCAGGTCGCCGGCGCGCTCTCCGACGCGCTCGCCGACCCGGCGCTGCGCGCGGAGATGGACGACTCAGCCGATCTACGGGCGAAGCTGGGCGAAGCGGGCGAACGGCTGCTCGCGCCGGAGGAGCCCGTCGGCAGGTTCCGGCTGTATGAGGGCGTCACGCGGCTGCTGGCGCGGGTCGCCGCGCCGCGCGGCCTGCTCGTCGTCCTTGACGACCTGCACTCCGCCGACGCCGACTCGGTGCTCCTGCTGCGGTATCTGGCCAAGGCGCGGGCCAAGGGGCTGCGCTGCCTCGTCCTGTCGCGCAGGCCGGTGCCGCTGGACGCGCCGCCGATCGAGCTCAGGGGCCTGACTCCCGAGCAGGTCGCCGAGCTGACCGGCGACGCCGAGGGCGCGCCGCTGCTGCACACGGTCACCGGGGGAAATCCCTTCCATCTCGCGCAGATAGGGAGTGTCCCGGCGGAAACCGCATTGCACGCGGTGATCGCGCGGCGGCTTGACGAGCATCCGCCCGACGCGTGCGAACTCGTCGAGCTGCTCGCGGTCGCGGGCCGTCCGGTGGAGCCCGCGACGCTCGCGGCGGCGTGGGGCTCCGACGTCGTCAGCGCGCTCACCGCGCTCGGTCCCGCGTTCGCCTCGGGGCTGGTCACCGAGCGGGGCGCGTCGCTGCGGCTCGCGCACGCGCTGCTGGGCGAGGCGGTGCTCGCCGGGCTGCCGGTGGTGCGGCGGGCCGCGCTGCACGCGGCGCTCGCCGCAGCGCACCTCGCCGAGGGCAGCGGCACGCCCGCCGAGCTGGCCTTCCACTACGAGCAGGCGGCTCCGCTGGGGTACCGGGCCGAGCGCGTCACCTGGCTGGGGCGTGCTGCGGAGGCGGCCTCGCGGGCGTTCGCCGACGCCGAAGCCGCCGACTTCCTACGCCGCCAGGCTGCCGTGCACGCGGCACGCTCGGCGCTCGACCCCGCCGAGGCCGCCCGCGAGCTCGACGCGCTCGCCCGCAGGGCGTCCCTGCTGTCCGGACTCGACGGCTACAACGCGCCCGAGGTCGGTGAGAACAACGCGCGGATGCGTCAGGTGCTCGACCTCGTGGACCCGGACGCGCCCGGAGTGGCGGCCGCCCTGGGGCAGCTGTGGGAGCACGCCAATACCAGCGCCGAGTACGCGGCCGCCGAAGAGTACGCAAGACGGCTCACCGTCTTGGACCCCGTGGCGGGCGCGTATGCGACGGGTTGTACGGCGGTCCTACGCGGTGACCTCCATCGCGCTAAGGAACGGCTTGAGGAGGCCGTCGCGGGAGATCTCTCGGGGCCGCCCGGGTCCTTCCGGTCGCGCGCGGCGGTGATGGCGCGCTCGTTCCTCGGCCTCGCCCTCGCCACGCGGGGCGAGACCGCGCGGGCACGCGCGGTCGAGGCGGAGACCGAACGGTTCGCGCTCGCCACCGGTGACCCCTACGACAGGGCGTCGGCCGCGCACTTCCGCGCCTGGACCGCCTTCACGGAACTCGACAGGGAACGCACCGGGCAGGCCGCCGCCCGCGCGCTGGAACTGTGCGCGGACGGCGGGTTCGCCCAGCTCGAAGGGCTCGCCGGGTCGCTGCTCGCGTGGAGCCGCGCCGACGACGCCGCAGGGTTCGCGCTGCTGCGCGAACGCGCCGGGTACTCGTACGCGTCGCTGTCCATGCGGGCGACGAGCACGGTCATGCACGCGGAGATGGGTGAGGCGCTGCTACGCCTCGGCGATCCGGCGGCCGCCCTCGCCGAGGTGGACAGGGGACTTGCCTTCGCGGACGCTACGGGAGAGGACTACGTCCGCGCCGATCTCCTGCACCTGCGCGGTGCGGCGCTTGCCGCCCTGGGTGACGTCGACGCGGCCCGTAGCGTCCTGGAAGAGGCGGCCGCGCTGGCCCGTCGTCAGGGGGCCGTGCTGTTCGCCGCGCGCGCCGCGGCCACCCTCGCCGCCCTCTGACGGGCCCGTGCCGATCGGGTCCGTGCCGATCGGGTCCGTGCCGATCGGGTCCGTGCCGATCGGGTCTGGGCCGGGAGGCGGTCGTCCGGTTAGGCTTGCCGAGCAATCGCTTGGTTGATCTACCGCCGGAGGAACCGCGTGCGGCGTGGCATCTATCTGCTCGAAGAGGTCGAGTTCAACCCGATGAACTCACGGAAGCCGCTGGAGTACCTGACCTGGCTCACCGGATACAAGAACGAGGACGCCGAGTCCTACGGGGAGGGCGAGTCGGAGCTGACCGACGGCAAGTCCGTCAGGTCGAGCGACATCGACCTCGTCGGCGCGTTCTACGCCGTAGGGATCACCGGCCACCGGCAGTTCAAGGCGGTCACCCTGTGGGACTGCCGAGGCGGCTGGGAAGGCGGCTGGAAGCAGATGATGGACATCTACGCGGGCGTGGACGAACGCCTGTTCCTGTCCGACATAGACGACCTCAGGCACGCCGCGTACTCACGTCCCCTGGGCGCTTCGCCTGGCAGCCCCGCCCTCGCCGACCTCGTGGACGAGGGCTACGCCGCCCCCTTCTACGTCTTCGAAAGCGCGACGGTGAGGCCGGGCGCGGCCCTCGACTACCTCGCCGCCGTCACCGAGGAGCGCGCCCCCGTCCTCGCCGAACACGGCCAGCGCCTCATCGGCTCCTACGAGGTCCAGTTCTGCGACACCGAGGTCGTCACCTTCTGGGGCACCACCCTGGAAGCCCACCTCACCCTCCAACGCGCCCGCGACGCCGCCCTCGGCCTCGACGACGAAACCCCCGCCGACCCCCGCCTCCTCACCTGGCAGTCCCGCGCCCGCGACTACCTCACCAACACCTGGCGCGAAACCCTCCTAGCCCCCTTCCCCAACTCCAAACTAGCCCCCTAACCCCCACCCCCCCTTCACACCCCCACCAAGCGCGCCACGCGCTTATATGGGAAGCCGAGGAAGGCCCGCCCGGGGGCCGGGTGGGTGGGAAAAGGGTAGGCCCCCGGCGGCGTTGGCGGGGGCCTGGGTGGGGCGGCTCCATGAGGCGGAGACGGTCCCCGGTGGGAGGCCGGAGGGAGCCTCCCGGGGTGTGAGCGACCTGTTAGAAGTCGTCGTTGAGGCGGGCGACGAGGGCGTTGTACTCGTCCCAGAGTTCCTTGGGCAGGTGGTCGCCGAAAGTCTCAAGGTGGGCCGGCATCAGGGATGCCTCGCGCTTCCAGGTCTCCTTGTCGGCCGACAGCAGGAGGTCGAGGTCACGGCCGTCGATCTTGAGGCCCTCGAGGTCGAGCGCCTTGGCGGTCGGGACGTGGCCGATGGCGGTCTTGGTGGCGTCGGCCTTGCCCTCGAGGCGCTCGACGATCCACTTGAGGACGCGGCTGTTCTCGCCGAAGCCCGGCCACAGCCACTTGCCGTCGTCGTCCTTGCGGAACCAGTTGACGTAGTAGATGCGCGGCAGCTTCTCCGGGTCGGCGGCAGCGCCGAGCTTCAGCCAGTGCGCGAAGTAGTCGCCCATGTTGTAGCCGCAGAACGGCAGCATCGCGAACGGGTCGTAGCGCAGCTCGCCGACGGTGCCCTCGGCGGCGGCGGTCTTCTCCGACGCGACGTTCGCGCCGAGGAACACGCCCTGCTGCCAGTCGAACGACTCGGTCACCAGCGGCACCGAGGTGGCGCGGCGGCCGCCGAACAGGATCGCCGAGATCGGCACGCCGTTCGGGTCCTCCCACTCCGGCGCGATGGTCGGGCACTGCCCGGCCGGGGTGGTGAAGCGGGCGTTCGGGTGGGCGGCCGGGGTACTGGACTCCGGCGTCCAGTCGTTGCCCTTCCAGTCGGTGAGGTGCGCGGGCGGCTCGTCGGTCAGGCCCTCCCACCACACGTCGCCGTCGTCGGTGAGCGCGACGTTGGTGAAGATCGAGTTGCCCCAGAGCGTCTTGATGGCGTTGGCGTTGGTGGACTCGCCGGTGCCGGGCGCGACCCCGAAGAACCCCGCTTCAGGGTTGATCGCGTACAGGCGGCCGTCCTCGCCGAAGCGCATCCAGGCGATGTCGTCGCCGACCGTCTCGACCTTCCAGCCCGGGATCGTCGGCTGGAGCATGGCGAGGTTGGTCTTGCCGCAGGCGCTCGGGAACGCGGCGGTGATGTACTTGGCGTCGCCGCTCGGCGGGGTCAGCTTGAGGATGAGCATGTGCTCGGCCAGCCAGCCCTCGTCGCGCGCCATGGTCGAGGCGATGCGCAGCGCGTAGCACTTCTTGCCGAGCAGCGCGTTGCCGCCGTAGCCCGAGCCGTAGGACCAGATCTCACGGGTCTCGGGGAAGTGCGAGATGTACTTCTCGGTGTTGCACGGCCACGGCACGTCGGCCTGGCCGGGCTCGAGCGGCGCGCCGACCGTGTGCACGGCCTTGACGAAGGAGCCGCGCTCCTCGATGAGGCGCAGCGCCTCGGCGCCCATGCGGGTCATGATCTTCATCGAGACCGCGACGTAGGCGGAGTCGGTGATCTCAACGCCGAGCTGGGAGATGTTGCCGCCCAGCGGGCCCATGCAGAACGGCACCACGTACATGGTGCGGCCCTTCATGGCGCCGTCGAAGATGTCCGCGAAGGTCGCGCGCATCTCGGCGGGTGCGATCCAGTTGTTGGTCGGACCCGCGTCCTCCTCCTTCTCGGAGCAGATGTAGGTCCTGTCCTCCACCCGGGCGACGTCGCGCGGGTCGGAGGCGGCGTAGAAGCTGTTCGGGCGCTTGTCAGGGTTGAGCCGCTTGAAGGTGCCCTGCTCGACGAGCAGGTCGGTCAGCCGTACCCACTCCTCTTCGGAGCCATCACACCAGACGACGTTGTCGGGCTTGGTCAGCGCGGCGATCTCGCCGACCCAGTCGATCAGTTCCTGGTTGCTGGTCGGTGCCGGTTTGAGCCCGGGGACCTGGTCAGACACGCCTTACTCCTCACACCTGCTTTGGGGTTGTACGCATCGTGAACGACACCTACAGGTCTTGGCCAATTGGTCTGGGCCAATGCGTTACTTTGGGGAAACATCGCCTCACACAGAAAATCTTTCTGCTTTCCGCGCGGTCGGCCGCAACCCGGCCGAAGGACGCCAGGTCATCCTCGTATTCGGCGGGCGGGCCGGTAGTTTCCCCAGGTCGGTGTGCCGACGCGGGAGTGTGGTGCAGATCTCACGGGGTGCCAAGGGGCCGTTGCGCGGCGGCGCTACCTGCGCAGACGCCCTTGTGGGCCCGTCGGGGGCGGCGCGGCGCGTCAACGCCCAGGCAGGGACGGGAAAGCGCGCCGATCGCACGTCCTGAGACGGCGTCAAAACGCGCTCGGAACTGCGTGGTCCGCCTCGGCGGAATGGTCTGGACCATTGAGGTTTCCCGCGCTTTTTCCGCGTCCGGCGTTTGAACCTCCTCGTCGCTCGTCGCCGCCGTGGCGCGACGGCGGCCTGACGCGCTCGCGGCGGCCCTGACGCCTCCGCTTGCAAGCATCCAAGCGAGATTCTGCAAGACAATGAAAGTTTTCTGCAAGAGCTTTCATCCAAGGGTTTTCCGTGCCATGCTCAGGGCCCGCCGCCTGCCGCGTACCACCCCCCGGAGCGCACATGAGCACCACCGCGGAAACCCTTGCCGACCTCTGGCGCGAGCTGTTGCGCGTGCCGGGAGTGGGCCCGGACGACGACTTCTTCGACCTCGGAGGGGACTCCTTCCAGGCCGTCCAGCTCGCCTCGCTCGTCAGCCGCCGTTTCGGCGTCGAGGCCGATCCCGACATGGCTTTCGCAAGACCGTGCCTCGCCGAGCAGGCCGCCTGGATCGGCGCGCTGTCCCGCGCGGCCCTGCCGGCCGAGGCCGTCGCGGGCGCGGCGCTGAGCACCCAGCAGGAGGACTTCCTTGTCTGGATGGCCGAGCCGGGCGAGCCGCGCCGCGATATCGGCGCGATCGCGATCGCCACCCGCATCCGCGACGCGTTCGACACGACGCTGTTCGCCCGCGCGCTGGGCGAGGTCGTCAAACGGCACGAGGCCCTGCGCACGGTGTGCCGCCGCGACGGTGACGGCTACCGGACGCAGACCCTCGCCGACCTGCCTCCGGAGGTCGCCGAGGCACGGGCCAAGGGCGCGACGCCGGAAGAACGCCTCGCCGACGCGCTCGCCCTCGCCGAACGCGAACGCACCCGCCTGTCCGACGTGACGGCCGACCCGATGGTCCGGGCGCTGGTGATCAGGATCGACCCCGACGACCAGGTGCTCGTCCTGTCCGTGCACCACTTCGTCACCGACGGCTGGTCGATGGGGATCGTGCTGCGCGAGGCCGCCATCGTCTACTCGGCCCTGCGCGCCGGCCTTCCCTCCCCGCTCCGCCCCCTCGACCTCGCCTACGGGAGCTACTGCGCCTGGACGCGCACCCGCTGGGAGGCCAACCGGTCCTACTGGGAGACCGTGCTCGACGGCGCGCCCCGCGCCCTCGTCCCGTTCCCCGAACGCCTGCCCACCGACCGCTTCAGCTGGCGCGCCCACCCCTTCACCGTCGCCGCCGCCACCGCCGGACGCCTCCGCGACGCCGCCAAAGCCCGCCGCGCGACCCCGTTCATGGCGGTCACCACATGCTGGACCTCCGTCCTCGCCGCCTGGACCGGCGTTGACGACCTCGTCGTCATGTCGCCCGCCCCCGGCCGGACCGAACCGGCGCACAACGACCTCGTCGGCTGCCTCGTGCAGTCCCTCGTCCTGCGGATCGACGCCTCGGGAAGCCCGGCCCGCGCCGACCTCCTCGCCCGCGTCCGCGCGACGGTCCTCGGCGCGACCTCCCACCAACTCCACGCTTACCAGGACGTACGCCCCAAGGTGCCCTATCCCTCGCGTATCCACTACGAGAGCTGGGGCCAGGAGCCGAACTTCCCCGGGCTGCGCTCCGAGCCGTTCCCGCTGCCGCGCCTCCAGGAGAACCTCGTCTGGCACGCCCCGCCCGGCGAACATGACCTCAGCTCGCCGTGGCTCGTGGTCGAGGAGCAGCGCGACGGGTCGCTGCGCGCGGCCGTCGTCTACAACCACTTCGGTTTCGCGCAGGAGACCGCCGCGCGCTTCGCCGAGTTGTTCGCGGCCGAGGTGAACGCGTTCCTCGGTGAGCTCGCATGAGCGCGACGGTTCCCGGCCTGCTGCGCGCCAGGGCCGCCGACCAGCCCGACCGCGCCGCGATCACCACTCCCGACGGCCGAGCCCTCACGTTCGGCGCGTGGGACCGCCGCTCCGACGCCGTCGCCCGGGCCCTGCTCGACCTTGGCGTGCGACGCGGCGAGCCGGTGGCGCTGACGTTCGACGGGAAGGCATGGCCGGAGTTCGCGATCGCCTGCCTCGCGGTGCAGAAGGCGGGCGGCGTCGCGCTCCCGCTCGCGGCGGGACTGCCCGCCGCGCAGGCCGACGACTTGCGCGCGAGGGCGGGCGCACGCCTCTCCCTGTCCTCGCTCGACGGCCTCGAGACGCCGGGCGCGCCGCCCCCCGACCTCCGGATGAACCCCGACGATCTCGCCCAGATCGTCTTCACGTCCGGCACGACCGGCGCGCCCAAGGCGGTCGCCGCCTCCCACGCCAACCTGACGTACGGATACGCCCCGCGTCCGCGCATCCGCCCTTACGCGCATTCCCGGCTGTTCGCCCACGCCTTCCCGATCGGCACGAACGCGGCGCAGATGATGCTGATCGACAGCCTGACCGCGCACCCCGGCGCGCTCGCGCTGCCGTTCTTCGACGCCGCGCGGTTCTGCGCCCTGGTCGCCGAGCACCGGATCGGCACCGTCTTCCTTGTGCCGCCGATGGCCGCCGAGCTCGTCAGATCCGAGGCGTACCGGGGGCACGACATGTCGAGCGTGCTGCTGGTGAGCTCGTCGGCGGCCGCGCTGCCCCCCGCGACCGCGCTTGAGCTGACCCGGATCTTCCCCGCCGCGACGGTGGTGAACTGCTACATCTCCACCGAATCCGCCCCGGCGCGGACCGCGATGATCGTGGACCCGTCGCGTCCCGGCTCGCTCGGCGTGCCCGCCGACCCGCGCGACCTGCGGATCGCCCGCCCCGACGGGTCCGCCGCCGCGCCCGGCGAGGTCGGCGAGGTGTGGTTGCGCTGCGCCGCCCCGCCCCGCGCCTACCTGGGCGAGGAGCGCGCCGACGTGTTCCGCGACGGCTGGGTCCGCATGGGCGACCTGGGCCGGCTCGACCCCGACGGCCACCTCTTCCTGGTGGACCGCGAGTCCGACGTGATCAAGTGCGGCGGCCTCAAGGTCTCCACGGTCCAGGTCGAGGCGGCGTTGCACGAGCATCCGGCCGTCGTGGAGGCGGCGGTCGTGGGCCTGCCGCACCCCGTCATGGGCGCGGTCGTCGGCGCCGCCGTCAGGACCCGCGAGCCGGTGACGGCGGCCGAGCTCAAACGCTTCCTCGCCGCCCGGCTCGCCAGGCACGAACGCCCCGCGCGGATCGCGTTCGTCGCCGACTTCGCCCGCACCACCACAGGAAAGATCCTCAAGCCGAGGGTCAAGGAGCTGCTCGCAGAGGTGAGGACATGAAGCGACGCGCGACCCTGCGCCAGCACGACGTCTGGTTCGCCGCACGGGCCGGCCGCGACGGCTACACGATGCGGTTCTCCGTCACGTTCTCCGGCACGGCCGACCTCCCGCGCATGCGCGCGGCGGTCTCGGCGGTGCTGGCACGCCACCCCGTCCTGGCGTGCGCGGTGCGGGAGGAGGACGGCGTCTTGTACCTCGTCCCCGCCGCCTCGCCGCCGCGCATCGAGGACGGCCCCGCCGACGCCGTCGCCCCCTTCGATCTGGAACGCGGCCCGCTCACCCGGATCGGCCTTGAGGAGACGGCTTACGGCTGCCGTCTGACGCTCGCCGCCCACCACCTCGTGTTCGACGGCGCGTCGAAGTCGGTGTTCCTGCGCGATCTCGCCGCCGCCTACGCGGGCGAGGCGCTGCCGCCGCTGCCGGACGCCGACCTCGCGGAGGAGGAGGCCGCCCGGGTCGCCGACGCGCTCGGCACGGCGCGCGAGTACTGGAAGCCGCGCTGGCGCGCGCCCGAGCCCGTCGCGCTGCCGTTCCAGGAGGGCGCGTGCCCGTCGGACGGCCCCGGCGCGCAGCTCACCTTCCGGCTCGCCGACCTTCCCGAAATACCCGGTACGTCGCGCTTTGAGGTGCTGCTCGCCTCGGTGCAGGCGCTGCTGTGGCGGTACGGCAACCCCTCGGCGGCGGTCGGCGTCGACCTCGGCACCCGCGCGGCGGCCGACCGCGACAGGATCGGCATGTTCGCCGCAGAACTGCCGGTCTTCGCCAGGATCGACCCGGAATGGTCGTTCCTGCGGCTGGCCAGGAGCCTGCGGTTCGAGCACGGGCTGAGCCGCGACCTGCGCGGGCTGTTCCGGGTCCGCGAGGTGCCGCTGTCACGCGCGGTCTCCGGCATCACCCCGGAAACCGCGCTTCCGCCCGTTTCGCTCAGCTATCGGAGACGCGACACCGCGCCCGATTTTCCCGGACTCACCGCCGACGTGGACTGGATCTCCTTCAACGGCGTCGGCAGGGGAGCGCTCCGGCTCGTCGTGGTGGACGGGCCCTCGGGCTGCGACGTCGGCCTCCAGTACCAGCCCGCGCACCTCGGCGCGGAGGCGGCCGAGCGGATCGCCGGGCACTGGCGCGGCCTGCTCGACCGCGTCGCCGTCGACCCCGACGTCCCTCTCGCCGACCTCGTCGACGACCCCGCGCCGAGGCACGACACAGGCGTCGCCTACCCGGCCGTCACGCTGGTCGACCTGTTCGAGGAGCAGGCACGCCGCACCCCGGAAGCCGTCGCGGTCCTGGACGACGGCAGGGCGCTCACCTACGCGGACCTGAACGCGGCGGCCGACGCCGTCGCGGCCGGGCTCGCGTCGGGTTCCCTCGTGGCGGTCGTCGCCGACAGGTCCGCCGACACCGTCGTCGCCCAGCTCGGCGTGCTCAAGGCGGGTGCGGCCTACCTGCCGCTCGACCCGTCACATCCGCCGGCGCGGCTCGCGTTCCAGCTCGCCGACGCGGCCCCGGCCGTCGTCGTCGCGCCCAAGCGGCTGCTGGAGTCGATCCCGCCCGGCGACGTGCCGGTGCTCGTCCTGGAGGACGCCGTCCAGACGGGCGCGGCACGCCCCGCTTCGCGCCCTTCGCCGGAAGACCTGGCCTATGTCCTCTATACCTCGGGTTCGACCGGTCAGCCGAAGGGCGTCGAGATCGGCCACGCGGCACTGACGAACCTGCTCCTCGCCGTCCAGGACAGGCTCGGCGACCAGGCCACGCCGGTCTGGCTCGGCCTCACCTCGCCGTCGTTCGACATCTCCGCACTTGAGACATATCTCCCGCTGATCACCGGGGGCCGTCTCGTCGTCGCGCCCGAGGCGCTGACCGGCGACGGCCCGGCCCTCACCGCGCTCGTCGCCCGCGAGGGCGTCACCCATGTGCAGGCGACGCCGTCGGGATGGCAGGTCCTGCTGGACGGCGGGCCCGCCGACGTCGTCGCGCTGGTCGGCGGCGAGGCGCTGCCCGCGCCGCTCGCAGCCGAGCTGCGCGCCCGCACCCGGCGCGTCCTCAACATGTACGGGCCGACCGAGACGACGATCTGGTCGACCTGCGCCGAGGTCGCCGGACCCGTCACGATCGGGACGCCCCTGGCCAACACCACGGTCCACGTCCTTGACGAGGGCCTGCGCCCGCTGCCGCACGGCGTGCCCGGCGAGCTGTGCGTCGGGGGAGCGGGCCTGGCGTTCGGGTATCTGAACAGGCCAGAGCTGACCGCCGAGCGGTTCGTCACCGGACCCGACGGAACCCGGATCTACCGGACGGGCGACCTCGCCCGGTTCCGCGCCGACGGCGACCTCGAGTACCTGGGCCGCCGCGACGGCCAGGTGAAGCTGCGCGGCCACCGGATCGAGACCGGCGAGGTCGAGGCGCGGCTTCTGGAACACCCCGACGTGGCACGCGCGGCGGTCGCCGTCCGGGATGTCCGGCTCATCGCCTATGTCGTCGCGCCCGCCGGGATCTCCGTGGCCGAGCTGCGCGCGCACTGCGCCGCGACGCTGCCGCCGATCATGGTCCCCGCCCGGTTCGTCACCCTTGACGCGCTGCCGCTCACCCCGAACGGCAAGCTCGACCGCAACGCGCTCCCCGAGCCGGAGACCGCGCCCAGCGCCGACGCCTCCGCGCTGACCGGCACCGCGCGCGCCGTCCAGGAGATCGTCGGCGAGGTGCTGCGCCTGCCCGGGATCGGCCCCGAAGACGACCTGTTCGACCTCGGCGTCCACTCCCTGCTCATCACCCAGATAGGCGTCAGGATTCGCGCCCGCATAGGCCCCGACCTGCCCCTGCACGTCTTCTACGACACCCCCACGATCGCCGGTCTCGCCGCGTACGCGGACCGGCTGCTCACCCAGGAGGCGAAGTGACCCTCCCCGCGCTGCACGTCAACTGGACGAGCCCGTACCGGCACGGGCTCGGCCGTCACGGCGACCTCGCGGCCCGCGCCTACCGGCTCCCGCCCGAGGAGATCGTGACGACGGTCCACAGCGCCCTCGCCTGGCGACGGCACCACGGCCCGATCGGCCTGCTCACCGACTCCCTCGGCGCGTCCTACGCCAAGGAACAGGGCATCGACGCCCTCTACGACGACGTCGACGCCGCCCTTGACGACCTCGACGCCGTCGACCTCGACCCCCTCGTCTACTCGACGGGCGCGAAGATCCATGCCGCCGCCCTGCGCCGCGCCCCCTTCGCGATCATCGACACCGACCTGTACCTGCGCCGCCCCCTTGCGCTCCCCGAAGGCGTCGGCTTCGTCTTCGCGCATTGGGAGGACCTCGACCCCGTCATCTACCCGGACGTCGCCGACGTGCCCAACCACGCGGGCGCCGACCTGGCGCGCTGGACCTTCGACACCCCCGCCGCGAACATGGCGATCTCGGTGTTCCGCGACGACGCGCACCGCGCCGCCTACGCCGAGGCGGGCATGGCCTATGCCGTCGGGAACGCGGGCCCGTACGACGGCGACGTCCACGTGCGCGCGGTGTTCGCCGAACAGCGCCTCGCCCCGGCCGTCGCGCGGACCCTCGGCACCGAGCTGCGGCCCGCCACCGAACGGTTCTGGCTGGGCGGCCGCGAGGCATGGGACGGCCCCGACCACACTGACCTGTGGCACCACACCTGGCACCTCAAGGCGCAGCTGCGCACGTTCGCCGAACTCCGCCCGGTCTACCTGCGCTACCTGGTCGAGGACCTGCTGTGGCGCTTCCCCGAGGCCGAACCGCTGCTCCTCGACGTGCCCGCGCTCGCCGAGCACGCCGCGCTCATCCGGCTGACGGCCGCCGACCTGCGCGCGCACGGCCCGACGACGCTGGGCACCGCCCGATGAGGGTCGCGATCGTCGGCGCGGGACTCGGCGGGCCGCTGCTCGCCGCGCTGCTCGGCGGACGCGGCCACACCGTCACGGTCTACGACCGGCGGCCCGACCCGCGTGCGGGCGGCGCAGGCGAGGGCAGGTCGGTGAACCTCGGCGTGTCGGCGCGCGGCATCCGCGCGCTGCGGCGGATCGGCCTGTGGGACGACCTCGCGCCGCACCTCGTCCCGATGCGCGGCCGTGCCGTGCACACGCCGGGGGCCCGGCACGCCTTCACGCCGTATGGCACCGACGAGTCGCAGGTGCTGCACTCGGTCCGGCGCTCGGTGCTCAACGCCGCGCTCATCACCCGCGCGGAGAAGGACGCCTCGTTCGTCTTCGGCACGGCCTGCGTCGGCCTCGACCCCGACACCGGGACCCTGACGCTCGCCGACGGCACGTCCCGTTCGTTCGACCTCGTCGTCGGCGCGGACGGCGCGTTCTCCACGGTCCGCGACCTCATGCAGCGCGGCAGGCCCGCCGACTTCCGGCGCGACTACCTGCCGTGGGGGTACCGGGAGGTGACGATCCCGTCGGCCGCGCCGATCCCGCACGAGGCGCTGAACCTGTGGCCGGGACGGCACGGGCTCGTCCTCAGCCACCCCAACGTCGACGGCTCCCACACCGGGACCGTCTTCCTCCCCCTACGCCAGCTTGCTGAACTCACTACCGAGGACTCGGTAGCACGCTTCTTCGCCGAGCGCTTCCCCGCCGTCCTCGACCTCGCCCCCGGGCTGCCGCGCGAGTTCGCCGCGCGTCCCGTCGGGCACCTGGTGACGGTCCGCACGTCGCTCTGGTCGCAGGGGAGGGCGGTGCTGGTCGGGGACGCCGCCCACGCCGTCACCCCGTTCTACGGGCAGGGCATGAACGCCGCGCTTGAGGACTGCCTTGTCCTCGATGAGTGCCTTGCCGCGCACCCCGTCGAGGAGGCGCTCGCCGCCTACCAGGCGGCACGCAAACCGCACACCGACGTGCTCGCCGACCTGTCCGAACGCAACTTCGCCGAACTGCGCGACGGCGTCCGCTCCCCGCTGCGCCGCGCCCGCGCGCACACCGACCGCGCGCTCGCCAGGCTGCTCCCCGGCCGCTGGCTGCCGCTCTACACGATGATCTCCCACACCGCACTCCCGTACGCCGACGCGCTGCGCCGCGCCCGCCGCCAGGACCTCGCCCTCACGGCGGCCGCCGCGGGCCTCGCCGCGTGCGCCGCGCTCGCCCTCCGCCACCCCGAGACGGACCAGCGATGATCACCCACCCCCGTGACCCCGCCCTGCGCCTGCTGGAGACCACCGACGTCCACGTTCCCGAGGCCGCCAAGGTCGTCGCGTGGGCGCGTGACTATCTCGTCAACGCCCACCCCGACCTCGGCCGCAAGGGACCCGTCTGCCCCTACGCCCAGGGGTCGCTCAGCCGCCGCGCCTTCTATCTGCACGTCGTTCCCGAACCCGTGACCCGCCTTGACGAGATCACCGGCGTCGCCGAGAAGTACCGCGACTGGTTCCTCGAACTCGCGCCGCGCGCCGAACCCGACGCCCTCTTCACCACGATCCTCCTGCTTTTTCCCGAGGTCCGCGATCTCGCGCTGATCGACAGGGCGCAGGCCGCGTTGCGTCCGTCGTTCGTCAGCCGTGGGCTGATGGTCGGCGAGTTCCACGACGGGCCGCCGCCCAAGGGCGGCCTGTGGAACCCCGAGTGGCGGCCGCTGCGCAGCCCGGTCCCGCTGCTCGGCCTGCGGCACATGGTCCCGTCCGACCGGCCGTTCCTCGCGCACGACCCCGCGCTCCTCGAGGTGCATGAGGCGCTGTTCGGGGGTGCGCGGTGCTGATCCCGAAGCGCGCGGACGGGGCTGACGCGCCGCTCACGCCCGCCCAGACCAGGCTCTGGGTGCTCGACCAGTCGAGTTTCGGCGAGCAGAGCGCGTATCTGTGCTGGACCAGCAAGCGGTACCGGGGCGTCCTCGACGCGGGGCTGCTGCGTGCGGCGCTGCGCGCGACGGTCGCCAGGCACGAGGCGCTGCGCACGTGGATCGGCGCGGGGCCTGACGGGCCGATCCAGCATGTGGTGGCCGACGCCCCGGACGTCCTGGAAGAGCATGATCTGTCCGGGTCCGCCGATCCGGAGGCCGAGGCGCGGCGGGTGAGCGCGGAGTTCGCGGCACGTCCGATGCGGCTCGACCGTCCGCCGCTGCACCGCGCGCTCTTGCTGCGGCTGTCAGACGACGACCACGTGTTCGTGTGGTGTCTGCACCACATCGTCTGCGACGGGCAGTCCCTCGCGCTGCTGGAAGGTGAGGTGTTCGCGCGCTACGCAGGGAGGCCGCCTTCTGGGGAGCCCGTACAGTTCCCCGACTACGCGCTCTGGGCGGCCGGACAACCGGACGACGACGGACGCGCGTACTGGGCCGCCAAGCTCGCGGGCGTACCGGCCGTCCAAGGCATCCCCTCGGATCTGCCGCGTCCGCTGACGCCGAGCGTACGCGGCGCGCACTGCGCCGCGCGGCTCGACCCCGAGCTGTCCCGCGACCTCCTTGCGCTGGCCCGCAGGGAGCGCTGCACGCCGTTCATGGTGTTCCTCAGCGCGCTGATGATCACGCTGGCCAGGCACTCGGGCGAGCGTGACGTCGTCGTCGGCACCCCCTCGAGCGAACGTGACGAGGCGGGCCTGGAAGACGCGGTCGGCTTCTACGTGAACAGCCTCCCGATCCGTTGCGCGGTCTCGGAGACCGGTTCCTTCCGCGACGTGCTGCGCGACGTACGCACCGCCGTCTTCGAGGCGCTCGCGCACCGCCGTACTCCGTTCGAGGAGATCGTCGCCGCCTCCGACGCTCCCCGTGATCCCGCCAGGAACCCCCTGTTCCAGACGATGCTCGTCATGGACCAGCCTCCGGTCGGGCCCGGCGAGCCGTCCTTGCGGCCCGAGCCTTGGCCGCTGGTGGCCCCGACCGCACGTCTCGACCTCACCGTCGTGGTCGCGCTCGGCGAGTCCGTCGAGCTCTACTTCGACTACGCGGCTGACGTGCTCACCGCCGCCGAGGCCGCGCGCTTCCGCGACCACCTCGTGCGGCTCCTGCGCGCCTGCGCCGATGATCCGGGCCTTCCGCTGCACCGCGTTCCCGCCGGGGCCGTCGCGGCCCCGGGGGAGGCGAGCGGGGGCGACGACGTCGTCGCGGGGTTCCTCAAGGCGGTGGAGCGGAAGCCCGAGGCCGCGGCGATCGTCGTGGACGGACGGACCCTGACCTATCGGGAGGTGGAGCGCGGGTCGCGGCTGCTCGCCGCGCGCTTGGCGGGGGCGCGCCTTGTGGGCGTCGTACTGCCGACCGGAGCCGACGCCGTCGTGACGATCCTCGCGGCCCTGCGGGCGGGAGCCGCCTACCTGCCCCTCTCCCCGGACGACCCGCGCACGCCCGCCCTGCTTGAGCGCGCTAAGGCCGATGTCGTCATCGACGCGCAAGGACTGCGGCACACCGGGGCGGAACCCGACCTTCCGGACGACCTCGCCTACGTGATCTTCACGTCGGGATCGACCGGGGAGCCGAAGGGCGTCATGGTCGGCCGTAGCGCGCTTGCGAGCTTCACAAGCGCGTTCGTCAAGGCACATGGCTGTTTCGCGCCCGGACAGCGGATTCTCATGCTGCCGCCGCTGACCTTCGACGCGTCGGTGGGCGACGTGTTCCCGGCGCTCGTCTCCGGCGCGGCACTCATCCCGCACCCCGACCCCGCCTCCCTTGACGCTGCCTCCCTCGTCGCGTACTGCGCCGAGTACGACGTCACCGCCGTGGACGCCCCCGTCGCGCTGTGGCGGCGCTGGACCGACGACCTGGCTTCGGGTGCCGTACGGGTCCCCGAAGGCTGGCCGGTCACCTCGGTCATGGTCGGCGGCGACCGCGTCCCGGCCGGGGCCGTCGCGGCATGGGCCGCGGCGACGGGCGCACGCGTCACCCTGCACAACCACTACGGCCCCACCGAGGCGACGGTCTGCGCGACGGTGCTCACCACCGTCGACGGCGGCGAGCACCCCGGCGCGCACCTCCCGATCGGCCGGCCGCTCCCGCACGCGCGCGCCTACGTCCTCACCCCCGAGGGAGAGCCCGCCGCCGAGGGCGCGCCGGGTGAACTGCACCTCGCGGGGGAGTGCGTCGCCCACGGCTACCTGGACGCCCCCGGCCTCACCGCCGAGCGCTTCTTGCCCGACCCGTGGCACGGCGGCCGCATGTACCGCACCGGCGACATGGCGCGCTGGAGGGCCGACGGGACCCTCGAGTTCCTCGGCCGGGCCGACCGACAGGTGAAGATCAGGGGATTCCGGATCGAACCGGGCGAGGTCGAGGCGGCGCTGACCGCGCACCCGGCAGTCCGGGACGCGGCGGTCGTCGCGTCCGGGGAACGGCTCGTCGCGTACGCGGCGACCGAGGCGGCCCCGGCCGAGCTGCGCGGGTTCGTCAGGGAACGTCTGCCGAGACCGCTCGTCCCCGACGTGTTCGTCACGGTCCCGGCGGTCCCGCGCACCGCCCACGCGAAGGTCGATCTCGCCGCGCTCCCGCCCGTTCCGTCGGCCGAGCAGGGGTACGAACCGCCAGAAGGCCCCTGGGAACAGGCGCTCGCCAAGATCTGGGGCAAGACGCTCGAACTCCCCAGGGTTGGCCGGGCCGACAACTTCTTCGCACTCGGCGGCAGCTCCCTCGTCGGCACCCGGATAACCGCCGCGATAGCGCGCGAACTCGGCGTCCGCGTCCCCCTCGACGAACTCTTCTCGGCCGCCGACCTCGCCGACTTCGCCCGCCGCGCCCAGGGCGACCGCCGCTCCCCACCCCCCGACCTCACCGAGCCCCTGCCCCCCGAGATCCGGGGCCCGGGCACCCCCTCACCACGCGTACCGGGCACGGTCCTGCCGCCTGAGATCAAGGGCCCGGGCGCGGCCTCCGCCGTCTTGCCGCCGGAGACCCGAGGCCCGGGCACCCCCTCCGCACGCATGCCCCGCACCGTCCTGCCCCCGGAGACCCGGGGTCCGGGTACGGCCTCCGCACGCGCGCCGCGCAAGGTCCTGCCGCCCGAGTTCAGGGGCCCGGGCGCGGCCTCCGCTCACGTGCCGCGCAGCGTCCTGCCGCCTGAGATCCGGGGCCTGGGCCCGGACTCCGCGCACGTGCCGCGGACGGTCCTGCTCACCGGTGCGACGGGCTTCCTCGGCGCGCACCTGCTCGCCGACCTCCTCACCCGACCCAACGTGACGGTCGTCTGCCCCGTCCGCGCCGCCACCGCCGAGCACGCCGAGGATCGGGTGGCCGGGGCGCTGCGCTCACGCGACCTCACCGGGGACCCGGCAAGGGTCGTCGCGCTGCCCGGCGACCTCGCGCTGCCGCGCTTCGGCATGTCCGACGCCGCCTGGCGCGACCTCGCCGGACGCGTCGACGTGGTCTGCCACAACGGCGGCCTCGTCAGCTTCACCGAGCCGTACGAGCGGCTGCGGCCAGCCAACGTCGGCGGGACCATCGAGGCGCTGCGCCTCGCCGCGCTCGGCGGCGTCCCCGTCCACGCGGTCTCCACCCTCGGCGTGTTCATCGCCGACAGGTATCTCGGCGCACGCGTCACCGAAGCCGACATCCCCGACGATCCCACCGGCCTGCCTGGCCCGTACGAGCAGGCCAAGTGGGTCGCCGACCGGCTGTGCAGGCAGGCGCGCGACGCCGGCGTCCCGGTGAGCGTGCACCGGCCCGCGCGGATCGGCGGGCACTCCCGCACCGGCCGCGCCGAGCCCGGCGACTACTTCAGCAGCCTGCTCCGCACGTTCGCGCAGACCGGCTGTGTGCCCGACCTCGCGCACACCGAGGACGTCGCGCCCGTCGACCACGTCGCCGCCGCGATCGCCAAGGCCGTCCTCGACCCCGGCGCGCAAGGCCGCGACTTCCACTACTTCAACACCGCGACCCTCGCCTACCCGGCCTTCGCGACGGCCCTGCGCTCGCGCGGCCGCGACGTCGCCCTCGTCCCGTGGGCGCGCTGGCGCGACGAGGTCAACGCCCGCCTCGCCGCCGGAGCGCCCGTCGCGCTCGCGCCCTTCGTCGGCGAGCTGCCGCACGACGCCCCGGCCTTCCCGCGCCCCGACTTCGACTGCGCCCGCACCGCCCGCGACCTCGGCCCGCTCCCGCCCGCCGACGCCGAACTCATCGGCCGCTACCTCGACTTCCTCGCCGCCTCCGGAGCCCTCGCATGACCGCACCCTCGTCCCGCGCCGACGTCGTGCGCTTCGCCGTCGTCTGGACGACTTCCCTGCTGTCCAGCGTCGGCTCCGCGCTGTCGTCCTTCGTCCTCGGCGTGTGGGTCTACCAGACGACGGGCTCGGTGACCGGCTTCGCGCTGGTGATGCTCGCCGCGATGCTGCCGCCCGTGCTGCTCGGCCCGCTCGCCGGGGCCGTCGCCGACAGGTTCGACCGCAGACGCGTCCTGCTCGGCGCGGACGCCGTCAGCGGCGTCGCCACCGCGACGCTCGCGCTGCTCGTGCACACCGGCGGCCTGCGGCCCTGGCACGTGTGCGTGGCGGCCGCCGTCAGCGCGGCGGCGGGCGCGTTCCACTTCACCGCGTACCAGGCGATGACGCCGCTGCTCATCCCCGCCCGCCACCTGGGCCGCGCCAACGGGCTGATGCAGCTCGGCATGGCCGCGCAGATCGCCGCCCCGGCCGTCGCGGCGGGCCTGCTCACGGCCGTCGGCACGACCGGCGTCCTTGTGCTCGACCTCGTGTCCTTCGCCGTCGCGGTGAGCGTGCTCGCCACGGTACGGCTGCCCGCACGCGTCCTACGGCCCGCCCGTACGGAGCCGCCCAAGCCGTTGCGGGCCGACCTCGCCCACGGCTGGCGTTATCTCCGCGCAAGGCCGCCGCTGCTGGCGCTCGCGCTTGTCTTCACCGGATACAACTTCATTTACGGGCTCGCGGGCGTCCTCGTACAGCCGCTCATCCTCGGGTTCGCCTCCGCGACCACCCTTGGCCTGCTCATGCTGGCGGGCGGCAGCGGCGTGTTCGCGGGCAGCCTCGTCATGGGCGCGTGGGGCGGGCCGCGCAACCGGATGCCGGGGATCTCGCTGTTCATGTTCGCCGGGGCCGTCGCCTTGGCTCTGCACGCCGTACGGCCGTCGCCGCTGCTCGTGGGCTGTGCGGCGGCGGTGTTCCTGTTCACCCTCCCGATCGTGCAGGGCTGCGGAAGGACCCTCTTCCAGACGAAGGTCGAGCCCGCCTCGCTCGGCAGGGTCAGCGGGACCGTCCAGGCGCTCGGGCAGGTCGCCCAGCCCGTCGCCTACCTCGCGGCGGGGCCGCTCAGCGAACGCGTCGCCGAACCGCTGCTCGCCGACGGGGGCGCGCTCGCCGGAAGCGTCGGCGCGCTCACCGGGACCGGACCCGGCCGCGGCGTCGCCGCGCTGTTCCTCGCCGCCGCGGTCCTGCTCGCCCTGCTCGCGGCGGCGACCGCGCTCGCCCCCGCGCTGCGCACCCTCGAAACCGCACTCCCCGACGCGCTCGACCCGGAGACCGCCGATGCCCGCTGAGCCCGACCCGATGGCCGACCTTCTCGGCCTGCTCACCTGCCACGCCGCGGTCGCCGCGCTGCGCCTCGGCGTCTTCCACGCGCTCGCCGACGGCCCCGCCGACCTGCGCGCCCTCGCCGCGAAGACCGGCGCGTCGGCCGAACCCCTCCGCCACCTCCTCGACGCGCTCGCCGAGACCGGCTACCTGTCGGTCAAGGACGGCCGTTACGCCGAACGCCCTGCGGGCGCGGCCCTACGCGGCCACTTCGGCGCGGTCCTCCCGCTGTGGACCGCCCTCGCCTCGGGCCCCTGGCAGGGCCTCGCCGACGCGGTGCGCACCGGCGTCCCCGACGGCTCGTTCTACGCCTGGCTTGACGGGCTGCCCGAGGAGCGGCGCGGCTTCCACACCCTCCAGGCGGGCCTCGCGGCGGGCCTGGCCGAGGCGCTCACCCTCCCCGAGGGCGCGCGGACCCTCCTCGACGCGGGCGGCGGCACCGGCACGTTCAGCAGGGTCATGTGCGCCCGCCACCCCGAGCTGCACGCGACAGTCGTGGACCTCCCGACGGTCATCGCCGACCTCACCGACCTCACCGACCTAGGCGGAAGGATCACCGGACGCGCCGCCGACCTCGGCGTTCCCGGCGCGCTCACCGAACGCGGCGTGGACGTCGTCCTGCTCTGCAACGTCCTGCACGGCTTCCCCTCCGAGCGGGCCCGCGCACTCGTCCATGAGGCGGTGGCCGCGCTCACGCCGGGCGGGACGCTGCTCGTGGTCGAGTCAGACCCCGACCCGCGCGAGCCCGCCGACCGCGCCTTCCAGCGCTTCTTCGACCTCAACCTCTGGCACACCCAGGGCGGCCGCCTCCACCCGCCCGCCGCGCTCGCCGCGTGGGCCGTGGAGGCGGGCTGCACGGTCCGTCTCGCCGAGGTCCCCGGACACCCCTCCCACCTCATGCTCACCGCCGTAGCCGCGCGCTGAGCGCGCCTCCCACCCAAGAAAGGACACGCCGTGGCACCCCTCCGCGGCTCCGCACCCCGTCCGCGCCGCGTCCTGCGGACCGGCCTGGCCGCCGTGCTCGGAGCCTCACTCCTCAGCCCCGTGATCGCCTCCCCTACGGCGGCCGCGCCGGGCGACCACCGGCCGAAACCCGCCCGCTCGGGCCCCAGCGGCCGCGCCGACGCCGAGGACCGCCGCCTGCTCAAGGACGCGCCGGTCAGGCCGAGCCTGAGCCGTGAGCGCTTCTACTTCGCGATGACCGACAGGTTCGCCAACGGCGACAGGTCCAACGACAAGGGCGGCCTGTCCGGCGGCCCGCTCACGACCGGATACGACCCCACAAAACGCGGCTTCTACCAGGGCGGCGACCTCGCCGGGCTGATCGGCAAGCTCGACTACATCAAGGGTCTCGGCAGCACCTCGCTCTGGCTGACGCCGATGTTCGCGAACCGTCCCGTCCAGGGCACGGGCGACAACGTGTCGGCCGGATACCACGGCTACTGGATCACCGACTTCACCCGGATCGACCCGCACCTGGGCACCAACGCCGAGATGAAGCGCCTGGTCAAGGAGGCGCACAAACGCGGCATGAAGGTGTTCTTCGACGTGATCACCAACCACACCGCCGACATCATCGACTACGCCGAGAAGAAGTACTCCTACCGGCCCAAGAGCACGTCTCCGTACCTCGACGCCGACAACCGCCCCTTTGACGACAGGGACTACGACGCCGCCGGGAGTCCCGCCTTCCCCGAGCTGACAGACAAGTCGTTCCCTTACACCCCGGTCGTTGACGCGTCCCTGCCGAAGAAGGTCCCGGCCTGGCTGAACGACGTCACCCTCTACCACAACCGGGGGGACTCGACCTTCGCCGGAGAGAGCGGCGAGTACGGCGACTTCTACGGCCTCGACGACCTGTTCACCGAACATCCCCGGGTCGTCAAGGGCATGACGGACATCTACCGAACGTGGGTGAAGGAAGCCGGGATCGATGGGTTCCGGATCGACACCGTCAAGCACGTCAACCTCGAGTTCTGGAAGCAGTTCGCGCCCGACGTCCTCGGCTATGCCAGGAAGCAGGGCAAGAAGGACTTCTTCATGTTCGGCGAGGTCTACAGCAGCGACGTCGCGGTGACGTCGAAGTACACCTCGGAGGGGCGGCTCCAGTCCGTCCTCGACTTCCCGTTCCAGGAGGCCGCGCGCGCTTACGCGTCGGGAGGGTCGGCCGACGTACTGCGGCGGCTGTACGCGCAGGACGACCGTTACACCGACGGCGACGGCAACGCCTACTCCCTGCCGACCTTCCTCGGCAACCACGACATGGGCAGGATCGGCGGCTTCCTCCAGCGCGACAACCCGGGCATCTCGGACGCGGAACTGCTGAAACGCGACCAGTTCGCCCACCAGCTCATGTACCTGACGCGCGGCCAGCCCGTCGTCTACTACGGCGACGAGCAGGGCTTCACCGGCGACGGCAACGACCAGCTCGCCCGCACCTCGATGTTCGCCTCCCAGGTCCCCGAGTACCTAGACGACGACCTCATCGGCACCGCCTCCACCCACGCCCGCGACAACTTCGACACCAAACACCCGCTCTACACCGGTATCCGGAAGCTCGCCGACCTCACCTCGGCCCACCCGGCCCTGCGTGACGGCGCACAGATCGAGCGGATCTCCGACGGCAACGTCTACGCCTACTCCCGGATCGACCCGGACGAGAACGTCGAATACGTCGTCGCGGTCAACAGCGGGAAGGCCCCGGCGAAGGTGAAGATCCCGACCTTCTCCGCGAACACCCAGTTCACCGGCGTCTACGGCACCACCGAACGGACCACCACGGCACGGGACAAGGTCCTCACCGTGACGGTCCCGCCGCTCCAGGCCGTCGTCCTCAAGGCCGGTCGCAAGCTCGCCAAGCCCGACGCCGCCCCCTCGGTGACCGTCGCGCTGCCCGACGCCGCGCTGTCCGGCCGCGCCGAGGTCACCGCGACCGTCCCCGGCACGGGCTTCGACCGCGTCGTCTTCCTCGCCAAGATCGGCTCCGGCGGCTGGAAGCACATCGGCGTGGACGACAATCGCGACTTCCGCGTCTTCCACGACGTCAGCGCGCTTACCCCCGGCACAACGGTCACCTACAAGGCGATCGCGGTGGACAGCGCCGGAAGGATCGCCTCCGCCCAGGTCTCCGGGACCGTCGCGGAACCCGCCCCCGAGCCCGAACCCGGGCAGGTGGCGCGCGAGAACGTCCTCGTCCACTACCGCGCCGAGGACGGCGACTACGACGGCCTGACCGTCACCGCCTCCGGCGACGTCGCCCAGCCGGGCTCTATCCCGTTCGCGGGCCGCGACTCCTACGGCGCGTTCGCCTGGGTGAAGCTCGCCGAGGACGCTCAGGAGGTCGTCTTGAGCGTCCGTGACGGCGACACGGCTATCGCCGAGCACACCGTCCCGGCCAACACGGGCGAGATCTGGCTCCGCCCCGACGCCGCCGACGCGTTCGCGTCACGCGCCGAGGCCCAGGGTCACGCCACGGTCCACTACCGCCGCCCCGACGGCGACTACACCGGCTGGGGCCTGCATCTGTGGGGCGAGGGCCTCGCCGACGGCGTCGCCACCTCCTGGACCGAGCCCAGGACGCCCGACGGCACCGACTCCTACGGCGCGTACTGGAAGATCCCTCTGGCCGACGCCTACGCCCCGCTCAACTTCATCGTCCACCGGGGCGACGAGAAGGACCCCGGTACCGACCAGTCCCTTATCCCCGCCGACCAACCGGACGGCTACGTCGACTCCGGAGAGCAACCCCTGTACGCCTCCAAGGCGGCGGCGGACGGCCTCGCCGTCCTGCACTACCGCCGCGCCGACGGCGACTACACCGGATGGGGCCCGCACGCCTGGGCGGGCGCGGCCACCCCCACGGACTGGGCGAACCCGCCCGCACCCGCCGGAACCGACGCGTTCGGCGTCTACTGGGAGATCCCGCTCGCCCCGGGCGCGGAATCGCTGTCGTACATCCTGCACAAGGGCGACATCAAGGACCTCCCCGACGACCAGTCCCTCGACCTCGCGACCTTCGGCAACGAGGTGTGGATTCAGGCCGCGACCCCCGGCTACCTGCTGCCCGTCGTCGGCGGCGCGGCCCCCGAGGTCGACCTGGAGGAGGTCGGCGCGCACCTGCTCGACGACGGCGTCGTCGCGTGGAAGCGCAGGACGACCACCGCGCGCTCCTACACGCTCGTCTTCCCCGGCTCCGGCGAACTCGGCTACGCCGACGGACGGATCACGGGCGACGTCCGGATCATCCGGTTGATCCCGTCAGGCGGGCTCACCGAAGCGCAGCAGGAGCGCTACCCCGACTACGCCGACCGCAAGGCGTTCGCCGTCGATCCCCGCGACGCCGGACTCCTCACCGCCGCGACCGGCTCCGGAGCCGTCGTCGTGGAACGCGACGGGGAGGGCCGCCTCCTCGCCGCGACAAGGATCGCACCGGCCGACTGACGGCCGGTCACGGGGCCGGGCTGCCTCGGCCCGGCCCCTCACCACCCCCCTTGAGGAGCACCATGCAGCACCCCACGAGATCACGGCCGGGGAGGGGAGTCGCGGCGGCCGCCGCGCTCGCCTGCGCGGCGGCCCTGGCGGCCGCGCCACCGGCCGCGGCGGCCACGTCGGCCACCGTCTTCTACAAGACGGGCTGGGCCACGACCAACATCCACTACCAGCCCTCGGGAGGCTCCTGGACGACGGTCCCCGGCGTCGCCATGGAGGTCGCCTGCGCGGGCTGGGTCAAGCGCACCATCGACCTCGGCACCGCGCCCGGCCTGACCGCCGTGTTCAACAACGGCTCGGGCATCTGGGACAACAACGGCGGCGGGAACTACGCCCTCCCGACCGGGAACGTGACGGTCAACGCGGGCGTCGTCGGCGCGGGCGACCCCTGCGGGCCCGTCCAGCCCGGCAACACCGCGACCGTCTACTACGCGAGCTCCTGGGCGAGTCCCCGCCTGCACTACCAGCCTTCCGGCGGCTCCTGGACCGCCGCGCCGGGCCTGCTCATGGACCCGGCCTGCGCCGGCTGGGCCGTCAAGACCCTCGACATCGGCACGGCCACCAGCCTGAAAGCCGCGTTCAACAACGGGTCGGGCACTTGGGACAACAACGGCGGAACCGACTACGCCCTGCCCATCGGCACGACGACCATCAAGAACGGCGTCATCACCCCGGACGCGGCGAACCCGTGCACGCCCGACATCACCGCGCCTACCGTGCCGACCGGGCTCGCCGCGACCGTCAGCGGCACCCGGATCACACTGAGCTGGACCGCCGCGACCGACGACGTCGGCGTCACCGGCTACACCGTCCGGCGCGTCGGCCCGGACGGGACCGTCGAGCTGCCCTCCACAACCACGTCCTACACAGACGACGGGCTCGCGCCGGAGACGTCCTACACCTACAGCGTGCTCGCGCGCGACGCGGCGGGGAACGTCTCGGCCCAGTCGTCCGGCGTCACCCGCACCACCGGGGCCGCGCCGCAGACCAACAAGGCGGACGTCTACTACTTCACCAAGACCAGGGGCTGGACCGCCCCGCGCGTCCACTACCAGCCGACGGGCGGCGCGTGGACGGCCACGCCCGGCGTCCTCATGGACGCGGCCTGCGCCGACTGGGCGGTCAAGACGCTCGATCTGGGCACCGCGACCGGGCTGAAGGCCGCGTTCAACAACGGCTCGGGCGTCTGGGACAACAACGGCGGATCGGACTACACGCTCGGCCTCGGCAGGACGACCGTGAAGGACGGCGTGATCACCGCCGCCGCGCCCGACCCGTGCGCGGCCCCCGTGCCCGACACACAGGCCCCGACCGTCCCGTCCGGGCTGAGCGGCACGGCCGACGGCACCACGGTCGAGCTGGCGTGGACGGCCTCCACCGACAACGTGGGCGTCACCGGCTACACCGTCACCCAGACGCGCGGCGGCGACACCACCGTCTACGCGACCTCGTCGCCGTTCCTCAGCCTCCCCGGCCTCGCCCCGCAAACCGCCTACACCTACACGGTCCGGGCGTATGACGCGGCGGGCAACACCTCGGCCGCGAGCGCGTCCGTCACCGTGACGACGGGGGAGGCCGCGCCCGAGCCGGAACCCGGCGAGATGCTGGGCGGCGACCCCCGCAAGGACGCGATCTACTTCGCGATGACCGCGCGCTTCATGGACGGCCACGCCGGCAACAACCGGGGCGGCAGCCAGCACGTCAAGTCCGGCAACGCGGCGGCGAACGACCCCATGTTCCGCGGCGACTTCAAGGGCCTCATCGACCGCCTCGACTACATCAAGGCGCTCGGCTTCTCCGCGATCTGGATCACCCCTGTCGTCCTCAACCGCTCCGACTACGACTTCCACGGCTACCACGGCTGGGACTTCTACCGCGTCGACCCACGCCTCGAGTCCCCCGGCGCGTCCTACCAGGACCTCATCGACGGCGCGCACGCCAAGGGCATCAAGATCTACCAGGACGTCGTCTACAACCACTCGTCCCGGTGGGGAGCCAAGGGCCTGTACGTGCCGAAGGTCTGGGGCGCGCGCGACGGCCAGTGGGACTGGTTCTACAGCGCCAAGCAGGCGGGCAAGACCTACGACCCGCTTGACGAGCACCAAGGGAACGACCCGGCTATGACCGCCGCACAGAACGCGATGGCCAAGGGCCGTCCTTACAACGGCGACCTGTGGAGCACGGAAGTCCCCGCAGGGAACGCCTGCCCGAACTACGGCGTGGCGACCGGCCAGTCGAGCCCGGAAGGGTTCGCGCTGCGGCACTGCCAGTGGCCCACGCCGACCTCCAAGCTCTTCCCTGCCGACCTCTACCACCAGTGCTGGATCGGCAACTGGGAGGGCGAGGACGCCCGCAGCTGCTGGCTGCACGAGGACCTCGCCGACTTCAACACCGAGAACCCGGCCGTCCAGCAGTACCTCATCGACGTCC
The DNA here is from genome assembly GCF_033875155.1 of Actinocorallia sp. A-T 12471. Classification (NCBI taxonomy): domain Bacteria; kingdom Bacillati; phylum Actinomycetota; class Actinomycetes; order Streptosporangiales; family Thermomonosporaceae; genus Actinocorallia; species Actinocorallia sp. A-T 12471. The sequence goes on along the minus strand of NZ_JAWZTE010000002.1, from coordinate 283,462 downwards.
ACAACAGGTACATCGACATGGGCGTCGACGGCTTCCGCATCGACACCGCGGTCCATATCCCGCGCGTCACGTGGAACCGAAGGTTCCTGCCCGCCCTTGAGGCGAAGCTCGTCGACAAGTACGGCGCGGACAAGGCCAAGGACTTCTACGTGTTCGGAGAGGTCGCCGCCTTCGTCAACGACAAGTGGAACCGCGGCTCGGTCAACCACTCGGCGCAGTTCTTCACCTGGAAGGAACGCCGCACCTACACCGGCGACGACGTCCAGGCCGCCCTCGACCAGTTCTCCTACGAGAACACCATGGGCACCGGCAACCAGCCGACGTCCTCGAACGCCTTCCTGAACGGCAACGCCTACCACGCCCCCGACCACTCCCAGTTCTCCGGCATGAACATCATCGACATGCGCATGCACATGAACTTCGGGGACGCCAGCAACGCCTTCCACAACGGCAGGGACTCCGACGACGCCACCAACGACGCCACCTTCAACGCCGTGTACGTCGACTCGCACGACTACGGGCCCAACAAGTCGAACGTCCGGTACACCGGAGGAACCGACGCGTGGGCGGAGAACATGGCGCTGATGTGGACGTTCCGGGGCATCCCCACCCTCTACTACGGGTCGGAGATCGAGTTCATGAAGGGCGCGCGGATCGACTGCGGCCCGACCTGCCCCCTGTCCACGACGGGCCGCGCGTACTTCGGCGACCACCTCGCCGGGTCGGTCACCGCCGCCGACTTCGGCATCGCCTCCAGCGCGTCGGGGCAGGTCGCCACGACCCTCGCGCAGCCGCTCGTCAAGCACCTCCAGCGGCTCAACAGGATTCGCAGGGCCGTCCCGGCACTCCAGATGGGCCAGTACTCCCGTGAGGGCGTCTCGGGCGATCTGGCGTTCAAACGGAGGTACACCGCCGGGGGAGTGGACAGCTTCGTGCTCGTCGCCATCTCCGGTTCGGCCTCCTTCGCCGGAATCCCGAACGGCACCTACAAGGACGCCGTCACCGGGGACGTCAAGGTGGTCACGAACGGGACCCTGACGGCGGTCCCGTCCGGAAAGGGCGACCTGCGGGCCTACGTCCTCGACCTTCCCGGCGCGAACGCCGCGCCGGGCCGGATCGGGACGCCCGGCCCGTACCTGGGATGACCTGACGCGCGGCCCCGCGCCCCGGGGCCGCGCGTCGGCTCACGTGCCCGCGAGGCGCGAGACGACCTGCCGGAAGGACGGCAGGTCGTCCTCGTTGTGCAGGACGAAGTAGGAGATTCCGAGCTCCTCGCGCCAGCGGCGCAGCGCGTCGCAGACCTCGTCCAGCGACCCGGCGAGCACCTGCGGCGTCCCCTCCTGCGCCGACGGGTTCGCCGCGCTCCACGCCTCGGGCTGCGCGCCGAGTCCGAGGCTCAGCACCGACGTCCCGAGCTCGATCTCGCCGAACCGGCTTCCGGCCGCCGCCTTGAGCGTGGCGATCTTGTCGCGGAACTGGGCGATCCCGCTGTCGCGCAGGTCGGGGCCGGCGCCGTCGGCGCGCACCCGCATCGTCAGGTTGACCACGTCGGCCTCACGGGCCGCGAGCGCGAGCATCTTCGGACCGCCGCCCCCGAGCATGATGCGCGGACCCGGCTTACGCGCCGGCAGGGGGTCCTGCTCAAGCCCCGCGATCTTGTAGTGCTTCCCCTCGAAGTTCACGGGCCCGCCCCTCCACAGCGCCTTCATGACCTGGAGCGACTCATCGAGGCGGGCCACCCTGACGCCCGGGGAAGCCAGCTCCATGCCTGCGGCGTCGTAGTCGCGGGCCATCCACCCGGTGCCCATGCCGAGTTCAAGGCGGCCGTCGGAGAGCAGGTCGATCGTGGCGGCCTCCTTGGCGAGCACGGCCGGGTGCCGGAAGTCGTTGGCGAACACCAGCGTCCCCACGTTCAGCGTCTCGGTCGCGCAGGCCGCGGCCGTCATCGCGGCGACGGGTCCGAAGCGGGGGCCGACGAGGTGGTCGGGGACGAGCAGCGTGCTGAAGCCGTCGTCTTCGAGGCGGCGGGCCTTGTCGGCCCAGGCGCGGCCGGAGTCGGCGAGGCGCAGGACCGCGCCGAAACGGAACTGACGTGACATGGGGGACTCCTCCTGTGGGGGACCTCTGGTCGGTGGATCATTCAAACCAAGCGCTTGCTTTACCATGCCGCGCGTTCGACACTTGGGCAATGTCCCTCGCAGTGCGTCCCGCGACCGACGACGAGGTCGCCTTCTTCCGCGAGAACGGCTGGGTCCACCTGCCCGGCCTCCTCCCGCCCGAGACCGTCGCCGACCTGCGCGCCACCGCCCTGGCCCGCCTCGCCGAGCGCGACAGGGCCCGGCGCAGCGCCGTCGACCAGGCGTTCGGCCAGTCCCGCGACATCGCTGAGACCGACCAGCTCTTCCGCTCACTCACCCTCGACGGCACCCTCGGCAGGACTGCCGCACGGCTGCTCAAGGGCGTCGCGAAGGTGCGCGTGCAGGTGACGAACCTGCTCGTCAAGGAGCCGGAGGGCGCGGGCGGCCACGGCGCGACGGTGTTCCACCAGGACTTCCCCTGGATGCCGATGGACCGCTCGGAGATGCTGACGGTCTGGCTCGCCCTCGGCGACATCCCCGCCGAGATGGGGTCGCTGCGCTTCTACACCGGCTCCCACCGGTACGGGGTGCTCGGCCGCAGTTTCACCCGCGAAGGCGACGACCAGCCCTCGCAGCACCCCTGGCTCGCCGACCTCCCCCTGTCCGACCCGCTCGACCTCGCCGCGGGCGACGCGACGGTCCACCACGCCCTCACCGTCCACGGGTCGGGCGCGAACCTGCGCGACGAACCGCGGCTTTCGTTCACCGTCACGTACTTCGACTCCGACGCCCTGTACACCGGCACGCCTTACGCGCAGACAGACGGCCTCGGCCTCGAGGTCAACAAACCGTTCGACCATCCCCGCTTCCCGGAGGTCACCGCGTGATCCAGACCGTCCGCGGACCCGCCGACCACCTGGGCGCGGTCCTCATGCACGAGCACATCTTCGGACTCAGCCCCGAGATCCTGTGGAACTGGCCGGACGTCCCCGAAGGCTGGGACCTGGAACGCTGCGCCGCCGACGCCGCAGCCAAGTTGGAGGCCGTGCGCGCGCTAGGCATCGACACCGTCGTGGACCTCACCGTCATCGGCCTCGGCAGGTACGTCCCCGCCGTGCAGCGGGTCGCGGAACTGACGTCGGTGAACATCGTCGTGGCCACCGGCCTGTACACCTACGACGACCTGCCCGCCTACTTCGCCAACCGAGGCCCCGGCACGCTCTTCGGCGGAGAGGACAGGCTCGCGGAGTTCTTCATCCGGGACATCACCGAAGGCATCGGCCGCACGGGCGTCAAAGCCGGGATGCTCAAGTGCGCCACAGGCAAGCAGGGGATGACGACCGGCGTAGAACGCGTCATCCGGGCCTGCGCCAAGGCACACCGCGAGACCGGCGTGCCCATCACCACGCATAGCGAGTCGTCCGTACGCAACGGCCTCGACCAGCAGAAACTCCTTGTCGAAGAGGGCGTCGACCTGAACCGTGTCGTCATCGGCCACGCGGGCGACTCCACCGACCTCGACTACCTGCGCACCCTCGCCGACAACGGCTCCTACCTCGGCATGGACCGCTTCGGCATCGAGTTCACCTCCTTCGAGGACCGCGTCGCGACCGTCGCGGCCATGTGCGAACTCGGTTACGCCGAGCGGATGGTCCTCGGCCACGACTCGTACTGCTTCAACGACAGGTTCGAGTGGGACGTCATCGCCGAAAGGCATCCGAACTACCACCTGAAGCACATCTCGTCCGACGTGCTGCCCGCCCTGCTGGACCGCGGCGTCACCCGCGCCCAGATCGACCTGATGCTCACCGACAACCCGCGGCGGGTCCTCACACCCGTCGCTCCCTACTGAGGGGGCCCGCCTTGACCGTCCACCCCGCCGAGCACGCGCAAGCCGCCGAGACCGCCGCGGACTTCGACGTCACAGCCGCCTGGCACGTCGCCGACCCGTACCCGTTCCTGCGGCGGCTCAGGCACGAGCAGCCGGTCTTCTGGAGCGAGCACCTGAAGATGTGGGTGCTGACCCGCTACGAGGACGTCAGGGCCGCCTACCGCGACCACGGGACGTTCTCGTCGGTCGGCTCGCTCACCATCTCCCGCACCCTCACCGACGACGTCCGCCGCGCGCTGGGCGAGCACGAGTCCTTCCTCGACAACTTCGCCGCCAACGTCGACCCGCCCCAGCACACGAGGATGCGGCGCGCCATCTCCCGCGCCTTCACGCCGAGGGCCGTCGCGAAGCTCGGCGAGGCGTTCCGCGCCCAGGTCGACGGCGTGCTCGACGACGTCATCCCGCGGGGCGGCACCGACCTCGTCCAGACCATCGCGCATCTGCCGTCGGCGCACCTCGCCGCGATCTTCATCGGGGTGCCGCCGGAGGACGAGGAGAACGTCAAGCACTGGGTCACGTCGTGGTTCCAGCTGTTCCTGTCGCCGCAGACGCCCGAGCGCCAGGTGGAGCTCGCCGGGGACTTCCTCAAGTACCTCGACTTCGTTGACGGACTCGTCACCGAACGGCGCGAGCGGCCGCGCGACGACTTCGCGTCGCTCATGGCCGGGCTCATCCCCGACGAGTTGTCTCACCGCGAGGTCGTGGAGACCATCAGCGCGCTACTGCTCGGCGGTAACGACACGGTGCCCAACGCGCTGGGCAACGGCATCCTCCGGCTCATGCGCGAAAGGGACGTCTGGGACGAGATCGTCGCCGATCCCGCGCTCATCCCCGGCATGATCGAGGAGTCGATGCGCATCGACGGCGCGAGCCTCGGCAGCTTCCGCATCCCCACCAAGCCGGTCCCCCTGCACGGCGTCACGATCCCCGCAGGGGTCGAGGTCCTCATCAGCACCGACTCCGCCGCGCATGACGAGACAGTCTTCCCCGACCCGGAAAAGTTCGACATACGGCGGCCCAACGCGCGCGACCACCTCGTGTTCGGCTACGGCATCCACCACTGTGTGGGCGCGGCGCTGAGCAGGCTCAAGATGGAGATCGCGTTCCAGCAGATCACGCGGCGGATCCCGTCACTCCGGCTTGTGGAGGGGCAGGCGGTCGAATACCGGCGCAGCCTCGTCGGACGCGGCCTTTCCGCGTTGCATGTCGAGTGGGATGAGAGGTGAGGTTCGCCGGGAAGGTCGCGGTCGTCACGGGCGGCGGGTCGGGCATCGGCAAGGCCACCGCCCGCAGGCTCGCCGCCGAGGGCGCGGCCCTGATCGTCGCGGACCTCAAGCCGCGTGACACCGCGGACCTCGTGGTGAAGGACGGGGGCGTGGCGACGTCGTTCGCTCTCGACGTCTCCGACGAGACAGCCGTGCGCGCGCTTGCCGACCACGTACGCGAGACGTATGGGCGGCTCGACGTCCTGCACAACAACGCGGCGGCCCTCAGCCGCGACGTCTACGGGCGCGACCTTGACCTCGCCGACCTCGACGTCGCCGTCTGGGACCGCACCCATGAGGTCTCCGTACGCGGCGCGATGCTCACCTGCAAGCACCTCGTCCCCCTTATGGGCGAGGACGCGTCGATCGTGAACACCACGTCCGTCAGCGCCCTGGTGGGGGACACCGACCACGCGGCGTACGGTTCCGCCAAAGCCGCCCTCATCTCCTTCACCCGTTACGTCGCCACCATGTACGGCGACAGGGGCATCCGCTGCAACGCCGTCGCCCCCGGCCTCGTCCTCACCGACACCGCACGCCGCGTCATGACCCCTGACCTGCTCGCCGAGAAGGCGGCCGAACGCCTCCTCCCCTGGCCCGCCGCTCCCGAGGACGTCGCCGCCCTCGTCGCCTTCCTCGCCTCCACCGAATCCCGCTGCATCACCGGCCAGACCATCGTCATCGACTGCGGCACCACCGCCCACCGCCCGGAACACGCCATCCGCCGCTCCCGCCTCCGCTGACCAAAGGCCCGCTGCACACCTCCGCAGCGGGCCCGGCAGCGTTCTCAGGACCGCGTGCGCCGCAGCACGGCCCCGGCCAGCAGCAGCCCGACCCCCGCGAACACCGCGCCGAGCAGCCCGTTCCAGCGGAGCAGACCGACGCCCACGCCGAGCCCGCCGAGCGACGCGCCGAGCGCGTTGGCGAGGTTGAACGCCCCGACGTTCACCGCCACCGACAGCGTCGGCGCACCCGACGCGTGCCGCAGCAGCAGCGTCTGCAGGGGCGCGATCGTCGCCGTGGACAGCACCCCGAGAGCCCCGACGGCGAGCACGGCGGCCCACGGGACCGGCGCGGCGAACGGCAGCAGGGCCATCACCGCGACCATCGCGGTGAAGACGCCGCGCAGGGTCGCCCCGACGCTCCGGTCGGCGAGCCGCCCGGCCACGACGTTGCCCGTGAACCCGCCCACCCCGTAGGCGACGAGCAGCGCGGTGACGGCCCCGCCGGTGAAGCCTGAGACGTCGGTCAGCAGCGGCACGAGGTAGGTGAACACGACACCCACCCCGGCGCACCCCACCGCCGTGGTGGCCAGTGACAACAGGACAGGCGTACGCCGCAGCACAGACAACTCGGCCAAGGCACCCTCCGCAGGCGCGGTCGCCGCGCGCGGCATGGAGACCGCGACCAGGAGCGTGCCGAGGACGGCGGCCGCGGCGGCCGCCAAGAACGGCACGCGCCAGTGCGTCGCCCCTCCGACCCACTGGCCCAGCGGGACCCCGAGCACGGTCGCGACCGTCAGCCCCGACGTCACGGCGGCCACCGCCCGTCCCGCGCGATCGGGGGAGACCACAGAGGTGGCCACGACAAGGGCGATGGCGAACAGCGTCGCCTGGGCGGAGGCGGCCAGGACCCGTCCTACGAGGAGCACGGCGAAGCCGGGAGCGAGCGCCGAAAGCAGGGTGCCGAAGACGAACACGCCGCACAGCCCCAGGACGAGTCCCTTACGGGGAAGCCGCGCGGTCGCGAGGGTGACGAGCGGCCCTCCGAACGCGACGGTGAGCGCGTAGGCGGTCGCCGCCTGGCCCGCGACGGGCAACGAGACGTCAAGGTCGGCGGACACCTCGGGAAGGAGCCCGGCCACAAGGAACTCCGCAGTCCCGGTGCAGAAGACGAGCAGGATGAACCCGGCGAGGAGCACCTGTGGGCGTCCGGCGAAAGATCCGGACGCCGGGCGGAAGGAAGGGCCGGGAGGGGCTTGGTTCTGCGTCATGCGGGCTACCCTGAACCTTCACATCCATGTGAAGGCAAGCGAGTGTAGGCGGGGTCACCCACATGCGGATAGGCGAACTCGCGCGGCGAGCCGACGTGAGCACCCGGCTGCTGCGCTACTACGAGGAACAGGGTCTGCTCGCGCCCCGGCGTAACGCGAGCGGATACCGGGACTACTCCGAGGCCGATCTTGCGGCGGTACTGCGGGTCCGTCGGCTTCTGGCGGCCGGGCTGCCGACGGCGACGATCGCGTCGGTCCTGCCGTGCCTGCGCGACGACGGGGCCGCGCTCGTCCCGACATGTCCGGATCTTCTCGCCGAGTTGCGCCGGGAACGCGACCGCATGGAGCAGGCCATAGCCGATCTTGAGTCCTCCCGTGACGCGCTGACCAGGGTGATCGAGGGTGGGACGGGTGTGACACACGTCATCTCCTGATGGGGCAGAAGTTGAGGGTTCAATCTTGTTGAGACTTCCGTACCAAGGAACCCCATCCCTCCCCAGGAAGGCGATCACATGAGCTTGATCCTCGACACCGCGGCCCAGGACCTGCTGTTCCGCGAGGCGCGCACCGCGAACACCTTCACCGACGAGCCGGTGACCGAAGAGCAGGCCAAGGCGATCTACGACCTCGTCAAGTACGGTCCGACCGCCATGAACACCCAGCCGCTGCGCATCACCTTCGTCCGCAGCCCCGAGGCCCGTGAGCGCCTCGTCAGCCACATGTCCGAGGGCAACAAGGCCAAGACCGCCAGCGCCCCGCTCGTCGCCATCGTCGGCTATGACACCGACTGGCATGAGGAACTGCCGAAGGTGTTCCCGCACGCCGAGGGCGCGAAGGCCAACTTCGACAACGCCGCGGAGATCCGCCACGGCATGGGCTCCTTCAACGCGTCACTGCAGATCGGCTACCTGATCATCGCGATCCGGGCGGCCGGCCTCGCGGCGGGCCCCATGGCCGGTTATGACGCGGAAGCCATCAACAAGGACTTCTTCGGCGATGGCGCGCACAAGGTGCTCGCGGTGATCAACATCGGCAAGCCGGGCCCCGACGCCTGGTTCCCGCGCAGCCCGCGGCTCGACTACGACGAGGTCGTCACCACCGTCTGAACGGTCTGACGCCCGTCTGAGGACCCCGGCCCCCGCCGTCAGGGAGCCGGGGTCTTCGCATGCCCAAGACAGGTCCGCGCCAGCGCGCGGGCACGTCGCGCAAGGCCGATTTTTCCGCGGGAAGTTATCCACAAGCGCGGTTCGCGCGGTCGGCGGCGGGGTGGAAAACTTGCGGGCATGAGTGAAGTAGCTGTGGGACTCGTCGGCGCCGGACCCTGGGCGAACATGGTGCACGCGCCGGCGATCGCGGCGGGTCCCGGCACCCGGCTCGCGGGGGTGTGGGCGCGTCGCCCGGAGGCCGCGGCCGAGCTGGCGGGCGCGCACGGCACGACCGCGTATGCGAGCCTGGATGAGCTGTTCGCCTCCTGCGAGGCCGTGGCGTTCGCGGTGCCGCCGAACGTGCAGGCCGAGCTGGCGCTGAAGGCCGTCGCGGCGGGCAAGGCGGTGCTGCTGGAGAAGCCGCTCGCGATGGACCTCGAAGGCGCGCGCGGCCTCGCCGAGGCGATCGCCGAGGCGGGCGTCGTCTCCCAGATGGTCTTCTCCCTGCGCTACACCGCCGAGGCGCGGGCCTTCCTGCGCACCGCCGCCGACCTTGAGGTCTTCGGCGGCTACGGCAGGTTCGTGTCGGCGGGCCTGTCCGGCGGCCCCTTCGCCACCCCATGGCGGCTCGAGCATGGCGCGCTCCTCGACCTCGGCCCGCACGTCCTGGACATGATGGACGCCTCCCTCGGCCGTATCGTCTCCCTCCGCGCGCACGGCCACCCGCTGCGCTGGCTCGGCCTCCTGCTCGAGCACGAGGGCGGCGCGGTCAGCGAGGTGTCCCTGTCCATGGCCGGGACCGACCCCGACCAGTCGGCCCACGTCGAGGTCTTCGGCGCGCGCGGCGAGGCGCGCATCGACTGGCACGTCGGCGACGACGACTTCACCCGCATGATCACCGAGTTCGCCGAGGCAGTCCGCACCGGCGTCGACCACCCGCTGAACGCCGCGCACGGCCTGCACATCCAGACCTTGCTCGCCGAAGCCGCCTCCCAGCTCTCCCTCTTACAGGTCCCCGTCGGCTTACGGGTGCGTCGCCGATGCGGGCCTGCGGGCCCGCCTCGGCGGGCCCTGGCGTCCCAGCGGCACAAACGCGCCGGGGGCGTCAGCATGTGGCCAGACCAAGCTAGCGCTTGTCTGTTGCCGGGAAGGGGGCGGCGCTTTACGTTCAGGAGGTACCCGCCCATCAGGGGCGGAAAGATCTCCTGCGGTCGATCCCGGAGTTCGAAACCGTCACCGCCCACCCGACATGGGCGGATTCGGAGCGCCGGACGGCCGTCCCACCCCCTTGGGCGTCTTCAGCGCGCCCGTTTTCTGGAAAGAGGACACATGTCCCGCATCACCAAGTTCGCCGTGCTCGGCGCGGCCTCGGCCGCGGCCGTCGCGCTCACGGCCGCGCCGGCGCAGGCCGCCCAGCTCGCCACCGGCACCGTCGTGGTGAAGGTCAGCGGCAGCACCGTCGCGACCTGCTCCTCCACCCTGTCCGGCGACAGGACCGGCTCGTCGATCACGGTCACCTCCGCGACCGCGACCGGCTGCGGCGTGCCCGTCAGCCCCGCGTCCCTGCCCTGGAGCGGCAACATCGCCGCCCCCGCCACCATGTCCTTCGCCATGTCCGCCCTCGGCTGCACCTACAGCGGCACCCTGACCGGCGGCACCGTCAGCGGCACCGTCGTCACCTGGACCAACCAGTCCGTCAGCGGCACCGGCTGGTTCTGCTCCGGCGGCGTAACCGTAGACGCCACCTACAACTTCGCCTAACCCCCCCGCCCCCACCCGGGGCACCCCCTTACCCCCGTGAGCCCGGAAGCTTCTCGCTTCCGGGCTCACGGCAGTGAGACGCTTGCCATGCCGGACACCACAAAGGCAGGCCGCGATGGACGAACCGATCCGAGTACGAACCGCCGACGGTCACATCGAGTCCTGGTCGGCGCAGCGCTGGTTCGCGGAGGGCACGTGGCACGTCGAACTCGCCGACCCTCGGGGAAGACTGTGGAAGGGCGCCGGCCCGGACGTCTTCGATGTGTTCACCGACCTGCGCCAGGAGCCCGAGGCGGAAGGCCGCACCTTCCTCGTCGTCGGCGCCCGTCTGGACTGCTGGCCGACCGGCATGAGCAGCCAGATGAGCGGCGGCAACCTCCTCGCCCTCCGCGACGCCCGCTGGCGCATGCTCCTCCGCAACCTCCTGAGCTTCTTCCCGTCCCTCGGCGACCGCGTCCTCTACCGCGACATCTTCGCCCCTGCCCCCGCCCGCAAGGTGGGCACCACCGCCGCCCAATCCACCTACCGCTCCCACTGGACCACCACCCACTACTAGACGACCCTGACCGTGTGGATGCCGACGCTGATGGTGATGGCGAGGCGTCCGCTGAGCGCCGCGGCGTAAGAACGGAGCGTCTCTAGTTCCATGGCCTCGACGTTGCCGTTCTCGATCTGGGAGATAGGGACTGGGAGACGCCGAGGACTTTGGCGATTTCCGCCTGCGTCTTACCCAGCGATCTGCGGAGCTCCTTGAGCTGGAAACCCGGTCACGTAGGCGTCGAGCTCCGCGCCCGCCCTTGCCTGCTGTTCCGGGTCGGCCAGCTCGGGGTGGCGCCTGTGCGCCTCCCTTCGGCCAGGGCGGGTGGGCGGTCTATGGGAGACTTGTGGTTGTGAAGCGGCTGTTGGTCGTACACCACACGCCTTCTCCGGCGTTGCAGGAACTGCTGGAGGCGGCGCGGGCGGGCGCGTCGGCGGAGGAGATCGAGGGCGTCGAGGTCGTCACCCGCCCTGCGCTGTCGGCCTCGGTCGTGGACGTCCTGGAAGCCGATGCGATCCTGCTGGGCACTCCCGCCAACATCGGCTACATGTCCGGTGCCCTGAAGCACTTCTTCGACACGGTCTACTACCCGTGTTTGGAGGCCAAGCCCAAGATGCCCTACGGGCTCTACGTGCACGGCAACCTCGACACGGGCGGCGCGGTGCGGGCCGTCGAGTCGATCGCGACGGGGATGTCGTGGCGGCCCGTTCGTCCGGCGGTGACCGTCACGGGTGCGGTCACCAAGGCCGACCGGGAGGCGTGTTGGGAACTGGGTGCGTTGCTGGCGGCCGAGATCGGAGAGTTGGCTTGAACGCCCGGCGTCAGGCGGACGGGTTCTGCACGGGCCTGCCGTGCTCCCACAGTTCGGCGACGTGGAAGGCGAACCGGTCGAAAAGGCCGTCCGCCTGCTGCCTCCTCAAGTGCAGCATGGGGGAGTCGTGTCCGGCCAGGTTGGCCAGATGCGGTGTGACGAGCATCTGATCGTCGAAGGTGAACGCGCTCATGGCGATGTGATCGTCGCTGAACCGGGCCTCGATGCCTTCGACGTCTGAGAGCTTCGACAGTTCGTCCAGCGTGATGCGGATGCGCGTCCCGACAGTGAGTGGCACGCCTTCGCGCTCCTCACGCTGCCGGGTCACTTCGCTGTCGGGGTCGCCGATGACGAATCGGACCTTGCACCCGCGCTCGGCCTTCCGGCGCAGCACACTGCGCAGATTGGGAAGCTCCAGCCAGAGGAAGTAATTGGTGTAACCGGCGAACGTGATGTCGCTCGACGCGTCGGTGATCAGCGATCGCCAGACCGTCTTGGGGCAGGCCGACCGATACGGGTAGACGCTGACGATCTCGCGGTCGGGTCCGGTCTTGATGTTCTTGCGGACGGCTTCGGGCCACAGCACGGACTCTTCAACTCCCAGCGCCTGACTCGCGGCCCAACGATGCCGTGGATGGGGCAGGCGGCCTTCCTCCGACACCCATCGGGCCACTGTCTTCACATCTACCTCGCAGATCTCCGCGAGCGCCTGCTCTGTCAGTTTGGCACTGGTCATCGCATGCCTGAGGGGCATATTCGTCATGAACCGGGACCTTTCGCAGGACGTCTAGGACGTTTTCCGGAATCCCCTGGAAACGATCCTAGACGTCCCGCAAACGGAGTGCAGACGTTCCGTCAACACGAGCAACCTCAATGTCACCTGAGCACAGTCCGGAGAAAGCGAGGTGTTCATGCCCGGCGACGAACTGACTGGTGGCAACGCGTATTCGGCGAGAGCGGCGGCAAAGGTCTGCATGGTCCGCGCGCTTCCGTCGGGCTCGGGAGAAGCGTCGTGAGCGCCGAGACGACGGCCCTGGGCCGTCGCGATATGACGGCGATCTTGGAGCGCTTCGGAGCGTCCCTGTTGGCGGAGGGCTTCGGGGTCCTTCTGCGGGACCCCGACGATTATCGGCCGCTCCTGCGTGTGTGGAACCCGGCGACGCCGGGCGTCGGTGCGAGCGTGGTCATTGAGGTCCTTGGAGAGGCACACGGCCCTCGGCTACAGGTGGCGTTGATCGCAGATCTTGGGCCCTGCGAAGAATTGTCGGCGGCCAGGCGGGCGCTGTCGGCCGTCTTCACGGAATGGGGCCTGCCATTGCCGGGAGCGACGCAATGACGGGCCACGCGAACAGCACCAATGCGGACGCGGCGTTCGCGTATGTGGCTTACCTGCGGGCGGTGGTGAACCTGTACGGCCCGTGGCTGGACCTCGCGTCGCTGCATCCCAGCGAGCGGATGCGGGCACGCGCCAGAGTCGGTCAGGCCCGTAGGGAGCTGGCTCGTCTGGGCGCTCCGCATGGTGTTCCGGGGAGGGCCTGAGGCTCGGGCGTGATCCCGCGTATCGGCGGCCGGACAGCGCGCCACGGCCCCGGGCGCAAGCGCCCGGGGCCGTGAGCGCGCGTCGTCCGGACCGCACGCGTTACGCGGGGAAACGGGCCGTGTCCGTGAGCCCGACCCGCAACCTGCCGGTTCCCCGGCTCGCCGGGGGGCTGGGGGCGGCAAGCCCCCGCTTCGGACTCGATCAACCCCCCATGTCGGCCGGGTGGCCGGTCCGGGACCGGCCCGGAGAGGCCGTATGCCCGGACCGGCGGCCCGGCTGCGACCCGTCAGGGTCGCCTTGAGAGCGCGGATCATGAACTCGAACCCGTCGCGGTACACGTCGGCCTTGGCCGCTGACTTGTCGTTGTCGGTGACCTCGCCGACGATCGTCCAGCCGAGACGCGCGGCCGTCGCGCGGTTGACGGCGTGCTGGTGGTTCACGCCGTGCTCGTCTCGCTGGAGGTCGGCGGAGATGCGGGCATAGAACAGAACGGGGACATCGTCACGGGGGGTAGCGGCCATCAAGGGCTCCGCATGTCACCTTTGCGAACCTTCTAGCACTTCTTCGACACGGTTTACTACCCGTGTTTGGAGGACAAGGCGCGGATGCCTTATGGCCTTTATGTGCATGGGAACGTTGATGTGGCGGGGGCGGTGCGGGCGGTTGAGTCGATCGCGGGGGGGATGGGGTGGCGGGCGGTTCGGCCTGCGGTGACGGTGACGGGGCCGGTGGGCAAGGGTGATCGGGAGGCGTGCTGGGAGCTCGGGGCGCTGCTGGGTGCCGAAATCGGCGAGGTTTCCTGAGCTTGCTCAGTAGAGGCGGAATGGTTGTCGTGTGAGGTGGCCGTTCTTGGTCAATGGGCGTGGCTGTGGGGTGGGGGAATTGCTGAATGGGATTTTCGTGGTCTGGTAGCGTCCACTGCTGATTGGGAGCGGGCTTTGGATGGTCTGGTCGCGAGTGCGTTGTGCTTGCGTGGGAAGAGAAGGGAACTTGGGTTTGCGGGTGTTCGGGCGGGGTGCGGCGTTGGGGGTCGGGGTTGGGCGGGGGATTGTTGTTTTGGGGGTGGTGCTGGGGTTGGGCGGGTGTGGGGAGGGGGAGACGGCGCGGGTGGAGGAGGGTGGGGCTGTTTGGGAGGTGCCGGCGGTGCCGGAGGAGGGGGTCAGGGATCGGGTTCGGGGGCTTTTTGATGGGTATGGGGTGCGGGCAGCGGCTGAGCAGGAGCTTGTGCGGCGCTGTATGAAGGCGCAGGGGTTCAGGTATGTGAAGCGGCCGGGGGTGGGGAAAGACGTGAACCCGGGGCTCGGTCCTGACCCGTATGGCATCTCCGTCGCGGACGCTCGACGGCATGGCTACGGAGAGGATGCCGCGCCGCAGGGGCCTCCGGTGGTCGAGCGGGACATGGGTCAGGAGGGTTTGTCCGAGGAGGACCGCAGGAGGTGGGGCACCGCGCTGAACGGACAGGGTGTGGCGAACCACGTCAACATGCGCATGTCGGATGGATCGGTCGTGTCCGTCTCGGCGGACGGGTGCGTCTCGGAGGCACGCCGCACGCTCTACGGCTCCCTGGAGGACGCGATGACCTCCACGGCCCTCGCCGGAAACCTGCCGATCGAGGCGAAACAGCGGGCGGCCGCCGACCCGGCGATGAAGGCGCTCAACGCCACATGGTCCGCCTGCATGAAGGACAAGGGCCACCCGAACCTGCCCCGCCCAGAAGACGCCCGGGTCCTCGCGGCCGAAGCCCCCCGTGACGAGGCCCTGACCATCGCCGTCGCCGACGCGGAGTGCGAGGACCGGTCCGGCTACGCCCCCAAGCGCACGACCCTCGAAGACAGGTACTTCACCGCGGCCCTCACCTTCTACGAACCCGAAGTCGCCGCCCTCACCGAAACCCATCGCAAGGCCCTGGCCAGAGCCAAGAAACTCCTCTCCACCCCGACCCCCTGACCCCCGCCGGCGTCCAGGACGAGCGTGGGGGCGGCGGGGCGGGCCGTGGTGGTGGGGGTTACGATCCGGGCGGAGGTTTCCAGGGGGAGGGGTTGGGGTGGAGAGGTTGAGTTGGGTGGAGATGGCGGTCATTGATGCGGCGTTGGTTGAGGAGTTGGGGGAGTTGTTGGGGTTTGAGGCCGAGTTGTTGGAGAGGTACCGGGTGCAGGTGGAGGGCGGGGGGTAGGGGTGGGGGTATGGGGGATGTCAGGGAGTTTGTGATTCGGGTCGGGCGGGGGGATGTTGCTGAGTTGAGGGGGAGGTTGGCGGGGACTCGGTGGGGGAGCGATGTGCCGGGGGTGGGGTGGGAGAGGGGGGTGCCGGTGGGGTATTTGCGGGAGCTTGTGGGGTATTGGGGTGGGGGGTTTGACTGGGGGGCGGTGGAGGGGCGGTTGAATCGGATGCCGCAGTTCCGCACGGAGATCGACGGGCAGGATGTGCATTTTGTACATCAGCGGTCGGCGCGGGACGGGGCGGTGCCGCTGCTGCTGGTGCATGGGTGGCCCGGGTCGTTCGTGGAGTTCACCGAGGTGTTGCCGCAGCTCGCGGACGCGTTCCATCTCGTCGTGCCGGACGTGCCGGGGGTGGGGTTCTCGGGGCCGTTGCGGGAGGCGGGGTGGACGACGGGAAGGATCGCCGACGCGTTCCTCACGCTGATGGGGAGGCTGGGGTACGCGGAGTTCGGGGTGCAGGGCGGGCGGAGCGGGGCGCGGATCGCGGCGGAGATGGGCAGGCGCGCGCCGGATCGGGTGATCGGGGTGCATCTGAACGGGCTCGTCACGCCGCCCACCGACGATCCCGGGGCACTCGCCGGCCTCACCGAGATCGAGAAGGAACGCCTCGGACGGCTCGCGGAGCTGCACACCGACGGGTTCGGGTTCGCCGCGTTGCAGTCGACGCGTCCGGCGACGCTCGGGCACGCGCTGCTCGACTCCCCGGCCGGGCAGCTGGCGTGGACCGTGGAGAAGCTGCGGGCGTGGAGTGACGCGCGGTCGCCGCTGCCCGAGGACGCGGTCGACCGGGATCTGCTGCTCGCGGACGCGTCGATCCTGTGGTTCACCAGGACGGCGGCGTCGGCGGCCGCGCTGTTCTACGAGGACGCGCACGATCCCAACGAGGTCGCGCCGAGGCCGCGCGGCCCGGTGCCGACGGCCGTCCTCGCGACGGGCACGACCGACGTCGCAGTCCGCAGGTTCGCCGACCGCGAGCACCACGTGACGCGCTGGACGGAGATCGAGCGCGGCGGCGCGTTCCTCGCCCTTGAGCAGCCCGCCGCCTTCGCCGAGGACGTCCGCGACTTCTTCGCCGCCGTCCGCGCCGCGCCCGACCGCCTCAGGGGTTGAGCGCGAAGCTCGCGACGAGCTCGGCCGCGGTGTCCGCCGAGCAGTGCGAGGGCGCGCAGAAGTACACGAGGAACGCGCTCGACGCCCCCGCGCGCGGCACGACGAGAACGGTGATCTCCAGCCGGTGCCCCGGATCGGCCGGGTCCGCGACGGACCCCTGATACCGGACGCCCTGCGCGCCCCCCGCCGTCACCGGCGCGCCCGGGCCGAGGCTCACCTTCCCGGGCAGCAGCGCGGGCAGGCTCGTCGGCGCGGTCGCGACGTTGTCGAGCGTGTCGCTGACCCCCGCGTACACGCCCGTGGCGGACCCCCCGAGCCCCGCGACGGGCGTCCAGTCGGCCGCGACGGGCGTCGCGAACAGCCTCTCGAACGCCGCGGCCTCGGGAGACGCGACCATGTACACGTCGGAGTGGGTGCGCGCCTGCCACGAAGCCGGGTAGTCGAACTTGAACGGCGCAGCCGCGCTCCCCGGATAGGTCGCCGACCCGCCAGGCAGCAGCAGCGCGACGGCCGCGGCAGCGGCGACCAGCACCGCGATTCCCGCCCCGATCAACTGGACGGGCCTGCGCCCCCCGATCCGTGCCGACGGCGTCGTCAGACGGGTCAGCGAAGGCGGCACGGTATCGGCACGCCTAAGGCCGGGCGGAGGGGTCTGCTCCCCGGACGCCGGATAAGGCACCGACCGCAACGACGGGTCGGAGACGACCTCCCCCAACGCCTCCCGAAGCGCGCGCACGAAAGCCAGACACGTGGGATACCGCGCGGACGGCGACTTCGCTATCGCCCGCGCAAGCACCCCGTCCACCGCGCCGGGAAGGTCAGGCCGGTGTGACGACGCCGGAGGCGCCTCCTCGGACACATGCGCGTACAGGAGTCCCATCTGGTTCTCCCGGACGAACGGCGGAACCCCGCACAGCATCTCGTAGGCCACGCACCCGAGCGCGTACTGGTCGCACCGCCCGTCCACGACGTCACCGGTGATCTGCTCCGGCGCGATGTAACGCGGCGTCCCGACGAACTGCCCCTGGCTGGTCAGCCCCGACGCCGACGTCGCCGACTTCGTCAGCCCGAAGTCGGTCAGGTACACGTGCTCGTCCCCCTCCGACTGCCCCGCCGCGACGAGCACGTTCGCGGGCTTGACGTCACGGTGTACGAGCCCGTTCTCGTGCGCGGAGTCCAACGCCGCCGCGATCTGCCCGAGCAGCCGCGTCGCCCGGTCCCCTGGGAAGGGCCGCTGCCGCGACATCCTGACGCGCAGGTCCTCCCCGCCGACGAACCGCATCGCGATGAACAGCAGCCCGTCCGCCTCGCCCGCCTCGAAGATCGGGATGATGTACGGGTGGTCCATCCCCGCGACGGTCCGCGACTCGCGCACGAACCGGGTGCGGAACCGTTCGTCGTACGTCAGGTGCGGGGCGAGGATCTTCAGCGCGACGATCCGGCCGAGCCGGTGGTCGCGCGCGCGGTACACCTCGGCCATGCCGCCGCGCCCGACGAGGTCGAGCACCTGGTAGTCGCCGATGAGGCGGCCGGAGAGGCCGGGTCGGGAGTCGCCGGTCTGCAAGGGGTCTCCTTAGGCGGGATGTCCGCAGTAGCCGCAGAAGCGGTGGGCGGGGCCGCGCCGCATGCCGCACTGGGTGCAGTACGCGGGCCGGTCGCCGGGTCCCGGCTCGCGCGGCGCGGGGCCGGGGCCGCCGCTCGGCTGGCTCTGCCACCGGGCCGCGCCGGGGTCGGATCGGTCGACCGTGGTGAGGGGCGCGGCCTGGAGCGGCTGCGCCCCGACGACGGCCGTGGCGGTCTCGTCGGGGGCCGCGGCGCGGGGTTTGCGCAGCAGGAGGACGCCCGCGCCGAGGGCGGCGAGCAGCAGCGCGGCCGCGCCGACGGTCCACGGGGTGAGGAAGCCGACGCCGCCGCTGTCGGCCTGCGGCCGTTTGGCCTCCTTGTCGGTGCCCTTCCAGGCGCGCGAGTCGCGCAGGTGGCTGATCGCGACGGCGTGGTCGGGCCGCAGCTTGAGCACCTGTTCCAGCACGGGTATCGCCAGCGAGTACGAGCGGTCGTGGTAGTGCGCGAGGGCGGTCTCGAAGACGACGTCGAGGGGGCCGCGGTGGGCGGTGACCCCGGCGGACTCCAGGGTGGCGACGATGTCCTCGACGGTCGCGAACTTGGCCTCGGTCCCGGCGAGGGTGACCAGGCCGATGACCTCGCTGCGCGCGTCGTCGATGACCGCCCCGCCGGTCCCGTCGGCGGCGACCTGGCCGGCGATGCGGGTCCTGTCGTCCTTGAGGAGGGTGCGCGAGCCGGGCGGGTCGAAGTGGGCGACCTCGACGGTGGGGGCGACCTCCACCGACGGCCGCGCCTTGAACGTCATGACGTCGATCGCCTTGATCTCGCCGTCGAACGCCTTGGCCAGCGGCAGCGTGGGCAGGTCCCCGGTTTTGGCGGAGTCCGTCACGCGTAGGACGGCCGGGGCCGAGGCGTCGGCGCCGGTCTTGAGGATCTCGGCGGGCAGCCCCTCGGCCGGGGCGGGGTCGAGATGCGGAAAGATCCGGACGGTCGGCGTGACGACCGCCGTACACGTCGAATTGCTGCGTTCCGGTGGATAACAGGACTGAAGCCGGAAGTCCAGATCGCCGGTACCCGCCGTGTGTTTGGCGAAGTCGGCGGGGATGTCCTGTTTGAAGTACTCGGCGAAGATCCGGTTCGCGGCGTAGACCGCGGGGTCGTTGGCGCTCTGGACCGTCCCGGTGGCGGTGACGATAACCCCGTCGGGCGCGACGGTGAAGCCGCTGCCCGCGCCGAGTTCGACCTCGTAGGTGCGCTTGAACCGCTGGAGCGCGGCGCGGTCGTCGACGAGGGTGATGTCGATCTTCGCTCCGACCTCGACCCGGACGGCCCCCGGCGTGACGCGGTCGGTCGACCCGTGCGGGTGTTCGTGCGCGCTGACGGGTGGCGCGAGAAGGAGGATAAGGAGCATCACGGGCAGGAGGGTGCGCATCGGGCGGCTCCGGGCGGGGGGTCGAAGGCCGGGTCATCTAGCGGACGGCTGTGCCAAGCATCCGCCCATTCGACGTGATGGAACTGCGTCGTGTGACGTGAATACGCGGGGTTAGTGATTTGTAACCTGTCAGTAAATGTCCGTATCTATGGCCCAGGTCCGATACCTCGGACAAAACGGGCTAAGGCACGGTCGCCCTGACCACGGTTCCCTCGTCCACCTCCGTCCCCGGCGCGGGATCCTGCTCGGCGATCGGTCCCTGCTGTCCCGTCGCCTCAAGCCGCAGCCCCAACTTGCGCAGCACCCGTGCCGCGTGCGCCGCGTCCACCCCGAGCAGGTACGGCACCGCGACCCTGGTCGGCGCGTCGTCGCCGTTCCCGTTCGAGACGTAAAGGCTCACCGGCGAGCCCTCGGTGACGGGCGCGCCCTCACCCGGCGCGGTGTAGACGACGGCCCCGGCGGGCAGCGACGACGGCACCCGCGTCACCCCGCCGATCGGGAGCCTGCGCTCGGCGAGCGCCTGCGTCGCCTTCAGCAGCGTCAGCCCCTCGAGCTTCGGGACTGTCCCCGCGACGGGCGGCGCGGCCGACCCGCCCTGCCCGCCGCCCCCGACCAGGAGGGTGATCCCGAGCACGAGGGCGACGCAGACGCTCATCGCCCCCGCGAGCAGGACCATCGTCTTCTTGGACATCTCCTCGCCGCCGTCGGGAGCGGGCGGCGCGGCGGGCGGGTCGGTCTCGGCGGACATGGCAGTCCTTTCCCGGACTGGGGTCGGGGGGTCACCTCGCCCTGTTCGACTCCGGTCCGGCCCGGTCGGTTCGCCGCGGGCGACGCTCAGCCGAGCAGCTGCTGGAACGTCAGCAGGAACCCCGAGAGGGTCACCAGCGAGAGGCTGCCCAGGATCGCCCAGCGGCCCGCCTGGTACCCGAGCGGGACGAAGTCCCGGGTGCGTCCCTTGGGCCGCCAGGCGTCGCGCAGGGGCAGCGCGGGCGGCACCTCCGACAGGTCCGGCGGCAGGTCGGGCACGAGCACGCCGCGCGCCGAGAGCGTCAGCCCCGCGACCCATCCGACGAGGTCGGCCAGCGCCGAGACTGGCGCGTCGAGGCCGGAGGGGAAGACCCGCACCTCCTCGGCGAGCTGGTCGAGCGTGCGCAGCGTGTTCCCGAGGCCGAGCGAGTCGAGCCAGGCGCGCGGGTCGGCGCGCACGTCACGGCCGATGGACGTGCCCACCAGCAGGTCGGTCTTGGTCACCACGACGGCCACCCGCCGCTGCCTGCCCCGGTCGGGCCGCGACCGCAGATCGTTCAGCACCCGCTGAAGGGTGTCGGAGGGGTCCTCGTCCGAAGGCTCCTGACCGGAGGTCGCGCGGAGCCGAGCGCGCTCGTCCTCGGTGAGCGAGCGCTGGACCTCCGGCAGCGCGAACGGGTCGAGCACGAAGACCAGCGCCTCGCTGTGGTCGAGGTAGCGCAGCGCCTCCACCGAGGCCGCGCCGGTGAACAGCTCGCCGGCCGGGTCGAACAGGTACAGGATGCGGTGCTCGTGCGGGAGTTCGGCGTCGACCATCGTGGCCAGCGGCAGCTCGGGGCCGGTCTTGGCGAGCCGTCCGCCGCGCGCGAACTCCGCGACCGCGCCCGCGTACGCCTGCTGGTGCCGCTGCTCGACGAACGCGACACGCCCCTCGATCTCCCGTGACCGCGCGTGCAATGCCCGGATCGCCAGGAACATGAAGGTCGTCTTGCCCGCGGCAGGGCCCCCGATGAACGGCACGGGCTCGACCCTGACGCGGCCGATCCGGTCCGGCAGCCTCCCCCCGCAGTGCGGGCAGTGCGCGGTCAGCCGGTACCTGCCGAGCGCGACGGTCGTCGGCAGCCGCGCCCCGCACTCGCACACGTGCCGGAACGCCCCGGCCGTCGAGGGCGCGAGCCTGTCGTGCCGTCGCTGGCAGCGCGGACAGACGTACACGGGAAGCCCGATCCGCCGATAGCAGCTCGGATGCGGACAGGTCTGGAGGATTCGCCACCGGATCGTCAGCAGCCTGTCGAGCCCGGCGAGCAGCGCCACGCACACCAGCCACCCGGCAAGCCCGATCGCCGCGACGACCCCGTACAGGACGGTCAGCGCCGCGCCGATCACCGCGACGGGCACCGCCGCGAGCACGATCCCCCCGCACAGCGCCGCCCACGCCGGGAACAGGAAGAACCCCCACCAGCCCTGGAGCAGCACCTTGGTGAGGCGACGAACGGCGGTGTCGGCCATCCGGTGGACGCGCGGCCCGACCTCGCGGACCAGCGCGAGCCAGTCGAGCCACACCTGGCCGACGAGGTAGTGCCGGTACCTTCCGTCCGACGGCGTCACCGGGGACAGGCCGTCGGCTCCGGCGGGCACAAGCGCGCGGCACGCGATGACGTAGTAGTAGCCGAACGCGGCGATCGTGACGCCGAGGAGGGTGCCGCCGAACAGCGGCGGGAAGACGTAGACGAACCCGGCCCACATCACCACCGACCACACGAGAGCGGCCAGCAGGTAGAGGATCGGGACGATCGGCACTCTCGTCTACCCCCGAAGGTCTCGCAGTGCGGCTCGGAGTGTCTGATCGTCCCGGAAATAGGTCTCCAGCTGCAACATGGTGAGCCGTCTGCGTGTCAGCTCACGCGCCCACCCGTCGAGCGGCGTGCCGGGGGCGCGCAGCGCGACGCCGACGAGCTCGAACCGCCGCGCCCGCGTCCCGGCCGTCTCGATCCAGCGGTGCGCGAGCATGTCGCGGATGCGCTCGTCGAGCGCGGTCAGGAGGGCGGCGCGGAAGCGCGGTGAGCGTTCGGTGAGCGCGTCGGCGACGGCGAGCAGCGTCGGCCCGGCGAGGGCGCCGTCGACGTCCTCAAGCGCGCGGGCGGCGGCGCGGGGGTCGCGTCCTGTGGCGACGTCACGGGCGGCGAGGACGCCGCGCGCGGCGCGGTTGCCCGGCAGCCGTTCGGCGAGCGAGAGGGTCGGGCCGCCGTGGATGCCGTGCCGGGCGGCCAGGGAGCGCAGCAGGTGCAGGCAGACCTCGGGCGCGTCGGCGAGGGCGACGCGGTCGGCGTGCGCGGCGAGGGTGTCGCAGACCTCGCCGGTGAGCACCTCGCGGCGCAGCAGCGCCCCGCCGCGCTCCAGCGCCTCGATCACGCCGGACAGCAGCGCGGGAAGCGCGCTGTCACAGACCCGTTCCAGCGCGCTGAGCACGGCCTTGTCGTCGGCGCCTTCGAGGGTGATGCGCTGTGCGCCGCGCCTGGTCAGCTCGCCGACCACCGGGATGGCCAGCCGTTCGGCGACGACGGTCAGGTCGGCCAGCGCCGTCAGGTCGGCGGCCGCGGCGAGCTCGCGCGACAGCCGCACCGACAGCTCGGCGGGGTCCTCGAGGGTGAACTCGCCGAGCCTGTCGCGCAGCGCGGGCGCGGTGAGCACGAGGTGCGCGCAGCGGTCGCCCGCCGCGCGGGCGGCGGCAGGGTCGGGCGACAGCCGGTTGACGGCGGCGGCCAGATCGAACCCGAGCGCGGGCACCGCGAGCCGCTCCCACACCCATCCGGGCAGGTCGGGATGCCTGAGCAGGGGGAGCGCGAGCCGCTGTGCCGCGTCGTCGTGCGCGATTCCCTCGCACAGTCCGGCGACGACTGCCGCGCCGTCGGGTTCGTCGGGGTTCAGCCTGGCGAGTTCGGCGAGCGCGTCGAGGCCGTCGAGGTCGTGGGCGCGCCAGCGGGCCGCTACGGCCTCGGCGTAACGGCTCGGCGTATGCGGGGGCGCAGGGCGGTCGAGGGGGAGGGCCGGGTGGTCGGTGCGCTGCGACGCCCACACGTCCGGCGTCGTGCCGACCAGGCGGTGCGGGGCCGTCACGGGGTCGGCGGTGTAGGTGGTGAACGACAGCGCGGCGGCCGCCTCGACCGGCAGCGAGTAGGCGACGACCGCGAACCACCGGACGATCTCCTCCACATCATCCCCGACAAGGATGATCCGGTCGGCCGACGCGTCGAGCAGCCAGGCGAGCCGCGCGTAAGGGTCGTGATCGAGCGCGGTAAGCCAGTGGCACAGGGATTCCGGGTCGAGGGCGTCGCCGGGAAGCGGGTCCTCCAGAACCGACAGCCGAGTCGCGGGGGAGTCCGCCCAGAAGGGCGCGCGCCAGAACTCGATGGGCCGCATCCCTTCAAGCTCGGCGGCCTCGGCGAGCACGGCATGCGCCAGGAAGTTCCCGAACCGCCCCGAATAGTCGCGCCCCAGATACCGCGACAGGACCAGCAGCGGCCGCCCCCCGACGAGGTCGTAGCTCAACGCCTCGGGGAACGCCGCGAGCTCCGACGCGTCGGGCGCGGGCGGCGCGTCGGGCGGCGGACGGTACCCCAGATAAGGCGAGACGACGGCTTCCGCGCCCGGAGGCAGCCCGGGGGAGGAGGCGGTGAACTGGAATCCGGAGCGGGCGGCCGAGCGGGCCGAGGTGTAGTGGAGCTGCCAGGCCATCAGCCGTCCAGCATCCCGAACCGGTGCAGCAGCCACAGCAGCGGATCTTCCACCCGATACGGACGGACGCCGCCCGGCGCGACCTCGTCGCCGCGCGGCGCGCCGCCCAGCGCGGACACCCCGAACAGGCCGTACTCGGCGTAGTGCTGCTCGAGGTAGCGGTCGAGGTCGCCCGCGCCCCACGCGTCGAGCAGCGAGCGGACGTGGGCGTCGACCGCCTCGCGGTCGTCGGCGTCGAGCGAGCCGGACCTGACCCGGGACCGCTGGAGCGCCGAGGACGCGGGGAGTTCGAGTTCGTCGATCTTGGTCAGCGCGACCGCGATCGGGGTGCGCAGCCGATCCTTGACGTCCAGGCCGTGCCGCTGCCGCAGCGGTTCGGTGACCCTGGCGAGCACGTCGAGCGGCTCGCTCTCCGCGCCGCCCTCCACGAGTTCGAGCGGATCGGCGAGGAACACGATCGCGTCGGCCGCCTCAAGGTAGCGCAGGTGCAGGTCGCGGACCTCACGGCTGCGCAGGTCCTCCCCGGCGGTGTCGAACAGCACGAGCGTCAGCGCCTCGGTGCGGCTGCCGAACCTGCCCTTCACCCGGCGCGTCAGCAGGTACACCAGCGGCTCGCGCGGCGCGGTGACCGCGCTCGGCGTGGTCGGCAGCAGCCGCCGCTGGTCGAACAGCGGCCGCGCGAAGTCGCGCTTGTAACGCTCGATCGTGCGGTCGTCGCAGGCGACGAGCGAGGTGCCAAGCTCGGTGCCGACCCGGTTGCGCAGCTCGTGCAGGAGCACGGCGATATATGTGCTCTTGCCCGCGTTCTTCGCGCCGACCAGCGCGACGATCCTGCCCGGCGTGTCGCAGTAGGCGGGCGCGAGTTCGTGGTGGCACTCGGGGCAGACGCGCCGCCCGCTCTCCCGGCCGCAGTCCGGGCATGAGGCGCGCGTGCCGCGTCCGGTGAACACCGGCGGCAGCATCGCGCCGGACTGGCTGCCCTGGTAGGCGGCGAGAGCCATGTCGAGGACGGGATCGCAGCCGACCCCGCGCCCCGCCCGGCCCAGGCAGCGGTAGGCGATCGCGTCGCGGCCGAACAGCGCGAAGCAGTAGGGGCAGGTGACGGCGTCCCTGGCGCGCGGCGGACGGCTCCGCGTGGGTCTGCGGTGTGCGCCGCGCGCGCGTTCGGTTCGCATCTTCATGCTCCCTGCTTGAGGCGTCGGACTGGCGGGTCGGCGAGGTCGACGGCGTCGCCGGTGAAGCACCGCAGCCAGTAGGGCCCGCGCCGCTTCGGCAGCGGCACCCGCATGACGGTTTCCGCTGGAAGGTCGAGATCGTGCCACGACACGAGGTTCTCCCCGTCGCCCGGTGCGTCAGGCATCACCTTGCCGTCCCTGACCACGAGGTCGAGCCTGCCGAGCCGCACCGGCCGGTCCGGCGTGAGCGTCAGCACGAGTTCCCGTCGCCAGGGCGGTCCCGCAGCCGCGAGGTCGTACCTGACGACCGTGCGCGCGCCGAGCGCGACCGTCGCGGCGGGCCCGGTGAGCACCGCCCCGCCGTGGTCGGAGACGCCCGCTACGCCGATCCGTACCGCCTCGGTCTCGGGCACCGCAAGGTGAACCCCTCCGGCGGCGGTGTAGGCGGCCCGCGTGACGGCGACGCGTTGCGCGCCGGCCTCCCCGATCTCGTAGGTGACCGCGACGGCCGAGGCGTCCCCCGGCCAGGCGAACCCGATCCGCACCTCGCCGCCGCGCCGCGCCGCCGTGAGCCCCTCGGGAACCGGCAGGTCGACGTGCCTGCGGTGTGCGCCTACCGCCGCCGCGCTGCCCGCGACGGTCACCAGCAGCAGCACCCCGCTCGCCCCCGGCCGCACGACGAGCCCGCGCGCGTGCGGCGTCGACTCGACCTTCTCCCCGCGCAGGTCCACGAGGGGCACCAGCGCGCCCGTCGGCCAGGGCGGGTCGGCCTCGAGCAGCCGCGCCTCCACCAGGCCGTGCTCGGGCAGGGTGAAGCACAGCAGCAGCCTGTCCTGCCCGTGCGGCTCGGCGGTGAACTCCGTGACGGGATCGGGCAGCGCGTGCGGCGTCGCCGACAGCACGATCCCGGGCGTCGTGGTCTCGATCGGCCCGTCCGGGTAGACCGCGTGGATCTCGTACCGGTGGGTCGCGCCGTTGACCACGGCCCGGTCGGTGAACCCCTCGCGGCCGACCGGGATCGGCACCCCGTCCCGGAACACCGCGACCCGCGACGCGCCGGGCGGGCACACCCACCGGCCCGTGACGGTCCCGTCGCCGGTCGCGAGCTCCACGTCAGAAGGCTCGGGCCGCAGCAGCACGGGGTCGGCCGTCGCCCCCGCCGAGACCGCCTCGCCGCGCCGCGCGAACACCGCGTAGTGCAGCGGCACGTTGACGGGCGGGGCGGGATCGGACGCGGGCACGGCGTCGCCGTCGGACAGGTCGGCGGGCGGCCGTCCGGCCCTGCGGACGACCACGTGCCTGATCTCCCCGGCCCGTGACGCCGACGCCGTCCAGGTGACGCGGACCTGCTCGCCGTCGGCGACGGCACGCACCCCGGTCGGCGGCAGCGGCGGCAGCGCCCGCCGCAGCTCGCGCAGCCCCGGAAGGTCGGCGGCGAGCGCGGCCGCGTCCTCGAGGCGCTGCCAGGCGGCGTCCGGGTCGCTGAGGCCCTCGGCCTCGGCGAGCAGCCGGGCGGCGGCCTCGACCCTGCCGCGCGCCTCGGCGGCCTCCGGCAGCGTCTCGGCGTCCGGCAGGCTCTCGGCGAGCAGCGTCGCGGCGTGCGCGTCACCGGCCGCAAGGAGCTCGCGCAGCCGTCCGGAAGGCCCGGTCGGCACGCCGCCCTCGCGGCTGATCGCGAACACGAGCCGCCGTGCCTCGCCCGTCTCGATGCCGAGACCGCGTACTGCGGCGTCCATGAGCGCGGCGTCCGAAGCGCGCTGGGCGCGGCGTTCCCGCAGCCGCGCGACGAAGTCGTAGGACAGCAGATCGTGCAGGAAGCCCTCGCGCAGCGCGGCGCGCAACGCGATCAGCACGGTCTCGGCGTTGGTCGCGCTGGTGTCGCGCGGCCTGCGCGCCCACTCCCCGGCCACCCGCTCCAGCGCGCGGCCCGCGCCCGCCGGGTCGATCGGGACGCCGCCCGCCGACACCCCGCCGAACACCCTGATCCCGCCGATCCTGTCGCTGCCCAGTAGGAACGCGAGCAGATGGCGGCTGCCGAGCACCCGCAGCGACTCGCTCGCCTTTGCATAGCCGGGGTAGGGCGGCGCGGCGGGCAGCGCGTCGGGCTCGTGCACCTCGACGCCGTCGATCCGCAGCAGCTGGTTCAGCTCCGCCGCCGACACGCCGCCCGACTTCCCGATCGCCTCGCACTCGGCGGGCGTCAGCAGCTTGAGCGTCCCGGCCGCGTCGAGGAGCCGGGTGCGGACCTCGGCGCGGCGCTGCGCGTTGCGCTCGTCGCCGCCGCGCAGCCGCTGCCGCAGCGGGCCGAGATCGCCGTTCTCGGCGGCGGTGAACACCGGCGCGAGCTGCCGGTGCTCGGCCTCGAGCCGGTCGATGAGACGGCGGTACTTCAGCTGGCCGCGCGAGCGCCGCCAGCACTGCCGTACCTGGGTGACCCGCGCGCTGACCGCCTCGGGCGTCAGCGGCTCGGCGAGCGCGTACCTGACGCGCAGGTCCTCCGGCGGCTGGTCCCCCGCCGCGCGGGCGGGGTCGAGCACGCGCTTCTTGTAGTCGTCGTCGAACGACACGGCCCGCGCGCCCCGGTCAGCTCACCTGGACGCGGGACAGGGCCGCGCGCGAGGTCTCGACGTCGTCCTCGGTCATCCTGCCGACCTCCACCTGGAGGTCGAGGCGCTCGCCCGTCTCCTTCTCCTCGGCCGTCACGTGCAGCAGGCCGGAGGAGTCGAGCGTGAACGTGACCGAGATGGGCCAGCCCGCCTGTTTCCCTGACGGGACGCGCACCGAACCCGTCGCGATCTCGGTGTTGTCGGACGGCTCGGGCGACTCCACCGCCCCCGCCTGCTCCATGACGCGCACGTCGGCCGTCGTCTGGTCGTCGTGGACGGTGAAGAAGTCCGAGGTACGGCCTGCGGGGAGCTCGTCGTTCGCGTGCACGAGGTGGATGACCTCCTCGGCCTGGGTGTCGCGGTTCAGCACCACGATCCCGAACCCGCGCGAGGCGACCGTCTTGATCTTGCGCGCCGCGATCTGCCGCTGCTGCTCCACCGAAAGGCCCGCGCGGCTGGCCATCTCCTCGGCCTCCTCCTGCGCGCCCTCCAGCAGCAGCCTTCGGAACGTCTCCTCGAAGGCGTACAGGGCCGCGCCCTTGGCGACGGCCAGATCGGGGTCCTGGAGCTTGGGGTCGAGGCCGAGTTCCGCGCTGAGGCGGGCGGAGACGGCGGGCATCTTGGTCGAGCCGCCGACCAGCACCAGGTCGTCGTAGTCGGTGACGCCCTTGTTGCGGGCCACCTCGAGGGTGCGGCCGGTGATCTCGATCGTGCGGTCGAGGAGGTCCTTGGTGATCTCCTCGAACACGTCGCGGGTGATCTCCAGGGTCGCGACCCGGCCGCCGTGCATCACCCGGACGGTGTGCTGCGTCCGCGTCGTCAGGGCCTTCTTGGCCTCCTCGGCGTCCCTGCGCAGCTGCTGTTCGGTGATCTTGTCGTCAAGCGGGTCGCCGGCGTCGGGGTGCTCGGCGGTGAAGCGCTCGGCCAGGTACTCCACCAGGCGTGAGTCCCAGTCCGCGCCGCCCAGCTCGTGGTCGCCGTCGGTGCAGATGACCTCGATGTGGCCGCCGCGCAGCGCGATGACCGTGGTGTCGAACGTGCCGCCGCCCAGGTCGTAGACCAGGATCGTGCGGTCGCGGTCGGGGTTCAGCACCCCGTAGGTGACGGCGGCGGCGATCGGCTCGGAGATGATGTCGATGACGTTCAGGCCAGCCAGGCGTCCGGCCTTGCGGGTGGCGTCGCGCTCGGCCGCGCCGAAGTAGGCGGGGACGGTGATGACGACGTCGCGGGCCACCTCGCCCGTCACGGTCTGGGCGTCGTTGGCGAGCTTCACCAGGACGAACGCCGAAAGCTCCTCGGGGTTGTAGCTGAACCCGTGGATCTCGCGCGGCACGTCACGGCCCATGTCCCGTTTGATCAGGCTCACCACGTTGTCGGGGTCGATCACGGCGGTGTCCTTGGCCGTCGCGCCCACCACCACGTTGCTGCCGGACTCGAAGTAGACGACGGACGGCGTGGTGTCGGTGCCCTCCAGGTTCCGCAGGACGGTCGGGCGGCCCACGTCGTCGATGCTCGCGATGCAGGAGTACGTCGTGCCCAGGTCGATCCCGTATACAGCCATGTCCTTAGGTGTCCTCAGTCTTCCCTGTACTTGCCGACACGTATTTACCGATACGGACTTGCGCTCTGCGCACGACCACCTCCCCGCGGGCGAAGCCGTCCCGGCAGACCTCGACGACCCTGCCGTCGAGCCCCCTGTCGGTGACGGGCTCCACGCCGAGGGGGCGGTGCCGGGCGGAGTCATAGGGTTCGCCGAACTCGACCTCGAAGATCTCGACGCCGGTGCGGCCGAGGGCCTCGGCGAGCTCGTCGCCGATCATGCCGAGCAGGGGCGCGACGTGCGCGCCGTCCGGCGGCTCGAGCTCGGCCCGCCGGACGAGGTCGTAGAGTCGGTAGAGAGCGGCCCGCACAGGGTCGTGGAGCTGGTCGAGCTCGCCGCGCCGCAGGCGCTCGTTCTCCCGGTGCAGCCGGTCGATGATCTCCTCGCGGTGCCTGGCCCGGTCGTGCTCGCGGCCGAGGTTCGCCGAAAGACCGGCCACGGCGGCGCGAAGGTCCGCCAGGGTGACCTCGGGCCGGCCCTCGGACTCGCTGTCTGGCGGCCTCTCGCGGGGGACACCGGGTGTACTCGACACGTTGGAAAACCTTAATGGTCGCCTACCCGGGGCGATAGGGCTTCTTGGAGAAGTGACACGATCGGGTAACAGCACCGAAACGCTCATAGGGGAACATTAAGGGACGGAACGCTTACTGGAGGTGGCCATGCTGCTGCGCATTCGCGTGCGGCTCCCGGACCGTCCGGGCTCGCTGGGCAAGGTCGCGCGCACTCTCGGCGCCGCAGGGGCCGATGTGGTGCAGCTCACCGTGCTGGAACAGGACGCGGGCCGGGCCCTTGACGACTTCACCGTCTCCTGGCCCAACGGCGTCTCGGCCGACCGGCTCATCGCGGGCCTCGACGCCGTCCCCGGCGTCAAGGTCGAGGGGCTGTGGCCGACGATCGAGCCGCAGGGACTGCACCCCGACGTCGCGCTCATCGGCCAGCTCGCCCTCGCCTCCGCCGACGGCCTCGTGATCCTCGCCGACGCCCTGCCCGGCATCCTGTCGGCCGACTGGGCGGGCATCGTGCACATCCCGTCGGGCAAGCTCGTGCACGCCAGCCCGGGCGGCGAGACGGCCGAAGCGCCCGCCGACCTCGAACCCGTGCGGCTCCGCGCCTTCCAGGCGGCCGACGGAACCCAGTTCGGGTTCGTCCCGCTGCCCGCCGCCGACCTCGCGGTCCTCGTGGCCCGGTCCAACGCCCCGGAGTTCCACACCACCGAGATCTACCGCCTCGAACAACTGGTCCAAGCCGCCGAAGCCGTCCTCGGCGACCGCCTACCACTCCTCGGCTGACTCCTCAGGAGCGGAGGGGAGGCCCTTCCTCCACGCAGTCCCGAGGGGACTGCGTGAGCTCGCCCGGGGCGTCAGGAGCCGAGGGGAGGCCCATTCTTCACGGGGACTGCGTGGATTCGGCCGGGGTGTCAGGAGCCCAGGGGGCCTTTCGAAGGGGCTGCGTGAACTCGGCTGAACCCTCGGGAGCCGAGGGGAGGCCCGTTCTTCACGGGGACTGCGTGAACTCGGCCTCGCGGGGCATCGGGAGCCCAGGGGAGGCCCCTTTTTCACGCAGTCCCGAAGGGACTGCGTGGAGGTGTTAGGAGCCCAGGGGAGGGGTGGCGACAGCCGTCGTGTTGCTGTGGCCGATCGGGCCCTTGGCGTCGTAGATGACGCAGTGGCCCGCGGCGATGCCGTCGGCCGACAGGTGGCCGCCCCCCTCAAAGCCGATGACCTCGCCCTCGGGCAGGCGGGCCAGGTGGAGGGTGTAGTCGGCGTTGATGAAGGCGAGGGCGCTCTCACCCCAGTGCGTCATCGGGCTCGCGAGGTCCGCGGCGAGGACCGCGCGGACGAACGGGGTCAGGGGCTCATCGTCCACGAGCGCGCAGACCTCCTTCATCCACGCGCGGCGCTGGCCCGTGGGGCTGCCGCCCTCCGGCCACCACATGTGCAGCGGGGTGACGCCGTCGTGGGCGGGGCCGTCGCCGGGCGGGGAGACGTCCCACGGCTGACGCGCCCACCCTCCGCCTCCCGTGGGCTGCTCGCCTTCGCGGAGCATCACGCACGTCGCCCTTGCGACGGGTCCTTCGGGGCCGGTGACGAGCGCGTCTACGACACGGATACGGCGGCCCGTACGGACGGCGGAGGTCGTCACCTGGAGGGGGACGAAGCCTGAGCTCTTGAAGAGGTCGACGGTGATACGGGCGGGCCGCATGCCGTCAGGCAGGTGTTCGGCTTCGATCGCGCGGGCGGCGAGGCCGCCGAGGACGCGTCCGTGCAGCATGTGCGGTGACCAGGGGCTGCGGGCGGACGGCTGGGGCAACAGATCGGCCCCCGAGGCGCTGAAGAACGGTTCCACCCGGGTCATCCTGCCCTGACCGAACCGGATTCGGGAAGTCCGGGGAGGGGGATTTACGGCCTCCGGCACCACCGCGCCGCGGTGCCGGACGGCCGTATACCCGAGAACCTACGGCCGCGTGGTGATCGTTTCCGTTTCTCTGCGGTGAATTCGCGGTTACGTGACCAACGGGACATGAAGGGGCACGGCGGGCCGTGGTGTTAGGCTAGTTGGCCAAGCGCTTGCTAGGGAGGTTGCTATGGACTGGGCGGTCACCGAGGAGCAGCGGGAACTCGCCGCGGTCGTGCGCAGGATGCTCGCCGACCACGCCCCCGACGCCGCAGTCCGGGACCTCATGTCCGGCCCCGACGGCCACGACCCCGCCCTGTGGTCCCTGATGGCCGAGCTGGGCCTCCAGGGCCTCGCCGTACCCGAGGAGCACGGGGGAGCGGGATGCGGCCTCGCCGAACTCGCCGTGGTCCTTGAGGAGCTGGGCCGTCGCCTCCTGCCCTCACCCTTCCTCCCGTCGGCGGTCCTGGCCGTCCAGACCCTCCTGGCGGCCGACGACCCCGCCGCGGCGGCCGCCTACCTTCCGGGCCTCGCCGACGGCAGCCTGATCGCCACCGTGGCGCTCCCCATGGGCGACACCGCCCCGGCCGCCGAGATCGAGGCGACCTCCGCCGACGACTCTTCTTATGCGGCCTCCCAGGCGAGGTCGTCCGAGGCGGGGGGCGCGGACGCGGCGCGGACGGGGGAGTTCGGGGGGTTCCGGCTGACGGGGGTCGCGGACCTCGTCCTTGAGGCGCAGGTGGCCGACCTCGTCCTGCTTTCCGCGCGGACGGCCGCGGGCCCGTCACTCTTCGCGGTACGCACCGATGCCCCCGGCGTCACCGTGACGCAGCTGCCCACCCTCGACCAGACCCGTCGTCTGGCAAGGGTCGCCCTGGACGCGGCACCGGCCGCCCCGATCGGCGTGGAAGGCGGCGCGCCACGGGTACTCGCCCGTGTCCTGGACCTCGCTGAGATCGCCCTATCCGCCGAGGCCCTGGGCGGCGCGCAGCACTGCCTTGACTCCTCGGTCGCCTATGCGAAGGTCCGCCACCAGTTCGGCAAGCCCATCGGCTCCTTCCAGGCCATCAAGCACAAGTGCGCCGACCTCCTCACCCTCGTCGAGTCGGCCCGCTCAGCCGTCGCCTACGCCGCGGGCACCGCCGACACCGCATCCCCCGACGCCCTCCCCGTCACCGCGTCCCTCGCCAAGTCCCACACCGCCGACGCTTACTTCACCGCCGCCGCAGAATCCATCCAGATCCACGGCGGCCTCGGCTTCACCTGGGAACACGACGCCCACCTCCACTTCAAGCGCGCCAAATCCACCCAACTCCTCTTCAGCACCCCCACCACCCACCGCACCCGCCTGGCCGCCCACCTCTCCCTCTGACCCCGGGCCCGTCGCGCGGACGCGGGGTCCGGTGCACCCACCCCGGACCCCGCGTACCGGCCGTCGCCCGCGTCAGCGCTTGACGGTCAGGTTCAGCAGCTTGGGCAGGGGCTTGTTCTTCTTGGGCGTGCAGGGCATCGTCACCGACGACCCGAACGCGACAGCGGTGATCTTGAGGGTGCCGAGGGTCAGGGTGACCTTGCCCGCCTTCTTCAGCTTCACCTTGCCGGTGATCTTGCCGAGCGGGATCTTGGCCTTGGCCTTGACCGGCCCCTTCTTCTTCGGCCCGGACGCGTTGATCGAGCCCTTCTGCGCGCCCGACGCGGTGAACTTCCCGGTGGTCCGCCACGAGTCCACGGCGACCGGCGACACCCCCGGCAGCGCCGACAGGTCGGCGGTGATCGTCACGGTCTTCCCGACCTTCGGCTTCGCCGGCCCCTTCATCGTGACCTTGGCGTTGTAGTCGAACGTCGTGGAGAAGATCTTGCAGCTGTAAGCCACGGTCCCCGTCCCGGCCGACGCGGGGCTCCCGCCGAACCCCACGGTCGCCAGCAGCACCGCGCTCGACCCGATCGCGAGCCCGCGCACCGCCCCGCGCCCCTTCGTCTTCTTCTGGCTGATCGACATGAACCGCTCCTTCTGCCGCGTGCATGCCACGGTGACGCGCACGATTACCCGCCACGCCCCGCGCTCCCCACCCCCCGCCCCACACCCACCCCCCAGCGTTTCGGTGAAGGAAACACAGTTTCGCAGCGTGGGACTAGAACACCCTCCCCCACCCACCCCTGTCAAGACACCCCGGACATTTCCCCCACCCCACCCACTGTGGCGGCGGTTGGAATGGGGCGACCAGAAGCGCGGCGTGCTACTCGGTGTCTCCTGCGTCTGCGCCAGCGGTCTGGCGATGCCGATCCGACCGGCGACGGGCTGGGGGCGGCTCGAGCGGGAGGCGGCCGGGTCTTCGGCGGCCCAGTCCAGGTACAGCGCCGCCGCGGTCATCGAGGTGTGCGACGGCGGACGGCTGCAGCAGTGGGCGCCCCGCGAGGTCTGATGCCGGTCGCGGCCCGGTGCGGGTCCCCGGCCGGCGCGGTCCGGCGTGCGGTGCGTCTCGTACACGGCACCGGGTCCGCGTCGGGCAGGACCGGCGGTCGCGGGTGCGGGGTCACCTGATGGGGATGTCGGGGAAGGTGCCGAAGGGGCCCGCGTCGAAGGTGACGGAGGTGACGGAGGCGGGGGGAGTGGGGACGTAGAAGAAGCCGCGGTTCGTGGTGTCGGGGGTGGTTTGGAAGATGGTTCCGCCGGGGTCGGCGTAGGGGGCTCGGCCGGTGGGCGACACGGGACCGAGGCGGACGCTGGCGTAGCGGATGCCGGAGGCGGGGTCGATGACGGTGAACGCGCCGAACTGGCCGCCGTTGACGCCCCGGTAGTGGGGGAGGGTCTCCGAGAGGGTGCCGGGGCCGAGGTTGGTGATGTCGAAGACGGCGACGAGGTAGGCGCCGTCACGGTAGAAGGGTTTGACGTCGATGCGGCGGCGGGTCGTGGAGGACAGCGCGGCGAACTCGGCCTCCTCGCTCGCCACGACGGGGCCGTCGACGTCGCGGAACGCCGCGTTCACGGACGGGGGCGGCTCCTGCGGGCGCAGGTCGTAGGCGATCTCGACGCGCCGGTTGCGGGCGCGTGCCTCCTCGACGTCCTGGCCGCCCGGCTCCACCGCGGGCTCGGACTCGCCCGCGCCTCGCGCCAGGTACTTCCAGCCGTCGCCGAGCCGTGCCTTCAGCTCCTTGAGGACGGCGTCGGCGCGCCGCTCGGACAGGTCGAGGTTGTGCGCGGGGGTGCCGGTGTCGTCGGTGTGGCCGGTGATCGACAGCTGGACGTCGGCGCGGGCCTCGATCTCGGCGGCGACGTCGTCGAGCACGGCGCGGGCGCGCGGGGAGAGCTTCGCGGAGTCGAGCGCGAACAGCACGTCGGTGCGCAACCCCACCTCCTCGCCGTCGGCGCTGCTGCTCGTGGACTTCACGTCGGTCTCGGTGAGCCCCGTGAGCTCGACCTCCGAGCCGCCCTCGGCGGGCCCGACGTCCTCGCGTAGCGGGAACCCGTACGTCTGGCCGGCTACGAGGTCCTTGGGCGCGGCCGGTACGGGCGGCGCGCTCGGCCCCGGAGCCCCCGCCCCCTCGGTGACGGGTATGCCGGTGAACTCCCCGGCCGTCGTGTTCGTGAGGACGGTCAGCGTCGTGAGGTCGGCGGGCAGCCTGGGGAAGGCGAGCACATGCTCGTAGCGCACGCCGGGCTGGTACTGGGGCTGCCGCCTGGTGTCCGATCCGATCTGGCGGTTCCCGGCGTCGCGCAGCGGCAGGTACGCCCGCCCGCCGACGGGGTCGAGCAGCGTCATCGACACGTCCGACCGCTGCGCTATCGACGTGGACAGGTCGGGGAACGCCGGACGCTCCCCGAGGTTGGTGACGTAGAACCGGAGGATCGTCTGATCGGCGTGCTTCTCCACGGCTCCGACCTCGAGCCGCACCCGGACGGGGCCGACCGGGCCCGTCCAGCCCTCCTTGGCGTAGGCGACGGGTTCGGGTGTTGCGCGTCCGCCGGTTGTCGGGGTGGGTGTTGTGCCGTCCGGGGCGTCACCGTCGCTGCATCCGGTGAGGGCGAGCGCGACGGACAGGGCGAGGGCGGTCTTCCGGAAGGAGCGCACGAGCCACAGCGAACCATTGCGTTCCGCGCATTTCAACCACTTGTGGGGCGTAGGTAACGGGTGATGATGAGGTGCAAGGTGGGGAGTTCTACGGCCGGGTCGAAGGACGGGTCAGTGGCGGCCGACGTGTACAGCGTCCCGATGAGCGCCTGTATCCAGGTCGCCGTGGACTCCGGCTCAAGGGACGGGTCCGTCAACGAGGCCGAGGCCGTCCGCTTCAGCAGGTGGACAAGGGTGCCGTGCTCTTGGAGGTTGTCCCGCTCCAGGAGTTCGGCGAGTTCCTGGTCCCGGTACGCCTGGACCATCGCCTCCATGACGAGCGCGGGGACGAGCGGGGCGAGCGCGTCGGCGGCGAGCAGGTCGACGGTGTCGCGCAGCCCCTCCCAAGGGTCGGCGGCGTCCCGCGCGGCGGCCAGCCGACGCTCCCGCTCCGCCCGCTCCTCGGGCTCGCCCTCGTAGAGCGCGTGCAGGATGGCGCGCTTGTTCGGGAAGTAGTGGAACAGGTTCCCGCTGCTCATCCCGGCCGCCGCGCAGATCTCGGCGGTGGTGGTGCGGTCGAACCCGCGCTCGGCGAACAGCGCCGCGGCCGCGCCGACGATCTGCTGCCGCCTTGCCCGCTGCCGCTCGGGATCGACCTTCCGCATGCCCGCTCCTCGCCTCCCGGGTGACGTCCGCGCCTTCCCCGGGTTATTGTTAGACCGCTTACTCGGTTTAAGAATACCGGGCGAAGGAGGGGGCGCATGGCACGAACACACCGGAGCGGCCTGGACGGTCGACAGAAGGAGACGGTCGTCGCCGAACCGCGCTGGGCGATCGCCCTGCTGTGCGCGGCGGCGGTCGCGGGGGGCGGCGGCCTCGGCTGGCTCGTCGGCCCGCTCGGCGACTGGTGGACCTCGCTGCCCTGGGCCCCCTGGCAGGGCCCGGTGGAGACGCTGCTGTCGTTCCCCGACCCGTGGCGCACGCTCGTGCCGATCGTCATCGGACTCGTCGCCGGCGGGTTCCTCGCGCTGATGATCCACACCGACCTGCTCGCGGTCGCGGTCTCCGCCGACCGCGTCGCCCTCACCCGCGACGGCAAGCGCACCGAGTACGCCGCCGCCGACCTGCGCGCGGCGTTCCGCGACGGCAAGTACCTCGTCCTGCTCGCCAACGACGGCCGCGAGCTGGCCAGGGAACGCACCGACCTCGACGCCGAGGCCCTGGAGGCCGCCTTCACCGCATACGGCCACGCCTGGGCCGAGGCCGACCCCCATGCCGCCGACTTCGTCCGCTGGGCCCCCGGCGCGCCCGGCCTCCCCGCGGGCGCGGACGCCTACTTCACCGCCCGCGAGAAGGCGCTCCGCAAGGACCGCGACGGCTCCGACGCCCGCGAACTCCGCGCCGAACTGGCCCGCCTCGGCCTCGTCGTCCGCGAGACCGACCACCGCCAGTACTGGCGTCCCACCGCCCCCTGAACACGCGAAAGCCTCCGGGACGCCGACGTCCCGGAGGCCCAGGAGCGGTCAGCCGTAGCGCTTCATCTCGTGGAAGAAGCCCGGGATGGTGGTGAGGTCGCCGGAGGCGGTGACCTCGGAGTGGACGTAGCGGGCCACGGCGAGGTCGAGGACGCCGAGGCCGAACGGGGAGAAGATGACGGGCCGGTCGGCGGGCGGGACGGTCTTGCCGACGAGCACGTCGTAGAGGGTGCCGTCCACGAAGTCGCGGTTACCGGTCTGCTGCTCGGCGAGGTGCGGCGAGGTGTTGGCCTTCAGGCAGTGGTCGACGTCGTCCACGATGTTGTAGGCCGACAGGATGATCTCCGGCGAGAAGTCGCGCAGGGAGACGTGCAGGACGAGCGGGTTGTGCGCGAGCAGCTCGGGGTCGAGGATGTGCGGCTCGCCCGCGACGGTCGCCAGCACGACGAGGTCGCTCGACGTGAGCAGAGACTCCACGGTGTCGTGGATGACGACCTGGCCCTTCTCGGTGCGCTCAAGGTAGCCCTTGAAGCCCTCGGCGTGCTCGCTGGACAGGTCGAAGATGCCCAGCTCGTCGAAGTCGAGGCCGTTGCCGACGAGGTAGGTGTGCAGGTACCTGGCGATCAGCCCGACCCCGACGAACCCGACCTTGCGCGGGGTGACGCCGCGCTTCTCCGCCAGCGTGACGGCCGCCAGGGCCGCGCTCGCGGCGGTACGCGCGGCGCTGATGATGCTGCTCTCCAGGCACGCGAACGGGTACCCGGTCTCGGTGTCGTTGAGGATCAGCACGGCGCTGGCGCGCGGGATGCCGGCGGCGACGTTGTCGGGGAAGCTGGAGATCCACTTGACGCCGTGCGCGTTCACCTCGCCCTTGACGCTGGCGGGCAGCGCGATGATCCGGCTGTTGGGCCGGTCGGGGAAGCGCAGGAAGTAGCTGTCGGGGTTGACGGTCTGCCCCTCGCCGTGCAGCCGGTAGGCGGCCTCGATCATGGCAGTCACCTGGCGCTCCCTCCCGTGGAGGGCGTTGTGTACCTGCTCTCCGGAGATGACGGAGAACTGGGGGGTCTGGCTCATGCGGAGGGCTCCTAGCTGGCGCGCGGGAAACGGGAAAGGCGGGTTCCCTGGGGGGAGGGGAACCCGCCGGTCAGGTCGAGGAGGTTCAGGGAAGGTCGAGGGTACCGAAGTACTCCCGCAGCCAGCCCTCCTCGTAGATGGAGTCAAGGTAACGCTCGCCGAGGTCGGGCGAGACGGCGACGGCGACGGGCTCCTCGCCGGGGTACTTCTCGTTCAGCCAGTGCGCCGCCCCGCTGACGACGGTGCCGGTCGACCCGCCGAACAGGAAGCCCGCTCCGGCGAGCCGGTGGCAGGTCCTGATGGTGTCCGGCTCGGCGACGTGGACGACGTCGTCAATGAAGGACTCGTCAACGAGCGCGGGACGGGTGCTGGTGCCGAGGCCGGGGACCATGCGCCGCTCGGGGATGCCGCCGAACGTCACCGAGCCGACGGCGTCGATCGCGACGATCGTGACGGGCCTGCCGTGCTCCTTGAAGTACCGCGCGCAGCCCATGAGGGTGCCCGTGGTGCCCGCGCCGACGAACAGGACGTCGAGGTCGGGGAAGGCGCGCGCGATCGCGGGGGCGGTGTGCCGGTAGTGGGCGCGCCAGTTGTTGGGGTTGGCGTACTGGTTCAGCCAGACGTGGCGGCCGCTCGACTCGACGAGGCTCCGCACGTAGCGGATGCGGCTTTCGAGGTAGCCGCCGTTGGCGTCCTTCTCGTCTATGACGCGCACCTCCGCGCCGAGCGCGCGCATGACCCGCTGGGACGCGGTGTTGCAGCGCGGGTCGGTGACGCACAGGAAGCGGTAGCCCTTGGCCGAGGCGATCATGGCGAGCGCGATGCCGAGGTTGCCCGACGACGACTCCACGAGCACCGAGTCCGGCCTGATCAGGCCGCTGCGCTCCGCCGCGGAGATCATCTCCGCCGCGGCCTTGAGCTTCACCGAGCCGGCGAAGTTGAACCCCTCGCACTTCAGGAACAGCGGCGAACCCAGCACCGACCGAAGATCGACGTACAGGTCCTCGACGTTGAACTCCTGCGGGGAGCTGATAATAGGCACGTTGCCGACACCCTCTGTATGACAACTAACCGAACGTTGGTAGACAGTGACTGCTTCCCCGGGGCGGACGGGCCTTGCTCGAATCTGGGCCGCGCGCCTTCAGCCGAAATTCTCCCGCCATTCATCCCGGGACTGAATTCGCTCAGACCTGCCCTTCGGTCTTCGCCGGCATTCGGAAACTCCGGTGCTCCCTGGAATCTTTCGGGCGGCTCATCACCGCGGCCGTGATTACCGTACAGTAGGGCAAGTTGGCAGGCAAGCCCAGACTGTCCACTAAAGTACTTAAAATCGGCTAATGACGCACGGGATGTAGGAGCGGATTCGTGACGATCTTGGATGGTCTGCTCGAACTCGAAGCACTGCCGGAGCTGAACATCTCCGACGCCGAGATCGACAGGGCGCGGCGGCTCGCGATGAGCCGCGCGCATGAGGTCGATCTCGCCGACGCCGTCATCACGAGGGTGGAACGGATCGCGCGCGCCGGAGACCGTCCCGCCGTCCGCGACGAATTCCGCCAGCTCAGCTATGCCGAACTCGCCGTCGAGGCACGCCGTATCGCCGCGCTGCTGGCCCGCGAGGGCGTCGGGCCGAACCATGTCGTCGCCGTCGGCGGTGTACGCAGCGTGACGGTCATCGCCGCGTTCCTCGCCCTCGAACTGCTCGGCGCGCTCTATGTCCCGGCCGACACGAACTGGCCGGCCAAGCGCGTCGCCGACGTGCTCGACCAGGCCGGGGCGGTGCTGCTGTTCAACACCGACCGTGGTGAGGTGACGCCGGTCCTCGCCGAGGGCGCGGCCGCCGCCGGGGTGCGCGTGGTGCGCGCGCACGAGGCCGCCGACGTCGCGCCGTTGGAGGGCGAGGCCCGCCTCGACGGCCTTGCCCAGCCCAGGTACGTGCTGTTCACGTCGGGTTCGACCGGCCGTCCCAAGGGCGCGGTGGTCGAGCACCAGGGCATGGTGAACCACCTGTGGGCCAAGATCGTGGACCTCGACATGACCGACCGCGACGTGGTCGCCCAGACCGCCCCGCTCGGCTTCGACATCTCCATCTGGCAGATGCTGTGCCCGCTGCTCAACGGCGGTCAGGTGCACGTCGTCAGCGACGAGGTGTCCTACGACTCGGTGGCCTTCGCCGCCGCGATCGACGGCCAGGGCATCACCATCGTTGAGCTGGTCCCGACCATGGTCAGGCTGCTCCTTGACGACCTCGCGGCGGCCGAGACAGGCGGGCGCAAGAGCCTGTCGGGCCTGCGCTGGATGCTCGCGACCGGCGAGGAGCTGCCCACGGAGGTGGCCCGCCGCTGGCTGCTGGAGATGCCCCAGGCGGGCCTAGTGAACGCCTACGGCCCCACCGAGTGCTCCGACGACGTCACCCATCACATCGTCACGCTGAGTGACCTGGAACTGCTGCGGCTGCCCATCGGGACGCCCGTGGTGAACACCGACCTGTACGTCCTGCGCTCGGAGGACGACGGCTGGTACGCCTGC
The DNA here is from genome assembly GCF_033875155.1 of Actinocorallia sp. A-T 12471. NCBI lineage: Bacteria > Bacillati > Actinomycetota > Actinomycetes > Streptosporangiales > Thermomonosporaceae > Actinocorallia > Actinocorallia sp. A-T 12471. The sequence goes on along the minus strand of NZ_JAWZTE010000002.1, from coordinate 242,732 downwards.
GAGCCGGGCGAGGTGGGGGAGCTTTTTGTCGGCGGCCACGGGGTCGGCAGGGGCTACTTCGGCAACCACGAGCGCACCCGTGACGCGTTCTTCCGCTCCCCGTTCGGAGGGTCCCTGACCAGCCGTCTCTACCGGACGGGCGACGCGGTGAAGGTGCTGCCGCAGGGCGCGTTGCAGTACCTGGGCAGGGTCGACAGGCAGGTGAAGATCGCGGGCGTCCGGATGGAGCTCGGCGAGATCGAGGCGGTGTTGCAGCGCCACCCCAGCGTGGGGGCGGTCGCGGTGGTCGTGCACGACTTCGGCACGTCACGGTAACGGGGGGATCGCCGTTCGGGGACGCCCCGGAGAAGGCTTGTCACCAGTGGATCGCCCGGAGGGTAACCGTGCGGTCACCCTCCCCGTTTCTTGTCACGAAGGTGAGCAACCGCGCCCGTTAAGTTCCGCTTATGGGAGGATTGCGAAGCATGAGGCGCCCTGGTTGACTGTGCTTCCGCTACTGAAAAGTAGTGCAACAAGGGGGCCTCACGAGGCGCGGTCGATCGTCGGCGGGCAAAGACGAGGATCGTGCGCGCATTGTGGAGACGTTGCGGGAAAGGGGCCGGCACCCGGTTTTCTGATTGGTAATTCTTCGCGCTAGAACCACCCACCTCCCGCACCCGCGAAAGCCATTCTTCATGTCGTCTTCAGAGTTGCTCCCCCTGTCCGCGGCACAGCAGTCGGTCTGGTATGCGCAACAACTCAGCCCGGAAACTCCGCTGTGCGTCGCGCAGTACATCGAGATCGAGGGCGACTTCGATCCCGAGTTGTTCGAGCGGACCGTGGCGATCGGCTCGCACGAGGGCGAGGCGCTGTGGTTCAGGCTCGTGGAAAAGGATGGAATTCCCTACCAGACGCTCGACGCGCCGCCCAAGGCGATGCCGCTTCTGGACTTCAGCGACGAGCCCGACCCCCGGGCCGCCGCGACGGCGTGGATCGACCGCGAGGTGCACAGCCCGTTCGACCTGATGGGCCCCGAGCTGTACGTCAGCCGGGTCCTGCGCCTCGCCCCCGACCTGCACTGGTGGTTCATGCGGGGCCACCACATCATGATCGACGGCTACTCCGGCGCGTTCCTCAACCGGCGTGGCTCGGAGGTGTACGCGGCGCTCGCGCGCGGCGAGGAGTACGTGCCCGAGCGGCACGGCGACTACCGGGCCCTCCTCGCGGAGGAGGAGACCTACCGGGCGTCGGAGAAGTTCGAGGCCGACCGCGCCTACTGGACCGAGCGGTTCGCCGACCGTCCCGACGTCGTCGGGCTGAGTGAGCGGGTCGCCGCGCCGACCGACAGGTACCTGCGCCGCACGGTCATGCTCGGCGAGGCCGAGACCAAGGAGGTCGCGGCTGGTGCGCGCCGGCTGCGGACGGCCACTCCCGGCCTCGCGATCGCCGCGGCGGCCGCGCTGGTGGCCAAGACGACGGGCGCGGAGGACGTCGTGCTCGGCATCGCCGTCTCCGGCAGGGTGACGAAGCTGGCCCGCGAGACCCCCACGCACATGGCGTCGATCCTGCCGCTGCGCGTCTCGGTGCGGCCGGACATGACGGTCGAGGACCTGACCCGCCAGGCGTCGCGCGCGACCGCCCGGCTGCTGCGCCACCAGCGGTACCGCCGCGAGGACCTCGTGCGCGACCTGAAGCTCGTCGGACGGCGCATCCACGGCCCGGTCGTCAACATCATGCCGTACGACTACACGGCCGACTGGGGCGGGCTGCGCGCCACCCAGTACCCGCTCAGCAACGGCCCGGTCGAGGACCTGGCCATCGCGATCTTCGACGCCGCCGACGGCAGGGGCGCGCGGATCGACTTCGACGCCCACCCCGAGCTGTACTCCGCGCCCGAGGTCGAGGCGCACCAGGAGCGGTACGTCCGGCTGCTGAAGGCGATGGCCGACGTCGACCCCGGCACCCGGATCGGCGCGCTCGACCTCCTCGACGCAGCCGAACGCGACCTCGTCCTGAACGTCTGGAACAACACCGGCCTCGAGGTCGCCAGGGAGACGGTGCCCGGCCTGTTCCGCGCCCAGGTCGCCAGGACCCCGCACGCGACGGCCGTCAGCGACGCCGCGAACTCCCTCACCTACCGCGCGCTGGACGACCTCTCCGATCGCCTGGCCCGCAGGCTGCGCGCCGACGGCGCGGGGCCCGGCTCGGTCGTCGCGATCTCGCTGCCGCGCTCGGCCGACCTCGCCGTCGCCGCCCTCGCGGTGCTCAAGGCGGGCGCGGCCTACCTGCCGATCGACCCCGCCTACCCGGCCGACCGGATCGCGTTCATGCTCGCCGACGCCGCCCCCGCCGCGGTGATCGCCGAGAGCGCCGCGCACCTGCCCGAGGGCACCGCGATCCTCGGCCCGCGCGCCGGACTCGACGGCCCCGGCCTGACGGCCCCGCACCCGCTCGACGCCGCGTACGTCATCTACACCTCGGGCTCCACCGGACGGCCCAAGGGCGTCGTCGTCACGCACGCCAACGCCGTCGACTTCTGCGCGTGGGCGGCCCGCGACTTCGGGCCCGAGCGGCTGCGGCACGTGCTGTGGTCGACCTCGCTGAACTTCGACGTGTCGGTGTTCGAGTGGCTCGCGCCGCTGACCGTCGGCGGGCGGGTCGAGGTCGTCAGGGACCTCCTTGAGCTCGCCGAGCGCGGCGGGTGGCGCGGCTCGCTGCTGTCCGGGGTGCCCTCGGCGATGGCCGCCGTGCTCTCCCAGGGCACGCTCGACCTCGCCGTGGACGACGTGGTGCTGGCGGGCGAGGCGCTGCCCCCGCAGCTCGTGCGACGGCTGCGCGCCCTCGTCCCCGACGCGCGCATCTCCAACATCTACGGGCCGACCGAGGCGACCGTCTACACGATCGGCTGGTATGACGACGGCAACCCCGAGGGCGTCGCGCCGATAGGGCGGCCGCTGGCCAACACCCGCGCCTACATCCTCGACTCGGGCCTGCGCCCGGTGCCCGTCGGGGTCACGGGGGAGCTGTACCTGGCCGGGGAGGGCCTGGCGCGCGGCTACCTGAACCGGCCCGCGCTGACCGCCGAGCGGTTCGTCGCATGCCCGTTCGGCGACGGCGAGCGCATGTACCGCACGGGCGATCTGGCGCGCTGGAACGCCGCAGGCGACATCGAGTACCTGGGACGGCTCGACCACCAGGTGAAGGTGCGCGGGTTCCGGATCGAACTCGGCGAGATCGAGGCGGCCCTGGCCGCGCATCCCGAGGTCGCCCAGGCCGTCGCGGTCGCCCGCGAGGACTCCGGGCACACCCGGATCGTCGGCTATGTCGTGCCGGTGCCGGGCGCGGCCCTGGACACCGCGCGCATCCGCAGGTTCGTCGCCGGACGGCTGCCGGAGTACATGGTCCCCGCCGCGATCCTCGCGATCGGGTCGCTGCCGCTCAACCCCAACGGCAAGCTGGAACGCGCCGCGCTGCCCGCGCCCGACTTCACCGCGCCCGCCAAGGAGGGACGCGGCCCGCGCGACCGCACCGAGGAACTGCTGTGCGGGGTGTTCCGCGAGGTCCTCGGGGTGCGCGAGGTCGGCATCGACGACAACTTCTTCGAACTCGGCGGCGACTCCCTGCTGGCCACCCGTGCCGTCGCGCGCATCCGCACCGCGACGCGCTCGGAGCTGTCGGTCCGCGCGATGTTCCACGCGCCGACCGTGGCGGAACTCGCCGCGCAGCTCGGGCGGGCCGAGACCGTCACCGCCGAGCGGCCCCCGCTGACGGCGGTCGCGCGGCCCGAGCTCGTCCCGGTCTCCTACGCCCAGCAGCGGCTGTGGTTCCTCGCCCAGCTCGAAGGCCCGTCGGCGACCTACAACATGCCGATCCCGCTGCGGCTCACCGGCGCGCTCGACCTCGCCGCAGTCCGGGCCGCGCTGCGCGACGTGACCGCGCGGCACGAGTCGCTGCGCACGGTCTTCACCGAGGTCGCGGGCGAACCGTTCCAACGTGTCCTCCCGGACGCCGAGGTCCCGCTGACGGTCTCCGAGGCCGACCCCGACGACCTCCACGGCCTGCTCTACATGGACGCCACCCGCGGCTTCGACCTCGCCGCCGAGATCCCGCTCCGCGCGCACGTCTACCGGCTCGGCCCCGACGAACACGTCCTCCTGCTGGTCATGCACCACATCGCGGGCGACGGCTGGTCGCTCGCGCCGCTGGCCCGCGACGTCATCACCGCCTACGGCTCCCGCGCGACGGGCCGCGCCCCCGCGTGGGCCCCGCTGCCCGTCCAGTACGGCGACTACGCCCTGTGGCAGCGCGAGCTGTTCGGCAGCGAGGACGACCCCGACAGCCTCGTCTCCCGCCAGATCCGCTTCTGGACGCGTGAGCTCGCCGCCCTGCCCGACCAGCTCGCCCTCCCCACCGACAGGCCGCGCCCCGAACGCGCCTCCTACCGGGGCGGCCGGACGACGTTCGCGATCTCCGCCGACACCCTCGCGGGCCTCCAGGAACTCGCCCTTTCGGCGCGCGGCAGCCTGTTCATGGCGCTCCAGGCCGGACTCGCGACCCTGCTCACGCGGCTCGGCGCGGGCACCGACATCCCGCTCGGCTCGCCCATCGCCGGACGCACCGAGGAGGCCCTCGACGACCTCGTCGGCGTGTTCGTCAACACGCTCGTGCTGCGCACGGACACCTCGGGCGACCCGACGTTCGCCGAGCTGCTCGACCGGGTCCGCGACACCGACCTCGCCGCCTACGCCCACCAGGAGCTGCCGTTCGAGCGGCTTGTGGAGGTGCTGAACCCGGCGCGTTCGCTGTCCAGGCACCCGCTGTTCCAGGTGATGCTCACCCTCCAGAACAACCCCGAGGCCCGCGTCGACCTCGACGGGATGACCGTCCAGATCGAGGACGTCGACCCGGGCGTCGCCAAGTTCGACCTCGAGTTCCTGCTCGAGGAGTCCCCGGAAGGCGGCCTCACCGGCACCCTCGAATACGCCCGCGACCTCTTCGACGCCGACACCGCCGCCGACCTGTGCCGCTGGTTCACCCGGGTGCTCGACGCCGCCGTCGCCGACCCGTCGGTGCACATCGGCGCGATGCACCTGCCCGAGGCCGACGCGCTGCTGCTGCGCACCCCCGCGCCCGCCCCGGCCGTCCGGCCCAGCGCGGGCCCGGACAAGCGGCTCGTCGCCTACGTGGTGCCCGCGCCCGGCCACACCATCAGCTCCGAGGAGCTGCGCGCGTTCGTGCTCGAGCACCTGCCGAAGGCGATGGTCCCGGCCGCCGTCATGGTGATGAACGAGCTGCCGCTCACCGCGAACGGCAAGGTCGACACCAAGAACCTGCCCAAGCCCGAGCTCGCGCCCGGCACCGCGCCCTACCGCGCGCCCGCCAACGAGCGCGAACGCGTGCTCGCGGAGATCGTCGGGGAACTGCTCGGCGTTGCCGAGGTCGGCGTTGACGACGACTTCTTCGCGCTCGGCGGCAACTCGCTGCTCGCGATGCGGGTCGTCGCGCGGGCCCGTGTCGCGTTCGGCGTCGAGCTGTCGGTGCGCGCGCTGTTCGAGGACCCGAACGTGGCGGCGCTCGCCGCGCACGTCGAGCGCGCCGCGCCCGCGCGGGCCGCGCTGGTCCCGGCCGAGCGGCCCGCCGAGATCCCGCTGTCGTACGCGCAGCAGCGGCTGTGGTTCCTCGGCAAGTTCGAGGGGCCGTCGGCGACCTACAACATGCCGCTCGCGCTGCGCCTCACCGGCCGGATCGACCACGCCGCGCTCCAGGACGCGCTCGGCGACGTCGTCGCGCGGCACGAGTCGCTGCGCACGATCTTCCCCGACTCAGGGGGCGCGCCGCGGCAGCAGATCCTTTCCGCGTCGCTCGCGCGGCCGCAGGTCGAGACCGTCGCGACGACCGAGGCCGCCCTTCCGATGGAGCTGGCGAGGGTCGCGGGCCGGCCGTTCGACATCTCCGCTGAGCCGCCGCTGCGCGCGCACCTGCTGTCGCTTTCCGAGGACGAGCACGTCGCGGTGCTGGTGATGCACCACGTCGCCACCGACGGCTGGTCGCTCGCGCCGCTGGCCCGCGACGTCATCACCGCGTACGCCGCGCGCGCGCTGGGCGGGGCCCCCACGTGGGAGCCGTTGCCGGTCCAGTACGCCGACTACACGCTCTGGCACCAGAAGCTGCTCGGCTCCGAGGACGACCCTTCCAGCCTGCTGTCGCGGCAGATCGCGTACTGGAAGGAGACCCTGGCCGGGCTGCCCGACCAGCTCGACCTTCCGACCGACCGGCCACGTCCGGAGGAGGCGACGTACCGGGGCGGGACCGTCAGGTTCACGCTGTCGGCCGGGGTGCAGCGCAAGATCGCCGACCTCGCCGCGCAGACCCAGGCGTCGCCGTTCATGGTCGCCCAGGCCGCCTACGCGGTGCTGCTTTCGCGGCTCGGCGGCGGAGAGGACATCCCCGTCGGATCGCCCATCGCGGGACGCACCGACGAGGCACTTGACGATCTCGTCGGCATGTTCGTGAACATGCTGGTGCTGCGCACCGACGTCTCGGGCGATCCGACCTTCCGCGAACTCGTCGGACGGGTCCGCGAAACCGACCTCGCCGCCTACGCCCACCAGGACGTCCCGTTCGAACGCCTGGTGGAGGCGCTGAACCCGACCCGGCACATGGGCCGCCACCCGCTGTTCCAGAACGGCCTCACCTTCCAGAACAACCCCGAGGCGCGCCTCGAGCTCGACGGGTTCACCGCCGCGCCCGAACCCCTGCACGCCTCGGTGTCCCGCTTCGACCAGCTGCTGATGCTCACCGAGAAGTTCGGCGAGGACGGCTCCCCGGCCGGTCTTGAAGGCGAGCTGGAATACGCGCTCGACCTCTACGACCCGGCGACCGCGCGCACGTTCGTCGCGCGGTTCGAACGGCTGCTGACCGGGCTGCTCGACGCCCCCGACGCGCCCGTCGCCGAAGCGCCGCTCCTCGCCGACGACGAACGCGCGATGCTCGACTCCTGGGCGGGTCCCGCGCAGGCGTCCGACGGCTCCGCGACGATCCACGCGGTGTTCGAGCGGCGCGCCGCCGAGACGCCCGACGCCCCGGCCGTCACCTACGAGGACACGACCCTCACCTACGCGGAGCTGAACGCGGCGGCCAACCGGCTCGCGCACCGGCTCATCGAGCTCGGCGCGGGCCCCGAGCGGTTCGTCGCGCTGCGGCTGCCGCGCTCGGAACGCCTTGTCGTCGCGGTTCTCGCGGTGCTGAAGACGGGTGCGGCCTATGTGCCGATCGACCCGGACTACCCGGAAGAGCGCATCGCCTACACCCTCGCCGACTCCGCCCCGGTGTTCACCGTGGACGAGGCGCTGGCGTCGGCCGACCTTACGGGCTACCCGGCGGAGAACCCCTCGGTGGGGATGTCTCCGGACCACCCGGCTTACGTCATCTACACCTCAGGCTCTACGGGCAAGCCCAAGGGCGTCGTGGTGCCGCATCGCAACGCGGTCCGGCTGATGACCTCTACCGAGCACTGGTTCGGGTTCGGCTCTGATGATGTGTGGACGCTGTTCCACTCGTACGCGTTCGACTTCTCCGTGTGGGAGCTGTGGGGGCCGCTGCTGTACGGCGGCCGTCTCGTCGTCGTGCCCTTCGCGGTCACCAGGTCGCCGGAAGAGTTCCTCGACCTCCTGGCCCGCGAGCGCGTCACGGTCCTCAACCAGACGCCGTCGGCCTTCTACCAGCTGATGGCCGCCGACGACGGCCGCGACCTCGCGCTGCGGTACGTGGTGTTCGGCGGTGAGGCCCTTGAGCTGAAGCGCCTCGCCGACTGGTACGCCCACGGCCGCCCGACGGTCCTGGTGAACATGTACGGCATCACCGAGACGACGGTCCACGTCTCCTATGTCGCCCTCGACGCCGAGTACTGCGCAACGGCCCCCGGTTCCGTCATCGGCGTCGGCATCCCCGACCTAGGCGTCCGGGTCCTCGACGGACGGCTCAGGCCGGTCCCGCCCGGCGTCGTCGGCGAGCTGTACGTCTCCGGCGCGGGCCTGGCGCGCGGCTACCACGGCAAGCCCGACCTCACCGCGTCCCGCTTTGTCGCCGACCCCTACGGACCCGCAGGAACCCGGATGTACCGGACGGGCGACCTGGCCCGCTGGCGCACCGACGGGACCCTCGAGTACCTGGGCCGCGCCGACGACCAGGTGAAGATCCGCGGGTTCCGGATCGAGCTCGGCGAGATCGAGGCGGTCCTGGCCGCCCACGACGCCGTCACCGACGTCGCGGTGGTCGTACGGGAGGACAGGCCGGGCGACAAACGGCTCGTCGCCTACGCCGTCGGCGACGTGGACGGCACCGAGTTGCGCGCGTTCGCCGCCGAGCGGCTGCCGTCGCACATGGTCCCGTCGGCCTTTGTCGGGCTCGCCGCGCTGCCGCTCACCGGCAACGGCAAGCTCGACCGGCGCGCGCTGCCCGCGCCCGTGGTCGAGGTCGGCGAGGGCCGCGCCCCGGCGTCCGAGCGCGAGGAGGTCTTCGCCGACCTGTTCGCCGAGGTCCTCGGCCTCGGCGCGCGGCCCGGCGCGGACGACGGCTTCTTCGACCTGGGCGGCGACTCGATCATCGCGATCCAGCTCGTCTCGCGGGCCCGTCAGTCGGGCCTCGTGGTGACGCCGCGCGAGGTGTTCCAGCACCAGACCGTCGCGGCTCTCGCGGCACTGGCCCGTGACGCGGCCGACGACGACGCCGTCGAGGTCGAGCCGGAGGGCGCGGGCGTCGGACCCGTGCCGCTCACCCCGATCATGGCGTGGCTGCGCGCGCGCGGCGGCCGGATGGCCGGGTTCCACCAGGCGTTCGCGCTGCGGGTCCCCGGCGGGCTCGGCGAGGCGCACCTGGTCCGCGCGCTCCAGGCCGTGCTCGACCGGCACGACATGCTCAGGCTGCGCCTCGAGGACTGGCAGCCGATCGTCCGTCCCGTCGGCGAGGTGCGGGCCGACGACCTCGTCCGCCGCGTCGCGGTCGCCCCCGCCGCCGACTACCAGGCCGAGATCGACGCCGAGGTGCGCCGCGCGGCCGCCGAACTCGACCCCGAGGCGGGGGAGAACGCGCGGCTCATCTGGCTCGACGCCGGACCCGACGCCCAGGGCCGCCTCGTCCTCGTGCTGCACCACCTCGTGGTGGACGGCGTCTCGTGGCGGATCGTCATGCCCGACCTCGTCGCCGCCTGGGGCGCGGTCGCGGCGGGTGCGGAACCCGCGCTCGAACCCGTGCCGACCTCGTTCCGCCGCTGGGCGCACAAGCTCCTCGCCGAAGCCGAGGACCCGGCGCGCGCGGGCGAACTCGACACCTGGTTCGACCTCGCCGAGGGCACCAACCCCAAGCTCGCCGCGCGCGTGCTCAACCCGGCGGTGGACACCGCCGAGACCGTCGAGCGCCTCGACCTCGTGCTCGACGCCGAGACCAGCGCCGCCGTCCTCACCGACGTGCCCGCCGCGTTCCACGGCCGCGTCAACGACGTCCTGCTGACGGGACTCGCCCTGGCCGTCGCGCACTGGCGTGCCGAGCGCGGCGGACGCGGCACCGGCGTCCTTGTCGATCTTGAGGGCCACGGCCGTGAGGAGATCGTGCAAGGCGTCGACATATCCCGGACCGTCGGATGGTTCACGAGCCTGTACCCCGTCCGGCTCGACCCCGGCCAGGCGGCCTGGACCGAGATCACCTCGGGCGGCGCGGCGGCCGGGCAGGCGCTCAAGCGGGTCAAGGAGCAGCTGCGGCAGGTGCCAGACAACGGCATCGGCTTCGGCCTGCTCAGATACCTCAACGCCGAGACCGGCGAGGAGCTGGCCGATCTGCCGCAGGCGCAGATCGCGTTCAACTACCTCGGCCGGGTCGCCGCCGACGACGGCGACTTCAGCCCAGCCCCCGAGCAGCTTCCCCCCGGCGAGGACCCCGGGCTGCCCGCCGCGCACACCCTGGAGATCAACGCGATCACCCACGACAGGCCCGGCGGCCCCGAGCTGGCCGTCACCTGGTCGTGGCCGGGCGGGCTGCTCGCCGAGGACGACGTCAGGACGCTCGGCGAGGCGTGGTTCGCGGCGCTGCGCGGCCTCGTCGCGCACGTCGGGGCCGAGGGCGCGGGCGGCTTCACCAGTTCCGACCTGCTGGTCGAGCTCGACCAGTCCGAGATCGACACGCTTCAGGCGGCTTGGAGGAACAAGTGAGCACGGGCCGGGATCTGCAGGACATCCTTCCGCTGTCCCCGCTTCAGCAGGGCTTCTTCTTCCACGCCAAGTACGACGAGCAGGACGTCTACACCGCACAGCTCGTCCTCGACATGGAAGGGCAGCTCGACGTGGCGGCGCTGCGCAGTGCGGCGGGGACGCTGCTGACGCGGCACGCGAACCTGCGCGCGGCCTTCACCGACGAGGGCGTCAGCCGCCCTGTGCAGCTTGTCCCGCGCGATGTGGAACTGCCGTGGGAGGAGGTCGACCTCAGCGAGGAGGAAGCGCGCGCGCTTGTGCTCGCCGAGCGGACCCGCAGGTTCGACCTCATGGACCCGCCGCTGCTGCGCTTCGTGCTCGTGCGGCTCGGCGGCGACAGATACCGGCTTGTCTTCACCAACCACCACATCCTGCTCGACGGCTGGTCGACGCCCGTCCTCGCGACCGAGCTGTTCGCCCTGTACCTCGCGGGCGGCGGTGACGAGGGACTGCCCAGGCCGACCCCGTACAAGGACTACCTGCGCTGGCTCGCCGGACAGGACCGCAAGGCCGCCGAGGCCGCCTGGCAGGAGGCGCTAGCCGGTCTCGACGACCCCACGCTCGTCGCCCCGCAGGCCGCCGACCTGCCCGCCGTCGTCCCGCACCGCGCGCTCCTCGAACTCGACGAGCCCGTCACCCGGAAGCTGACGCGCGCGGCACGCCGTCACGGCGTCACCGTGAACACCCTGCTCCAGGCCGCCTGGGGCGTGGTCGTCGGCGCGCTGACCGGCCGCGACGACGTCGTCTTCGGCGCGGCGGTCTCCGGCAGGCCCGCCGACCTTCCCGGGGTCGAGCAGATGATCGGCCTGTTCATCAACACGCTGCCGATCCGGGTGCGGCTGAACCCGGCGGACACCCTCGCCGAGGTGCTGGAACGCCTCCAGGAGGAGCAGACCGACCTGCTCGCCCACCACCACCTGGGCCTCACCGAGATCCAGCGCGCGACCGGCAATCCCGTCCTCTTCGACACCATGACGGTGCTGGAGAACTACCCGTTCGACCCGGCGACGATGGACGGGACGCTCGGCGGCCTCAGGCTCACCGGATTCGAGTCCTACGACGCGACGCACTTCCCGCTCTCGTTCGTGATCATCCCCGGCGACCGGCTGTCGCTGCGGCTGCACTACCGGCCCGACCTCTTCGGCCCCGAGCAGGCCGAGGCGCTGCTCGGCAGGGTCCGCGCGTTCCTCGACGCGGTCCTCGCCGACGCCGACCAGCCCCTCGCGGCGCTCGACCTGCTGTCCGACGCCGAACACGCGGCCCTCGCCTCCCGCGTCGGACCCGTCGGGGAGCTCTCGGCCCCCTCGGTGGTCGACCTCCTCCAGGCGCGGGCCTCGGCCGACCCGGACGTCACCGCCCTCGTCGCCTCGGACGCGACGCTCACCTACGCCGAGCTGAACGCCTTCGCCAACCGGATCGCCCACACGCTGCTGTCCTCCGGCGTCAAGGCGGGCGACAGGGTGGCGATCCGCCTTCCGCGCGGCGCGGCGCATGTCGCGGCGATCTTCGGCGTGCTCAAGACCGGCGCTGCCTACGTGCCCGTCGACCCCGATTACCCGGCCGACCGGATCGCGCACATGCTCGCCGACTCCCGGCCCGCCCTGGAGATCACCCCCGACTGGCCCGGCCTGACCGCCGACGCGCCGGCCCATGACCCCGGCGTCACGATCCACCCTGACGCGCCCGCCTACACGATCTACACGTCGGGCTCCTCCGGGCTGCCCAAGGGCGTCGTCATCCCGCACCGGGGCCTGGTCAACTACCACGACGGACATCGCGCGGCCTTCTGGGCGCCGGTTGTGGAGCGCGCGGGCCGCCGCGTCCGCTTCGCGCACACCGCGTCGTTCTCCTTCGACACCTCGTGGCACGGCCTGCTGCTGATGGTCTTCGGCCAGGAGCTGCACGTCCTCGACGACACCGCGCGCCGGGACGGCAACGCGCTCGTCGCCTACGTCCGCGACCACGGCGTCGACCTGGTGAACACGACGCCGTCGCACTTCCAGACGCTGCGCGACCTCGGCGTCCTGGAGGCCGGGGTCTCGACCGTGCTGCTGGGCGGCGAGGCAGTCACCCAGGGCCTCTGGGACGAACTCGCCGACCTTCCCGGCCTTGAAGCGCGCAACTTCTACGGGCCGACCGAGGCGAGCGTCGACTTCTTCAACGGCCCACTCGTCGCGGGCGCGACCCCGAACATCGGCGTCGCGTTCCGCAACAGCCGCCCGTACGTGCTGGACACCGCGCTGCGACGGGTCCCCGACGGCGTTCCCGGCGAGCTTTACGTCGCGGGTCCGCTGCTCGCGGACGGCTACCTCGACCGTCCCGGCCTGACCGCCGAGCGGTTCGTCGCGTGCCCGTTCGGGGAGCCCGGCGAGCGCATGTACCGGACCGGCGACCTCGTGCGCTGGCTCCCGGACGGCGCCCTCGAGTACCTGGGCCGCGCCGACGATCAGGTGAAGATCCGCGGGTTCCGGATCGAACCCGGCGAGGTCGCCTCGACGCTTGAGCGGCACCCTGCGGTCTCGCGGGCCGCGGTCGTGGTCCGGGAGGACAGGCCGGGCGACAAGCGCCTCGTCGCGTACGTGGTGGCCGCCGAGGGGGCGTCCGGCCGCGACCTGCGGGCGTTCGTCGCCGGCACGCTGCCCGAGTACATGGTTCCGCTGGTCGTCCTGCTTCCTGACCTGCCGCTCACCCCGAACGGCAAGCTCGACCGCAAGGCGCTGCCCGCGCCCGACCCCGGCCTCGGCGGCGGACGCGGCCCGCGCACCCCGCAGGAGGAGATCCTCGCGGGCGTGTACGCCGAGATCCTCGGCGTCGGCAGGGTCGGCGCGGACGACTCGTTCTTCGACCTCGGCGGCGACTCGCTCACCGCGACCCGGCTGATCAGCCGGGTCCGCACGGTGCTCGGCGTCGAGCTGCCCATCCGCGCGCTGTTCGAGGCCCCGACCGTCGCGGGGCTCGCCCTGCGCGTCGCGGCCGCCGAGGGCAGCGCCCGGCCCTCGCTGGCCCGTCAGGAGCGGCCCGCCGCGGTGCCGCTTTCGCCCGCGCAGCAGCGGCTGTGGTTCCTCGGCCGGTTCGAGGGGCCGTCGGCGACGTTCAACATGCCGGTGCCGCTGCGGCTGCGCGGCGCGCTCGACCTCGACGCCCTGCGCGCCGCCCTCGCCGATGTCGTCGGCAGGCACGAGTCACTGCGCACTGTCTTCCCGGACGCCTCGGGCACGCCGCGCCAGCTCGTCCTCAACACCGCCGCCGCGCTGCCGCGCGTGACCGTCACCGAGACGTCCGAGGCCGGGTTGCCCGCCGCGCTCGCCGCCGTCGCGGGGGAGGGGTTCGACCTGTCGGTCGAGCCGCCGTTCCGGGTCGCGCTGCTGCGCCTCGGCGAGGACGACCATGTGCTGCTGCTCGTGCTGCACCACATCGCGGGCGACGGCTGGTCGATGGCCCCGCTCGCGCGCGACGTCGTCGCCGCCTACGACGCGCGGCGGCGCGGGGAGGCCCCCGCGTGGGCTCCGCTGCCCGTCCAGTACGCCGACTACGCGCTCTGGCAGCGCGACCTGCTCGGCGACCCCGAGGACCCCGAGAGCCTGCTCGCCCGGCAGACCGCCTACTGGGCCGAGGCCCTTGCCGACCTGCCCGACCAGCTCGAACTGCCCGCCGACCGGCCGAGGCCCGCGCAGGCTTCCCAGCGCGGCGCGACCCTCGACTTCACCCTCGACGCCTCGGTCCACCGCGCGCTGCTGGACCTCGCGCGCGAGTCGGGCGCGAGCCTGTTCATGGTCGTCCAGGCCGCCTACGCGGCGCTGCTCACCCGGCTCGGCGCGGGCACCGACATCCCCATCGGCTCGCCCATCGCCGGACGCACCGACGAGGCCCTTGACGACCTCGTCGGCATGTTCGTGAACATGCTCGTCCTGCGCACCGACACCGCGGGCGACCCGACCTTCCGTGAACTCGTCGGACGGGTCCGCGAAGCCGACCTCGCCGCCTACGCCCACCAGGACGTCCCGTTCGAGCGGCTTGTCGAGGTGCTGTCCCCGGCCCGTCACCTGGGCCGCCACCCGCTGTTCCAGGTGTGCCTGTCGTTCCAGAACAACCCCGAGGCGCGCGCCGAACTCGACGGCCTCACCGTCGAGGCCCTTGACCTGGGCGTCGGCGTCGCCAAGTACGACCTGTCTCTGTACCTGGAGGAGCACCACTCCTCGGACGGCTCTCCTGCGGGCCTGTCCGCCGGGCTGGAATACGCGCTCGACCTGTTCGACCCGGCTACGGCGGCCGACCTCGTCGCCCGGCTCACCCGGTTCCTGTCCGCCGTCGCGGACGCGCCGGACGCGCCGATCAGCGCGGCCGCCGTCCTCGCCGACGACGAGCGCGACACGATCCTCGCGCGCTGGTCGGCCGGGCTCACCACGCCGGACGCCGCGCTGCCCGAGCTTCCGGCCGCTGACGGGCTCATCCACACCGCCGTCGAACGGCAGGCCGCCACGACCCCGGACGCGCCGGCCGTCACGTTCGAGGGCACGACCCTCACCTACGCCGAGGTGAACGCGTCCGCCAACCGGCTCGCAAGGCACCTCATCGAGCGCGGCGCGGGACCCGAGAAGTTCGTCGCGCTCGCCCTGCCGCGCTCGCTCGACCTCGTCGTGGGCGTCCTGGCGGTGTTGAAGACTGGCGCGGCGTATGTGCCGGTGGACCCGGACTACCCGGCCGACCGGATCGCCTACATCGTCGCGGACGCGTCCCCGGTGCTGACCGTGGACGAGGCGCTTCTCGCGGCCGCCGACCTTACGGGGTACTCGGCGGAGAACCCCTCGGTGGAGATGTCTCCGGACCACCCGGCTTATGTCATCTACACGTCGGGTTCTACGGGTCGTCCCAAGGGCGTTGTGGTGCCGCATCGCAACGCTGTGCGGTTGATGACTTCTACCGAGCACTGGTTCGGGTTCGGCCCGGACGACGTGTGGACGCTGTTCCACTCCTACGCGTTCGACTTCTCCGTGTGGGAGCTGTGGGGGCCGCTGATGAACGGCGGCCGCCTCGTCGTCGTGCCTTACGCGGTGTCCAGGTCGCCGGAGGACTTCCTCAGGCTGCTCGCCGAGGAGGGCGTCACCGTCCTCAACCAGACGCCGTCGGCGTTCTACCAGCTCATGGCCGCCGACGCCGCGTCCCCCGGGACCGCGCTCAGCCTCCGGTACGTCGTCTTCGGCGGCGAGGCACTTGAGCTCGGCAGGCTTGAGGACTGGTACTCCCGGCACGCCGACGACGCGCCGGTCCTGGTGAACATGTACGGCATCACCGAGACGACCGTCCATGTCTCCTACATCGCCCTTGACCGGGCGTACTGCCAGGAAGCGCCGGGTTCCATCATCGGCGTGCCCATTCCGGACCTGCGCTCCTATGTCCTTGATGACCGGCTCCAGCCCGTCGCGCCGGGTGTTGTCGGCGAGCTGTACGTCTCCGGCGCGGGCCTTGCGCGGGGCTACCACGGCAAGCCCGAGCTGACCGCGTCGCGGTTCGTCGCCGACCCGTTCGGCGCGCCCGGCGCGCGCATGTACCGGACCGGCGACCTCGGCCGCTGGCGGCGCGACGGGTCCCTTGAGTACCTGGGCCGCGCCGACCAGCAGGTCCAGCTGCGCGGGTTCCGGATCGAGCTCGGCGAGATCGAGGCCGCGCTGGTGCGGCACCCGTCCGTCGCCGACGCCGCCGCGATCGTCCGCGAGGACAGGCCGGGGGACAAGCGGCTCGTCGCCTACGTGACCGCCCCGGCCGGGCAGAGCGCGCCCGACAGCGCTCAGCTGCGCGCGTTCCTGGGCGCCGACCTGCCCGACTACATGATCCCCGCCGCCGTCGTCGCGCTCGACGCGCTGCCGCTCACCGGCAACGGCAAGCTCGACCGGCGCGCGCTGCCCGCCCCCGACTTCGCCGCCAACGTCACGGGCCGCGCCCCGCGCACCCCGGCCGAGGAGACCGTCGCCGCGCTGTTCGCCGAGGTGCTCGGCCTTGAGCGGGTCGGCATAGACGACGGGTTCTTCGACCTGGGCGGTGACTCGATCATCGCGATCCAGCTCGTCGCGCGGGCCCGTCAGTCGGGCCTGGCGTTCACACCGCGCGAGGTGTTCCAGCACCAGACGACGGCCGAGCTCGCCGCCGTCGCCCGCCCTGCCGACGAGGACGTCATCGAGGCGGAGCCGGAGGGCACGGCCCTCGGCGCGGTGCCCCCGACGCCGATCCTTCGCTGGTTCGAGGAGCTGGAAGGGCCGACCGCCTCCTACAGCCAGCGGATGCTGCTGCGCGTCCCGCCGCACTTGGACGTCGCCGCCCTCAGCGCCGCGTACCAGACCGTCCTCGACCACCACGACATGCTGCGCCTGCGCGTCGCAGACGGGGTCTACGAGGTGCGGGAAAGGGGCGCGCGCACGGCCGAGGTCGAGGTGGTCGACATCGCGGGCCTGCAAGGCGAGGCGCTGGAACGCGTGCTCGCCGCGACCGGCGCGGCCGCGCGGGCGGCGCTCGACCCCGCGTCCGGCGAGGTCACCCGGCTGCACCTGCTCGACGCGGGCGACGCCTCCGGCCTGCTGCTGTTCACCGCGCACCACCTCGTGGTGGACGGGGTCTCCTGGCGCATCCTGCTGCCCGACCTGGTGACCGCGCTCGGCGGGGCGGAGCTCCAGCCCGTCCCGACGTCGTTCCGGCGCTGGGCGCAGCGGCTCACCGCCGAGGCGTCCGAGCCGTCGCGCACGGCGGAGCTCGGCTTCTGGGCCGAGATCGCGGCGACGCCCGACCCCGACCTTGGGTCACGGCCGCTTGATCCCGGTAAGGACACCTTCGCGACCGCAGGACATCTCACGGTGACCCTGGGGGAGGACGTCACCGAACCCGTTCTCACGAGCGTCCCCGCCGCCTTCCACGGGCGCGTCAACGACGTGCTGCTGACCGCGCTGGCCCTTGCCGTCGCCGAGTGGCGGGAGCGGCGCGGCGAGGCCGTCACGGGCGTCCTTGTCGACCTTGAGGGCCACGGGCGCGAGGAGGTCGTGCCCGGCGTGGACGTCTCGCGCACCGCGGGCTGGTTCACCTCGATCCACCCCGTCAGGCTCGACGCGGGCCGTCCGTCCTGGGCCGAGGTCCTGGCGGCCGGGCCCGAGGTCGGGACCGCGCTCAAGCGGGTCAAGGAGCAGCTGCGCGAGGCCCCGGACAACGGCGTCGGCTACGGGCTGCTCAGGTACGTCAACGCCGAGACCGGCGCGGTCCTGGCCGGACACCGCGCGCCGCAGCTCGCGTTCAACTACCTGGGCCGCGTCTCGGCGGCCGAGGACGCCGACTGGTCGCCCGCCCCCGCCGCGCTCAGCGACGCGCTCGGCGGCGGCCACGACCCCGCGCTCGCCCTCCCGCACGCCCTCGAGTTCAACTGCCACACCGAGGACGGCCCCGCCGGACCGCGCCTGGCCGCGACCTGGTCGTGGGCGACCGGCCTGCTCGACCACGACGACGTCGCCGAGCTCGCCGACCTGTGGTTCGCCGCGCTCGGCGCGCTCGCCGGACACGCCGCGACCGACGGCGCGGGCGGCTTCACCCCGTCCGACATCGACCTCGTCACGGTCAGCCAGGACGAGCTCGACGAGTTCGCCGCGGAATTCGAGGATTTCGACCTGTGACCACCCGAACCGAGCGAGGGAACAAGCGATGAGCGGCAACCTGGAAGACGTGCTCCCGCTGTCGCCGCTCCAGCAGGGCCTGTACTTCCACGCGAGCTTCGACGGCGACGCCGACGTCTACAGCGCCCAGGTCGTCCTGCGGCTCGACGGGCCGCTCGACGTCCCGGCGCTGCGTAACGCGGCCGAGGCGCTCGTCGCAAGGCACGCCAACCTGCGGGCGGCGTTCCGGCAGCGTAAGACGGGCGAGCCGGTGCAGCTGGTGGCCAAGTCAGTCAAGGTGCCGTTCGAGGAGGCGGCCGGGGACGTCGCGGAGATCGCCGAGCGGGAGCGGGCGCACCGCTTCGACCTCGCGCGGCCGCCGCTGCTGCGCTTCGTCCTGGTGAAGGACGCCACGCCCGACGTGCACCACCTGGTGTTCACCAACCACCACATCCTGCTCGACGGCTGGTCGACCCCGCTGCTCCAGACCGAGCTGTTCGCCCTGTACCTGACGGGCGGGGACGCCTCGGTGCTCCCGCGCGTCACGCCCTACAAGAACTACCTCGCGTGGGTTTCCCGGCAGGACAGGGGAGCGGCGGAGGCGGCGTGGCGGGAGGCGCTGCAAGGCGTCGAGGAACCTACGCTGCTGCGTCCGGCCGCCGCAGGGGGAGCCGCCGTAGAGCCGCGCAAGCTGCACGTCAGCCTTACCGAGGGGATGACGACCGCGCTCACCGCGCGCGCACGGGCGGCGGGCGTCACCCTCAACACGGCGCTCCAGCTCGCCTGGGGCCTTGTCCTCGGGGCTGAGACGGGCCGCACCGACGTGGTGTTCGG
This sequence comes from Actinocorallia sp. A-T 12471, assembly GCF_033875155.1. NCBI lineage: Bacteria > Bacillati > Actinomycetota > Actinomycetes > Streptosporangiales > Thermomonosporaceae > Actinocorallia > Actinocorallia sp. A-T 12471. The sequence goes on along the minus strand of NZ_JAWZTE010000002.1, from coordinate 224,053 downwards.
CGGGGTCGTCTCCGGCCGTCCCGCCGATCTGCCGGGCGTCGAGCAGATGGTCGGGCTGTTCATCAACACGCTGCCCGTCCGGGTCGGCGTGACGCCCTGGGACACCCTCGACGCCGCCCTGCGCCGCGTCCAGCGCGACCAGGCCGACCTGCTGGCGCACCACCACCTCGGCCTCGCCGAGATCCAGGGCCTGACCAGGCTCGGCGCGCTGTTCGACACCGTCATGGTGCTGGAGAACTACCCGTTCGACCCCGACGCCGAGGCGACCGACCTGAACGGCGTCAAGGTCTCCGGCGTCAGCATGCACGACGCCACCCACTACCCGGTCGCCGTCGCCGCCGTGCCGGGGCGCGAGCTGGGCGTCAGGTTCGACTACCGGCCCGACCTGCTCACCGACGCCGAGGCACGGCGGCTCGCCGAACGGCTGCGCGGCGTCCTCGAGACCCTCGCGACGGCCCCGGACACCCTCGTGGGCCGTCTCGACCTCCTGACCCCCGAGGAGCACGCGTCAGCGCGCGCGCTGGGCACCGGCCCGGTTGTCGGACGCGCCGCCGAGACGATCACCGGGCGGTTCGCGGCTTTCGTCGCCGAGCGGCCCGACGCCGTCGCGCTCAGGCACGCGGGCACGTCGACCACCTACGCCGAGCTCGACGCGCGCGCCACGGCGCTGGCGCGGCGGCTGCGCGCGGCGGGCGTCGGCCCCGAGACCCCGGTGGCGATGCTGCTGGAGCGCGGCCCCGACGTCGTCGCGGCGACCCTCGCGGTGCTGAAGACCGGCGGCTACTACGTGCCGATCCACCACAGCTACCCGCCCGAGCGGCGCGCGTGGGCGCTTGCGGAGTCCGGCGCGCCCGTCCTGCTGCTGGACGCCGCCTTCGCTGACCCGGGCTTCACCCCTTCCGCCCGGGTCTTGCGGGTGGACGAGCCAGGCGACGCGCCCGACGTCCCCCTGCCCGGCCCGGCCGGACCCGACTCCCTGGCTTACGCGATCTTCACGTCGGGCTCCACGGGGCTGCCCAAGCGGGTCGGCGTCGCGCACAGGGAAGTCGCCGCCTTCGCCACCGACAGCGAGGTCGCGCAGGGTCATGAGCGTGTCCTTGTGTTCTCCGCGCACGCCTTCGACGCCTCCACCTACGAGATCTGGACGCCGCTGCTGAACGGCGGCACAGCCGTCATCGCGCCTCCCGGCGAGTTCGACGCCGACGGCTTCGCCGAGCTGGCCGCCGCCGAACGCGTCACCGGGTCGTTCGTCACCACGAGCCTGTTCAACCTGCTGGCTTCCGAGCGGCCCGAGGCGTTCGCCCCTCTCAAGCGCCTGCACACGGGCGGCGAGGCGGGTAACGCGCGCGCTATGCGCGCCGTCCTGGACGCCTGCCCGGACACCGAACTGTTCAACGTGTACGGGCCCACCGAGACGACCACGTACGCGGCCTTCCAGGCGATGCGCGGGCACCTGGGCGACCGTGCCGCGCCGCCCCTCGGCGGACCCCTCGACGACACCGTCCTGCACGTCCTTGACGCGGCGCTGCGGCCGGTTCCCGAGGGCGTCACGGGGGAGCTGTACATCTCCGGCGCAGGGCTCGCGCGCGGCTATCTGGGGCGTCAGGCGCTCACGGCCGAGCGGTTCGTGGCGTGCCCGTCCGGGCCGCCCGGCGCGCGCATGTACCGGACCGGCGACCTCGTGCGCTGGCGCGACGGGCTGCTCGAATACGTCGACCGGGCCGACTTCCAGGTGAAGATCCGTGGGTTCCGGATCGAGCTCGGCGAGATCGAGGCGGTGCTCGGCGCGCACCCGTACGTCGCGCGCGCCGCCGTGCTCGCCCGTGAGGACAGGCCGGGGGACAAGCGCCTGGTCGCCTACGCCGTCGCGCACGAGGGCCTGACGCCCGAGTCCGACGACCTGCGCGCCTTCCTCGCCGGCCAGCTCCCGTCGTACATGGTCCCGGTCGCCGTCGTCGTCCTCGACGCGTTCCCGCTCAACGGCAGCGGCAAGCTCGACCGCGCCGCGCTGCCCGCCCCCGGCTTCACCCTCACCGGACGGCCCCCGGCCACCCCGGACGAGGAGCGCCTGTGCGCGGTGTTCGCGGAAGTGCTCGGGCTCGACGCGGTCTACGCCGACGTCGGGTTCTTCGACCTCGGCGGCGACAGCATCGCCGCGCTCCGCCTCGCCGCCCGCGCGAAGGAGGCGGGGTTCGACATCACCCCGCGCATGGTCTTCACCCACCAGACCGTCGCGGGGCTGCTCGGCGGCGGGGACCCGTCACCCGGTCTGGACGTGCTCCTCCCGATCCGCACCGGGGGAGAGGGCGCGCCGCTGTTCTGCGTCCACCCGGCCGCCGGACTGTCGTGGCCCTACTTCGCTTTCCTTCCGCACCTTCGAAGCCCCCTCTACGGGCTCCAGTCACGCGCGCTTTCCGAGCCCGGCTACCGGGCGGCGTCTGTGCGCGCTATGGCCGAGGACTACGTCGCCGAGATGGTCAAGGTGCGGCCCACCGGGCCCTACCACCTGCTCGGCTGGTCGCTCGGCGGACTCGTCGCGTTCGAGGCGGCGAGGGTGCTGCACGAGCAGGGCCGCGAGGTCGGCGTGCTGTGCCTGCTCGACTCCTTCCACTCCCAGGACCTCGCCGCCGACGAGCGTGAGGTGATCCCGGAACTGCTCCAGTCCATCGGCATAGACGAGGCCACCGCGGGCGACCCCGAGGCCCCCGACGTCGCCGCGATCATGGCCGAGCTGCGCGCCAGGGGCGACGCGTTCGCCACCCTCGAGGAGGACCAGCTCCTGGCCGTCTACAGCACCTACGAGAACGGCCTCAGGATCGTCGACGGGTATGTGCCGTCGGGGTCCGTGCCGGTGCCCATGGTGTTCTTCCGCGCCACCCGCGGCCTGCGCCCCGACTCCCCGAGCCCGCAGACCTGGGCGCCCTACACGACGGGCCTCGAAGTGCACGACCTCGACGTCGAGCACCACTTCCTCATGGAGCCCCAGGCCGTCGCGGAGATCACCGCGGTCCTCGCGGACCGGCGCCGGAAGTAACGACTATCCTCGCAATCCACCCTTGACCGGAAGGACCCCCTGACATGGCCACGAACCCGTTCGAGAACGACGACGCGACCTACCTCGTCCTGGTGAACGGCGAAGGCCAGTACTCGCTGTGGCCCACGTTCGCCGAGGTCCCCGCGGGCTGGACCGTCGAGAAGACCGAGGACACCCGCCAGAACTGCCTCGACTACATCTCCGAGCACTGGACGGACATGCGGCCGCGCGGTCTCGCCCAGGCCATGGACTCCTGATCTTGGCGGCCTTCGGGGAACCGAGGGAGATCACCGTCACCGAGTGGGCGATGGAGATGCGCGACCCCGCAGCCCTCCGGCCCGGCCCGCTCCCGTCGGGGGAGATGTCGTTCAGCCTCGCGTGCGTGCCTTCGCCCGACTTCAACCGGGCGATGTACGCGGCCGTCGGCGCACGCGTCTGCTGGACCGACCGCTTCTCCTGGACCCATGGCGACTGGGCGAAATGGGTGGATCGTCCGGAACTCGCGACATGGCTCGCGCTGGCCGAGGGGACCGTCGCGGGGTACTTCGAGCTTGAAGCGCAGCCGGACGGGGACACCGAGGTGCACCTTGTCGGACTCGTCCCGGCCTTCGTCGGGCGGGGGTTCGGCGGCTACCTCGTCGAACAGTGCGTCCGCAGGGCCTGGCAGCGCGGCCGCCTGTGGGGCGACGGGCTGGGGCCGACGCGCCGCGTCTGGCTCCGCACGAGTACGCTCGATCATCCGACCGCCAAGGCCAACTACCTGCGGCGCGGCTTCTCCGTCGCGCGGGAGGAGACCGGGGTGAAGACCGTGCCCGACCCCCGGCTGGCCCCCTGGCCCCTGCCGGGCGACCCCCGCGACCCCGCGCCCGGCCCGACCGACTGACAGGAGACCCCACGGTGAGCTGGCTGCGCTGCCCCGACCCCCGGCCCTGGGCGACGACACGACTCGTCTGCTTCCCGCACGCCGGCGGCTCCGCCGTCGCCTACCGGGCCTGGGGCAAGGCCGTCAGCCCCGCCCTCGAGGTGCACGCCGTGCAGTACCCCGGCCGCGCCGACCGGATGCGCGACCCGCTCATGACCGACCTCAAGCAGGCCGCCAGGCTCGTCGCCGCGGCGCTCGGCCCGCTCACCGACCGGCCCCTCGCGCTGTTCGGGCACAGCATGGGCGCGCTCATCGCTTACGAGACCGCGTTGATCCTCCAAGCCAAGGGCACGCCTCCCGTCCACTTCTTCGCCTCCGCCTCCCGGCCGGTACACCGGCGGCGTGACGCCGAGGACAAGGTGTCCGAGAGGGACGACGACGGGGTCGTCGCGGAGCTGACGGAGCTCGGCGGCACCGACGCGGCGGCGCTCGCCGACCCTGAGCTGCGCGAACTCGTCCTGCCCTATGTGCGGGCGGACTTCCGGGCGATCGAGCGCTACCAGCGCGACGCCTCAGCGCCGAAGCTGGCCACGCCGATCACCGCGCTCACCGGCGAGGCCGACCCGCATGTCTCGGTGGAGGAGATACACCGCTGGGCGGACGTGACGAGCGCGTCGAGCGAGGTCAGGGCGTTCCCGGGCGGGCACTTCTACCTCAACGACGAGCTGCCCGACGTGCTCGCGGAGATCCACAAGGCGCTCGGCATCCCCGCTGCCTGAGGTTTCTGGGGTTTTGGGCCCTCTCAGGGCTTTTGTTACGGCGTACGTTCCGGTCAGCGGGGCCGTCCCAGACGGCGGGTGACGTTCCGCCGCCCGGCCCCGGGCTTGGAGTGCCGCCATGGGCGTCGAGATCCGGGTGGAGGGCCTGCGCAAGTCGTTCGGCCGCCAGGTCATCTGGGAGGACGTGTCCTTCACCGTCCCCGCGGGCCAGATCTCGGCCCTGCTGGGCCCGTCGGGCACGGGCAAGTCGGTCTTCCTCAAGAACCTCATCGGCCTGCTCCGCCCCGACCGCGGCCACGTCTGGGTGGACGGCCAGGACGTCCCGGAACTGCGCGAACGCCGCCTCTACGAAATGCGCCGCCGTTTCGGCGTCCTCTTCCAGGACGGCGCGCTCTTCGGCTCCATGACGGTCTTCGACAACGTCGCCTTCCCGCTGCGCGAACACACCAAGCTCCCCGAGTCGAAGATCCGTGCCAAGACCATGGAGAAAATGGAGCTCGTCGGCCTGACGGGCGCGGAGAACAAACTCCCCGGCGAGATCTCCGGCGGCATGCGCAAACGCGCCGGCCTGGCCCGGGCCCTGGTCCTCGACCCCGAGATCATCCTCGCCGACGAACCGGACTCCGGCCTTGACCCCGTCCGCACCGCCTACCTCAGCCAGTTGTTCGTGGACATCAACTACGAAACCGGCGCGACGATCCTCATCGTCACCCATGACATCGGCACCGCCCGCGTCCTTCCCGACAACATGGGCCTCCTCTTCCGCCGCGGCCTCGTCGCCTTCGGCCACCGCGAAATGATCCTCACCAGCCGCGACCCCGCCGTCAACCAGTTCTTCAACGCCCGCCGCGAGGGCCCCATCGGCATGGCCGAGGAAAAAGACCTTGCCGCCCAATCCCTGGAGCCCTACTACGACCCGCCCCCCGCCCCCATCCCCCCGCAACTCATGCCCTCCTCCGGCCACCCCCGCCCTTCGCAGCCCGCCCCCGGCACCTGGCTCCGCGCCCACAACATCCCCGCCCCACCCAACTCCTTCATAGACGCCGAGGGCCGCAACTGGTCCCAATCCTGGCCCCACCCCACCCCCTAACCGCCCGGGCCTCCCCCAAGCCCAAACCATCCCCACCCCCTAACCCCACCCGCCCGTCAGTCGACCGGCCGAGCCTCCCCCGTGGCCCGCACCATCCCCACCCCATACCGCGCGTCAAGCTCCGCCTGGAACTCCGGCGTCGCCACGAACACAAGGACCCCGACCCGGTTCGCCACAACGTCCGGCCACGACGACCGAACCTGCGGAAACTCCTTGATCACCCGCTCGGTCACCTCAATGAGCTCCGTCATGGTGTAACGCGCAGCCGACACACAAAGCGCCCCGCCCCAAACCTCCCGCACCCGTCGCTCATTCACCTCAAGATCCCCGGTGAACCGCACATTGAGCACAAGCCGCAACGGATCCACCTCAGAGCCGCCATCCTCCCGATGCCAGTGATCCACCCAGGCCCCCGCGGACTGCGGCATCTCCTCCACCATCCGCAGAGCCGCCTCCAAAGCCCCCTCCGTAGCCTTCGCCACGTCAACCACCCTCCACCCACCCACAGGCTCCGCACACAACGCCCCCACCCGACCTGCCCCCTCTTCCACAACACACACCCCCGTCGGCCTCTCCACTCACCACACGCGCCCCTTCCAAAAACCACCACCCTCACCCAAGATACGGCCCACCCCGCCGCTCCACAAAATGCTTAATCCTCATCCGCTGTGTATGGTGCATGGGCAGCGCATCGATCTCCTCGGTCGCCACAAAACAAAGCTCGGTAGACTCCCCGGAAATGCGAAGATCTCCACCGACAACCCGAGCGATAAAGCACACATTGAACTGCTGCCGCACCTCCCCGTCACTATAAGCAATAATATGCCGAGGATCCGTGTACGTCCCCACCAGACCCGTGATCTCAACATCAAGCCCAGTCTCCTCCCGAACCTCCCGGACCGCCGCCCCCGGAAGCGACTCCCCAAAATCCATCACACCCCCGGGCAGCGCATACAACCCATTATCCGTCCGCCGCTGAAGCAGAATCCTCCCTCCCTCGTCCGTAACAACCGCAGAAGCCGCGACAACAAAACTATTCGGCCGCGGTGCATCAGGATCATCAAAATACTCAACCCGACCCATCCTCTAAACCCCTCCCACGGAAACACCAGTACCCCAGACCGCATCAAAGCTCGCGGCATAGGTATCGAACATCCCACCGTCGCCGCTGCGCCGTAGGTGCCACACGGGTGCGGCATAGGCGTTCGCCCCCCACACGTGGGCGTTCACGAACATCTGCCCGTCGGCACGGTAGATCGAGTTGTAGAGAGTTGTCCCGTGCGTCCGCACCTCGATTCCCGGGGTCCCGACAAGCTGCCGATAGTGCATCGCCGCGACACGACAACGCGACTCAATGCCCTCCCCGAACCTCTCCTCCCGGCCCCGCTGCTGAACGTTCGAACTGTCCGCGTCCCCGACCGCGATCCACACGGCCGCCCCTTCCGCCGCGCGTTCACGCAGCAGATCATTCAGCCGCGGGTACGCCTCATGCAGGAAAACCGCAGCATAGACGAGCACGTCTATACGCTCAGTCGCCTGCTTGAGCAGATCCACGAATGCCGAGACCGGGACATCGGCACGCTGTTCGTGCAGGGCCACCAGATCAGCACTGACGGCGCGAGCCGCCCGCCCCTGCCGCAAACTCGGCCACAAGGCGAACACATCCTCGCCGAGCCGTTCGGCCACCCGCATGGCCGTCGCCCGGTGCGGCGTCCGGTCGCGGTTCACCCACCGTTCCACGGATTTCGGATCAACGTCCGCCGCTTCCGCAAGCGTGGCATATGTCCATCCACCTGCCGTCATGACTGTTCTGAGTCGTTCGTTCGGCATGCGTCTTCTCCAGGACCCGCAGGACTTCTCCAAAGACATTCTGTCCCGCACAAGACGTCCCTGAGTGTGGTTTTGAGGAGGTACCGGCGTCCCGCCCGCTCACGCGACGCTCACCTGAACACAACCGCCCGCCCGGCGTCCGCGTCGGCCGGACGACCCCGCGGACCAGGACACCCGAGGAGACGACGACCCGATGACCCACGAGGCCATGACACGAGCGGACGCGTTCGGCAGTCCCGAGGGGGCAGCGGTCAGCGCACAGATCTCGTCCCGCATCACGACCCTTGTCCTGTTGGCGTCGGGTCACCGGCTCGCGGCGGAGGCGGACGGCAGCCGAGCGAGGTTCACCGCGGATGACGAGGCCCGAGCGGTGGAAGTCGAGTGCCTGCCCCGCCCCGACGACGCCGCGAACCTGTGGTTCACCCTCGGCGGCATGTGGTTGTGCGAGGCGACCAACCCGACCGACGCCCTCATCACGATCAAGGCAGCCCTCCGGAGCGCTCGCACATGACGCCCGAACCACCTCAAACCGGCCACTCTCCCATCACCCCGGCCCACAGGCCGTTCCTGGAAGCACTCGGCACGATGCTTCGCGTCCACGCGCTCCGCGCTTCGATGACCAGCACCGGCCTGCGCGTGGAGAACACGAACGCCCCCGGCTGCCACACAACCCGCCCCGGCTCCTGGCCATGCGGCTCCACCCACCCGTCCGCCACAGTGATCATCCGCCCCCACCAGGAAGACCCCGACCACCCCTGGTTCTTCACAACCTGGGGCCACCCCCTGGCACCAACCACCCAAATCCCAGACGCCACAACCGCCACAACAACCCTCCTGACCGGAGCGCCGACCCCGCCCCGAACGCACCAGCCGCCACCAACCTCAAGGGCCTGACAACCGCCCGCGCAGTGGAGGCCCATCCCCGTCACAAGCTCCAGCCCAGCCGGGGCCACGCCCCCAAAAGCTAAGGCTGTGCGAGGGTTCCAGCCCAGCCGGGGCCACGCCCTCGAAACCTAAGGCTGTGCGGGGGTTCCAGCTCGGCCGGGGCCACGGACGTTGGGTGGAAGGCCCCAGAGTGATTGGGCGCGCCGTCGTCTGGACCGGAGCCTTGTGAGCCGCCAGGCGAGCAAGGCGGAGGGAAGACGGCGGCTTCCAGGCGCCCAATCACCGGAGCGGCGGAGCCGCGACCATTCAATACGCGCAGCGGAAGCCGATGTTGGCGGTGCTGGAGTCGGGGGTGTTGGCGGTGCGGGCGGCTACGCGGTAGCGGTTGCAGTAGGAGTCGTGGCAGAGGTAGGAGCCGCCGCGCATGGCGCGGCGGTCTTGGGCGGGGTCGAACCAGTCGGCGGTCCATTCCCAGACGTTGCCGACGGTGTTGTGGAGGCCGTAGGCGTTGGGGCGGAAGGAGTCGGCGGGGACGGGGCCGATGGTGCCGGTGTGGTGGGTGGGGAAGTCGCCCTCCCAGATGTTGGCGCGGCGCTGGCCGCGCGGGTAGAGCTCGTTTCCCCAGGGGAAGGTGGCCTGGTCGAGGCCGCCTCGGGCGGCGTACTCCCACTCGATCTCGGTGGGGAGGCGTTTGCCGGCCCAGGCGGCGTAGGCGGCCGCGTCGTTCCACGAGACGTGGATCACCGGGTGCTTCTGGCGGCGGCTGACGTCGGAGCCCTCACCCTCGGGGGTCCGCCAGGTCGCGCCCTCGATCGCCCGCCACCACGGGGTCCCCTCCGGTGCCGGGGTGCGCGCGGCGACGCCGGGGGGCAGCAGGCCGTAGAACACGAACGACCATCCGAACTTCTCCGCCTCCGTCACATATCCGGTCTCCTTGACGAACCTGGCGAACTGCGCGTTCGTGACCGTCGTCGGGTCGATCCGGAACGGCCCGACCTCGACCTCCCTGACGGGTCCCTCGCCGTCGAGCGGGTTGGCGTTCTCGTCTTCGTTGCCCATCCGGAAGGTCCCGCCGGGCAGCGCGATCATGCCCTTCGGCGGACTCCCCGCCCGCGACGCGCCCGCCCCGGGAGCCGCCGCGTCGCCAGGGGCAGAGGCGGGCGGGGTCGTCAACGACAGGCTGACCGGGGTCGGGCGGGAGGCGGCGCAGCACGGAGGCACTTCGGTCATGCCGCCCAGATTATCGGCGTCGTGCGGTTACCTTGCTCGGGTGGAAGCCGCCCTCCTGTTCTTCGCCGTCGCGTTCGCCGCGGCCCTCGCGCTGCTGGTCAGGCTGAGCCGCCGTGATCTCGGCGGCCCCGCCGAGCGGGCTGCCTTCGAGACCCTGCACAAGGTCTCCCTCGCCGCCCCCGCCCTGCGCAGGGGCCTGACCGCCACGGGCGCGGAGAAGGCGGCCCGCCACCTGAAGGAACTCCTCGGGGCCGACGATCTGTCGATCACCGACCGCGAAGAGGTCCTGACGGGCCCGCGCGACGGCGTCATGGACCTCGCCGCCCACTCCCTGGAGACGGGCCGGGCCCGGGTCGTCGAACTCCCGGGCGGCGCGGCGGTCGTGGTGCCCCTCGCGACGGGCACGGGAGTGGCCGGGACCCTCGTCGCCTTCGGCGCACAGGCGTCGGCGGGCCTGGTCAGGGCGACCGAGGAGGTGGGCCGCTGGGTCGGCACCCACCTCGAACTCGCCGAGCTGGACCGCTCACGGGAACTCCTGGTGGAGGCCGAGGTCAGGGCGTTGCGCGCGCAGATCTCCCCCCACTTCATCTACAACGCCCTCACCACGATCGCCTCCTTCGTCAGGACCGACCCCGAGCAGGCCAGGGAACTCCTCCTGGAATTCGCCGACTTCACCCGGTACTCCTTCCGCCGCCACGGCGAGTTCACGACCCTCGCCGAGGAGCTCCGCAACATCGACAGGTTCCTCATGCTCGCCCGCGCGCGGTTCGGCGAGGAGCGCCTCCGCGTGACGCTGCGGATCGCGCCAGAAGTGCTGCCCGTCGCCGTCCCGTTCCTGTGCCTCCAACCGCTGGTCGAGAACGCGGTCCGACACGGCCTCGAAGGCAGGCCAGGACCCGGCCGGATCACCCTCCTCGCCGAGGACGCCGGCGCGGAGTGCCGGCTGATCGTCGAGGACGACGGCGTCGGCATGGCCCCCGACGAGATGCGCAAGGTCCTCGCGGGGGAGGGCGGCCCCGGGACCGGCATGGGCCTGGCCAACGTGGACACCCGCCTACGCCAGGTCTACGGCGACGCGTACGGCCTGGTCGTAGAGACCGCAGAAGGCGCAGGCGTCAAGATCACGCTAAGGGTCCCGAAGTACCACCCGGGAGTGACCGCCCGCTGACCGAAAGGACCGAAAAGAGCAACTATCGAGGAAAACGACCTTTGACATCCTTTGTGATGGTCGTCACCCTTTGGAGATGCGCGTGCTAGCCGTGGACGACGAACTCCCCGCCCTGGACGATCTTGTGTTCCTGCTGCGCTCCGACCCCCGCGTCGCCGACGTCGACGGCGCACGTGACGGAGCCGCCGCCCTACGCGCCCTCGACCGCGCGCTAGCCGCCGAACGCCCTTACGACGCCGTCTTCCTCGACGTCAGAATGCCGGGTCTCGATGGAATCGTCCTTGGCCGCCTCCTTGCCCAGTTCGCCTGCCCGCCGCGGCTCGTCTACGTCACCGCGCACGAGGAGCACGCGGTCCAGGCGTTCGAGATCCAGGCCGCCGACTACCTCCTGAAGCCCGTCAGGCCCGAGCGGCTAGCCGAGACCGTCAGACGGATCACCGAGGGCACCGACGACGCCGCCCCCGCGCCGCCGGAACCCGAACCCCTCCCCGTCGAACTGTCCGGGGTGACCCGGTTCGTCCACCCGTCGGAGGTGCACTACGTGGAGGCGCGCGGCGACTACGCCAAGCTGCACACCGCGTCCGGCGCGCACCTCGTGCGGATCCCGCTGACCGCGCTCGAGGAGCGCTGGCCCGCGCTCGTCCGCATCCACCGGAGCCATCTCGTCGCCGTCCCGCACATCTCCGAGCTGCGCCTGGACGCCGGGCGCTGCACGGTCGTCGTCGCGGGGACCGAGCTGCCGGTGAGCCGCCGCCACACCCGGCAGCTGCGCGACCTCCTGCTGCGCAGGCCACGGCCATGACCGCGCGCCGGGTGACGGTGACGAGCCCCCGCGCGGCCGCGCCGCGCAGACGGCTGCCGGGTCCGCGCACGCGCGAGATCGACGAGCAGACGCGACTGGGCGAGGTCTACATGGACGCGCTGATACGGTCGCAGCTCAAGCTTTCACTGTCGGTGTGCGTGATCCTCGTGACGCTCATTGGAGGGCTGCCGTTGGCGTTCGCGCTGGTGCGCCCCGCGCGGGAGGCGCAGGTCCTGGGCGTCCCGCTGCCCTGGCTGCTGCTCGCGGTGGCCGTCTACCCGCTGTTCGCCGGGCTCGGCTGGTGGTACCGGCGGCAGGCCGAGGCGGCCGAGCGGGACTTCGCCGAGATGGTGCAGCGCAGGTGAGCCGGTGAACCTCGCCGCGGTGATCGCGGTCGCCCTGGCGACCCTGCTCGCCGGGTTCTACGGGCTGCGGCTGTCGCGGACCACCTCGGACTTCTACGTCGCCTCGCGCGGGGTGTCGCCGCTGGCGAACGCGTCGGCGATCGGCGGCGAGTACGTCTCGGCGGCGTCGTTCCTCGGGATCGCGGGGCTGGTGCTGGCCGGGGGCGTCGACATGCTGTGGCTGCCGGTCGGGTGGACCGGCGGCTACCTCGTCCTGCTGGTGCTGGTCGCCGCGCCGCTGCGCCGCTCGGGCGCGTACACCCTGCCGGACTTCGCCGAGGCGCGCCTTGAGTCGATGGCGGTCCGGCGCGCGGCGAGCCTGCTCGTGGTCCTGATCGGCTGGCTCTACCTGCTGCCGCAGCTCCAGGCGGCGGGACGGGTGCTGGCGTCGGTCACCGGGGGGCCGCAGTGGGCGGGCGGCCTGCTCGTGGCGGCGGTGGTGATCCTCGGGGTCGTCGCGGGTGGAATGCGCAGTATCACCCTGGTTCAGGCGCTGCAGTACTGGCTGAAGCTGACGGCGCTCGGCGTCCCGCTCGTCTTCCTCGCGATGGCCTGGCGCGGCGACGGCTCGCCCGGCATATCCGACACGTCCTGGCTGCTCCCCGACGTGGGCGACGACCGCCTCTACTCGACGTACTCCCTGATCCTCGCGACGTTCCTCGGCACCATGGGCCTGCCGCACGTCCTCGTCCGCTTCTACACCAACCCCGACGGCGCGGCCGCGCGCCGCACGACCTCGTTCGTCCTCGCCCTGCTCGGCCTGTTCTACCTCCTGCCCGCCGCCTACGGCGCGCTCGGCAAGATCTACGCCGCCGACCTCGTCGAAGGCGGCTCGCCTGACACCGACACCGTCGTGCTGGAACTGCCCGCGCGGATCGTCGGCGGCACCCTCGGCGACGCGCTCGGGGCGCTCCTCGTCGCCGGCGCGTTCGCCGCGTTCCTTTCGACGTCCTCGGGCCTGACGGTGTCCGTCGCCGGCGTCATCGGCCAGGACCTCCTGCGCGGCGGCGTCCGGTCCTTCCGGGCCGCGACCGTCGTGGCGATCGGGGTGCCGCTGGTGCTCTCGCTGGTGCTCCCGTCGTCGCTGCCGGTCGCGACGATGGTCGGCCTGGCGTTCGCGCTGTCGGCGTCGACGTTCTGCCCGCTGCTCGTGCTCGGCATCTGGTGGCGCGGCCTCACCGCGGCGGGCGCGCTCGCGGGTCTGGTGACGGGCGGCGTCCTCGCGGGCGGGGCCGTCGTGTGGACCGTCGCGACTGAGCGCGCGCACAGCTGGGTCGCCCAGCCCGGCGCGTGGACCGTCCCGCTGACGTTCCTGGTGATGGTCGCGGTCTCCCGGCGCACCAAGCGCCCGCCGAACACCGCGCGGACGATGGTCCGCCTCCACACCCCCGAAGGCGTGGAGCTTGATCGCGGCGACTGGCGTCCCCGGCGTATCTGACGGCGAGGCCGACCCGTTCACCGCGTCAGAGCGACCGTTCACCGCAGCCGATCAAGAACTGCCGCAGCCGGGGAGCGGCTCGCCGATACACCTCTGCACGGGGACCTTCGCCGGACTTACGTTGTGTGCGCGTCCACCCCACAGTGACCCCCATCACATCCGTAAGGAGGTCCCGCATGAGCACGGCTCCCGAGGGCCTCAGCGTCTACGAGGAGGTCCGGTCCACCCCGGACTTCGTCGAGCTGAGGCACAAGTTCCGCTCCTTCGTGTTCCCGCTGACCGTCGCGTTCCTCGCCTGGTATCTGCTCTATGTGGTGATGTCAGGCTTCGCCCGCGACTTCATGGCGATCCAGCTCCTCGGCAACATCAACGTCGCGCTGGTGTTCGGGCTCCTCCAGTTCGTCTCCACGTTCGCTATCGCGTACTTCTATGCGCGCTATGCGGGAGCCAAACTCGACCCGATCGCCGCCAAGATCCGCGAGGAGGTCGGGGAATGAGCCACCAGACCCTCGCGATCCTGCTGTTCCTGCTGTTCGTCGGCGCGACCCTCGTCCTGACGATCAGGGCGTCACGGCAGACCAAGGACGCCGCCGACTTCTACGCGGGCGGCCGCTCCTTCTCCGCCGCGCAGAACGGCCTGGCGATCGGCGGCGACTACATGTCCGCCGCCTCGTTCCTCGGCATCGCCGGCATCATCGCGCTGTCCGGCTACGACGGATTCCTGTACTCGATCGGCTTCCTCGTCGCGTGGCTCGTCGCGCTGCTGCTGGTGGCCGAGCTGATGCGCAACTCCGGCAAATACACGATGGCCGACGTGCTGGCGTTCCGGATGCGTCCGACGCCTGTGCGCACGGCCGCCGGAGTCTCGACGATCGTCGTGTCGATCTTCTACCTGCTCGCCCAGATGGTCGGTGCGGGCGCGCTCGTCGCGCTGCTGTTCGGGCTCACCAGCGAGGCGGCCAAGGCGCTCACCATCGTCGGCGTCGGCATCCTGATGATCGTCTACGTGGTCGTCGGCGGGATGAAGGGCACCACATGGGTGCAGATCGTCAAGGCCGTGCTGCTCATGGGCGGCGCGACCCTCATCACGCTGCTCGTGCTCGGCAAGTACGGCTTCAACGTCTCCAACCTGCTCGGTGACGCCGCCGCGCAGAGCGGCAAGGGCGACGCGTTCCTCGAGCCCGGCCTCAAGTACGGCACCGACGCCCAGGGCGTCGCGGGCAAGCTCGACCTCATCAGCCTCGGCCTCGCCCTCGTCCTCGGCACCGCCGGCCTGCCGCACATCCTCATCCGCTTCTACACGGTCCCGACCGCGCGCGACGCCCGCAAGTCGGTCCTGTGGGGCATCGGCATCATCGGCGTCTTCTACCTGCTCACCCTCATCCTCGGCTTCGGCGCGGCGGCACTCGTCGGGTCGAAGAAGATCGCCGAGTCGAACGCGGCGGGCAACACCGCCGCGCCACTGCTCGCGGAACGGATCGGCGAGATCATCTTCGGCAGCGTCGGCGGGACGATCCTGCTGGCGTTCATCGCTGCCGTCGCGTTCGCCACGATCCTCGCGGTCGTCGCGGGCCTGACCCTGGCGTCCTCCTCGTCGGTCGCGCACGACCTGTACGCCCACGTCATCCGCAAGGGCGACGTCACCGAGCGCGAGGAAGTCCGCGTCGCGAAGATCTCCGCGTTCGTCATCGGCGCGGTCGCCATCGTCCTCGGCATCTTCGCCCAACGCCTGAACGTCGCCTTCCTCGTCGCCCTTGCCTTCGCGGTGGCGGCCTCCGGCAACCTCCCGGCCATCATCTACAGCCTCTTCTGGAAGCGCTTCAACACCGCGGGCGCTGTCGCCGCAATCTACGGCGGCCTGGGCTCCGCCGTCCTCCTGGTCTTCTTCTCCCCGGTCGTCTCCGGCAAGGGCGTAGACGCCTCCGGCAAGAGCCTCTCCCTCTTCCCCGCCTCCGTGGACTTCTCCTGGTTCCCCCTGGAGAACCCGGGCCTGGTCTCCATCCCCCTGGGCTTCCTCTTCGGCTACCTGGGCACCATCCTCAGCAAAGAACACCGCGAATCCAAATACGCCGAAATGGAAGTCCGCTCCCTAACCGGCCTAGGCGCCGAAAAAGCCACCCCCCACTAACCCCACCCACCCCACCCCGGGCCCGGCCGACCCCCAGTCGCCGGGCCCACCCCTTTCCACCCCAAACCCCCCGACCCCGCCCACCGAGCAACACCCTCCACAAGCGCACTACGCAACTTCCCTGAACCGGACAATCGACGCGGTCTCGTAGATTCGGGAGTCGGCGGCTGTGGTTCCATTGTCTTGTGTATGACCACGTTGACTGGCGGTCCCTGGCTCATGGGGACGCGGCGGTCCTTGAGATTCCCCGCCTGCTCGGTGAGCTTGGGAGCGCGCCGACCTCAACTGCGGCGGCAGAGGCCGTGTACGGCCTTCACGAGATCGTCTGCTACGGCTCGGTCACCGTTGAACCGGCGGCCGTTCAGGTAATTCCTCTTCTTTATCAGATGCTTGGTTCTGCTGATTTTCACTGGGCGCAGTACGTCATACAGCTTATCGACACGATGGTCTGCGTTCCAGGGGTTATCGACGCCGTCGAAGGTGAACTTAAATACCTCGTGCGAACCGAGATACTGCGCGGTAGGCCCATTCTTCTGTCGCATACGCGAAGCGCTTCGACTGAAGTGAGAGGTATCGCGCTGACTGCGCTCGCGGACTCGTCACTGAACCCGTCTGAGGATTTTGTGTACTTCGCGGAAGCGTTTTCGGAGGAGGGCGACCCGGTCGTCCAAGGCGACCTGGCATACGCCATGGTCGCTCTGTACCTGCGCGACCCGAGTGCTGTGGTGGCGCTGCGAGGCAAAGACTGGATTGACGATCTGCTCGCCCACGAGAACCCCGCTGTCCGCTACAGGAGCGCGCAGTGCATGGTCATGGCTGAGCATGACCATGCGGGATTCCCGTTGCGGGCGCTGATGGAGACTGTCCAGTCCGAGGTGATGGCCCGGAACCTACTACGCTCCGAGTACATGTGACGGCCGGTGGGCTTGAGGTGGACGAGGGAAGGGGTTCGGGGTGTTTGGGGGTGGGTGGTGGGGTGGGGTTGGGTGGTGTCGGGGGGAGGAGGTTGTGGGGGTGGTGCGGAGGTTGGGGGAGGCGGGGAGTGCGGGGGAGGTGGAGGGGGCGGTTGTGGCGTTGCGGCATGCAGTGAGTAATGACCATGCGGGGACGTTGTGCTGTGCGGCGGTGCCTGCTGTGGGGGTGTTCTTGGAGGTTGTGGAGAAAGGGGAGGGGGAGGGGCGGGTTGCGGCGTTGGATGCGCTTCTGGACTGGTGGGGGGTGTTCTGTGCGGAGGAGGGATGTGCGGAGTTCACTGATCCGGAGGGGCGGGTTGGGGTGTTGGTTGACGCGATTGTTGCGGCTGTTCGGGCGGCGGATGGAATGCTTGCGGAGGTTCAGGGGGATGCGTCGGGAGGGGGGCAGCATCGGCGGCTGGTGCGGGAGTTGAGGGGGCTTGCGGCTGAAGGGTGGGGGTAAGCGGGCTGTGCGGGGGAGGGCGGCTTGGGGTTCTTTGCGGTGGGCGGGGGTGGGGGCTGAGGCTATGAGCATGGTGGTGAGGGAGAGGGCGAGGATGCGGGCGCGGTGGTCCTGGGCGGGGGTCGGGGGGCCGTAGGCGGTGAAGAAGGCGGCGCGGGAGGGGCCTTCGAAGGCGGCGTAGGCGAAGGAGAGGTCCACCGAGGGGTCGGCGGTGCAGGTGTCGCCCCAGTCGATGACGCCGGTGGGGGCGCCGTCGTCGGTGACGAGGAGGTGGCGGAGGTGGAGGTCGCCGTGGACGAGGACGCGGGTCTGGGGGCCGGGGTCGTGGGCGGAGTCCAGGAGGGCGGTGACGTCGGGGTCGGGGGTGTGGAGGCCGCGGCGTTCCAGGTCGGCGAGGGTTTCGCGGGCCATGCGGGCACGGGCGACGGGGTCGGCGCGCAGCATCGGGTCGTGGGGGAGGCCAGGGGGCGGGGTCAGGGAGTGCAGGACGGCGAGGAATCCGCCGAGGGCTTCGGCGGCGCGTATACGGGCCTCAGGGCTGAGGTTCGCCAGGGCGAGCTCGCGGCCGGGCAGGAACGGGCCGCCGACGAACGGCCAGGGCGGGTCGCCGTCGTCCTCGCCGACGAAACGTGGAGAGGGGATGGGCAGGGGCAGCTTCCCGGCAAGAGCCGGAAGGACGGTCATCTCCTTGCGCAGCAGGTCGAGCGCGATTTTGCGGTGCGGAAAGCGGAACGCCCACACCCCGTCGACAAGGAACACAGCGTTGTCCCATCCCGCGTTCAGGAACTCGACGCTGCGCGCCTCGACCTCGGGAAACCTGCCCCGCAACAGCCGCCGCACCTGCTCGACCCCGATCTCGCGCTCCGGCGTCCACATCGCCATCACCGCCCCCTCTCCTCACCGCGACTTTAAACCGGATCACGACCCGGCCGAGAAAGTTATCCACAGCCGAAAAGCCCGAGCGTCGCCGGATAAATCAGGAGACGGGGGTCAAAGGGGGATGCCACGATCGGGGCATGAGTCACGATCATGTGGTCGCGGAACTTGTGCTGCGGAGGCGGCGGAAGGTGCTGGTGCCCGACGGGCCAGGCGGCGACGGGCGCGCGGCGGCGCGACGGTTCGACGCGGTGCTGATGTCCGCCGGGTTCAAGCTGTCGAAGGACGCCCTCGACGCGTTCGGCGGCCTCGCCGACGAGGTCGTCACCGATCTCGCCGCGTCCGTGCTCGACGTCGTCCGGCGCGAGGTCGGCGACCACGTCGCGCACAACGCCTACTTTCGTGACTTCCCGGACGGCGTGCCGGACACCGTCGAGTTCTGGGTCGACTGCGTGCTCGACGCCCTCAAGGTGCTGCCTGTCGAGGAGTTCACGAGCGCCGAGGGCATCAACCTCCTGGCGCTGCCCAAGTACGGCCGCTACCAGCACACGTACGCCGAGTTGGTAGCGGCCCACGCGGAGTTCCTGCCTTCGGCGGACGACCGCGTCACCGTCCTGCATCTCGGCGGAGACGCCCGTACCGAAGCGCGTGAGCTGTACTTCGCTCTCGCGGGCAGTGCCGTGCCGTTGAACGAGGACGACCTGCGCGACCTGGCTTTCCTCGCCGCCCACTGTGCGCAGGGGCCGCAGCCGGAGGAGATCCCCGTGCGGGAGAACCGCGCGGTCGTCAACCGGGTGCGCCTGAGCGAGGGGCTGCCGCTGCTCGCCGACACCGTCACCGACGTGCTGCGCCTCGCCTGCGCCCTCTCCGACGGCGACGTCACGCTCGAGACGCCGACCAGGTTCCGTTCGCTTCCGCGCGGCACACGTCGCAAGCTCCTCGCCGCCCTCGACGCGATCGTCCGTGACGCCCCCGGCAAGCTCGCCGACGTGAACGCGCGCCGCGAGCAGTGGAAGCGCCTCGGGGAGCGCCTGCACCCGCACGAGTTCCCGCAGTGGCCGCACGCGCAGGACGTGTTCGCCGTGGCCCGCCAAGACAAGCGCGCTCCTTCCCTCGCCAGCAGGGTCGAGGCCGCCTTCGCCGACGGTGACGTGCCGCGCACGCTCGCCGTCCTACGGACCGCCCCCGGCATGCTGTTCCGCGCCCTTGACCGCCTGCTCCGCACCGCCGAGGGCGATACCGGCCTGCGTGACGCCGTCGTCAAGGCAGTCGCCGAGACCGCGCCCCACGTCTCAGGACGTGTCCTGCTCGGCATCCGGGAACACCTGATGAACCGGGAGATTCCGGGCGAGAAGCGCCGTGTGTTCGTCAACCGTAAGGGCGGCGCGCACGTGACGCCCGACGCGCGCCCCCCGCTCTCGCCCGAAACGATCTCCCACGTCTGCGAAATCCTCGACGCCGAGGTCCGCGCCCGCCTCACCCTCAAAGGGCCCATCCTGGTCGATCCCGACATCCTCGACGTAGCGCTCCCGCTGAGCGGGAAGGCCGCCCCGACGGGCTTCGGGATTCTGCCGCGCGGCTCGGTGACGCCGGTATCCACCGGTCTGCTCAGATTCTTCACGTACTGGAAGGAGCGCGAGCAAACAACCGACTACGACCTCTCTGTCCTGCTGTTCGCCGACGGCGACGACGGATGGGACGAGCCCGACTGGGTGTCGTACTCGAACCTCGCCGAGCACGGCGCGGTCCACTCCGGCGACGTCACCGAGGCGCCGGAGGGCGCGTCGGAGTTCATCGACATCGACCTCGCCAAAGCGCGGTACGACAGGATCGTCCCGCAGGTGCACGTCTTCTCGGGCGAGGGGTTCGCCGAGGTCGCCGAGTCCTTCTTCGGGTTCATGCTGCGGCAGGCCGAGCAGGACGGGATGCCGTTCGAGCCGGCGACGGTCCGGATGCGGTCCGAGCTGCGCGGCACCGGCCAGGTCGCGCTCCCGCTGGTCTTCGTCCGTGACGCCGTCGGCGGCTGGCGCGCGAAGTGGCTGCACGTCCACCTCGCGGGCCTGTCCGAAGGCAACACGGCGGAGAACACACGGGTGAGCACCGGCCTTCTGGTCGCCTCGATCGTCGACCGCGAGTACGTCACGTTCCGCCATCTGCTCGGCCTTCTCCCGGAAGGCTCCGTCCTGCCAGACGACGGCACCACCCCGGAGACCCCCGTCACGTACATCGGCCTGCAAGCCCCCGACCATCTCCCCGAGGGCTCCACGGTGTACGCGCTCGACAGTCTGCCGGACCTCGTCCCGCTCTGACCGCTATCGTGCGATCCGACCCGGAACGCGGGCTCTCAAGCGCCCGTGTTCCGGGCCCTGTTGAGTACGGCCCGGCGCGGCCATGGGAAGGCTTCCTTCTGTTCTCCGCCAGGGAATGCGCGCAGCCTCCCCGCCCTCCGCCCGGGCCCCCGCGAATAACCCGATGACGGCCCGGGCCCGCGCTGCTAGCGTGGGCCGCGTGGCGAGGCCATGAGGGCGCTTCCTTCTCACCATCTTAGGAATGACAGCGCTCTCGCTTCCCTCACCGCAGCTCCCTCCCCAGGGCCCCGGTGCGGCCATGGCGGCGCTTCCTTCTCCCTCTCTGTAAAAGAGCACGCGCCGCCGCCTTTTCCGCACCGAACCGGCCCCCACAGGCGTGGCGAAGGGCACAGTGGGCTACAAGTGTTTCACTAGTAAAACACTTGTAGCCTGTAGTCATGGTTCAGGGGGTTCTGCGGCCGAGGTTGTCGCTCACCGGGGTGTTCCGGGTCGGCCGGGTGGACGAGATCTGGTGGAAGAGGTCGGTCAGCGCGGTGATCGCGCTCGGCGTGCCCGATCTTGTCCTCGTCGCCCTGGGCCGCCTCGACCTCGCCATGTACGTCTCAGCGGGCGCGATGTGCGCGCTCTACACCCACGCCCTCCCGTACCGGCGACGCGCCAGGGTCCTCGCGTGGATCGGCGTCGCGATGACCGCGACCGTCGCCGTCGGCTCCCTCGCCTCGGCCCTGACGGACTCCGCGGCCCTTCTCGTCGCCGTGGCCGCCGTCATGGCCGCCGCCCACCGCCTGTTCTGCGAGGCCGCGAAGGTCGGCCCACCCGGCAACGTGATCCTGACGTTCATCGGCGCGGCCTGCGCGTTCGTCCCCGCGACCCCCGGCCAGGTCCCCGGCCACATCGCCCTGACGGCGCTCGGCGCGCTGTTCGCCTGGCTCGTCGTCATGGCCCCGGCCCTTGTCCGCCCGTACGGGCCGGAAAGGCGAGCCGTCGCTAGCGCGCTCGAAGCCGCCGCCCTGATCACCGACGCCCCCTCACGGCACCGCGCCGCCGCCGCGATCAACGCCGCATGGCGCGCGGTCCTCGCCGCCCGCCCTTCGGGCCTTGACAGGCTGCTCGTCCAGGCCGAGGAGGCGCTGTCGCGTCCGCCGGAGTCCGCCCGCCTCAACGCCCTCGCCGCCGGGCTCCGCGCCGGGAACGTCCCCGATGTCGAGCTTTCCGACGCCCAGGTCGCCGAACTCGCCGGCCTGGCCGCCGAACGGCACGCCGCCGCGAGCCCGTCGGTGCTGCTCCAGGGCCTGTGGCCGGTGGTGCTGCGCGTTCTGGTGTCGGCCCTGCTCGGCGGCTGGATCTCGCTTCTCCTCGGCGTCGGACACCCGTACTGGGCCGTCGTAACGGCCGCCGCGGTCTGCCAGGCGAGCGCCGACCTGTCCTGGCGACGGGCTGTGCAGCGCGTCTGGGGTAACTTCGCGGGACTCGCCGTCTTCGCCCTGCTCCTCCCGGTAAGCCGGACGGGTGCGGTCGCCCTCGTCCTGCTGATCTTGGCCTGCCAGTTCGTTACCGAGGCGATGATCACCCGCAACTACTGGCTCGGGACCGTGTTCGTCACCCCGATGGCCCTGCTCATGACGGAGTTCGCCGCGCGCGAGCCGGGCGCCGGGCTCGTCATGGACCGCGCGCTGGACACCGTGGTCGGCGTGGTCACGGGGATCGTCGCCTGCCTGCTGATCACCAACCACCGGGCCGCGCGCCGCACCGAGCGGGCCCTCGACCGGGTCGAGGAGGCCCGCGCGAAGGCCGCCGACGCCCCGCCCGCGCCCGCCGCGGCCGAACTCGCCGACGCCCTCGTGGGCCTGCGCGAGGCGGCCGACATCGCCGTCGGCGAGTGGTGGCGCGCCGGGCTGCCCGAGGAGCGGATCGCGGCCGTCGAACGCGACGGACACCGCGAGCTCGCCGCACTACAGTCGGGTGACCGATGAGGAGAGATGTGGAAGACGTCGTCGCGCGGGTGATGCGGCAGTGGCGCGAGGTCAGGCCCGACCTCGACCCCGAGCCGATGGCCGTGATCGGCAGGCTGAACCGCTGCGCCCTGCTGCTCCAGCAGGCCGAGGAGACCCCGCTCGCCGGGTTCGGCCTGACCCGCCCCGAGTTCGACGTGCTCACCGCGCTCCGCCGCGTCGACCACGAGGTCACCCCGGGCCGCCTCGCGAGGGAGACGTTCGCGTCCGGCGCGGCGGTGACCAAGCGTGTACGGGCACTTGAAGGACGCGGCCTCGTAGCCCGCCGTACGGACGAGCGGGACAGACGCGTCACGCACCTCTCCCTCACCGAAGAAGGGCGCGCGCTGACGGACGAGATCCTCCCCGCCCAGCTCGCCCACGAGGCGTCGGTCCTGTCGGCCCTTGACGAGGAAACCCGCGATGAGCTGGCCGCGAACCTGTCCAAGCTCCTGATCATCCTCGAAGGCAGACTCGGCGGTCTGTGATCTCCTGGTTTCGGGTGGAATCGTCCCTGAGCGAGTGGAGAAGTTCGACCCGTCGTCACCCGGGATTCCGGATGCGCCGCCGGAGGGTGACCTAGGGTGAGGGGATGGGGGAGATGCAGAGCGTGGAGCTCGCGGCGGACGCCGAACTCGCGTACACCGGCGTCTGGATGGGCGGCCTGCGCGGACAGCGGATGTTCCGCGAACTCGATCTCACCGACGCCGACGACGCGGTGCTCGGCGAGGTCGGCGCGATGGAGTGGCTGCGGGTCCTGAAGGCGCGCGGCACGTTCACCGACGCGGGCGTGCGGCGGCTCGCGGGCCTGCGTGAGCTGTTCGACCTGTGGCTGGACTCCGACGCGATCCAGGGCGACTTCGCCCCGCCGGACGCGCCGCTGCGCGTCATCTCGCTGACGGGCCAGGACCTCGACGACAGATCGCTGCGGCTGACCGGCAGGTATCCCGACCTGCGCGTGGTGCGCTGGTCGTCGGGCGCGGCCTCGGGCGACGGCCTCGGCTGGCTTCCGCTCGGCGTACGGATGCTCTACCTACGCCTGCCCCGCCTTGACGTCTCCCGCCTCGCCGCCCTCGCCCAGTTGCCCCACCTCGGCACCCTGACGTTCTCCGGAACCCCGCCGACGGCCGAGCTGTCGTCCCTGCTGGCGAACCTCGGAGGCGAGCTGTCGAGGGTCGACTTCCTCGGCGTCGAACGCCCCGACACCGAGACCTTGCGCCCGCTGACGGAGGCCGGGATCAAGGTCAACACGGCCCTGCCCGTCTAGGGCCTGGCCAGCGCGACCCTTGACGCGGCGATCCCGACCGGCACAGGAGCCCAGTAGGTGATCAGCCGGAACACCAGGACCGCCTGGAGCGCGGGCAGCGCCGCGATCCCGAGCAGGATCAGCGTCCCGGTGAAGGCGGCCTCGCTGGTGCCGACCCCGCCGGGCACCGGCACCGCGGAGCCGACCGCGCTGCCGACGAAGTACGCCCCGACCAGCACCCCGAGCTGCGCGGGGTCGGTCTCGGTGCCGGGCACCGCGAGCACCGAGAGCGCGAACGCGACGCCGAGCACCACCGCGACCCCCACGGACGAGGCCAGCACCCCGGCCAGGTCCCGGGGCCGTCGCGCGAGGTCGCGCAACGCCTCCCACGACTCCGCGAGCGCCTCACGCGGCGATCTTCCGCCGCCCCTGCGCGCCCGCCGCACCCCCGTCCACACCAGCGCCGTGACGGCGAGGCCGACCCCCGCCGCGACCAGCGCCATCCCGGGGTCGGCGAGCCCCGCGACGAACCCGCCGACCCGGTCGGCGACGCCGTCGAGCGCCTTGAGGTCCCCGGTCAACGCGATCACCAGCAGCACGACCACGACCCGGCCCAGCACGAGCCCGGCCGTGTAGGCGGTGACGGCGGTCGCCGCCGTGGGCAGCGGAATCCCGCAGACCGTCAGATACCGCGCGTTGACCGCGATCCCCCCGAGCCCGCCCGGCGTGATCCGCGCCGCCGCGGCGGCCGTGAACTGGGTGAGCGTGGTGCGGCCGAGCCGCAGCGGACGCCCGGCCGCCGACCGCAGCGCCGTCGCCTCGAAGACGTAGTGCAGGACGGCCAGGACCGCCAGCACGGGAACGACACCCCAGTGCATGGCGGCGAGCGCAGCGCCGACGGCCTCCATCCGAGGGAGTATCCCCCGGGACGGATATGGCGATCGTCAGCCCCGCGGACTCAGGCGGCAAAAGGAAAGGGCCGGACGGGACCCGAAGTCCCGTCCGGCCCCGCCCAGCAGAGCCGGGCTTCGGATCACGCCATCACGAAGTAGCGCAGCCAGACGTACGCCCAGGCCATCGCGGTGGTCAGAACCGTGACGAGCAGGCCGTACTTGGTGAACTGCCAGAAGCTGATCTTGTGGCCGGTGCGCGCGGCGATGCCGATCGCGACGACGTTGGCGCTCGCGGCGACCGCTGTGCCGTTGCCGCCGAAGTCGGCGCCGAGCGCGAACGCCCACCACAGCATCTCGCCGTCGCCCGGCGTCGCGGCGACCATCTGTTCGACGATCGGTGCGACTGTCGCGACATACGGGATGTTGTCGAAGAACGCCCCGAAGACCGCCGAGCCCCACAGCAGGACGCTCGCCGCCAGGAACGTGTCGTCGGCGAACGTCGCCGAGATCCACTCGCCGATCGAGGCGATCACCCCGGTGTGGACGAGGCCGGCGACCATGGCGAACAGACCCATGAAGAACACCAGCGTCGGCCACTCGACCTCGGCGAGCACGTCGTTGATGTCGGTCTTGGACACCAGCAGCATCACGCCCGCGCCGACGAGCGCGACGATCGACGGCTCGACGTGGAACACCGAGTGCAGCGAGAACCCGATGATCACGCCGCCGAGGACGACGAGGCTGCGCACGAGCAGCGTCCGGTCGGTGATCGCCTTCTTCTCGTTGAGCGCCATGACGGCCGCGACGTGCTCGGGGTGGTACTCGAACGACTTGCGGAACATCACCCGGGTCAGCAGCACGAACACCACGAAGATGATGACGACGATCGGCGCCATGTGCACGAGGA
Source organism: Actinocorallia sp. A-T 12471 (assembly GCF_033875155.1). Classification (NCBI taxonomy): domain Bacteria; kingdom Bacillati; phylum Actinomycetota; class Actinomycetes; order Streptosporangiales; family Thermomonosporaceae; genus Actinocorallia; species Actinocorallia sp. A-T 12471. The sequence continues at coordinate 198,765 of NZ_JAWZTE010000002.1, read as the reverse complement.
AGTCGTTGAACGTCAGGCCCGCGCGGCTGCCGATGATGATGTTCGGCGGGTCGCCGATCAGGGTGGCCGCGCCGCCGATGTTCGAGGCGAGGATCTCGGCGATGAGGTAGGGCTGTGCCGGGATCCGCAGCCGGTCACAGACGACGACGGTGACGGGCGCCACGAGCATGATGGTCGTGACGTTGTCGAGGAAGGGCGAGGCCACCGCGGTCAGGCCCATGAGCATGACCATCAGCTTGTACGGGCGGCCTTCCGACTTCTTCGCCGCCCAGATCGCCAGGAAGTCAAACAGACCTGTCTGTTTGATGATCCCAACGATGATCATCATCCCGAACAGCAGGAAGATGACGTTCCAGTCGATGCCCTCGTGCTCGGAGAAGAAGACCTCGGAGCCGGGGATGATCCCGAGCACGGTCATCAGGCCCGCGGCGACCAGGACGACCTTGACCTTGTTCACCTTCTCGCTGGCGATGAGCGCGAAGGCGATGGTGAAGATGGAGAGTGCGACGATTCCGGTCACCGGGCGTACCCCGGCGGGCCCGCGTCTTCCGCAGTCCTAGTTTTCAGGCATGACGAATCGACAAAATAGGACATAGGTCTCTCCCAACAGAAGAAAGTGCTCGGGAACGCCGAAGGCGGCGGTCAGGGCCGCCGCCCGGGTCCTCTTACTCGCCGGGGTCGCCGGGTCCGAGGACGGCGAGGCTGGTGAGCAGCCGGTCTAGGGTGATCGCCCCCATCAGCACGCCGCGCTCGTCGACGACCGCGGCCAGCGGGCTGCGGGTCCGCGCCATCAGGGCCGCCACCTCGAGGAGGTTGGTGTCGGGCCTGACGGTGGTGGGCCGCGCGGGGGCCTCGGGAAGGCAGTCGCCGACGGTCCGTTCGCCGAGTTCCTCCCAGAAGAAGTCGGCGTGCGCCTCGTCGACGGTGCGCGCGAGCGCGGGGGTCTCCCGGTACGCTCCCGGGATGGCCAGCCGGAGCACCTGGGTGCCCGGCAGGACGGACCACGGCTTGCCCCGGTCGTCCACGACGATGATGCCGGGGAGTTGGCGCACCGCCATGAGCTGTACGGCACGCATAACCGAGTCGTGCACGGTCACCGTGGGCAGGTTCGCGGTGATGTCGCGCGCTCGCATTCCACCATCCAGAGTGATTCTCATGGTCGCAAAGACCTCCTCGCCTCTCCAGTGTGGGACGAAAAGGACGATCTCACCATTGGGTTACACCCCCACATGTCCGTGGGGGCAGACCCCCACAACGCTCAGTAATGGGGGGCGCGGCCGATTGACCGATCAACGGTCCGTGAGGACGCTTGAGTGATGCGGGGAGCCGACGGCCGTTCTGAGGCCAGGAAACGCCTTGAGGCGAAGGGACCGGGCCAGTCGCTGTTCTGGAGACTGTTCCTCAGCAACGGCCTGGTGTTCGCGGGAGGGACCCTCGTCCTCGCACTCTCTCCCGCCACGGTATCCGCACCTGTGCTCTGGAGGGAAGTACCGGTTCTCCTGGTCGGCCTCGCGTTGATCCTCGGCCTGAACGGGTTCCTGCTGCGGCGCAGCCTCGCCCCGCTCGACCAGCTCGCCAGCGTCATGCAGCGGGTCGACCTGCTGCGCGGCGGCGACCGGCTGCCCGAGCAGGGCAACGGCGACCTCGCGCACCTGATCGACACGTTCAACCGGATGCTCGACAGGCTGGAGACCGAGCGGACCGCGAGCGCCGGGCGCACCCTCGCCGCCCAGGAGGCCGAGCGGATGCGGATCGCCAGGGAGCTGCACGACGAGATCGGGCAGAGCCTGACCGTGGTCCTGCTGGGCCTGAAACGCACGGTGGACCGCGCGCCGGAAGATCTCGTGGACGACCTGCACACCGTCCAGGAGGGCGTCAGGACGAGCCTTGAGGAGGTCCGCAGGGTCGCCCACCGGCTGCGCCCCGGCGTCCTGGAGGACCTCGGGCTGCGCAGCGCGCTGAAGTCCTTGATCAGCGACTTCTCCCGAACAAGCGGACTTCCGGTGACGAAGCTGGTAGACCCTGAGCTTCCCGAAGATCTCGGCCAGGACGTCGAACTCGTCCTCTACCGGGTCGCGCAGGAGAGTCTGACGAACGTGATGCGACACGCCGGGGCGTCCCGGGTGGAGATGGGGCTCACCGTGCGGGGCAGGGACATCGTGCTGTCGATCGCCGACGACGGCAAGGGCGGCGAACACGTCGAGGGGGCGGGTATCCGCGGCATGCGCGAACGCGCCGGGCTGATCAGGGCCAGGCTGACGGTCCAGGCGCGCCCCCAGGGAGGCACCCGGGTCACCCTGACGGTGCCAGGAAAGGCAGTCGAGGCCATGAGAGAGCGGAAATGACGGTGGAGACGACCGTGGAAACGACCAGGATCCTGCTCGCGGACGACCACGCCCTCGTCCGCCAGGGCCTGCGCATGATCCTCGACTCCGAGCCCGACCTCGCGGTGGTCGCCGAGGCGGCCGACGGGGCCGAGGCGGTCGAGGCTGCGGCGTCCGGCCAGGTCGACCTCGCGGTGCTCGACATCGCGATGCCGCGGATGACGGGGCTCCAGGCGGCGCGGGAGATCTCCCGGCGCGCCCCGCAGGTGCGCATCCTGATGCTGTCGATGTACGACAACGAGCAGTACTTCTTCGAGGCGCTGAAGTCGGGTGCCAGCGGGTATGTCCTGAAATCGGCGGCCGACCAGGACCTCCTCGACGCCTGCCGTGCGGCGATGCGCGGCCAGCCGTTCCTGTACCCGGGCGCGATGACCGCGTTGATCCGCGACTACCTCCAGCGCGAGAAGCAGGGGGAGCGGCTGCCCGACAGCATCCTCACGCCGCGCGAGGAGGAGGTGGTGAAGCTGATCGCCGAGGGCAACTCGACCAAGGAGATCGCCGAGACGCTGTTCATCAGCGTCAAGACGGTCGACAGGCACCGCTCGAACATCCTCGCCAAACTCGGCATGCGCGACAGGCTCGAGCTCACCAGGTACGCGATCCGGGCCGGGCTCGTCGAGCCCTGAGCTCAGGACGCGCCGACGAGCCATTCCGGATCGGTCCCCAGCCAGGTGCCGGGGAGTTCCTCGGTGCTCCAGCGGCGGCCGTCGAAGACCGCGAGGGCGTCCGCGCCGGCGCACTGCACCCCGGCGCGGCACTCGGCGACGGCGTTGACGCGCAGCGGCGCGCGCTCCTGGGCCCAGCGCCTGCCCGTCCAGTGCAGCAGGACGTCACCGGCCGCCGCGTAGGCGCGCCCGCGCCAGCAGGCGAGCGACGTGACGGGCCCGGTGCGGGTGCGCCACTCGCGCCAGGAGCGTCCGTCGAAGTGCAGGATGACGCCGTCGCGGTCACGTGCGCCGGCGGCGAGCAGGTTCTCGCCCGACGCGGTCACCGCGAGCAGCTTCGCGGGCCGCCCCGGCACGTCGACGGGCTTCCAGACGGCTCCGTCGTGCCGCAGGACGACGGACGTGGGCAGGCCGCTCCCGGGGAATCCGTGCCCGACGGCCCAGACGTCGCGGACTCCGGTGAGCACGTAGGGGAAGCCGAGTTCCGGCGCGCCGTCGTCGTGCCAGCCCGTGGGGCCGCGTCTCAGCAGGAGGGGCACCTCGGCGAGGCGGAGGCGGTCGAACGCGCCGCCGACCGCCACGTCGCCGGACACCGCGGTCAGGACCGCGCCGTGCAGGGCGGGATCGAACTCCGGCAGCGTCTCGGAGGTCCAGGCCGTGCCGTTCCAGGCGAGGATGAGCGGTCCCGCGCCGCACGCGCCCACCGCGTAGGGGGCGTCAACGGCGTGCAGGAGGGAGTCGGCTCCGGGATCGGGCACGCGGGTGCGGTGGAAGCCGTCGGCCTCACGCCGCGCGGCGGCTCCACGCACGGTCCGCGCCGCGGCGACGGGTCCCCCGACGTTCATGGCGCGAGACTATAGGCGGACGAATCGGTCATGTGGCCCTCACCGCCCCGGAACTCTGACCCGCTTTCCTGTTTACCCACCGTAGGTCGGATCGACTCGGGAAAACGCGGTTTCTGCATGCCGCCTCCCCTCGTCGTCGCGGGCGCGGCGGCGATGGGTCGCCGCCCGTCGCGGACAACAGTCCGGCGTTTGTCCGTTATTCCCGGGTTACCCGATGCGCGTAAGCGCGCTGTAAACGGACGCCTTAAGGGGAGAAGCACGGGGAGGGTTACGTCCGGGTCAGAGCGCGAACGACGACCAGACCGCCTTGCCGCCGGTCGACAGCGGCGCCCAGCCCCAGGCTTCGGCGAGTCCGGCGACGACCTGGAGGCCGCGGCCGCTCTCGGCGAAGTCGTCGGGCTCGCTGAGCACCGGGGGCTCGGGGTTGGGGTCGGTGACGATCGCGAGCACCCGCCGCTCCTGCGCCATCAGGATGAGCTGGATCGGCGCGCGGGCGACCCTGTGCCGTCCGGGAAGGCCGTAGCGGACCGCGTTCGTCACGAGCTCGGAGACCACCACCGCCGCGTCGCCGAAGACGCAGGAGAGGTTCCAGCCGCGCAGCGTGTCGCGGGTGAACTCCCGCGCCGCACCCGGGGAGCCCGGATCGCTGCTGAGCGGGCGCCGGACGAGCCGGTCGGTGCCCGACGAGGGCGGCGTGGGCCAGTGCGCGGCTTCCAGAGTCGGCAGCATCGCAGGCCATCTGCCTTCGTCGGCGCAGGAGAGCCGACGGCTGTGGATCATGCGAGGAGCCCGCTGAAGGGTCATGGATTGTCCTGTCACGACCGGATGATGCGTCGGGTGGGTGTCCGCTATCTTTCCCTTCGACGCGTGCAGGTGCAAGGGCTTCTGCACGTGCATCTGCCCTTGCGGCACAGAAAGATCATTGTTGGAACGGAGCAAAGCCATGGGGGAACACGCACTGAAGCCGTCCCATCACGGACAGGCGCCCGGGGGCTGGCTGAAGAGCCGAAGGAGCAACCCCAGCGGGAACTGCGTCGAATTGAGCGAGTTGCCCAACGGCGAGATCGCGATGCGCAACTCGCGCCATCCGGAAGGCCCGGTGCTCGTCTACACGCGAGCGGAGATCGAGGCTTTCATCGGCGGCGCCAAGGACGGTGACTTCGACCATCTAGTCGCCTAGTAGCGGGGGGCACAGCAGCGGGCGCCGGGTGGCGGCGCCCGGGTCCCGCCGACGCGGTCAGACCGTTCAGGCGGTCCATGATGTCCGAAATAAGAACGGGTGGAACCCGGCGATGTGCCATGGGATACTCGCGTGTTCCGGCGTATCGCAGACCCGAAGAACCGAAGACCCATGGATCAGGGGAGCCCTGGATGGTCCCACCCGCACCAGCCACCGTCATGAGCATCTCGGCCTCGGCGGGCGGCGGTCCGACGGTGTTGCGCATCCTTCTGGGCGCGCAACTGCGCCGCCTGCGCGAGGCGAAGGGGATCTCCCGGGAGGACGCCGGATACGCCATCCGCGCCTCCGACTCCAAGATCAGCCGGCTCGAGCTCGGCCGCGTCTCCTTCCGTGAGCGCGACGTCTCCGATCTCCTGTCCCTCTACGGCGTCCGGGACGAGGCGGAACGCGCCAAGGCGCTCGCCCTCGCCCGGCGCGCCAGCCGCAACGGCTGGTGGCACCGCTACAACGACGTGCTGCCGAAGTGGTTCGAGAACTACATCGGCCTCGAGGAGGCCGCCAGCCGCATCCGCTCCTACGAGGTGCAGTTCGTCCCCGGGCTGCTCCAGACCGAGGGCTACGCCCGCGCGGTCACCCTGCTCGGCCACAGCGCCGCGCCGCCCGACGAGATCGAGCGCCGCGTCGAGATGCGGATGCAGCGCCAGGAACTGCTCACCGGCGAGGACCCGCCGCTGGTGTGGACCGTCGTCGACGAGGCGGCCGTGCGCCGTCCCCTCGGTGGGCGCGCGGTGATGCGCGAGCAGCTCACGCGCCTCATCGAGCTGTCGGAGCTGCCCCGGGTGACGGTCCAGGTCGTGCCGTTCGCGCGCGGCGGGCACGCGGCGGCCGGCGGCCCGTTCAGCATCCTGCGGTTCGCCGAGCCCGATCTTCCCGACGTCGTCTATCTGGAACAGCTCACCAGCGCGCTGTATCTCGACAAGCGCGACGACGTCGAGCGCTACCTCGCGGTGATGGACCAGTTGTGCGTGGAGGCCGAACCCGTCTCGGCGACCGCCGATGTTCTGACCCGCATCCGCAACGACCTGTAACGCTCGCCGAACGCCCGGCCCGGTCCCGTGACCTGCGGCCGGGCGTTCTTTGTTGCGGCGGGAACGGGTGCGGGAGCGCGGCACGGAAAAAGAGAATGGCGTCGTTGCGCAATTCACCGGCTGTGTTGACTGCGGTCCGAAATGTCATGTTGACTCCTGTTACCTCGGCGCGATCCCTTACCGGGCAGGGAATCCGGGCGGGGCAGTGACCTGCGACACTCCGCAATGGAGCGCCCTGTTAAAGGTGTGTGAACGCTTGCCGCCAGGGCTGTGGCGATTTGACAACAAAGATCAGATCATCTTCGATGGCCTTTCTTGAAGGGATATTTCAGGACGGTTCGTGATCGGTCCGGAGCGCTGTGCGATCCGGGGCCGGGGACGCCGTGGGGAGAGGCGGGCATGACGGGGACGACCGCACTGGCCGGAGCGGGCACAGCGCCCGCGCAGACACCCGAGATGACCATCGGGGCCGAGCACGCAGAGCCCGTCCCCGCCGCGCTGTCCGCGCTCCCCGGCAAGCGCGCGCTGTTCGCTGTGGACAGCTACTTCCGCGACGGCTGGGACGACCTCGTCGAGACGGTCCCCGACCCGTGGTCACTCCTCGACGTACACGCCACAGTGCTGCTCACCCCCGACGCCGTCGCAGGCCGTCGGCTTGAAGCCGCGCTCGAGTGGCTGCTCGAGCAGGACGCCGTCATCGCCGCCGCCGAGCCGCTGCGGCTCGACCGGCACAGCACCCGCGCGCTGTGGTGGTACCAGTGGAACGTCGCGACCCGCGAGCGCCGCGCCCTCACCGACCTCCTCGCGAGCGCGGGGGAGAGCCTGCTCCTTGTCGCCAGGCTGCCGCGCGCGCCCATCCCGGCGACGCTGCGGATCAGCCAGCGCAAGGGCAGCGCCGACCCGTCGCGGCGGGAACGCTGGCAGCTGCGCCACCGGCTCGACGGGCCGCCCTCCCAGATCGGCACGCTCATCACCTTCGCGCACACCGCCGACGAGCCCGCCGACCTCGTCCGCGAGTTCGGCATCCTGCTCGACGGCCCGGACCGTCGCCGCGTGTACGCCGACTTGGCGGCGGGCGTAGACCGTGAGGCGGAAGCGCGCGCGCTTATCGCGGAGCTGTACGAGCGCGTTCCCGGTCATGACCTTTCCGTGCCCGCAGCGCGTGATCGGGCGGAGCGCGGCACACCCGTCGACCCGTGGGACGGGGTCGTCCTCGGCGGCGCGGCGATGGTCGCGTCCCCGGAACCGGACAAAGCGCCGCTGGTGACCGCGGTGACCACCGCGCAGTGGGAGCACCTGACCGCGCAGCCGACGCGTCCGCTGCGGTTCGACCGGACCCTGCCCTACCGGCTCGTCCACAAGGCGGGTCCCGCGAGCGTCCTGCTCACCGACCAGCTCGCCGCGCCCGGCGGCGCGGTGCTGCTCGCGGGCGAGCTGCCGACCGCGCATCGCTTCCTCAACGACCTGCCGCGCACCGGCGTCGGCCTCGACCTCGCGCCCATCCTCGAGCTGACCAGGCAGAGCTGTTACGTCCTCGCGCACGCCCACCACGGCGCGCCCGACGACGCGCGGTTCGCGCTGCGCGGCCTGCGCGCGGCGCTGGTGCCCGGCGCGAGCGCGCACCGGCGCGTCAGGATCGAGGCGACCGTCGCCGAGGCGCGCCGCGACGGACTCGACCTCACGCTGCGCTTCTTCGGCATGGACGGGCTCGGCATGGACGGCGACGGCGACGGCGTGCCGCTCGCGAACGCCGCGTCGTCGTTCACCTGGATGGGCGAGGAGTCCTGGCGGGCCGAGCGCGCGGCGGGCCGGGCGAGGCACGGGCTCGGCCCCGAGGTCGGGCCGCCCGACATGACCGGAACCTTCCCGGCGGCCCGTGCCGTCGGACGCAGCCACGACGACAACGTCATCCTCGCCGACCCGGTCTGGCGGCCGGGGACGATGACCGCCCGGGTCGTCATGGATCCCGCCAACCCCGGACTTTTCGACAAGCCGCAGGACCACATCACCGCGGTCGCGCTCATGGAGGCCGCCCGGCAGGCCGCCTTGTGGGCGACGTCCCGGCACCTTGCCCTGCCGGCCGGACAGCTCGCCGTTACGGCGCTCGACAGCACCCACCCGGGTATCGGGGAGCTTGACGCGGCCCTGTCCTGTACGGCCCGTATCGTCGCCGACAGGGGCGGGAAGGCGTCCGTCGCGGTCTCCTTCGCGCAGGACGGCGTCGAGGTCTGCGCGGCGAGCGCCGAAGTGGTGCGCACGTGATCGGCGGCAAGGCCGCGCACCTGCGCACCCTCGCCGACGCCGGATTCGCCGTGCCGCCCTGGTCGGTGATCGGGCTCGACGTGCTGCGCGACTTCAGGCTGCGGTCCGGGCTCGACGCGGAGATCGCGGCGCTGCTTTCCGGGCTCAACCCCGACACCGCGTACGACATCGCCGAACGGATCGCCAAGGCGTTCGCCGTCACGCCGCTCGACGGGCCCGCGCTCTCGGCGATCTGGCGGGCGTACGACGCGATCGGGCAGGGGCGGGTGGCCGTCAGGTCGTCGGGGGCCGATGAGGATCTGCCGAACGTGTCGTTCGCGGGGCAGTACTCGTCGTTCCTCGGGCTCTCCGGGTTCGACGCGGTGGCCGAGCACGTCAGGGAGTGCTGGGCGTCGGGGTACTCGGCGCGGTCGCTGGTGTACCGGTGGCTGCACGGGCTGCCGACCGACCGGATCGACCTCGCCGTCATCGTCCAGCGGATCGTGCCCGCCGAGGTGTCCGGGGTCATGTTCACCGCGCATCCCGTCACCGGGAACCGGGCGCAGTCGCTCATCAGCTGCGTGTACGGGCTGGGGGAGACGCTGGCGTCCGGGGCGGTCGACCCCGACACGTTGACCCTTGATCGAGAGAGCGGGGTCGTCGGCGACGCCGTCATCGGGGAGAAGGCCGAGCGGCTCGACGCCGGACCCGACGGGCCGGTGCTCAGCCGGGTGTCCGGGCACCACCGCGAGCGGTTCGCGCTCACCAACGACCAGGTCGGCGAGCTGGGCGAGCTCGGCGCGGAGATCGAGCGGCTGTTCGGCTGCCCGCAGGACGTCGAGTGGGCTTTCGCGGACGGCGCGTTCCACGTGCTCCAGGCCCGGCCCATCACCACGCTCAGGGAGGCGGAAGGCGAACTGCGCGTCTGGGACAGCGCGCACATAGACGAGGCGTTCGGCGAGGTGACCGCTCCGCTTACGTTCAGTTTCGCGCGGTCGGCTTACCAGAAGGTGTACCGCGACCACGTGCGCGCGCTTGGCGTGCCCGAGAGCGACATCGCCAAGATGGACGAGTGGTTCGGCGACATGCTCGGCTACTTCGACGGACGCGTGTACTACAACGTCCTGAACTGGTACAAGGTGATCCGGCTGCTGCCGGGGTACAAGCTGCATCGGCGTGTGCTCGAGCGGGCTCTGGGCGTTCGGGAGACGTCCGACGAGCTCGCGGACGCGCAGCATCCGATCGACTCCGCCGGGCGGCAGCGGCTTGTGCGGCTGCGGGTGGCCGTCCGGTTCGTCCGGATGTTCTTTGGGGCGCGGCGGTCGGTCTCGTCGTTCGTCGACGACTTCGCCGAGGCCGCCGCGGAGTTCGAGGGCGTCGACTACTCCTCGATGCCGGGGCAGGAGGTCAACCGCGCGCTGTACCGGCTGGAAGAGCGGCTGCTCACGCGGTGGGGGCCGACGGCGGTGCTGGACAACGTCCTGATGCTCTCGTTCGGGGTGCTGCACGGGTTGAACCAGCGGTGGTTGCGGGACGCGCCGGCGTGGCTCGCCTGGGAGGCCGTGCGGCCGTCGAACGAGCCGGGGCCGGCCGTCCGGCGGATGGGGGAGATCGCGGCGGAGCTCGCGACGCGTGACCGGCTCGCGGTGGAGGTCGCGGCGCGGGACGTGAGCGCGTTGCCGGAGTGGCTGGCCGAGGCGCGGGGGGATGACGCCGTCTGGCTGCGGGACGCGCTGACGTGCTACCTCGCCGAGCACGGGCATCTTGGCGGGTTGAAGCTTGAGGAGCCCGACCTTCGGGATGATCCCGTCCGGCTCATGGGGCTTCTTCAGGAAGCGTTGCAGAACGTGCGGAGCGGGACGGAAGCGGAGGAGGCGGCTGCGGCGGCGCGGCGTCGTGCGGAGGCGGAGGCTTACCTTGAGGCGCGGCTCAGCGCGCCCAAGAGGTTCGTGTACAACCTCGTCCGTACGAAGGTCCGTGAGGCGCTGCATGAGCGCGAACGCGTCAGGCACGCGAGGGTGCACGCGTTCGGGCTCGCGCGGCGCATGTTCCAGGCGATCGGCCGCGACCTGGAGGCCGTCGGCGCGCTCGGCGACCGCCGCGAGGTGTTCTTCCTCAAGGTCGAGGAGATCCGCGCCGCCTACGCGGGCACCCTCAACCACCGCGAGATGCGCCCGCTCGCCGACCTGCGCCGCGACCAGCAGACCCGCCAGCGCCTGATGCCCGCCCCGCCGCCGCGCTTCACCACGCGCGGCAGCGTCTACTGGAGCCTGCGCAGCCCCGACCCCGGCGACGACCCCGCCGACGTCCTGCGCGGCATCCCGTGCAGCCCCGGCATAGCCACGGGCCCCGCCCGCCTCCTCGACGAGCCCGCCGACGCCGAAGGCGGCATCATCGTCACCCGCCGCACCGACCCCCGCTGGGTCTCCGTCCTGTCCACCGCCTCCGGCCTCCTCATAGAACGCGGCGGCCCCCTAAGCCACGTCGCCATCGTCGCCCGCGAACTCCACATCCCCGCCATAGCCCGAATCCCCACCCTCACCACCCGAATCCCCCCCAACACCCCCCTAACCCTCAACGGCACAACCGGCACAGTCCACCTCCCCACCCCCACCCCCCACCCCTAACCCCCACCCCCCGCCACCCACCCCACACCAAGCACCGCCCAACACCCGCACGCCCGACACCCCCACCGCGCAACGCCTGCGCGCCTGGCGGCCTCCGCACCGAGCGACGCGCAACGCCCGTGCGCCCGGCACCCGCACCGAGCGACGCGCAACGCCCGTGCGGCTGGCACCCCCCTGCACCGAGCGACGCGCAACGCCCGTGCGGCTGGCACCCCCCCGCACCGAGCGACGCGCAACGCCCGTGCGGCTGGCACCCCCCCGCACCGAGCGACGCGCAACGCCCGTGCGGCTGGCACCCCCCGCGCCGAGCATCGCGCGACGCCCACGCGGCTGGCCGCCCGCGCCGAGCATCGCGCGACGCCCGTGCGGTTGACGGCCCCGCGCCGAGCATCGCGCAGGACCCGTGCGGCGGCGAGGACCGCACCGAGCACGACGCGCCCAGCGGTCGTGAGCGCCCCGCGTAGCGTCGGGCAAAGAGACTAGCGCGGGCGCGCATGGGCTACGCCCGTCGGTCAGCGCGCCGCCACCCCCACGCGGGTCAGGGCTCCCACCCCGGACGCCGCGCTTCGCCTACCGAACGGGGGCCTGCGCGGCGTTGCTTTCTCCGAACGCCGCGCTTCGCCTACCGGTAGGAGGCGGCGCGAGTGGGGTGCGGGCGTCGGTCAGCGCGCCGCAACACCCACGCGGGTAGGGGTCCCCACCCCGGACGCCGCGCTTCGCCTACCGGTAGGAGGCGGCGCGCGTGTGGGGTCTCCTCCGGACGTTGCGCTTCGCGTGCCGGCAGTAGGCAGAGTCCGTGGGTGGGGTTCCCTTCCGGAGGTTCCCGGTTCAAGTCTTCGGGCGGGGTGGGGTTTCCTTCCGGAGGCCCCGAGCGCCGCTAGGCGCTCGGGGCCGGAGGTTTGGGGTTTGGGGTTGGGGTTTGGGGTTTGGGGTTCTGGGGGTTTGCGTAAAATGTGGGGGACCGCAAGGCGGCTGTTCTGGGATCAGGGCGGTATCTACCCCGGTCTGACCGTTGGTCGTCGAGGGTGGAGAGAAGCGGGCCTTGCGGGCTTATGTGGGTGTGTTGGGGACGCCGGGGGCCTGGCGGTTCCTCGTGCCGGGGATCTGTGCGCGGCTGCCTTACGCGATGCTGCAGATCGGGACGTTGCTGCTCGTCGAGTGGGCGACCGGATCTTACGGGTGGGGCGGGCTCGCGGCGGCGGCCGCCGCCGTCGCGCAGGCGCTCGCCGCGCCGCAGACCGGGCGGCTCGCCGACCGGCACGGGCAGCGGGCCGTGCTCTACCCGCAGACCGCCGTGCACGTCGCGGCGCTCGGCGCGCTGCTCGTCGCCGCGCAGACGGGCCTGACGCCCGGCTGGCTCGTCGCCCTCTCAGCGCTGGCGGGCGCGACGATGCCGCAGGTCGGCTCGATGGTCCGCGCGCGCTGGGCGCATCTCCTGCCGCCGGGCAGCGTGAGCACGGCGTTCGCGGTCGAGGCCGTCACCGACGACCTCATGTTCACCCTCGCGCCGATCGTCCTGATCGCTGCCGCGACCGGCGCGAGCCCCGTCTGGGCGCTCACCGGCGCGCTCGTCCTCGTCGCCTTCGGCACCCTGATGTTCGCCACCGTACGGACGGGCAGGCCGGCTCCCGTACCCGTCCCGTCTACGGGCGGCACCCGTGTGTTGGGGCTGCGCGGTGTCGGCGTCGTCGCGGGCGCGTTGCTCGGCGTCGGCACGGTCTTCGGCGCGCTCCAGGTCGCCGTCACCTCCTACACCGAGCAGCTCGGCGACCCCGGCGCGGCGGGCACCATCTACGGGACGTTCTCGGCGGGAAGCCTCGTCGGCGGACTCGTCTTCGGCGCACTCCGCCTGAAGGGCAAGGCACCGCGCCGCCTCGCGTTCCTCATGTGGGCCCTGTCGGCCGCGCTGCTGCTGCCGCCGCTCGCGTCCTCCACCGGCCCCCTCTACGCGGCGGCCGGGGCGGCGGGCCTCATCGTCGCGCCCGCGTTGATCACCGGCTACACCGTCCTCGACGGGCTCGCCCCCGCGCACGTCAAGACCGAGGCGTACACCTGGCTCACCGGCGCGACCGGCATGGGCATCGCGACCGGCGCGGCCCTCGGCGGCCAGCTCGCCGACCGGTTCGGCCCGGAAACCGCCTTCCTGCTCCCTCCCGTCACTGTCGCCTTGGCCGCCGCCCTCGTCGTCTGGCGACGGGCTTCCCTGACGGCCCCGGCCGCGCCCGTCACCGAAACCGTTGGTCTAGACCACTCCACGAAGTTCTCGATGAACAGACGGTGATGTCTAGCTGCTGTTTTGCACCTACTGTCGGGTAACTACCTAGGGTGGTATCCGTGAGTCGTCGAGCGAAGATAGTCAGCACCATCGGTCCCGCGTGTTCCAGCCGCGAGCAGATCCTGGCCCTCGTGGAGGCCGGGATCGACGTGGCCCGGCTGAACATGTCCCACGGAAGCCACGAGCAGCACGAAGAGGTCTACCGCTTCCTGCGCGACGCGGCCGAGGCCACCGGTCGGGGCGTCGGCGTGCTCGCCGACCTCCAGGGCCCCAAGATCCGCATCGGCCGCTTCCCCGACGGCCCGGTCCGGCTCAACGTGGGCGACGAGTTCACCATCACCACCGAGGACGTGCCCGGGTCACGCAAGGAGGTGTCCACCACCTACCAGGGCCTGCCCGGCGACGTGACCGGCGGCGACTTCGTCCTCGTCGACGACGGCAAGGTCTCCCTCAAGGTCCTCGGCGTGGAGGGCCCGCGGGTGCGCACCGAGGTCGTCGTCGGCGGCATGGTGTCCGACAACAAGGGCCTCAACCTGCCCGGCGTGGCCGTCAGCGTGCCCGCCCTCACCGACAAGGACGAGGCGGACCTGCGCTGGGCGCTGCGCGTCGGCGTCGACATGGTCGCCCTGTCGTTCGTGCGCAACGCCGCCGACGCCCAGGAGTGCTACCGGATCATGGACGAGGAGGGCGTCCGCGTCCCCCTCATCGCCAAGATCGAGAAGCCGCAGGCCGTCGCGGCGCTGCCCGAGATCGTCGACGCGTTCGACTGCATCATGGTCGCGCGCGGCGACCTGGGCGTCGAACTGCCGCTCGAGCAGGTCCCGATCGTGCAGAAGCGCGCGATCGAGCTGTGCCGCGACAAGGCACACCCGGTGATCGTCGCGACCCAGATGCTCGAGTCGATGATCAGCGCCCCCCGCCCGACGAGGGCCGAGGCGAGCGACGTCGCCAACGCCATCTTCGACGGGGCCGACGCCGTCATGCTCTCGGGCGAAACGGCGGTCGGCCAGTACCCGATCGAGGCCGTCCAGACGATGTCCCGCATCGCCGCCGCGGCCGAGGAGTCCCACCTCGACGCCGCCCACACCCTCGACCGCAGGCCCGAGACCACCGGCGGCGCCATCGCCCGAGCCGCCGCCGAGGTCGGCGCGATCGTAGGCGCGAAGGCTTTGGTCGCCTTCACCATGTCCGGCGAAACCGCCCGCCGCCTGGCGCGCTACCGCAGCCCCATCCCCCTCCTGGCCTTCACCGAGGTCGAACGCGTCCGCAGCCGCCTGGCCCTCACCTGGGGCGTCGAAACCTTCCTCGTCCCCCACGTCGACCACACCGACGAAATGGTCGCCCAGGTAGAACAGGCCCTCCTAGAACTGGGCCGCTGCCAAAAAGGCGACAAGGTAGTCATCGTCGCCGGCTCCCCGCCCGGCACCATCGGCTCCACCAACGCCCTACGCGTCCACCGCATAGGCGACGCCATAGCCCACCACTGACCCGCCGCCCCGCCCCGCCGCTCATCCGGCGGGGCCTCGGCCTTCCTGGGATGAGTCCGGCCCCGTGACCCACCTCAACGTCACCACCGCACTGGGCACCCGCGAAGAAGCCCTCGCGCTCCTCCGCTCCGCCGTCAAGTCCCGCCACGCCGCCTCCGGCCAGATCCACGGCCCCGTCACCGCAGCCTGGTGGCACAACGGCGAATACGGCGAAAGCGAAGAGTGGGTCCTCCTCCTCAAAACCACAACCGCCAACCGCGCCGCCCTCGAAACCCACCTCGCCGAATCCCACCCCTGGGGCACCACAGCGGAGGTGACCGTCACCCCCATAGACGGCACCCCCTACTACCTCGACTGGATCACACGAACGACGACCGGCTGAGCCAGTCCTCGGCGTGATCGAGGAGGTCGCTGACGCCGCCCTCCGCGGCGTACTGCTCGAATCTGTACATAAGCGACCCGATCCTCTGACGCGGCCGCACCGACGCGACCCCCGTCGCAAGCTCCATCGCGCGCATCGCCGTCGAGGTGGCCTGCTCCAGCTCACGCCCGAGCTCGGCCCAACAGCGTCCCGCCATGATCTGGAGTTCGATCTGGTCGACCCACGCCGCCCAATGGGGCACTTGCCCGCGGCATTCAAGGAGCGCGGTCTCGGCGTCGCCGAGAGCTCGTGCGGCACCCGCCTCGTCACCCCGCACAGCGTGCGCCCACGCCTGACGCTCAATGAGCAGCGCCCGAACCGCACCCGGCGCTCCAGCCCCAGCCGCGCCAACGGCCTCACCGTAGTGTCGCCTGGCCTGTTCATGGGCTCCGGCGTCCAGCGCCGCCCACCGCACTGGGGCGGGGCTCGGGCAAGGGAGCGCCGAGCGGCTTGACGTTGTCGCCGACGAGATCCGTGGGCGAGTGACCCGGCCCTGAGGGGCCGGAACCCGTCGACGCGCAGGGTGCCATGAGCGCAAAGCAGGGATGGGCTCGTTAGAGCTCGATCGCCGTCCGGCTGGAGGGCGGGTTATTCAATGTGGTGCCTCGGGTGGGAGTCGAACCCACAACGAACGGGTTTTGAATCCGTCTCCTCTGCCAATTGGGATACCGAGGCGGGGTCCGGTGGAGCGGACCGGTGCGTACCGGGGTCTAGCCGACCCGGGACAGGCACCAGGGTACAGGTTCCCGGTAGTCTCGTGCGCGTGAGCGAGAGTGCCAAGCGAGTTGTCATCGCCGAAGACGAGGCCCTGATCCGGCTTGACCTCAAGGAGATGTTGGAGGAGGACGGGTACCGGGTTGTGGGGGAGGCCGGGGACGGGGAGACGGCCGTGAAGCTGGCTTCGGAGCTGCGGCCCGATCTGGTGATCCTTGATGTGAAGATGCCGATTCTCGACGGCATCTCGGCGGCGGAGCGGATCGCGGGGGAGCGGGTCGCGCCCGTCGTCATGTTGACCGCGTTCTCGCAGCGTGAGCTGGTGGAACGGGCGCGGAGCGCGGGGGCGATGGCGTATCTGGTGAAGCCGTTCACCAAGGCCGATCTCGTGCCGGCGATCGAGATGGCGGTGTCGCGGTACGACGAGATCCGGCAGCTCGAGTCGGAGGTCACGACGCTCAAGGACAGGTTGGAGACCCGCAAGGTCGTGGATCGCGCCAAGGGGCAGCTCCAGGCGCAGCACGGGTGGAGTGAGCCCGAGGCGTTCCGCTGGATCCAGAAGACGTCGATGGACCGTCGGCTGACCATGCGGAAGGTCGCCGAGGCGGTGCTGGACAGCGCGGTGCGGCCGGAGCCGGAAGCCGAGCCGAAAACACAGGAATAGTAATTCCTCACTTTTGTGGTGTTACATCCCGGTTTCGGATATTTGCCGTTGGTAGCGGCAAGGTCACGACTGTGCATCACGACGGATGGGAAACGGCTCTGGCCTGGTGTTCCTGATCGGCGTTCAGTACGTTTCCGCCAATCAGTCCCACGTGGGTCGTCGCGCTGCGCCGACCCGGTGAAGGAGCCAAAGGCATGAAACTTGGAACGTCCGCTCTCCGCCTCATCGCGGTGGCCGGTGTCGCGAGCCTCGCGCTGACCGCATGCGGCGGTGGCGACGACTCAAGCGGCGGCGGCGATGTCTCCGAGGTCTCGATCGGACTCATGGGCGACCTCACCGGTGAGAACTCCGGCATCGTGCTGCCGATCAAGAACGCGGCGGAACTCGCGATCGAGGAGTACAACGCGACGAACCCCGACACCAAGATCAAGCTGATCCCCTATGACAGCCAGGCGAAGCCGGAGCAGGCGACCGCTCTTGCCAAGCAGGCCATCAAGGAGGACAAGATCGTCGGCCTGATCGGCCCGGCGTTCTCCGGTGAGTCCGCGCAGGTCGGCCCGGTCCTCGAGGAGGCGAAGGTGCCGAGCGTTTCGGCCTCCGCCACCAACGCCGACCTCGCCGAGAGCGGCTGGAAGTACTGGCACCGCGTCATCGCCGACGACGACGTCCAGGGCGCCGGTATCGGCAACTTCATCGTCAACGGCCTGTCCGCCAAGAAGGTCTTCATCATCGACGACAAGTCGACGTACGGCCAGCCGCTCGGCGCGACCGTCAAGACGACCGTCGAGGCCGGCAGCGCGAGCAGCCAGACCGACTCGATCGACGCGAAGGCGTCGGACTACTCCTCCACCGTCAACAAGGTGAAGGCGTTCGCCCCCGACGCGATCTTCTTCGCGGGCTACTACGCCCAGGGCGGCAAGCTGCTCAAGCAGCTGCGCGAGGCCGGCGTCGACGGCAAGTTCCTGTCGGCCGACGGCTCCCTCGACCCGGGCCTGGCCAAGGGTGCGGGCGGCAAGAACGCCGAGGGCGCGCTCATCGGCTGCCCCTGCCTGATCGACCCCGAGGGCTCCGCGGGCGACGCGTCCAAGAAGTTCGCCGACGCCTACAAGACCAAGTTCGGCTCGCCGACCGCGATCTACTCGGCCGAGGCTTACGACGCCGCGTCGGTGTTCATCAACGCCGTCAAGGCCGGCAACGTCACCGCCGAGGACATCAACAACTGGATCGCCAGCGCCGACTTCCCCGGCGTCAGCAAGCAGATCAAGTTCCAGGAGAACGGTGAGATCGCCGCGGACGACGTCTACATCTACAAGGTGACCGGCGAGACCCTGCCGCTGCTGGGCAACGCCAAGGAAGCCAAGGTCGAATAGTCCCGCGACGCAGACGTGGAGGGGCGGGAACGCGGTGACCCCGGGTTCCCGCCCCTTCTTCACGAAGGTGTGACTCTCTCATGTTCGACAGCGTGTTCGGCGGCCTCTGGGACAGGTTCCTGGCGTCGTCCGACCAGTTCCTGAGCCAGTTCTGGCCCGCCACCGTGGACGGGCTGTCCCTCGGCTCGATCTACGCCCTCATCGCCCTCGGCTACACGATGGTGTACGGGGTGCTGCGCCTCATCAACTTCGCGCACTCCGAGATCTTCATGATCGGCACCTTCACCTCCCTCGCGGTGGTCGGCGCGTTCGGCTTCTCCGAGATCGGCGGCGTCGCGCTCATCGGCGTCGTCCTGCTGCTCGCGCTCGCGGGCGGCGTCGCGTCGGGCGCGAGCGCGGTGGCGTTGGAGTTCCTCGCCTACCGGCCGCTGCGCAAACGCGGCGCGTCACGGCTCGCCGCGCTCATCTCCGCGATCGGCGCGTCGCTGTTCCTGCAGCAGCTGTTCGCGCGCGTCCTGATCCCCTGGTGGTTCGACGTCCCCAAGGAGAAGGGCGCGCTGCCCGTCCAGGGGCACTTCGTCGTGCGCGAGGACGTGATCGCCATCGGCGACTTCGTCGTGCGCAACGACAAGCTGATCATCTTCCTCGCGGCGATCCTCATGATGATCGGCCTCGACCAGTTCATCACCAGGACCAAGCTCGGACGGGGCATCCGCGCCACCGCGCAGGACCCCGAGACCTCCGTGCTGATGGGCGTCAACATCGACCGGATCGTCACCGCGACGTTCGCGATCGGCGGCGCGATGGCGGGCGCGGCGGCGGCCCTGTACTTCATGCGGTTCGAGGAGACGAACTACTTCGTCGGCTTCCTCCTCGGCATCAAGGCGTTCACCGCCGCGGTGCTCGGCGGCATCGGCAACCTGCGCGGCGCGCTCGTCGGCGGCCTCACCCTCGGCCTCATCGAGATGTACGGCTCGGCCTTCTTCGGCTCCGAATGGAAGGACGTCGTGGCGTTCTCCGTCCTGGTCCTCGTCCTCATGTTCCGTCCCACCGGCATCCTCGGTGAGTCACTTCAGCAGGCACGCGTATGAGCACCTTCGACAAGGCCAAGCCCGCCGCAAGGGTCAGGCAGCAGCCACTCAAGATCGTCACCGGCGCGGTCGGCGACGTGCTCGACGGCATCCGCGACTGGTGGGCGGGCCAGCCGGGCCCCGTCCGCTGGACGATCTACGTCGCGCTCATCGTCGGCGCGTTCCTTCTCCCGCATTCCGGGATCGGCTCCTTCATGTCGCCGCACTCGGACTGGCAGAGCATCCTGTTCTATCCGATCGGCGGGTACATCCTGCTGGCGATCGGCCTGAACGTCGTCGTCGGGCAGGCGGGCCTGCTCGACCTCGGCTACGTCGCGTTCTTCGCGGTCGGCGGCTACACCATGGCCGTCCTCGGCAAGATGTACGGCTGGAGCTTCTGGGAGATCATCGTCATCGGGATCGTCCTGGCGGCGCTCTCGGGCATCCTGCTCGGCGCGCCGACGCTGCGGCTGCGCGGCGACTACCTGGCGATCGTCACGCTCGGCTTCGGTGAGATCATCCGCATCACCGCGACGAACACCGACGCGATCGGCGGCCCGAACGGCATCGCCGGCATCCCCCACCCGCCGAACCTGACGGACTGGGCCGTCCCGACCAACGCCCTCACCGAGGCCCTCGACCTCGACGGGCTCAAGCCCTTCACCTACGGGGCCCTGGACACGCGGCCGTACTACTACCTCCTGGTAGTCGCGATCGTCCTCACCATCGTCTTCGCCAAGCGGCTGGAGAAGAGCCGGGTCGGCCGCGCGTGGGCCGCGATCCGCGAGGACGAGGACGCCGCCGAGCTCATGGGCGTGCCGACGTTCAAGTTCAAGCTCGCGTCGTTCGCGATCGGCGCGGCCTTCGGCGGTCTCGCCGGTGTGCTGTACGGCTCGCAGGCGACGTCGATCATCCCCGAGGACTTCCCGTTCATCCTGTCGGCGACGATCCTCGCCGCGGTCGTGCTCGGCGGTTCGGGGAACATTCCGGGCGTCATGCTCGGCGCGTTCATCATCGCGTGGATTCCCGAGCGGGTCCGCGGCGTCGGCGAGTACCGCATCCTGGTGTTCGGCGCGGCGCTGGTGATCATGATGGCGTTGCGTCCGGAGGGCATCCTGCCGTCCCGGCAGCGCAAGGCCGAACTCGCCGAGGGCACCGGAGGCATGGGGTCGCTCGGCGCGGAGGTCGGCGGTCCCGGCGGCTCCGACGTGGAGATCGAGGTGAAGAAGTGACCGACAACCCCACCGGCAACCCCGCCGAGCGGGCGGCGCAGCCGTCCGGGCAGCCGCTGCTCGAGATGCGCGAGGTCGTCATGCGGTTCGGCGGCGTCACCGCGATCAACAAGCTCGACCTGACGCTGCGCGAGGGCGAGATCTTCGCCCTGATCGGCCCGAACGGCGCGGGCAAGACGACGGTCTTCAACGTGATCACCGGCGTCTACCGGCCGACCGAGGGAAGGGTCGACTTCGGGTCGAACTTCCTGGTCGGCGCGTGGAAGCGCGACCGCTTCCCGCGGCTTGGCCGCGGCGACGGGATCGGCGCGCTCGCCCACTGGGCGGCCACGCGGTTCCAGCGCGACCCGAACAAGAAGCGCTACCAGGTCACCAAGGCCGGCGTCGCGCGGACGTTCCAGAACATCCGGCTGTTCCACAACATGTCGGCCATCGAGAACGTCATGGTCGGCGCGGACGCCCACCACCGGACGGGTCTCGCCGGCGCGGGCCTCGGCCTGCCCTGGCACCGCAACGAGGAGCGCGACGGCCGCGCCGAGGCCCAGCGGCTGCTCGACTTCGTCGGGATCGCCCACCGGGGCCACGAGGCCGCCAAGAACCTCCCGTACGGTGACCAGCGGCGTCTGGAGATCGCGCGGGCGCTGGCCACAAGGCCGAGGCTGCTGCTGCTCGACGAGCCCGCCGCGGGCATGAACCCGGCGGAGAAGGTCGCGCTCCAGGACCTCATCCGCAAGATCCGCGACACCGGCGTCACCGTCCTGCTCATCGAACACGACATGCGTCTCGTCATGGGCATCAGCGACCGCGTCGCGGTGCTCGACTTCGGCACGAAGATCGCCGAAGGACTGCCGCGCGAGGTCCAGGACGACCCCCGGGTCATCGAGGCGTATTTGGGAGCCCCCGCCGATGCTTCTTGAGATCGAGGACATCCGCGTCCACTACGGCAAGGTCGAGGCGCTCAAGGGCATCTCGCTCGAGGTCGCCGAGGGTGAGATCGTCACCCTCATCGGCGGCAACGGCGCGGGCAAGACGACGACGCTGAAGACCATCTCCGGGCTGCGCAAGCTCTCGGCCGGACGGATTCGCTTCGACGGCTCCGACATCTCCAAGATGCCGGGCCACAAGCGGGTCCTCGCCGGGATCGGGCAGTCCCCTGAGGGCCGCGGCGTCTTCCCCGGCATGACCGTCGAGGACAACCTCCTTATGGGGGCCTACAGCCGCCGAGGCAACTTCGACAAGGACCTCGCCGAGGTCTACGAGCTGTTCGAGCGGCTCGCCCAGCGCAAGACGCAGATGGGCGGCACCATGTCGGGCGGCGAGCAGCAGATGGTCGCCATCGGCCGCGCCCTCATGGCCAAGCCGAAGGTGCTGCTGCTCGACGAGCCGTCGATGGGTCTCGCGCCGAAGCTCGTCCAGCAGATCTTCTCGATCATCGAGGAGATCAACCGGCGCGGCACCACCGTGCTGCTCGTCGAGCAGAACGCGCAGCAGGCGCTCAAGCTCGCCCACCGGGCCTACGTGCTGGAGACCGGCAAGGTCGTGAAGTCCGCGCCCGCCGCGACCCTGCTCGACGACCCAGAGGTGCGGGCCGCGTACCTTGGCGGAGAGTTGCCGTCTGAAACGGCCGCCGCCGAGGAGCCCGGATCGCCCGATTCCGCAGCACCGCCCAGCAAGGCATAGGAGAGGGGCCGCCCCCGGGCGGCCCCCTTCGAACGTTCCAAGTCTCCGTCGTACGTAGTACTAACTGAAGGAGAGCGCGCCGTGAGATCCCCCAACCCCCGCCGTACCCTGGCCGCCGGGACCGTCGTCCTGGTCGCCGCCCTCGGCCTCGCCGCCTGCGGTGACGACGCCGCCGACACCAAGCCGTCCGAGGCCGCGGCCCCCCTCGCCTCGGTCGACCAGGCCCTCGCCGACGCCGTCCCCGCCGACATCAAGGCCGACGGCAAGATCGTCATCGGCGTCGACTCGTCGTACGCGCCCAACGAGTTCCTCGACGAGGACGGCAAGACCGTCAGCGGCTGGGACGTCGACCTCTTCGACGCCGTCGCCGCCAAGATCGGCCTGAAGACCGAGTGGGTCAGCAGCAGCTTCGACGGCATCATCCCCGGCATCGGCTCCGGCAAGTACGAGGTCGGCGTGTCCTCGTTCACGATCAACGCCGAGCGGCTGACCCAGACGTCGATGGTCAGCTACTTCAGCGCAGGCACCCAGTGGTTCGGCAAGGAGGGCGCGACGATCTCGCCCGACGACGCCTGCGGCAAGAAGATCGCCGTCCAGGCCGCCACCGTCCAGGTCGAGGACATCGAGGCGCGCTCCAAGGCGTGCACCGACGCGGGCAAGCCGAAGATCACGATCGACCAGTACCAGGGCCAGGACCAGGCGACCGCCGCCGTCGTGTCCGGCAAGGACGAGGCCGGCCTCGCCGACTCGCCCATCGCCGCATACGCCGTCAGCAAGGCCCCCGGCCTCCAGCTGCTCGGCGACATCTACGACGCCGCGCCCTACGGCTACGTCCTGAAGAAGGACTCGCCGTTCGCGCAGGTACTCGCCGACGCCGTCAAGGCGATCATCGCGGACGGCTCCTACACCAAGGTGCTCACCGAGTGGGGCGTCGAGGGCGGCGCGATCACCGACCCGGCGGTGGACCCGGCCCCCTGATGAAAACCCAGGATGACGGACGGGCCCGGCCCGAGCCCATCAAGGCCGTGCCCGTCCGGCACCCCGGACGCTGGATCGCCGTCGCGGTCCTCACCGTCCTCGGTGCCCAGTTCATACACATGCTCCTCACGAACGACCAGTTCATGTGGGGCTACATCTTCGACAACGCCTTCAACCCGCCGGTCCTCGAGGGCGTCCAGACCACGCTGAAGCTGACCGTCGGCGCGATGGCGATCGGCATCACGCTCGGCGTCGTGATCGCGGTGATGCGGCTGTCGTCGAACCCGATCCTCAGCGGCGTCGCGTGGCTGTACACGTGGTTCTTCCGCGCGGTCCCGCGCATCGTGCTCGCCGTGCTGTTCGGCAACATGGGCGTCCTGTACTCGCACTACACGGTCGGCTTCCCGTTCTCCGGGCAGATCGCCGACCTCCTCGGCGTCGACCTTAACGGGACCCTGTTCTCCGTCGACGCCAACAAGATCCTCCTGCCGATCTTCGCGGGCCTGCTCGCGCTCGCGCTGTCCGAGGCGGCCTACATGGCCGAGATCATCCGCGCGGGCATCCAGTCCGTCGACCCCGGGCAGTCCGAGGCCGCGGCGGCGCTCGGCATGTCGCGTCCGCTGGTGATGCGGCGGATCGTGCTGCCGCAGGCCATGCGGGTCGTCATCCCGCCGACCGGCAACGAGACGATCGCGATGCTCAAGGACACCGCGATCCTCGCCGCGGTGCCCGTCACGAACGAGCTGTTCTTCCAGCTCGACGCGATCGGCAACCGCGAGTTCCGGCCGTTCCCGATGCTCGTCGCCGCGTGCCTGTGGTACCTGGCGCTCACCAGCGTCCTGATGGTCGGCCAGTACTTCCTCGAACGCCGCTTCTCCCGGGGCCACGCGCGCACCGGACAGGCGAGGACGCGGCTGCGCATCCTCGGAAAGGACCACTGATGCCCGACCGTCCGGACGACGCCGCGACGTCCCCTGGGCGTCCGGGGATGACGGAGTTCGAGCTCGCGGAGTCGGGCGAGCCGGACCCGTCGGCGGGGAGCGACGCGCCCATGGTCAGGGCCGAGGACGTGCACAAGAGCTTCGGGCGCACCGAGGTGCTGCGCGGGATCGACCTCGAGGTCGAGCGCGGCGAGGTGATGTGCGTCATCGGCCCGTCCGGGTCGGGCAAGTCGACGTTCCTGCGCTGCATCAACCACCTGGAGAAGATCAACGCGGGCCGGCTGTCGGTCGACGGGCAGTTGATCGGCTACCGCGAGAAGAACGGGAAGCTGCACGAGCTGTCGGAGCGGGAGATCGCCGCGCAGCGCCGCCAGATCGGCATGGTGTTCCAGCGCTTCAACCTGTTCCCGCACAAGACCGCGCTCGAGAACGTCATGGAGGCGCCGCTCAAGGTCCGGCGCATCCCGCGCGACAAGGCGCGCGTCGCCGCCGAACTCCTCCTCGACCGCGTCGGCCTCGCCGACCGCGCCAGCCACTACCCGTCCCAACTCTCTGGCGGCCAACAACAACGCGTAGCGATAGCCCGCGCCCTGGCGATGGAACCCGCCCTCATGCTCTTCGACGAGCCCACCAGCGCCCTGGACCCCGAACTGGTCGGCGAAGTCCTCGACGTCATGAAAACCCTCGCCCGCGACGGCATGACCATGATCGTCGTCACCCACGAACTAGGCTTCGCCCGCGAGGTCGCCGACACCCTCGTCTTCATGGACGAAGGCCGCATCCTAGAACAGGGCCCCCCACCCACCCTCCTCACCACCCCCACCCACCCCCGCCTCCGCGACTTCCTCTCCAAAGTCCTCTAACCCCCGTGACCACCCCAACGAAAGCGCCCCAGATACCCAGCCCCCGTAGCCCCGACCCCATACCCGCCCGACTGAAGGGGAGGGGGAGGTTATGGGGAGGGTGGGGTGGTTTGGGGTGGTGGTTCTGTTGGTGGGGGGTGTGGTGGTGGGGTGTGCGGAGGGGAGGGAGGGGGTGGGGCGGGTGGTTGATACTTCGGTGTTTGGGTTTGCGGAGGGGGATTATGTGATGTTCGGGTCGCCTGCGGAGAATGCTGAGGCGTGGGATGTTGTGGTTTCGGGGGTTGTTGGGGGGTTTGCTGAGGGGCGGACGCATTTGACGGCGGGTGGGGCGCCGGTGCACAAGGTCGTGGTGCGGGTGGGGGTGGTCGAGAGGCTTAAGGGGGATGCGAAGTACGGGGCGGATGGGAACGTCTATGTGGAGGTGTGGGGTGGGACGGAGGCGGACGCCTCGCGTTTCGCCAGGGCGGTTCCGGTGGGCACGCCCGTTGTGGTCTTCAGCACCGATGTGCCGGCCGTCGAGGCCGACCTGGGTGAGGGGGACGGGCATCCGCCCGGGACGCCGCTGCTGACCGGCATCCACCCGCAGACCCTTTTCTTCGAGGGCGTCCCGGCCGCCACGCCCAAGGCCGCTCCGACCGTCCTCCCCGCCCAGGACACCCTCGCGTCCTTCGGCCCCGCCTGGACCGGCATCCACACCCTCACCGACCTCCTCACCGCCATCCGCCCCGCCCTCAACTGACCCTCACTCGACCCCTTCGTCCAGGTCCTCCCAGGTGAGGTGGACCTCCACGGGGTCGGTGGTCGTCAGGGCGGGGGTGTGGGAGCGCAGGGAGATGCCGTCGGGCGTGTAGGTGTCGTCGGACATGAGGCGGAGGCGTTCGATGGAGGCGACGGGGCCGTCGTCGCGGGCCATGCGGACGATCCAGTAGTGGGGGATGCCGAGGGCGGCGTACTCGGCGCGTTTGTCGCGTAGGTCGGCGGTGACCGTGCCGGGGGAGACGACCTCGACGACGAGGAGGGTGTCGGCGACGGTCGGCTTCTTCTTCCAGCGGCCTCGCGGCTCCTTGACGCAGCGGTACACGATCGCGTCCGGCCTGCGGAAACTGAAGGGGACCTCTGAGACGAGCATGTCGAGGGTTCCGCTCGCGCGTAGGGACAGTTCGTCCTGGGGGTGCTTGGCGACGGCGGCGCGAAGCGCCTGCTCGATCGTTCTGGAGACCGTGATGTGGTTGGGCGAGGGGGACTCGCGGAAGGCGATCATGCCGTCTTTGATCTCGACCCGGCGGGCGATGTGCTCCGGCATGGCCAGGTACATGTCGAGGTCCACTGAAGGGGGGACCCGCATGAGGGAGGGCCAGTCGTATGGCTCGCTCATGCGACGGACGCTACCAGGCGAACGGGCGGGGAGCCGCGCGATCGGGTGGGAGAAGGGGAGGGGCCTGGAGACGCCTTTGGGGCCGCGTGTTCATGCGTTTTCTACTCGGCGTTCCAGGCCCGTTCGGGCAACGGTAGCGAGAGGGGTGGGGTGGTGCAAAGGTGGTGGGGGAAGGGTGACGTGGGACACGGTGGGATATCGCGGACGGTGATGGTGGGGGCTGTTGCGGGGCCCGGTGGTGACGGTCAGTGGGCGGCGTCGAACCAGGTGCGGCCCGTGCCCATCGAGACGCGCAGCGGGGCGCGCAGGGCGTAGGCGGCGTCCATCTGGGTGCTGACGAGTTCCTTGAGGGCTTCGGTCTCGCCGGGGGAGACCTCGAAGATGAGTTCGTCATGGACCTGCAGCAGCATCCGCGACTTCAGGCCGGATTCGCGCAGCGCGCCGTCGACGCGGATCATCGCGACCTTGATGATGTCGGCGGCCGAGCCCTGGATGGGGGCGTTGAGCGCCATCCGCTCGCTCATCTCGCGGCGCTGCCGGTTGTCGGAGTTGAGGTCGGGCAGGTAGCGGCGGCGGCCGAGGATGGTCTCGGTGTAGCCGTCGCGGCGGGCGTCGGCGACGACCTCGGCGAGGTAGTCGCGCACGCCGCCGAACACCTCGAAGTACTCCTCCTTCAGCCCGCGCGCCTCCCCGGGGGAGATCCGCAGCTGCTGGGACAGGCCGAACTCAGAAAGGCCGTAGGCCAGCCCGTAGTTCATCGCCTTGATCTTGCTGCGCAGCTCGGGCGTGACGCTGTCGAGCTCGACGGAGAAGACCTTCGCCGCGGTGATGGTGTGGAAGTCCGCGCCGGACTCGAACGCCTCGATCAGCGCCTCATCCCCGGAAAGGTGCGCCATGATCCGCAGTTCGATCTGGCTGTAGTCGGCGGTCAGCAGGCACTCGTACCCCGGCCCGACGGTGAACGCCTCGCGGATCTGGCGGCCCTCGTCGGTACGGGTCGGGATGTTCTGCACGTTCGGGTCGGTCGAGGACAGCCGTCCGGTGGCCGCGACTGTCTGGTTGAACGTGGTGTGGATGCGGCCGGTCTCGTCGGCGAGCGGCATCAGGGAGTCCACGATGGACTTGAGCTTCGACACCTCGCGCCAGCGCAGGATGCGTTCCAGGACGGGGTGGCCGTTCTTCTCCAGCAGGCCGGTGAGGGCCTCGGAGTCGGTGGTGTAGCCGGTCTTGGTGCGCTTGGTCTTGGGCAGGCCGAGTTCGTCGAACAGGACCTGCTGCACCTGCTTGGGCGAGCCGAGGTTGAACTCGTGGCCGACGGCGTCGAACGCGTTCTGCTCGACCTCCTTGGCCTGCCCGCCGAGCGAGGCCGAGAGGTTCGCCAGGTGATCGTGGTCGATGGCGATGCCCGCCCGTTCCATCCCGGAAAGGATGGGGATGAGCGGCTGCTCGAGTTCGACGAGCAGCCGGCCCGCGCCGCGCCGCTCGAGTTCGGCGTCCAGCGCCTCGGACAGGTCGACCACCGCGCGGGCCCGGACGGCGAGTTCCTGGGCGGCGTCGTCCTCGTCGGAGCCGTCGAGGGTGAGCTGGCCGTTCTGCTCGGCCTCCTCGCGCAGCTCGCGGTGCAGGAAGCGCAGCACCTGCTCGCCGAGGTCGTAGGAGCGCTGGTCGGGCGCGACGAGGTAGGACGCGAGCGCGGTGTCGGTGACCCCGGCGAGGGTGAGGCCGCGCGCGGCGAACGCGAGGCCGGGGCCCTTGGAGTCGTGCATGGTCTTGGGCCGTGACGGGTCCGCCAGCCACGCGGCCAGGGCCCGCTCGTCCTCAGGGCCGAGCGCGGCGGGGTCGAAGTGCACGGCAGCGCCCTCGGCGTCGGCCAGCGCGACCGCCGTCAGCTCGCCGGTGCCGCGCCCCCACCGCCCGGCCACCGCGACGCCCACGCGCCCGCTCCGCGCCGCCAGCCAGTCGCCCAACGCCCCCGGCGACAGCTCGGCAAGCTCGACGGTGAAGCCCTCCTCGGCCTCGACCACGTTCTCGGAGATCGTGTTGAACAGCCGCTCGCGCAGCTCACCCCGGAACTCAAGGGTGTCGAGCAGCGCCTGGATCTCCGCGCGCTCCCAGTCGCCGACGGTCAGGTCGGCCGGGTCGCAGTCGAGCTCGACGGAGGTGTCCAGCTTGTTGATCTGCTGGTTGCGGATCACCTCGCCCAGATGCTCGCGCAGGCTGTCGCCCGCCTTGCCCTTGATCTCGTCGACCCGGGTGATGAGGTTGTCGAGCCCCTCATAAGCGGTGAGCCACTTGGCGGCGGTCTTCGGCCCGACCCCGGGCACGCCCGGCAGGTTGTCGCTGGTCTCCCCGACGAGTGCGGCGAGCTCGCGGTAACGCGCGGGCCCGACCCCGTACTTGGCCTCGACGGCGGCCGGGTCCATCCGGGCCAGCACCGAGACGCCCTTCACCGGGTACAGCACGGTGGTGTTGTCGTCGACGAGCTGGAACGCGTCGCGGTCGCCGGTGACGATCAGCGTGCGCATCCCCTCGCCCGACGCCTTCACCGCGAGCGTGGCGATGAGGTCGTCGGCCTCGAAGCCGGACACCGACAGGTGCCTGATGCGCAGCGCGTCGAGCATCTCCTGGATGAGCTGGACCTGGCTGCGGAACTCATCCGGCGTCTTGGCGCGGCCCGCCTTGTACTCGGTGTAGGTGGTGTGGCGGAACGTCGGCTCGGAGCGGTCGAAGCAGACCGCGACGTGGGTCGGCTTCTCGTCCCGCAGGACGTTGACCAGCATGGAGGTGAAGCCGAACACCGCGTTGGTGTGCTGCCCCGTGGTCGTCGAGAAGTTCTCCACCGGCAGGGCGTAGAAGGCCCGGTACGCCAGGGAGTGCCCGTCGAGCAGGAGCAGGGTCTGAGGGGTCGGTTCCGCGTTAGCCACACGCAGAGCCTAGTCTCGGTCGGTGACAGTTTCCGGCAGGAGCCGGAACCGAGCGGCGGGAGTTGAGGCCGGTGGACGCAGAGACGACGCGGTCGTTGAAGGCATTCTTCGCGAAGGGCGGCGGGGACCTCGGCAGCACGATGGGCATCGAGATCCTCGAGGCGTCGGCCGACCGCGTGGTCGGCAGGATGCCGGTGAAGGGCAACACCCAGCCTTACGGGCTGCTGCACGGCGGGGCGTCCTGCGTCCTGGCCGAGACGCTGGGGTCGGTGGGCTCGGCGCTGCACGCGGGCGAGGGCAGGATCGCGGTGGGCGTGGAGATCAACGCCACCCACCACAGGTCGGCGACCGAGGGCTTCGTGACGGGCGTCGCGACCAAGGTCCACGGCGGCCGCAGCCTCGCCACCTTCGAGATCGTGATCACCGACGACGCGGGCCGCCGGGTGTGCACGTCACGCCTCAGCTGCATGCTCCGCGACGCCCCCCAGGGCTGACCCGGGAACGTTCCTAGGCGATCCCCCGCGCCACCGCGCGCGCGACGTGCTCGACCGTGGCGACCCCCTCGGCCATCGACGTGCTCCGCTCGGAGATCACCGCGATGAGGTAGTCGTGTCCGTGGCCCGTCACGCGGCCGACGCTGTTGACGGTCCACAGGCCGCCGTGCACGGGCCGGGGGAGCCACCCGTTCTTGAGCGCGACGTCGTCGCCGGTCTTCGCGGCCGCGCTGACGCCCCAGGCTTGGCTCGCCGTGACGCCGCCCATAAGGCCGAGCACGTATGCGCGGCCGGCCTTGGAGAGCTTGCTCGTCCGGGAGACGAGCGCGGTGAGGAGCCGTACCTGGTCGGCGGCGCTCGTGGTGGTCGCGCCCCATGCCGAGGACACCGTCGTCTGGGTGAGCCCGAGCCTGCGGTTGGCCGCGGTGAGCCCGGCCGCGCCGCCGACGGAACCGAACAGCGACGTCGCCGCCGCGGTGTTCGCGCCCGTCACGTGTCCCAGAGCCAGCACCGCCGTCAGCAGGATTGGCGGAATCATTCCAAGGAACGGTCCGGTACCCGGATGAGGGGTTCCTTAAACGCGGGTCGCGGGTTTGATGAGGGCGCGGCGGTGGATCTCATGTGACTTTCACGTGGGGATCACGGGCGGCCCAGACGGCGTCGGCAGCCTCAGCCGACATGAAATCCCTCATCAAACGCCGGGGCGTGCTGGTCAACGGCACGCTCGGCGTGCTGCTTGCCGGCGGCGTCGGCGTCGCCTACCTGTCCCTCGGGGACGGCGCGCTGTTCGGGGAGGACGAGCCGGCCTCCGCGTCAACGAGGACCGTGACGGTCTCGCGCGGCGACCTGACGGCGTCGGTGTCGGCGTCCGGCTCGGTCGAGAGCGCCAAGTCGAGCGCGCTTTCCTTCGCCGGTTCCGGCACCGTTGACGAGATCTACGTCAAGGTCGGCGACAAGGTCGCCAAGGGCCAGAAGCTCGCGATCCTCGACCAGACCGAGGCGCTGGAGAACCTCGAGGCGGCCCAGGCGAACCTCGCGGTCGCCGCCGACGGCGACACCGACTCCACGCAGGGCTACGCCCAGTACGTCCAGGCCAAGAACGCGGTGCGGAGCGCGCAGCGGACCCTTGACGGCACGGTCATCTACGCGCCCTTCAAGGGGACGGTCACCGCCGTGAACGGCGAGGAGGGCGGTTCGTCCTCCGGCTCCTCGGGCTCGTCCTCGGCCGGGACGGCGGGGGCGTCCGCGTCGTCCGGCTTCATCGAGATCGCCAACCCCAGCAAGCTCAAGGTGGACGGCGACTTCACCGAGGCCGACACCACCGAGCTGAAGGTCGGGCAGAGCGCGACAGTGACGTTCAACGCGCTCAGCGGGGTCACCGCCGAGGGCAAGGTCACCGCGATCGACACCGAGCCGACCACGACCAACAACGTGGTGTCCTTCTCGGTGACGATCACGCTGACGTCCAAGCCCGCCAAGGTGCGGATCGGTCAGACCTCGACGGTCACCGTGGTCACGTCGGAGGCGAAGGACGTGCTCTACGTCCCGTCGGCGGCGGTCAGCACGGCGGGCGGCCAGAGCACGGTCACGGTCGTGCGGAACGGGACGACGTCGGTCGTCACCGTGGAGACCGGCATCGCCGGCACTTCGGGCACCGAGATCAAGTCGGGCCTCGAGGAGGGCGACACGGTCCAGGTGGCGAGCACCGGAACGTCGGGCAGCACCGGGAGCGGCTTCCCCGGCGGCGGCATGGGCGGCGGGTTCCCCGGCGGCGGTGGCGGCTTCACCGGAGGCGGCGGGTTCGGCGGCGGTGGCGGCCGATGACACCCCCTGTCCTCGACGTGCGGGGCGTCACCAAGGTCTACGGCCAGGGCGAGACGACCGTGCACGCGCTGCGCGGCGTCACCCTCCGGGTCGAACGCGGCGACTACGTCGCGATCATGGGCCAGTCCGGCTCGGGCAAGTCCACGCTGATGAACATCCTCGGCTGCCTCGACGTGCCCACCCAGGGCCGCTACCTGCTCGACGGCACCGACGTCGGCGTGCTCCAGGAGGCGCAGCTGTCGATCCTGCGCAACCGCAAGATCGGCTTCATCTTCCAGTCGTTCAACCTCATCCCCCGAATGAGCGCGCTTGCGAACGTCGAGCTCCCGCTCGCGTACGGCGGCGTGAAGGCCGCGGAAAGGCGACGCCGTGCTATGGCGGCCTTGGAGATGGTCGGCCTTGCCGACCGTGTACGGCACGAGCCCAACGAGCTGTCAGGCGGACAGCAGCAACGCGTCGCCGTAGCGCGCGCGCTGGCCACGTCGCCGTCTTTGCTGCTCGCCGACGAGCCCACCGGCAACCTCGACACCCGCTCGACCCACGACGTGCTCGACATCCTCGACCGGCTGTCGACCAGCGGCAGGACCATCGCGCTCATCACGCACGAGGACGAGGTCGCCGCGCGGGCCAAGCGCGTCCTGAAGCTCGTGGACGGCGACGTCATCGAGGACCGGCGGCAGGCGCCCGTCGAGGGCCCGCCGCCCGCCCTGCTCGCGGGAGGCGCCCGGTGAACCTCCTGGAGATCCTCAGGTTCGCGCTGCGCGGACTCGGCGCGAACAAGCTGCGCAGCGGCCTCACCACGCTCGGCATCCTCATCGGCGTCGCGTCGGTGATCCTGCTCGTCGCGGTCGGCAACGGCTCGTCCGAGGCGATCAAGAGCAGCATCAGCTCGCTCGGCGCGGGCTCGCTCACGGTGTCGTCGTCCACGACGGGACGCGGCGGCGGGGGAGGCGGCGGTCAGTTCGGCGGGGGCGGCAGCACCACGTCGAGCGGCCCGCGCACCCAGGCCAAGCAGCTGACGGTCGAGGACGCCGAAGCCCTCGTGGACGCCGAGAACGCGCCGAGCGTGGAGAGCTCGTCGCCCGTGGTGAACGCCAACTCCGTCACCACCACCTACGCCACGACAAGTCACGACATCAGCCAGTTCATCGGTACCTATCCCGGCTACTTCAAGGCGGCGAACAAGACAGTCGCCAAGGGCGAGGCGTTCACCGAGGCGCAGGTGGACTCCCGCGCGCGGGTCGTGGTGATCGGCCAGACGGTCGCCGACGAGCTGTTCGGGACGGTCGACCCGGTAGGCAAGAAGATCAACGTCGACGGCACGGCCTTCACCGTCGTCGGCGTGCTCGCCGCGTCCGGCTCGTCCTCGACCGGCTTCCAGGACGCCGACGACGTCGCCATCGCGCCGCTCACCGCCGTGCAGGGCACCCTGACGAGCTACGGCTCGCTCAGCCAGATCGTCGTGCAGGCCAAAAGCGCCGACGTGGTCGACGCCGCCCAGGAGGAGATCACCGAGATCCTCAACCAGCGGCACGAGATCACCGGCTCGACCGCCGACTTCACCGTCTACAACCAGGCGTCCGCCCAGGAGGCCGTCGCCGACTCCAGCAAGACCTTCACCGTGCTGCTCGCGGCGGTCGCGGCGATCAGCCTGCTCGTCGGCGGCATCGGCGTCACCAACATCATGCTCGTCACCGTCACCGAGCGGACCCGCGAGATCGGCATCCGCAAGGCGATCGGCGCGCCCAAGGGCGCGATCCTCGGCCAGTTCGTCGCCGAGGCGACGATCCTGTCGGTGCTCGGCGGGGTCCTCGGCGTCGTGGTCGGGGTGGTGGGCAGCCGGTTCGAGATCGTCGGCGTCAAGCCGGTGATCATGCCGTCGTCCATCGCGCTGGCGCTCGGCGTCTCGGTCGCGATCGGCCTGTTCTTCGGCAGCTATCCCGCCAACCGCGCGGCAAACCTGCGGCCCATCGAGGCCCTGCGACACGAGTGAGGAACCCCATGAGCAAGGCACGACGCGGCGGCGACCCCTCCGCCACCCGCACGGACGCGACCGACGCGCCGCGCAATGGCGTCGAGGTCCTCGACGCCAGCCCCTTCGCGGGCGACCTCGACGCCGACCTCGCGCCGCGGCCCGCGCGGCGGAAGCCGACGCCCGCGGTGTTCCTCGTCGCGGGGATCGTCGCGGTCGCCGGGTTCATCGGCGGCGTCCAGGCGCACAAGACCTGGGGCGGTTCGGATGCCGCGACGGGCGGCGCGCCGAGCGCGTCCGGGCAGCGGCAGGGCGGCTTCGGCGGCGGGGGAGGCGGCGGTCTCGGCGGCGTCACCTCCGGGACCGTCACGAAGGTGAAGGACGGCGTCATCACGCTGAAGACGTCCGACGGCGGGACCGTCGAGGTCAAGACCGGCGACGACACCGAGATCACGCTGAGCGAGAGCGGCACGGCGGCCGACCTCGAGTCGGGCGCGAGCGTCGTCGTGCGCGGCGAGACCGGCGACGACGGCGTCGTCACGGCGACCTCCGTCAGCGAGGGGTCCGGCGCGTCCGGGTTCCCCGGTGGTGGCGGTGGCGGTGGCGGCGGCGGCATGCAGGCACCCGGCCAGAACTGAGGAGACCCCCCATGAACAAGATCGTGCGTATCGCCGGCGGCCTCGCGCTCGCCGGAGTCCTCGCCCTGACCGCGGCCTGCGGCGGCGACGACGCCTCGGACGGCGCCCAGAACGGCGACTTCGCGGCCTTCCAGGAGTGCCTTGAGGACAAGGGCGTCTCCCTTCCCCAGGGCGGCGGCATGGGCGGGGGCATGGGCGGCGGCGGGCAGCGCCCCACCGACGCGCCCAGCGGCCAGCCGACCGGACGCCCCACGGACCGCCCGAGCGGGCAGCCGACGGCCCGCCCCTCGGGTATGCCCTCCATGTCCTCCGAGCAGCAGTCCGCCTTCCAGGAGTGCTCCTCCCTGATGCCCCAGGGCGGCGGCGGCTTCCCCGGCGGCGGCCAGGGCGGCCCCGGCGGCCGGCCCGACGGCGGCGAACAGGACGGCAACTAACGATGCAGTCCCCCAACAACCCCAACCCCGAAATCCCCAACCCCGAGAGGTCCAACCCCGAGAGGTCTAACGCTGAGAGCCACAACACCAAGAGTCACGGCATTGAGAGATCGAGCGCCGAGAGATCGAGCGCCGAGGGATCTAGCGCCGAGGGATCTAGCGCCGAGGGATCTAGCGCCGAGAGGTTTAGCGCCGAGAGGTTCGGAGTTAAGAGGTTTGGGAGGGGCCGGGTTGTGGCGCTCGGCGTTGCCGGGGTCCTAGTGCTGGGCGGGGTGACCGGCTGCTCGGGCGGCGGGGGAGGCGCGGACGCGGCCGAGCCGTCGGCCGCCGCGACCGCGACCGCGCCCGCGACGGCGGCGGCCGAGGAGGGCGCGGTGTCGGCGTCCGGCACCGTCGAGAGCGCGCGCGTGCGCACCCTCGCGTTCGCGACGGGCGGCGTCATCACCGCGGTCAAGACGAAGGCCGGTAAGAAGGTCGCCAAGGGCGCGCTGCTGGCGACGGTCGACGCGACTGTGCCGACCGAGTCGCTCAACGCCGCCTACACCGCGTACGTCGCCGCGCAGGACAGCTACGCCGACGCGAAGAAGGACCAGAAGAAGCAGCTGTACGCCGCGCTGGTCCAGGCCCGTAACGCCTACCGGAAGGCGCAGCGTGAGGTCGAGGGCACGAAGATCTACGCGCCCTTCGCCGGGACGGTCACCTCGGTGGCCGCGACCGTCGACGCCGAGGCCGCGGCGGGCTCGACCATGATCACGCTGACTGACATGCGGAACCTGCGGGTCACCGCGGACTTCAGCGAGGCGGACGCGACGCTGCTCAAGGAGGGCCAGAAGGCGACGATCACGTTCGACTCGCTGGGCGAGAGCGTCAAGGGCAAGGTGCTGACCGTCGCGCCGACGCCGGTCAGCGCCGAGAGCACGAGCGCCGGGGGAGGCGGCTTCCAGCAGTCGTCGACGTCGGTGGTCAGGTACGAGGTGCTCGTGTCGCTGGGGTCGCGGCCCGCGAAGATCCGCGCGGGCATGCCCGTCACCGTGGAGGTCGCCACGGGCTGAGCCGATCTCTCATCCTCCTCTCATCGGGGCCTCACCGATCACCCAGACGACGGCCCGATGCTGCCAGCCATGTCCGAGCCCATGAGCCCGCAGGAACTGCTGGAGACGTCCCCGTACGAGGAGACGCTTGAGGAGGCCCTCGCCGCGCACCCGCCCCGGGCCAAGCTCCCCGTCGCGACCCTTGTCCTGGGGGCGGGCGTGGTCGCCGTCGCCGGGTTCATCGGCGGCGTCTACGCCGACAAGCAGTGGGGCGACCCCGCGACGCCGCAGGCCGCACAGATCCCGCAGCGCGGAGGGTTCCCCGGCCAAGGCGGCTTCCCCGGCGGCGGCCAAGGCGGCGGCCCGATGGGCCAGGGAAGGCCGAACGCCCAGACGGGCGGCGGAGGCTTCGGCGGCGGCGGAGGCTTCGGCAACGTCACCGCGGGCACCGTCGCCAAGGTCTCCGGGAACACCGTCGAGGTCAAGACCTCAGACGGCAAGACCGTCAAGGTCGAGATCACCGACCAGACGACGGTCACCACCACCAAGCCCGGCACCATCAAGGACCTCAAACCGGGCACGACCATCACCGTGCGCGGCAACCAGATCTCCGCCCAACCCACCCCCCGCTGACCAACCCCCACACCCCAACCCCCGCACGCCTTCCCGCCGCCACCGCCCGACCGCCCTGAACTCGCCCGGCACGCACACGCCCGACGCCGTCGGCGTGCGACCGCCCTGTACTCGCCCGCACGGGTGCGCCCGACGGCGTCGGCGTGTGACCTGTGTTGGGCTCGCTCGCACGCGTGCGCCTGACGGCGTCGGCGTGTGACCGCCCTGTGCGCGCCCGCACGGGTGCGCCTGACGGCGTCGGCGTGCGTCCTGTCTTGGGCTTGCCCGCGCGCGGTCGCGATGTCGGCGTGTGGCCGGTGTGGGCTCGCCCGGCACGGGTGGGGGTGGCGGGGTTGGCGTGGGTCGTGTGTTGGGCTTGTCCGGTATGGGGGCGTGGGGCTGACGCTGCTGTTGGTGTGGGGCTGAGGGGGTGGAGGGGTGGGGTTGGGGGTTTGGGGGAGGGTGGGGGTTAGGCTCGCGGGCATGTCGTCGGTGAGACGTGTCGCCGCCCGGGTGCTCGGGTTGCCGCCCGCGCTGTCGCGGGATGTCGAGGTGCGCAGGGACGTGGCGGTTCCGTCGTATGACGGGACCGTGCTGCGGGCCGATGTGTATCTGCCGCGCAGGGTGCCGAACGCGCCGACCGTCCTCGTGCGCAGTCCTTACGGGCGGCGTGGGTGGGTCGCGCAGGCGACGGCGTGGCCGTTCGCCGAGCGCGGCTACCAGGTCGTCGTGCAGGCGGTGCGCGGTACCGACGGCTCAGACGGGGAGTTCTCCCCGTTCGAGGAGGGCCGCGACGGACTCGCCGCGCTGGACTGGCTGGAGAAGCAGCCCTGGTGGAACGGCAGGACCGTCACGTTCGGGCCGAGCTACCTGGGCCTCGCCCAGTGGGCCGTCGCCGCCGAGGCGGGCGGCCGGCTCGCCGCGATCGCGCCCTTCGCGACCGCCTCGCAGTTCCGCGACCAGACCTACCTCGGCGAGGCGTTCACGCTGCGCGGCAGCCTGTCGTGGGCGGCGGGCATGGCGCGCAGGACCGGGGCCGTCCCGCGCGGAAGGCTGTTCGGCGAGGCCCGACGCCTTGAGCGCGCTTACGCGACGCTCCCTCTGGAGGAGGCCGACGTCGCGGCCACCGGCACGCCCATCGCCTGGTTCCGCCAATGGCTGCGGCACGCCGCGCCCGGCGACGCCTACTGGACCGAGACCCGCGACCACCGCGCGTCGGTCGCCGACGTCACCGCCCCGGCGACCCTCGTCACCGGCTGGCACGACATCTTCCTGCCGTTCCAGCTCGCCGACCACGCCGCGCTCGTCGCGGCGGGCCGCACGACCCGGCTGACGGTCGGCCCCTGGAAGCACACGTCACTCGGCATGTTCGGCGCGGCCGCCCGCGACGCGCTCGACTGGTTCGGCGCGCACCTGCGCGGCCTCCCCACGGACGGCGACCCCGTGCGCGTGTTCGTCCAGGGCGCTGACGAGTGGCGCGGCTACGCGGCCTGGCCGCCGCCCGCACAAACCCGCGCCTTCCACCTCCACCAAGACGGCACTCTGCGCGCGGAACCCCCGGCCGAGGTCTCGTGGTCGGCCTTCACCTACGACCCCTCCGATCCGACCCCGGGCGTCGGCGGGCCGCTGCTCGGCTCCGGCGCGGGCCCGCGCGACCAGCGCGCGGTGGAGACCCGCCCCGACGTCATGCTGTTCACCTCGCCGCCGCTCGACCGCGATCTCGACGTCGTCGGCGAGGTCCGCGCCCGCGTCAGGCTGCGCTGCGACACCGCGCACACCGACCTGCTCGTGCGGGTCGCCGACGTCGACCGGGCGGGCCGCTCCACCGGCGTCTGCGACGGCCTGCGCAGGCTCGTCCTCGACGGTCCCGGCGTCCACGAGATCGAGCTCGACCTCTGGCCGACCGCCTACCGCTTCCGCGCGGGCCACCGGATCAGGGTCCACGTCGCGGGCGGCTCACACCCGCGCTTCGCCCGCAACCCCGGCACCGGCGATCCCCTCGGCACGGCGACGAGACTGCTCCCACAGCGCCACGAGATCGAGCACGGTCCGGGAGGCGGAACCGCGCTGTTCCTGCCCGTCACGTCGCCCTGAGGGCCGCACAGGCTCATCGGACGGGCCGGGCGACGGTCAGCGGCTGCGGTCGATGAGGGCGCAGTCGCGGCCGATCACGATGATGCCGCCGTCGCCGCTGCCCTCGACCGCGTCGGTGAACCGGCAGACCCAGGTCTGGCCGCCGCCCGCCAGGACCGACTCGCCGATGACGACCTTGACGGGCCCGTCGGCACGCCCCTGCGCGGGCGCGCCCCCCGACGGCGTACACGAGCGCCCATGGACCATCGGCGGATAGATCATGGGCACGGGCCCGTCGATGGCGCAGCGGTAGCCGGGTTCCCCCTTGGCGAGCGCGGAGCCGGGCGACAGGACGGCGGCGAAGGCCGCCAGGGCGGCGGCGGAGGCGAGACGCATCGGTACGGTCCTTCCGGTGGGCGAGTGAACGCCCACACGACTACCACCGGTGACGACACCCGCGGCCTCCGACACGCTCCGTAACGCGGGAGGGTTCAGGGCTCGTCGCCCTGCTGCTGCTCGCGGGCGCGGCGGCGCTGCTCCTCCACGCGGGCCTGCAGGCCGCGCAGGAACTCCTCGTCGTCGTCGGGCGCGCTCTTGACGGGCACCGGACGGCGGCGCAGCCCCTCCCACGGCGGGCGGGGACGGCCGAACAGCACCCAAAGGATCGAGCCGACGTCGGGCAGCAGCACCACGATCACGAACCAGAAGAGCTTGGGCAGGTTCCTGGTCTCTTGCGCGTCGGTGGTGAGCACATCGAAGATGCAGAAGATCCAGAACGCGAGCAGGATCAGCCCGAAGCCACCGAAGAGCAGGAGCATGGGTCTCGTCCTTTCCGAAGACGGGTCAGGAAAAACGGTAGTCGAACCTGGGACGTCCGGTGGGCGTCTGGAGGGGGCGGGAGGCGTTCATGAAGGTGAGTTGGGCGACCCGGGCCGTTCCGCGCAGGGACTGGCCCAACGAGGATTTCGTCGCGGCGGCCGAGGGTGCGGTGGTGGTGCTCGACGGGTGCAGTCTCCCGCCGGGCACGGATCTGGGCTGCCGCCACGGAACCGCATGGTACGCCCGCTCTCTCGGGCTTGAGATGCTCGGCAGGATGCTCGAGCCTCCCACGGTTCCGATGGACCGGGGGAACGCGCTGCGCGCCTGTCTCGCCGCGTCGATCGAGGCGGTGGCGCTGAAGCACGCCGATACCTGCGACCTGTCCCATCGGGCCACCCCTGCCGCGACTGTACTCGCGCTGAGGGAGCGTCCGGAGGGGGTGGAGTACCTGGTTCTCGCCGACTCGGTGCTGTTGCTCGACTCGGGCGGCAGCGTCGAGGTCGTCTCGCACGAGTACGCGCGCACGTACGCCGCGGCGGACCCGTCGGCGGCCTCGCGCGCGATCACCGGGGCCCGCCCGCCGGGCGCGCTCCGCCGCGCGGCCCTGCTCACCGACGGCGCGACCCGCCTCACCGACCGCTTCAAGATCCTCGGCTGGCAGGAGCTGCTGACCCTCCTCGCCGCCGACGGCCCCGAGGCGCTCATCGACCAGACCCGTTCCGCCGAGGACGCCGACCCCGACTGCCAGCGCTGGCCCAGGACCAAACGCCACGACGACGCCACCGCCGCGCTCGTCGTCCTCGAGCCGCGGCGGGAGGGGTGATGATGGAGGTATGTGCAGGAGCATCAAGACGCTGAGGCCGCCGTTCACCGAGGACGTCGGCGAGGACGAGGTGCGGGCCGCCGCGCTGCAGTATGTGCGCAAGATCTCGGGGTTCAGGGAGCCCGCCGCGCACAACGCCGAGGCTTTCGAGGAGGCGGTCGCCGCGGTGGCCGAGGCCACGGCCGTGCTGCTGGAACGGCTCGAGGTGCGGGGGAGCGCGGCCCGGGCCCGTTGAGAAATCTCCGGGCCGCGTGACTCGCCGTAACTCTTGTGCGGGGACGGTGGTTGCGCCCACGATGGGGAGCATGGGGCATGTTCCTGGTTCGTACGAGGCTGAGGAGGCGTTCCGCGCCGAGCTCGCTGGGCGGGCGGTGTGGAAGCTGCTCGTCAAGAGCCTCGAGCTCTACTTTCCCGGCCACAAGGCGGTCCCTGGCGACGTGCGGTTCTCCTCGCGGCCCGGCCCCGCGCCGGTCTTCGCCGACTCA
Organism: Actinocorallia sp. A-T 12471; assembly: GCF_033875155.1. NCBI lineage: Bacteria > Bacillati > Actinomycetota > Actinomycetes > Streptosporangiales > Thermomonosporaceae > Actinocorallia > Actinocorallia sp. A-T 12471. The sequence continues at coordinate 158,536 of NZ_JAWZTE010000002.1, read as the reverse complement.
AGCGGCTTCGGCCTCCAGTTCCCGCGCGGCGACGTCCGACGTGATCCCGACCGGGAGATCTTCGTGCGCGGAGACCGGGGACGGCTCACCGGCATAGCCATCCGGGGGCCTTACGCGGTGGTGGGCAGCCGCGTCATCGACGCCGCCTCGCTCACCGCGTACGCGCGCAGGCTCACCTACCAGACCCTCTACGACCCCCACGACGCCGACACCGCAGGGTCGGCCGTGCGCGCGGCGCGCTCGCTCAGCGACGTGGTCTTCCTCGACGACGAGACGGGCTTCGGCCTCGGCGTCGAACTCGACAGGGAGACAGGGCGGCCGCACGCGCGGCTGCTGGTCAGGATGGCGTCCGGCGGGGTCGTGGTGCAGGCTTACCCGGCGGCCGGACGCGCCGCCCAGGCCGTCAGGTCCCAGAACTGACTGACCGGCAGTTCGCGCAGGGTCGCGGCCGCCGCGGCCGGGTCGGCGTGCAGCCGCCGCCGTTCGAACTCGACGCTCTGCGCGAGCGTGAGGACGCCGCAGACGAGCGCGTCGGCGGTCCGGCACACCACGAGCGGGCCGATCCGTGCGACGGCCCCGGCTGACTCGTGCAGCGCCCGCAGCAGCGCCTTGACCGAGCCGGCGTCGCCGCCCGCGCCGTGCCGGGTGGCCGACAGGCCGGCGTCAAGGGTCAGCGACAGCAGCAGTGACGTGTACCCGCCGCCCAGCTCCTCGAGCATCCGGCCGGTCAGGTAGTAGCGGGTGACGTCGTCCTCGACGTCGCGGAACCTGACGTGCAGGCCGCTGCCCTCCACGCAGCGCTCGTAGACGTCCGAGAGCACCTCGCGCAAGGCGGGGTCGGCCGACATGAGAGAGCCGCCGACGGTCGTCAGCGGCTCGGTCCCGTCGTGCAGGGTCGCGGTGATCGCGTGATCCAGCTCGCCGGAGGCGTAGCCGAGCAGGTCGGCGACGACCTCCTCGATCTCCTCGAGCGCCGACGAAAGGTCGCGGTGCAGTTCGAGCACCTTGCCCCGGTCGGTCTCCAGGTCGGCGATGCGCGTCAGCGCGGCCTCCATGCGGGCCTCGCCGCCCGCGATCGCCGGGACCGGGACCGGCGTCTGGGCGGCCTCCATGTCGGAGAGCCTGCCGCGCAGCTCGGCGAGCACGTCGCGCTGCTTCTCCAGCTCGTGCAGCCGGATCGCCTGCGCCCTGATGTACTCCTCGGCCCGGTGCAGCAGCGACGACATCTCGTCTATGCGGCCGCCGTGCTGGCTGACCCGGAAGCCGAGGTCGGGCAGCAGCCGCTGCTTGACCTCGGCGAGCTCCTCGTTCAGCTCGCGCCCGGTGGACTCGAGCCGGTTGTGCTGGCGCAGCACGAGGTCGTGCAGGTCGCGCACCCGGCTGACGAAAACCTCGGCCTGGTACTTGGACTGCCTGCCCGCGTACAGCTCGAGGACCCCGACCGCCACACAGAGCAGAACGAGGACGGCGGTCATCATCGCGGCGCGCTCCTTGATCGGTTTACCGCGACTTTAACCCAACCCGCCGTGATCCGGCCGCCTCGCGGACGCGATCAGTCCCAGTCGGCGACGGTAGTCGAGCGCCCCCGCAAGGACGGCCGCGTGGGTCGCCCGCGCGATCCGCGCGCCCCACACCGAGCGCGGCCCGGCGAACGGCTCAGGCTCCCCTTTCAGGCACGCGGCGACGCAGACGGCGTCGCTGGCGGTGCCCGAGCAGTCGTATCCGGCTTCCAGCAGCGCCTGGGTCTTGGCCTCGGTGACGGTGAGGACGGCGTTCACCAGCGCCGCGTCCGAAAGCGCGACGGGCACGTCAACGACGATGTTGATGGTCCCGGGACGGTATCCGGGCGTCACCATCGGGGCGAGCTCGGGGTCACGCGCGCCCTCCGGGGCGGCCGCCCATGTCGGCACCCTTAGACCCACTGTGGCGACCGCGTGGACGCCGCAGTCCTCACCGGTCTTGTGCGCGTTCACCTCCGCGGCCGTTAGCAGGCCGACCCCTGGGCCGTCGAGGGTGAAGGCCGCCGCGAGCTCCGCAAGGTGGGTCACGGGGTCCATCCGGCTGTAGCCGCCGGGGACCTGGGCGTTGAGCACCCAGCCCGCCTCGCCGATCCCGCCGCCGACCATCCCCGAGGAGATCATCCGGCGCGGGCCGGAGCGCCAGACGAGCGCGGGCAGCCGGGCCCCGTCCTCCTCGCGCCAGACGGTTTTGATGTTCACGGGCGCTCCAGGGACAGGAGCGGCCGTCCGCCCGGCCCTTCGGTGACGCGCACGCGCGCGCCGAAGTGGGCGGCGACCAGCTCGGCGGTGAGGACCGCGCCGGGCGGCCCCGAGGCGGCGATCCCGCCGCCGGACACGAGCGCGAGCTCGTCGGCGTACTGCCCCGCCGCGCCGAGGTCGTGCAGCGTGGTGACGACGGTCAGGCCCTCCTCGGCGCGCAGGACGTCGAGGAGTTCCAGGACCTGCTGCTGGTGGCCGAGGTCGAGGGCCGTGGTGGGCTCGTCGAGGAGGAGGACGGGGGCCTGCTGGGCGAGCGCGCGGGCCAGGACGACGCGCTGCCGCTCGCCCCCGGACATCCGGCCGAGCCGCCGCCCGGCGAAGCCGGACAGGTCGAGCCTTTCCAGGGCGGCTTCCGCGATCTTCCTGTCCCGGGAGGTCTCCCGGGCGAAGTAGCCGATGTACGGGGAGCGGCCCAGCAGCGCGTAGTCGAAGACCGTGAGGTCGTCGGGGAGTACGGGGTTCTGCGGCGCGTAAGCCACAGCTTGGGCGCGCTCCCGTCCCCGCGTCTCCGTACGCCCGGCCAAGGAGATGGTCCCCGTGTGGGGGAGTAGCCCGGCGACGGCCTGCAGGAGCGTGGACTTGCCAGCCCCGTTGGGCCCTACGACGGCCACCCATGAGCCCTTGTCCACGGTCAGGGATACCCCGTCGAGGACGCGGCGGCCGTCGCGGTCCACAGACAGGTCGGCGATCTCGATCAACCCGACCTCCCCCGGGACGAGCGCAGGACGGCGAGGAAGAACGGCGCTCCCACAAAAGCAGTGACGACGCCCAAAGGCAGCTCGCCGGGAGCGACGACGGTCCTGGCGAGCAGGTCGGCCAGGACGAGGAAGGCCGCGCCGCCCAGGAACGACAGCGGCAGCACCACCCGGAAGGACCCCCCGGCGAGCAGCCGCACGAGGTGCGGCACGACGATGCCGACGAACCCGATGAGCCCGCTCACCGCCACCGCCGACGCCGTCGCCAGCGACGCCGCCGCGAGCACGAGGAACCTGACCTGCCCGGCGTTCACCCCGAGCGCCGACGCCTCGTCGTCGCCGACGGCCAGGACGTCGAGAAGCCGTCCGTGCAGCAGCAGCACGACGGTGGACAGCAGCGCGTACGGCGCGATCATGGCGAGTGTCTGCCACGACGCCCCCGACAGCCCGCCGAGTATCCACGAGTACACCCGGTGGAGGTCGTCGATCCGGCTCTGCTGGAGGAACGTCTGGACCGCCGACAGGAACGACGACACCGCGACGCCCGCCAGGATCAGCGTCCCCGTCCCGGGACCGGCCGCCCGCCCGAGCGCGTACGCCAAGGCGACCCCGCCGAGCGCCCCCGCGAACGCCGCGACGGGCACCCCGAGCCACGGCGCGATCGGCACGTACAGGATGACGAGGGTCGCGCCGAGCCCCGCGCCCGCCGCCGACCCGAGCAGGTAGGGGTCGGCGAGCGGGTTGCGCAGCACGCCCTGGTAGCCCGCGCCCGCGAGCGCGAGCAGCCCGCCGACCAGCGCGCCGAGCAGCACCCTGGGCAGCCGCAGTTCCAGGACGAGCGCCTGCTCCATCTCCGACAGCCCGGACGGCAGCCCGGCGACCGCGCGCAGCACCGCCCCGGGCGGCAGCGCGATCGCGCCGGCGAGCAGCCCCGCCGCCAGGGACGCCGCGAGCACCGCGAGCGTGACCGCCAGCGGTGCCGGACGGAGCCTGGCGCGCGGGAGCACTTACGCCGCGGCCTGCTTGACGGCGGCGGAGATGTCCTCGATGAGATCGGGCAGACGCGGACCCCAGCGCGAGGCGATGTCGTCGTCAAGCGCGACGACGCCTTGCTCCTTGACCGCCGTGAGGCCCGACCATCCGGCGCGCTTGGCGACGGTCTCGGCCGACTGGCCCGCGCCCCTGGCGTCGGCGAGGAAGATCAGCCGCGGGTCGGCCTTCAGCACGGCCTCGGCCGACAGCTGCGGGTAGCCGGTGCCCTGCTTGTCGGCTTCGTCGGCGATGTTCTCCAGACCGAACAGCCCGTAGATCTGGCCGAGGAACGTCTTCGACGTGATCGTGTACAGGTCGGTGGTGACCTCGTGGAAGTAGGTGATGCCCGAGCCGTCCGGCACGGCCTTCACCGCCGCGTCGATCCTGTCCTTCATGGTCTTGACGACCACGGCGGCCTCCGCGCCCTTGCCGGTGGCGGCCCCGAGGTCGGTGATCTGGTCGTAGGAGTCGTCGAGAACCTTGGCGGCGGGCTCGTGGATGACCGGGATCTTCAGCTTGCCGAGGGCGGCGATGATGCCGTCCATGTCGTCGGAGAGCACGACGAGGTCGGGCTTGTAGGCGGCGATGGCCTCGGCGTTCGGCTTGAAGCCCGACAGGTCGGTGCGCGGGGCCTCGGCGGGATACGTCGAGTAGTCGTCCACCGCGACGACCTGCTCGTTCGCGCCGATCGCGAACAGCATCTCGGTCGTGGTCGGCGACAGCGACACGATCCGCTCGGCGGGGCCGGGCAGCGTCACCGTCCCGTTGGCGGCCTCCACGGTGATGGGCGCGACGGCCTCGCCCGTCCCCTCGGCCGAGCCGGAGGACGTGGAGAAGCCGCAGCCGGCGGCGAGGGGGAGGAACAACAGCACTGCGCCGAGAGCGCGGGCCCGTCGCATGAACACGGCCTTCCTGGGGGTGACGGCGGTGGGACGAGCGCGCCCGGCGGGGCGGCCCGCCCTTCCGCCGAGGGTTCGGGTTCGCCTGCGCACGCGAGGCGGCCTGGCTTCGCCGAGACGGCGTTCACAGTTGCGGGACAGCGCCGGAATCACACCGGACTTCGCTCACATGCGCAGCTCGCACGGTATCGCAAAGACTTCACAGGTCCGCCCGGGGGTCGGGCGGCGGCCGGTGACGGCCTGGCTACCCTCACGCGGGGGAGGCAGGGGTTGCAGGAGCGCACCGAGGAGCAGTCCGCCTATCTGGCGATGGAACTCGCGCTGCGGGTGGGCGAGCTGATGCTCGCGGGCGGCGAGTCGGCAGAGAGCGTCGAGCGGGCCGTCGCCGGGTTCGGCCGCGCGCTCGGCATGCCCGCCAGGACCGAGGTGAACGTCACCCTGTCGGCGATCTCGGTGTCGTACCTGCCGGGGCACGGGCGTCCCCCGGTGACGTGCGAGCGGACCATCCGCCGCCGCGTCCCGGACTTCACCCGTGTGGTCGCGGTCGACAGGCTCGTCGCCGAGGCCGAGCGCGACGGGCTGACGATCGAGGAGGCTTCGGAGCGGCTGCGCTGGATCATCCTGCGGCCCGGCCCTTACCCGTGGTGGGTGCACGCGCCCACCCTCGCCGTCCTCGCCGGGGCGGGCGCGGTGCTGGTCGGCGGCGGGCCCCTGTCGGCGCTTGGCGCGTTCGTGGCGACCCTGCTGGGCGACCGGGCGGCGGCGCGGCTCGGCGCGCGGGGCGTCTCGGAGTTCCTTCAGACGGCGTTCGCCGCCTCCCTCGCCGCGACCCTCGCGGCGGTGCTGGTCTGGCTCGACGTCGAGGTGCGCGCCGGCGCGGTGATCATCGGCGTGGTGATCGCGCTGATCCCCGGCCGCGCGCTCGTCGCCAGCATGCAGGACGGGATCGCGGGCGACTACGTCACCGGCTCGATCCGGCTCATCGAGGCGCTGTACATCATCGCGGCGATCCTCAGCGGCGTCGGCTTCACCATCTACGTCGCCGCGCGGATCGGCGTCCCGATCTCGCTGGAGCACCTGCCGCTCGCGCGGCTCACCGCGAACAGCTCGGTGCTCGCGGCCGGGGTGATCTCGGCGGCGTTCGCGGTGCACGTCGTCGTGCCGCCGCGGTGGGTCCTGCCCGGGGCCGTCGGCGGGATGGTGAGCTGGACCCTGTTCACGTTCCTGCTGCGCCACGACGTCGCCGCCGCGGCCGCCACCCTGCTCGCGACGCTGGTGGTCGGCCTGTTCATGACCGCGCTCGCCCGCTACCGGGGGGTGAGCCCGATCGTCGCGGTGGTGCCGTGCGTCGCGCCGCTCATGCCCGGCTCGCTGATGTACCGGGGGCTGCTCGAGGTCACCACCGGGCACACCGAGACCGGCCTCGTCACCCTGGTCGAGGCGGTCTCGACGGCGCTCGCGCTGGGCGCGGGCGTCATCCTCGGCGGGGAGCTCCTGCGCGCGATCCGGCCCGTGCGGGTCACGGCCGCACAGATCCTTTCGCCGGTCGCGCGCAGGAGCCGCCGCGAGCGCAGATGACGGCTCAGACGGTCACCTTGTAGCCCTCGAGGTGGGCGAGGACCGACTGGTTGGCCTCCCAGCCGTCCGGGAACTTCACCGGCAGCCCGAGATGGACCGGACCCGTCGAAGGATGGGCGTCCAGCAGGTCCGGAATGCCCGCCCTGGCGACGACCACACAGGCGTGCCGGTGCCGGGAGGCGAGCACGCACAGGCGTCCGGCCTGGAGATGGAACTCGGTGGCGTCCCTGCGCCCCGACAGGGGGTGCAGCACGACGGTGACGTCGTACTCGCGGCCCTGGAGCCGGTTCGCGGTGTCCACGGTGATGCCCGTCCCGACCAGGTGCGCCTTGATCGCGGCGACCTGGTCGCGGTGGGCGGCGCCGACCGCGATCCGCTCGGCCGTCACCGGCTTCTCCTGACCGTCTGAGGTCGCGACCGCGCCCCGGTGCAGCACCCGGGTGGCCAGCGCGGCGGTCGCGGCGACGGCCTCGGCGTCGGTGCGGATCGTGTGCCGCCTCGGCAGCTCGTACAGGCTCCAGCCTGAGGCGGCGGCGATGTCGAGCGCGTCGTCGTAGGCCCCGAGCCCGGCCGCGCCGAACCGCAGCAGCCGGTCGCCGTGCCCGGTTCCGGCGCGGAAGCCCGTGTAGGGGTAGAACGCGTCGGAGACGACGGGCGCGGCCGACGCGGGAAGCCGCCACGACACCGGAAGCCGGTGCACCGGAAGGTCGGGATTGTGCGCGAGCAGCACCGAGACCGCCGACTGCGTCGGGTCCCACGACTGGCCGGCCCAGCGCCCGGAGTCGACGGTGGAGAACGGGTCGAGCTGCCCGGGGTCCCCGACGAACAGGGCGCGCTCGAACCGCGCGGCGATCCGCAGCAGCGCGTCCGAGCGCATCTGGTACGCCTCGTCAACGATCGCCCACGGCCATGTGCCGTCGGAGACCGTCGCCCACTTGGCGGCGGTCGCGATCGTCAGCGGGACCCCGGCGAGCGCGTCGATCTTGGGGGAGACCAGCACGTTCGGCAGCTTGACGCGGTCGCTCGGCTGGTAGTCCCCGGCCGACAGCCGCCCGATCACCAGGTCGGCGGTCTTGGCGCACAGCCGCTCGATCAGGTCGTCCACCTGCTCGTTGGTCTGCGCGACGATCATCAGCCGCTCGCCCGCCTCGGTGAGGTGCAGCGCGGCCTTGACCACGAGGGTCGACTTGCCAGCGCCGGGCGGCGAGTCGACGACGACGCCGCGGTGGCTCCCGTCGGCGAGGTCGGCGAGCACCCCCGCGACGGCGGCGTCGGCGAGCGCGCCCGGCGCGTCAGGCGCGCTCATGGGTCATCTCCTCGGCGGTCGTCTCGTTCGGCTCGAGCGACGTCTCGGGCGGCCCGCCGTGCGTCCAGGGGGTGTCCTCCGGCTCGGGCAGCGAGCCGCCCGGCCGGAACTCGTCGGCGAACGCGGTGAAGCACATGCGCTGGCCCTCCTCGGGGATCGAGCCGGGCAGCGGCTTGCGCGCGTTGCCCATCCCGTTCTCGATCCGCAGGGTCACCCGGCCCGAGGCGACGTCCAGGACCTCGGCCTTCTGGGTGCGCGCCGCGTTGTGCACGATCGCGCCGGGCTCGAGCCGCAGACGGTCGTCCGTCGCGATCGTCACCAGGGGACGGCGCAGGCCCTTCTCGTTGACGTTGTCGGGGTCGACCCACTCGACCTCGCCCTGGAACGCCTCACCCGTCAGCCGGTGCTCGGCCATGACGAGGGGGTCGTCAAGCGCGCGCTGGACGGAGTACCGGGACGCGGCGGCCTCCAGCGAGGCGAGCCGCCGTGCCGCCGCGACCGCGCCGTCATGACGGGCCTGCGGGACGCCCTCGTCAAGGGACTCCTCGAAGTTCGTGAAGGACTGCCTGTCGCCCTCGAAGCGGCTCGGCACGTGCGGGGCCTCGGGCAGCTCGCGCAGCAGCGCGACCGCGTGCCACATCAGCCGCCACGTCGGCTCCATCTGCTCGGCAAGCCGCTCGCGCAGCAGCTCTTCGGCGTGCTCGCGGGCCGGGCCGTCGGGCGCGGCGTCGTAGGCGGAGATCATCGGCGCGAGGATCTCGTTGTCGAACGTCGGGTCGGTCGCGGGCCCTGCGGGCGGGACCGTCAGCGGGTCCTCGGCGAGCGCGGCCATGTCCCTGCCGGTCAGCCGACGGCCCGGCGACGGCGCGCCCATCAGCGCGGCGAGGTGCGGCCCGGGGTCGATCCAGCCGAGCAGCGCCGCGAGGTTCCCGTCCTCCATCGAGGACTGCCCCGACGCCCAGTGCGCGCCGAGCACCTCGGTCATCGCGCACAGCGCGCTCGCGCCCGGGTAGTCCGAGCGGTCGGCGAACCAGGTGAGCCAGCGGCCGAGCACCGGCACCTCGGGCGCGACGGGCCACTCGCCGTCGGTCTGCCGGAACCTCGTCGCCCGGCCCACGTGCCGCAGGAAGTCGATCGCCGCGCGGTTCGGCACGAGGATCTGCGGCGCGTCGAGGTAGCGCTCGTAGGTCTCGCCCTTGCGCTCGCCGCGCTTGATCTCGATCGTCTCGGCGGTCGCGGTGGCGGCGGCGACCTCGCCGAGCACGACCCTGCCGAGTTCGGCGAAGAACGCGAACCGCAGGTCGCGGTTGCGCGGCTGCGGCACGATCAGCACCCGCGCCTTGTCCGGATGGTTGCCGACCATCGCCGCGAGCGGCGCGGCGGCCTCGCCCGCGAGCTTCAGCGGGATGAGGACCAGGGGGTCCTCGGCGAGGCGGACGTGCCGGACGCTCGCCAGCGGCACCGCCCTGCCCTCGCGCAGCGCCTTCATGCGCGCGACCGCGCCGAGCACGCTCACCGCGCGACCTCGGCGAGCAGCCGGTACGCCTCGCGCAGCTCCTCGGCGACCTCTTCGAGCGACTCGTCGCCGGGATCACGGCCCCTGGCGATGTCGAGCGCGTCGTCCACCCTGACGATCCCGCCGAGCTGGTCGCCGATCTGGCGGCCGAGCTGGTCGACAGAGCCGCACGCGCGGGCCTCGGCCCTGCAGTACAGGGACATGTCGCAGTGGGTGCGGCACCCCGGCTCGTACCTGGCGTCGATCCGCTGGACGGACTCGCCGAGCCCGTCCTCCAACGCGAAGGTGACGTCCTCGGGCAGCTCCGCGAGCAGCGCGTCGATCCGCTCCATCCGCTGGAGCTGCCGCCGGATGACGCCGAGCTGCTGGCGCACGTCGACGAGCGTCGCGGTCGGCCGGTTGGTGAAGTTCTCCGGACAGACCAGGACGACCCGGTCGGCGACGAGGCTCTCGTCATAGCCCAGCTCGGCCATCAGCAGCCGCAGCGCGAGCACGTACACCGCCGACTGACGGGCCGCCGCCGCGACCTGCTCGGGGTTGGCGCGGCCGTCCACGATCGGGAACGACTTGATCTCGATGATGTGGAACGCGCCCTCGAACCGGAACGCGATCACGTCGGGCTCGAGGTAGACGGGGTGCCCGCCGACCTCGAGACGCAGCAGCGGATGGTCGAACAGGGTCCCCTCGCCCTCGACCGCGCGCTTGAGCAGCTGCTTGGTACGGGCGTAGCGGACCTCGCGGCTGACGTTCCCGCCGACCTCCTCGAGGTCGGCGTACTCCGACTCGGGCACGGGCAGGCCGAGCTTGTCGCGCAGCAGCCCGTACAGGGGGGCGCAGCCGTCGGCCTTGACCGTCGCCTCGAACGCGTTGCCGCGCGTGATGGCGAACTGGGACCGGCCGAAGTGCGGGGGATGCCCGAGCAAGCGGGCGATCTGCGCCTTGTCGGCGCCCGCGGCGTCCAGCAGGGCGCGGCGCTTGCAGCCGGGGTTCGTGGTGAGCGCGGCGATGCTGCGCGCGTCGTGGTTGCGGGGCGGTGAGTCGCCGCGCAGCCTGTCCAGCCGTGCTTCCACGGCTTCAAGCGCGCTCACGAGCCGACTCCCATCGCGCGGGTGTTCTGCAGTCTCGCCCCGAACAGCTGGGCGACCGGGTCGAGCTGGCGTCCGGCCCGCTCGGCGGCCTCGGCGCGGTGCGCGGCGTCGGCCTCGCGGTGCACGTCGAGCTCGGCGTGCGCGGCCGCGCGCACCGCCGACAGGTCGACGGTGCCCTGCACGCCGGTCGCGCGCGGGATGCCCGCCGCGAAGCGCCACAGCAGCCTGCGTGCGGCAGGGCCGGGCTCGGCGTCGAGCCGCTCGAGGTGCTCGGTGACCCGCACGGCCGCGGTGAGGAAGTCGACGCGCGGGCTGAGCGGGCCGACCATCCGGGTGGGCGCGGGCCAGGTGCTCACCGCGAGCAGCCCGCGCGCGGGCGCGAGCAGATCGGAGGTGAGCGCCGCGCACAGGTAGAACGGCCTGGTGTGCGGGCCCGACCGGAACGAGCGCTCCTCGTCGCGGCGCAGGCTGGTGAGCTGCCCGGCGTTCAGCGGCCCCGAGTAGAAAGCCTCGTGGACGCTCTGGATGAGCTTGGGCGCGGCGGGCACGCCGAGCAGGGTGAGCGCGTGGTGCACCTGGTCGCGGACCGGGATCAGCCGGGTGGGCTCCGGCTCGGGCGCGGCGGGGGCCATCACGGCGGTGTCCCAGGCTTGCTCGAGCCTGCGCAGCTCGGCGCGCAGCACCCGGGCGGCGGCGCGGTCGCCGCGGCCGACCGCGCGCCGCACCTCGGTGCGCAGCGCGGAGATGCGCTGTTCGAGGTGGTCGGCTGACTCCGGCGGCGCGGGGTCGGGGGAAGGGTCGACGTCGTGCGACATGCAGCGGAGGCTACCGGAAGTTCCCTGGAGTTCCAGGGTTTTCCAGGGACCCCACGCGTGTCGTGTCGTCTCCGGAGCCGCTCGGCCGACGAATCCGCGCCGCCTCAGCCGGTGAACACCGGTCGAAGCCGGAGGAAACCGGGCGAAAGCTCGATGAACAGGGCATGGCCTTCTGCGGCCGAAACTGTTGTCAGGTTCGTCACACTCGTTACCTTCGGCGCTTGTGACCCATCTCAACCGCCGCGACGCCCTGAAGCTCGGCGGCACGGGGGCCGCCCTCGCCCTCATGGCCCCGGCCGCCGCGTCCGCCGCACCCTCACCCCTGTTCGCGCACGGCGTCGCCTCGGGCGACCCGCTGCCCGACGGCGTCATCCTGTGGACCAGGGTGACGCCCACGCCCGAGGCCGTCCCCGGCAGCGGGGCCGGACCGCAGATCCAGGTGTCCTGGCAGATCGCCGAGGACGCCGCGTTCGCCACCGTCGCCGCCTCAGGCGTGTTCGCGACGGGCCCCGAGCGCGACCACACCGTCAAGGTCGACGTGCGCGGCCTGCGCCCCGGGGCCGACTACCACTACCGCTTCACCTACGCCGGAACCCACTCGCCCACCGGACGCACCCGCACCGCCCCCGCCTCCGGCGCGTCGGTCGACGCCCTCAGGTTCGGCGTCGCCTCGTGCTCCAACTGGGAGGCGGGCTTCTTCTCCGCCTACCGCCACCTCGCCGCGCGCGACGACCTCTTCGGCGTCATCCACCTCGGCGACTACATCTACGAGTACGGCACGGGCGGCTACTCGGCGGGCGGGAGCGTCGTGCGCGAGACCGCGCCCGCGCACGAGATCGTGACGCTCGCCGACTACCGAATCCGTCACGCGAGCTACAAGACCGACCCCGACCTCCAGGCCGCGCACGCGCGTCACCCCTGGCTCATCGTCTGGGACGACCACGAGGTCGCCAACGACGCGTGGGCCGACGGCGCGGAGAACCACAGCCCCGATACCGAGGGCGCGTACGCGGCCCGCAAGGCGGCCTCGCACCAGGCATACCAAGAGTGGATGCCCGTACGGTTCTCCCCGGAAGGCGTCCTGTACCGCTCGCTGCGCTTCGGCGACCTCGCCGAGATCGTCCTGCTCGACCTGCGGTCCTACCGCTCGCTCCAGGCGGGCGGCCTCGCCGTTGACGACCCGGCGCGCACGATCACCGGCGCGCCGCAGATGGCGTGGCTGAAGGACACCCTCGCCGCGAGCACCGCGCGCTGGCGGATCGTGGGGACCTCGGTGATGATCAGCCCGCTGGTGCTCGCGTCGCTCACCGCCGAGGCGCTCGGCCCGCTCGCCGCGCTGCTCGGCCTGCCCTCCGGCGGCGTCAGCCTCAACCCCGACCAGTGGGACGGCTACACCGCCGACAGGGCGGCCCTGCTTAGCGCGCTTACGGCGCGCGGGGCCGGCGACACGGTCTTCCTCACCGGCGACATCCACACGAGCTGGGCCAACGAGGTGCCGCTCAAGGCCGGGACCTACCCGCTCAGCCCGTCGGTGGCGACGGAGTTCGTCGTCCCGTCGGTGACCAGCGACAACATCGACGACATCCTCCGTGCGCGGCCCCGCACCACCTCCCTGGCGGTCGAGGCCGCGATCGGCGTCACCAACCGGCACGTGCGCTGGACCAACATGGACGACCACGGCTTCGGCGTCGTGGAGATCGGCAGGGCGCAGACCCGGATGGACTGGTACTTCCTCTCCGATCGCAAGAACCCGGCGGCGACCGCGCGCAAGGCGGTCTCGTACGTGACGGCCCACGGGACCGCGAAGCTCAAGCGCGTCTTCGGCTAGTCCCGCACCCGAAACCCGGGTGCCCGCTCCCTGGCCGTCTACGGGAGCGGGCACCCGAGGATCGTCCGAGCGCGACCCTCCCGTCAAGACTTTCTGCAAACTTGCAGTCTTCTTGCGCAAGTTCTTGACTTGCTTTCATTAGTGATTCATTCTCGCTCCGAGTGGACGGCCGTCCCACCCCCCTTCAGACAGGCCCTCCCGAGGAGGCATCCGCATGCAGTGGAGAAGACGACCGCGCCGTTGGCGCGGGATCACCCTGGCGACGGCGCTCGCCGCAGGAATGGTCGCCCCGGCCCTGCTCGGCGCTGGCGCGCCCGCCACCGCAGCCGTCACCCTGAACGACAGCGACGTCACCGCCAACCTGTGGGAATGGAACTGGGACTCAGTCTCGGCCGCCTGCACGAACCACCTGGGCCCCGCCGGGTACGGCGCGGTGCAGGTCGCGCCGCCGCAGGAGTCGGTGAGCCTGCCGACCAGCGACGACGGCGTCCACCCGTGGTGGGAGGTGTACCAGCCGGTCTCCTACAAGCTCGAGAGCCGCTTCGGCACCCGCGCGGAGTTCGCCGCGATGGTCACCGCGTGCCACGCCGCCGGCGTCCGCGTCTACGTCGACGCCGTCGTCAACCACATGGCCGGGACCAACAACAGCTACACCACCGGCTACGCGGGCACGTCCTTCAGCCCGACCGGCTACTCCTACCCGGCCGTGCCCTTCGGCTACAACGACTTCCACCACCCCGGAAGCGGCTGCCCGACCGGCGGCGGGATCAACGACTGGAACAACGAGGCGCAGGTCACCGGCTGTGAGCTGCTCAGCCTGTCCGACCTGCGGACCGGCGACGAGAGCGTCCGAAACAAGATCGCCGCCTACCTGAACGACCTCATCGGCCTCGGCGTCGACGGCTTCCGCGTCGACGCCGTCAAGCACGTCTCCAAGCCCGACTTCGCGGCGATCCTCGGCAAGCTGAACAACACCGCCGCCGAGAACAAGCGCCCGTACGTCGCCCAGGAGATCTTCGACGGGGCCTCCAACCCCGCGCTGCAGGCCGCGGCGTTCACCGGCAACGGTGACGTCCTCGACTTCGCCTACGCCAAGGGCATCAGGTCGGCGTTCCAGGGCTCCATCTCCGCCCTCGCCAACGTCGGCAACTGGGCGCTCGACGCCCCCAGCGCCAACGTGTTCTCGATGGTCACCAACCACGACCTCGAGCGCGACGGGGTCGTCCTGTCGTACAAGAACGGCACCGACTACGTGCTCGCGAACTACTTCGCGCTCGCCTACCCGCACGGCAAGCCGTCGGTCTACGACAGCTTCACCTGGTCGGTGAAGGGACAGTCGCCCCCGGCCGACGGGAACGGCTACGTCACCGACACCGTGTGCGGCGCGGCGTGGAACTGCCTCACCCAGACGACGGGCATCAAGGGCATGGTCGGCTGGCACAACGCCGCCAAGTCCGTCTCGACCGTCTCGAACTTCACGACGACCAACAGCAACGTCATCGGCTTCAGCCGGGGCGACAAGGGCTGGATCGGCATCAACGACTCGGGCAGCGCGTCGACCGCGACCTACCAGACGGGCCTCGCGAACGGCGTCTACTGCGACGTCATCACCGGCGTCCCCGACGACGACGGCTGCACCGGCTCGTCCGTCACCGTCTCCGGCGGCTCGGCGACCGTGACGATCCCGGCGAACAGCGCGTTCGCCGTCCACGTCAACGCCAAGTCGGGCGAGGGGCCGAGCCCGTCGCCGACGCCGACCACGCCGACGCCCACCCCGACCCCGACCCCCACCGACCCGACCAACCCCGCGACGGTCGCCGCCAACTTCAACGTCTACGCCGAGACCGTCCCCGGTGAGAACGTCTACGTCGTCGGCAACACCGCGGCGCTCGGCTCGTGGAACACCGCCAACGCGGTGCAGCTCTCGGCGTCCGGCTACCCCGTCTGGACGGGTTCGGCGGCGCTGCCCGCGAACACGACAGTCGAGTACAAGTTCATCAAGAAGACCGCGGGCGGGACCGTCACCTGGGAGAGCAACCCGAACCGCACGGTCGCCACCGGCACGTCGGCGGTCACGGTCAACAACTCCTGGAACCTCGCCGACGCCAACGCCACCGCGCTGACGTTCAACGTGAACGCGACGACGAATCCCGGCACGAACGTCTACGTCGTCGGCTCGCTGCCTTCGCTCGGCTCGTGGAACCCGGCCCACGCGATCCCGCTGTCGGCCACCGGCTACCCGGTGTGGAGCAGGCTCACCATCGTGCCGAAGAACACCACATTCCAGTACAAGTTCATCAAGAAGGACGCGAATGGCACCGTGACCTGGGAGAACGGCGGAAACCGCTCCTACGGCACGGGATCGGGCGGCTCCTACAGCGTCTCGGCCACCTGGAACTGACGGGCGCGCGCTGACGTCATGACAGGGCGGCCGGGAGTGGGGACCCGGCCGCCCGCACGCGCGCGGTGAAAGACTCTGGCCCGTGGACGAAACGATCAGAAGAAGACTCAGGGTCGCCGCGTACGCGGTCGTCGTGGAGGACGGGAACATCCTGCTCGCCAGGTTCATCGGCGGCGACAGGCCCCGCTGGATTCTGCCGGGCGGCGGCCTGGAGCACGGCGAGGACCCCGCCGACGCGGTGCTGCGCGAGCTGACCGAGGAGACCGGCTACACCGGCAGGATCACCCGGCTGCTCGGCGTGCACTCCTTCCACATGCCGCGCCGCGACCTCGACGGCGACATCGTGGACTTCCACGGCCTGCGCGTGCTGTACGAGGTGGCGCGCACCGGCGGGGAGCTGCGGCACGAGACCGACAACTCCACCGACCGCGCCGAATGGTTCCCGCTCAGCGAGATCCACGGGCTCGACCTCATGGACCAGGTGAACGTCGCGCTCGGGATGTGGCGCGACCACTGGCGCGACCGAACATCTATGCGATGATAGAACAGAATATCGAGACGCCGCGAGCCTTACCCCAGCACCTCCGAAGGCGTGTCAGGAGTGCCATGACCCCCGTCCTGGAACTGGTGACCCACCCCCTGCCGGCCGAGCCCGTCCGTCCCGCGCCGGTCATCGAGGCGGACCGCGCCCGCGAACTCGCCCTCGAGGCGTGGCGCGAGGCGGGGCTGACCAGCGTCTCAGGCCGGGTGCACTTCCTCGGCACGGTCGACGGCTGGCTGGCGCGCGGCTGGGGCGTCGCCTTCTACGGCACCGGCGCGTCGGTCACCCTGTACAGCTGCGGCGGCGAGGGCTCCTGGCTGCCTGGCCCGCCGCCGCGCCGCCTCACCCGCCCGCGCGGCTCGGGAAGGCTGCTCGGCGTCTACGAGGGCGATCCCCTGTTCCCCGGAGACAAGTCCGACTACCGCCCCCCGGAAGCGCCGGGCGCGGCGCTCGCGCAGGCCGAGCTGGCTCTCGGCGTGCACGGCGGCGACCTCTACCTGATGGAGTACAGCGAGGCGGAGGCGGGCGTACGCCGTCTGGACGCCGCCTTCAGCGCCCGCACCTACGGCGAGGCCCGCGCGTTCGGCCTCGAGGTGGACGACCGCCGCCGCTGCCTCGACTACTACGTCGAGCTGGTCTGCCGCGCGCATGAGGACGTCGACGTCGACCATCTGCGGGCGCGGTCGACCAGCGACCTGTGGCAGGCGGTGCGCCCCGCCGACGACCAGCCCTTCGACGTGGACGAGCACCCGTGCTTCGGCGACAGCGGCTGGCGTCCCGTGCCGACCGTGCGCGGCCCCTGGGCCGACGTCGCCTTCCGCGAGCGGTTCGGCCCGATCGAGCGGGAGTGGCCGTCCGGCCGCGAGCACCTGCCCGCCAGGCACGTCAACGCCGTCCTCGCGCACCTGCGCGGCAACGGCTGGTCGGTCGCCCGCGACGACTCCCTGTACGCCGCCTTCTGGCCGGACGCCTGAGCCGTCAGCGCGTCGGCCGCGGGCCCTTCCAGACCTCGAGGTCGAACGTGACCTTCTGCTTGGGCTTGGCCCGGCTGGTGACGGTCAGCAGCGCGACCGCGCCGCGGTCGGTGACGACGCAGAGCCTGCGCCCCCGCTCCAAGTCCTCGGCCTCGGCGACGGTCAGCCAGTCCTTGATGCCCTGGCACGGCTCGTAGCCCGCGTCATCGTCCTTGTCGAGCACGGCGAGCCGACGGTCGGTCGCGTAGAGCGCTCCAGCCGTGAAGTAGACGTCACCCTTGAACGACCCCTCCTGGGGCTCGCCCTCAAGGAGCACGATGTGGCTTCCGTCGGGCAGCGCGACGCCGTCCTTGTGCACGAGCCGGTCGCCGACCTTCCGATCCGTCCACTTGCCCTCGTACGGGTCGTCGGGGGAGGCGTCGTCGGCGAGGAACTGCAGCGCGACGAGCACGACGAGCGCGCCGACCACGAGCGTGGTGAGCCGCATCTGGCCCGCGCTGGTCTTGCCGCGCTGCTCGCGCCGCTGGCCGGGGTTCTTGCCGAGCACCGCCCTGCGCACCAGCGCAGCGTTGTTCCTGCGGCGCGGCGGCGGCGGGGGCGGCGGCGCGATCAGCTCGTGCACCTCGCCCGCGAGCTTGCGCGCGCCGACCAGCCGCAGCATCTGCGCCATCGTGCGCAGCGCCTGGTCCTCCTCGGCGTCGGTGAACCCGACGTCCTCAAGCCGCGCCTGCACCCGCAGCAAGATCCGCGCGACCCGCACCCCCGGCTGCGGCAGCACCTCCGCGAAGAACGGCTCCTCGGTGATGATCCGCAGCAGCAGCCCGGTGTCCTCAAGCGAGTGCGTGACGGGCTCACCGAGCCGCGCGGTGTCGTCCTTCTCCACCTGCGCGAGCCACTGCGCCCCGTGCCTACCGCGCATCTGCTTGTCGACATAGGGCCCAAGCCCCTTGCCGACAAGGTCGAGTCCCTGTGCCACCCTCTGGTGATTGCCCGGAACCGGCGTCATCCCGGCAGACTAGCGCCGACACCCCCACCCCGTCCCCAACCGACATGTCCCCTTTTCCCGGGCCATCTGTCCCTGACGGTCCGGGCTCTCAGCTCGCCTGCCACCTGCCGACCCCACGACCTGCCCTGAGCCCACCCAGGCCCCTCCACCACCACCGACAACGGCAAAGCCGTCACCCGCAGCCTCGCAGCCCGCCTCGCCCAACACCTGTTCCCCAACACCCCGCACACCCACTACGCCCTCGCCGGCAACACCCCGGTCCTAGTCGATAACGCCTCTGATCCCGATCCCAAGGGCACCGCTAACTGGGAGTTCGATAAGTTCAAGGGGGATTGGGACTCGGGTGATTTGGACGATGATGGTTGCCATGCGCCTAAGAGCAGGGTGGAGCAGGACAAGGAGTTTAAGCGTGTGGTGCGTACGATCGAACGCAATCTAGGGCGGGACCTGACGCCGGCAGAGGAGCGTCAGTTGCACGACCGTATCACCAAGCAAGGATCCGATTACGATCGGATCGTAGCGGAAGGGCGAGGTTTGTTCAGGTGCTAACAGAACATGAGCGGGCCGTCGGTCTGCTCCATGGTGCGGTCGCGCAAGGGGTCGGCCGCGCCACGGACTTGGGAATAGTTGAATTCCTGTCTTCGACTGGCGACGAGATCTGTATCCACATACAGTGCCCCTTCCGATTCCTCCACGAGTCGAAGATCATCCTTGGCTCGGACGACTTGTCCTACCCTGGCAAGCGCCCCGCTGAGGGCGATGAGGATCCATCCAAGAACACCATGTTCGACACCAGGGCGATTGCCATGACTGGATTCCTCGGAAGGTTCCGCCCCACGGTGACAAGCGCCACCGTCGCCGACGGTGGATTCTTCTCGGTAGCTATGAGCAATTCGTTCCAGCTGCAAATCTTCCCCGACAGCTCTTCTGGAAAGGTCGAGATGTGGCGAGTCTTTACTCGTGGATCGGACGAGCATTTTGGGTTCCCGCCAAATCTGGTGTGACGGGTGGTGGGATACCTTCGGGGAAGTCTGACCGGATAAAGTGCTGAGATCCAAGGATTTGGTTTTGCGCTCCGGGCGCGTAGTTTCGGAACACGCCAAAGCCTGGACCGGCCTGTGAGCCAAGGCGGCCCTCCAGCACGAGGCAATTTCGGCTTGGATAATACGTAAGCTTGCCAGTACCCCACCTGAACCTGTATGGGGGGCGTTACTGTGAGTGCCGCCAATCCCGTCGGCGCATCGACCGGATTAGCTCGTGGCGCGTCACGTGGGGTGTTGGGGGGTTAGTTTGTGCGGGTGTTGGGGAGGTGGTCGCCTACGTAGCCGACCCAGATGCGGCCGGTGGGGCCGCCCGCGTCGTCGAAGAAGTGGATGCGGGGGGCGGGGGTGCCCGCTTTGCGGAGTTTGATGTGGGCGGGCATGAAGACCCGGCCGGACGGGTCGACCTCGTCGGGGACCGGGAAGGTGCGGACGGCGGAGAACTTGTCGCGGCCCGTCACCGAGTCGGACTCCTTCATGGCCAGCAGGTTCGCCGAGATGACGCGGCGGCCGCCGGTCTCGGCGAGGCACCAGTCGCGGAAGCCGCCCTGGAACTCGCCGCACGAGCGGGCCCGGGCGTACTCGTCGAGCGCGCACAGGGCGTCCCACGCCTTGCCCGCCCAGACCCTGCGCAGCGTCGGATGGGCGAGGTCAAGCAGACTCGCCTCGTGCATGGTCTCGCCGACCACCACATGGGTCAGCGACTCGGCGAAGTGCAGCGCGTCCACCAGGGAGGCGGGCGACTCGGGGGCCTCGTCGGCGATCTCGACGGGTCCCGCGGCCTTGGCAAGCTCGCTCTCCAGCCGCCGCACCCGCACCGCGAGCCTGCGTTCGCGCGCGGCGGTCTCGGCCAGGTCGTGCTCAAGCCAGCGCTGCTGCTCCACGAGGCGCTCGATCTCGTCCTCGAGCCGCGCGGACTCCGACTCGGCCTCGGCCCGCCCGGAGACCGCGCGTTCGCGGCCGTCGCGCGCCTCGCTCAGCTCCCGGGTGAGGCTCGCGACATGGCTGTTCATCGTCCGCATGTGCCGCCCGAGCTCCTGCGGGTCGGAGGTGACCAGTTCGAGCATGCTCTCCAGCTCGCCGTGCACCCCCTCGGTCACCGCCTTGGCGACGGTGTCGGCGAGATGAGACAGCCGCTCCACCACGCGGTCGGCGACGATCCTGGCGATCCCGTCGAGGTCGAAGGCGGGGGAGGGCGGCTCGGCGGGCTCGGCGTTCTCCGGCTCGGCGAGCGCCGGGTTCTCGGCAAGCGCAGTGGCCGCGGGCTCGGCCGCGCGCGGCGCGGACAGCGGCGGGCGCGGTTTGGGCACCTGCGCGGCCTTGGCCATGTCCATCATCTTGCGGTACAGCTCGGCGTCGATGAACGCCGAGCGCACCGGCTGCGGCCGCGCCGCCTCGGTGAGCGCCTCGGGCTCGACGTCGCCCTGCACGATCCGGCCCACCACCCGGTAGGGCTCGCGGAGCTCGTCGGGCAGTTTCAGCCCGGCGGTCTCGCCGATGATGTAGCCGGCGGCACGGTCCAGCGCGGGCCTGCCCTCGGCCCTGACCATCTTGCCGCCCATCACCCGGTGCCGGTCGGTGTCCTCCTCCTCGGGCCGGAAGCCCGCGAGGAACGTGCGGATGCCGCCGCCGTAGACGGCCAGGTCGTCGCCGACCGTGTCGTTGAACCTGTCCTGCGCGCGCAGGTCGGCCAGCCAGACGACCTGGGCCGCGCCCGCGACGCGGTCGGCCAGGTACTCGGCGTGGGCGCGGCCCGAGGCGACCCCGCGCCCCTCGACGGCCACCACCACGACCGGCACCCGTCTGCGCCGCTCGCACAGGTCGCCGAGCAGGTAGACGATGCCGTCCTCGTCGTGCTGCTCGGCCCTGCCGGTCAGGTGGACGCCGCCGTCGGTGACGCGCTCGGTCGCCAGGTAGTCCGGCAGGAAGCCGGGCGCGAACTCCTCGGCCGGCTCGCCCGCGTACTGCTCGACGGTCACCACGACCCAGCCGGTCATCCGCTCGATCGTCTGCGCGTAGGTGACGCGGGTGCGCAGCCTGCCGTCCTCGACGGTGAACCTGCCGCAGCCGCGCGCGGCGTCGAGCCGCGCCCTGGTGCCCTTGACCGACGCCTCGAAGTGCGGGCTGATCGGCACCTCGGGGAAGCCCCGAGCCACCAGCCAGGTGCTGAACGCCCTGCGCAGGCGCTTGGCCAGGGTGGGGCCCGGATCGCGCAGGACGGCCTGGTACAGCCTCGTGGTCGGCATGACTTCCAGGGGTGTCGTCGGACGTGGCTTGCGGTGAATCCTATGTCGTTTCCCGTGACCGCACCCGGAGTCGGCAAAGATTCAAGACGGCCCGCAAGTCCCCCCGTCGTCGGCGGCGATCGGTGCCTAGCTTCGCCTTTATGGCTGTCCGTGAGGAACCGGGATTCAGCATCCGACTTTTCGGATACTCCCGGCGTGAGGTCGACGATTTTGTCTTCGAGGTGCGCCGTGAGCTGCGCGCCCACACCGAGGCGCCCGGCGGCGCGTCCGTCGCGCCGTCCGAGGGGGCGGTCGCCAAAGTGCTGCGGCTCGCCGCCGAGTGCGCCGACCAGCGCAAGGCGGAGGCGGCGGGGCAGGCCGAACGCACCCTGCTGGGCGCGCGCGAGCTCGCCGACCTCATGGCGGCCGAGGCGCGCGAACGCCTCGCCGCCGCGACCGTGGAGGCCGAGCGCATCCTCGGGGAGGCGCGGCAGCGCGCGATGGAGCTCGAGGAGCGGGTGAGCGCGTCGCTCGACGTGGAGGTCGGCTCGCGCGTCACCGAGCTGACCCGCGCGCACGACCGGCTCGTCGACGGGCTCGCCTCGGTGCGCGACGCGCTCGCCGAGGTGCTGGCGCGCGACGCCGAGCGGGGCCCGGTCAACGCCGAGGACTTCGTGCCGCGCCAGCAGGAGGTCGGCAACGGATGACCGCAGTCGCCCCGTCCGCCGAGCCGCTCGCGGCACTGCCCGTCGCGTTGCCCGTCGCCCTGCCCGTCGCCCTGCCTGTCACCGAAAGTACGGTGCTTCCGGTGATCTTCATGGTCGTGGTCCTGCTCGCCACGGGCCTCGTGCTCCTGGCGCGCCGGATGCTGCCGGACCGGCCCGCGCCGGTCGTCAGGCAGGAGCCCGACTGGCTGCGCGCCGACCGTGCCATCGCGCGGCTGCGCGCGGCGGGCCTCGACACCGACGCGCTGCTCGGCCCGTGGCTCGCCGAGGCGCGCCGCGGCGAGCCCAAGGACCCCGCCTCCTAGATCCAGCGGTCGACTCCTGTGGGGCCCTGTCCCAGGGCCCTCCCGGAGCGTCTCGCCGTGCGACAGCGCCCCGACGGCCGCCGACACGGGATCTCCTCGCCGCCGCGCCTCGCCGCGCCGCTCCCGCGCGCGGGCCTGCTCGCCGCCCGCGGGGTCGGCGGCGAGCCGTCGGGCTAGCGGCCGCGCCGCCGCGCTACGCGGTTCTCTCCGGCGCCCTCCAGCGCGCGCTGGACGCCATCGACCAGCCGTACACCCACCTCGTCCTCCCGCGCGCGCTCCCCGCCTTCTTCCAGCGGAAGAAGGCCGCGGCGCGGGATCAGCGCCGAGATCGCCGCCTGAGAGAAGGACGGCGACCTCGACGGCGACGTGCTCGGACCCTCGCCTCAGCCCGCGACGCCGACGACAGCGGCCGCACCGACGCCGAACTCCGCGACCAGGCAATGAGCCTGATGGCCACGGGACACGAGACGGCGTGCGCGTCCGTCTAGCGCGCTAGGGGTGCTTGCGGGCGAGGGTGACGCCGTCGCGCAGCGGGAGCATCACCGCGGACACCCGGGGGTCGGCGGCGATCGTGTCGTTCAGCCGCTTGATCGTGAGGTCGGCGGGCTCCTGCGCGGTCGGGTCGACGACCCTGCCGTCGCGCAGCACGTTGTCCAGGACGATCAGGCCGCCCGGCCTGAGCCTGAGCAGGATCTCCTCGTAGTAGTCGGGGTAGCCGGTCTTGTCGGCGTCCACGAAGGCGAAGTCGAACGACGGGGTCTCCGGCAGCGTGCGCAGGGTCTCGATCGCCGGGGCGATCCGCAGGGTGATCTTGTCGCTGAGGCCCGTGCGGTCCCAGTACGCGCGCGCTATCGCGGTGAACTCCTCGCTGACGTCGAGGGCGAGCAGCCGTCCGTCCTCGGGCAGGCCGCGCGCCACGCAGATCGAGGAGTAGCCGGTGAAGACCCCCACCTCGAGCGCGTCGCGCGCCCCGGACAGGGACACGAGCATCGTGAGGAACGCGCCCTCGTCGTGCGAGATCTGCATCCCTGCGAAGTCCGGCAGCACCCGCTGCGTCTCGTCGGCCAGCTCCTGCAGGACGTCGTCGACCGGGGTGCAGTGCGCGGCCACGTAGTCGGCGACCGCGGGGTCCAGGAAGGTCATGGCGGCGAGCCTAGCCGCCGTCCCCGCGCCGGAACCGGCAGCGCCCCCGCGTGTTCCCGGCCCGCCGGAACACCGCGCGCCTATGCGGCGGTGAGCGCGGCGCGCCAGGCCCGTCCGGCCGCGCGGCCCGTGCTGATCTGCGTGCCGATGCCCGGCAGGTCGTACAGCTCGGTGGGCAGCTGGGTGTTCTGCGGCTGGAGGAAGGAGAACCGGTAGGACGAGCCCGCGACCGACAGCTTCATTCCGCCGCCGAAGTAGTACCAGGGGAACTTGACCTGCGAGGCGGGCCCGTCGAACAGGGGGGCGACGCCGCCTTCGGCGAGGTGCCCGGACAGGCCGGGCACGCCGCTGCGCTGCTCGAGGGTGTGCAGCTGGCCGAGGGTGAGCGCGCCCCTGCCGTGCGCCTCGAACATGAGCCGTCCGTTCCCGAGCCGCAGCACGCCGGGCGCGCTTCCGGTCGAGCCCATGATCAGCCAGGCGACGGTCTGGAGGGAAGTGGTGTTCATGCGTCCGACGTTAGGAGCCGCGCCGTCCCGACCGGCAGGGAGCGTTGTCCCGCGCCGCACCGCCGACGCGGCCATCACGATATGGGCGAGGCGGTTGCGTTAGCGGCGGGGGCCGCCCACGATGGTCGGGCCGGTTCCCGGCGGCCCGCCGGGCAAGGGCCGCCGGGGCCGTGACGCGCTCGCTACGCCGAGCGCAGCGCCTCGTCCGGGCCCTCGTTCCTGCCGCGTTCCGCGCACAGGTCGTCGAACACCCCGTCGCGCGCGCCCGCCACGAACAGGGCGAGGTCCGCCGCGCTGAAGATCAGCGCGGGGCCGTCGGGGTGGTGGGCGCTGCGCACGGCGACCTCGCCGTCGGGCAGCCCGGCGACCTCGAGCGCGCAGCCGGTATCGCCGCCGCGCCACTCGACTTCCGGAAGCCACTGGGCCGGCATCCCGTTGAAGGCCCGCAGGATCATCTACGCTCCTCGCCGCATCGGCCGCGCTGCCGTGCACAGCGCCTTCGCATACGGCGCTTGCACGTGCAGGTGCTCATGCATTCACTTTTACGCTCTCCCTTTTACCAGGGTCCGCCCCGGTCCGCAGGCTCTCCTAACATGCGTGGCATGGCACAGGTTCGCGACGCACTCATGCCCGCCGCCGTCTGGCGTGACCGCGCGGAGGCCCACCGCGCCCGGCTCGAGGGCATGATCGGCGGCTACCTCGCGCTGCGCCGGGCGGGGCGCGCCCATCCCGTGGAGGACTTCCTGTTCACCTACTACGGCCACCGTCCCGGCCGGCTGATGGCCTGGCACCCGGGCGCGGGCGTCGTCCTCGAGGGCGCGAAGGCCGCCGAGTTCGGCATGGCGTACGCCGACACCCCCGACGGCGCGACCCTCGATCTCGACGCCCTGCTGCCCAAACGCGCGAAGGCGCTGGCGTGGACCCGCGACCTCCTCGCCGCGACGGCCGCGCGCCCCGCCCACCTGGGCTGCTTCGGCATGCACGAGTGGGCGATGGTCTACAAGCTCGGCCAGGACGAGATCCGGCACGCCGCCTGGCCGCTGCGGCTGCCGCCCGAGGAGGTGGCCGAGGTCGTCGACCGGCGCGGGGTGCGGTGCAGCCACTTCGACGCGTTCCGCTTCTTCACCCCGCCCGCGCGGCCGCTGAACGTGCTCCAGCCGACCAGGGAGGGCCAGCGCGAGCAGGAGCAGCCGGGCTGCCTGCACGCCAACATGGACCTGTACAAGTGGGCCTACAAGCTGTCGCCGATGATCCCGGCCGAACTCGTCGCGGACTGTTTCGCGCTGGCCAGGGAGATCCGCGCGGTGGACATGCGGGCGAGCCCGTACGACATGGCGGCGCTCGGCCACCCGCCGATCCGCGTCGAGACCGCCGAGGGCCGCGCGGAGTACGCGGCGTTCCAGCGTTCCTTCGCCGAGCGGGCCGAGCCTTTGCGCGCCGCGCTCGTCGCCCACTGCGACCGTCTGCTGGCCCTGCTTTAGCACTTCCTCCTATTAACGGATAAATCTCCCCTATTCGGATTGTTCGACCCTCCAATGACCCGAGGTGCAAGAGGGTGTCAGTAACCTCCCTGGAACGATCATGAAATGCGGATGTCCAATTGCGGCCATAGCTTCCGGACTCTTAAAGGGCAGAAGATGTCGCTGTTAACGGCTTCGATCAGGGGAGTGTGATGTCCGAAGTCATCCGCGCCGCCCTCGTCCAGACCACCTGGACGGGCGACAAGGAATCCATGATCAAGGCGCACGAGGAATACGCGCGTCAGGCGGCCGCCCAGGGCGCCAAGGTCATGTGCTTCCAGGAGCTTTTCTACGGTCCGTACTTCTGCCAGGTGCAGGACCCGGCCTACTACGAGTACGCCGAGTCGATCCCCGGCCCGACCACCGAGCGCTTCCAGGCCCTCGCCGCCGAACTCGGCATGGTGATGGTGCTGCCGATGTACGAGCAGGAGCAGCCGGGGGTCCTCTACAACACCGCCGCCGTCGTGGACGCCGACGGCAGCTACCTCGGCAAGTACCGCAAGACCCACATCCCGCAGGTGAAGGGGTTCTGGGAGAAGTTCTACTTCCGGCCCGGCAACCTCGGCTACCCGGTGTTCGACACCGCCGTCGGCAAGGTCGGCGTCTACATCTGCTACGACAGGCATTTCCCCGAGGGGTGGCGCGCCCTCGGGCTGAACGGGGCGCAGATCGTGTTCAACCCGTCGGCGACGAGCCGGGGACTGTCGTCGTACCTGTGGAAGCTCGAGCAGCCCGCCTCCGCCGTCGCGAACGAGTACTTCGTCGGCGCGATCAACCGGGTCGGCATCGAGGACCTCGGTGAGAACGACTTCTACGGGACCTCCTACTTCGTGGACCCCGAGGGCAAGTTCGTCGGCGACGTCGGCGACGGGCACGAGGCCGAGCTGATCGTCCGCGACCTCGACCTCGGGCTGCTCGCCGAGGTCCGCGACCGCTGGGCCTTCTACCGCGACCGCCGCCCGGACGCCTACGGCGACCTCACCGCACCGTAATCGCCGCGTATCCAAGGAGGCATACGTATGACCACACTTCTGGTCAAGGGCGGCAAAGTCATCGGCCCGTCCGGCCCGATCGACGCCGACGTCCTCGTGGACGGCGAGCGGATCGTCTCGCTGTCCCTGCCCGGCTCGATCACCACGGCCGACACCGTCGTGGACGCCACGGGCAAGTACGTCATCCCGGGTGGCGTCGACGCGCACACCCACATGGAGCTGCCCTTCGGCGGCACCTTCGCCAGCGACACGTTCGAGACCGGCACCCGCGCGGCGGCGTGGGGCGGCACCACGACGATCATCGACTTCGCGGTGCAGCGGACCGGCGAACGCGTCCAGGACGGGCTCGCCGCGTGGCACGCCAAGGCCGACGGCCAGTGCCACGTCGACTACGCCTTCCACCAGATCCTCGGCGGCGTCGACGAGGACGCCCTGAAGGCGATGGACCAGCTCGTCACCGACGAGGGCATCACGAGCTTCAAGCTGTTCATGGCCTACCCCGGCGTCTTCTACAGCGACGACGGCCAGATCCTGCGGGCCATGCAGCGGGCGCGCGAGAACGGCGCGATGATCATGATGCACGCCGAGAACGGGCCGGCGATCGACGTCCTCGTCGCGCAGGCGCTCGCGCGCGGCGAGACCGACCCGGTCCACCACGGCATCACCCGTCCCGCCGCGCTGGAGGCCGAGGCGACGAGCCGGGCGATCTACCTCGCCGAGGTCGCCAAGGACACCCCGCTGTACATCGTGCACCTGTCGGCGAGCGGCGCGCTCGCGCGGGTCGCCGAGGCGCGCGACGCGGGCCGCAACGTGTTCGCCGAGACGTGCCCGCAGTACCTCTACCTGACCCTCGAGGACCAGCTCGGCGCGCCGGGCTTCGAGGGCGCGAAGTGGGTGTGCTCGACGCCGCTGCGCTCCAAGCACGAGTCGCACGGCCGCGACCTGTGGCGCGGCCTGCGCACGAACGACCTGTCGGTGGTCTCCACCGACCACTGCCCCTTCTGCTTCAAGGACCAGAAGGAACTCGGCGTCGGGGACTTCTCCAAGATCCCCAACGGGATCGGCGGCGTCGAGCACCGCGTCGACCTGCTCTACCAGGGCGTCGTGGACGGCCAGCTCAGCCTCGAGCGCTGGGTGGAGACGATCGCCACCACCCCGGCCAGGATGTTCGGCCTCTACCCGCGCAAGGGCGTCATCGCGCCGGGCTCGGACGCCGACATCGTCGTCTACGACCCGGACGGCCGCACCCGCATCAGCGTCGAGACGCACCACATGAACATGGACCACTCCGCCTTCGAGGGCTACGAGATAGCGGGCAAGGTCGACACCGTCATCAGCCGCGGCACGGTGCTGCTGGAGGACGGCGTCTACCGGGGGCGCAAGGGCCACGGGCAGTACCTGCGCCGCGGCCTGAGCAGCTACCTCACCTGAGCGCGGACGCACGAGAGACCATCGAGGGGGACAACAGTGGACATCGGAGTCGTCTTCCAGCTCGACCCGCCGGCCTCGGCCGTCGTGGACCTTGCGGTGAAGGCAGAACAGGCGGGTTTCAGCCACGTCTGGAGCTTCGACTCGCACCTGCTGTGGCAGGAGCCGTTCGTCATCTACAGCCAGATCCTGGCGAAGACCGAGAAGGTCGTCGTCGGGCCGATGGTGACCAACCCGAAGACGCGCGACTGGTCGGTCACCGCGTCGCACTTCGCCACGCTGAACGAGGCGTACGGCAACCGGACGGTCTGCGGCATCGGCCGCGGCGACTCCGCCGTGCGCACGCTCGGCCTGAAGCCGACCACCATCGCCGAGTTGCGCGCCTCGACCGTCGCGATCCGCGACCTGGCCGAGGGCAGGGTCGCCGACGTGCGCGGCCAGGAGATCAACTTCCCGTGGGTGAAGGGCGGCGCGCTGCCCATGTGGGTCGCCGGATACGGCCCGCGCGCCCTCGCCGTCGCCGGTGAGGTCGGCGACGGGTTCATCCTCCAGCTCGCCGACCCCGACATCGTCGCGTGGACGATCGGCGCGGTGAAGGACGCGGCGGAGAAGGCGGGCCGCGACCCCGACGCGATCACGTTCTGCGTGGCCGCGCCCGCCTACGTCGGCGACGACCTCGCGCACCAGCGCGAGCAGTGCCGCTGGTTCGGCGGCATGGTCGGCAACCACGTCGCCGACATCGTGGAGCGGTACGGCGCGGACGGCGGCGCGGTGCCCAAGGCGCTCACCGACTACATCAAGGGCCGCAAGGACTACGACTACGCCGAGCACGGCCGCGCGGGCAACAGCCACACCGCGTTCGTGCCCGACGAGATCGTCGACAGGTTCTGCCTGCTCGGCCCGGTCGAGGCGCACCTGGACCGGCTGAAGGAGCTGGCGCACCTGGGCGTCGACCAGTTCGCCGTCTACCTCCAGCACGACGACAAGGAGAACACCCTGTCGGTCTACGGCGAGCAGATCATCCCGGCAGTCTCGGGGCTGCGAGTGAAGACCACGTGAGACGCGCGTTCGGCTCCCTGGCCCTGGTGGCGCTCGCCGCCGGGGCCTGGGAGGCATACAAGGCGCTGGCCCCCGACGACGGCGTCTCCGTCATGGGCGTCCGGGTCATGCCGCGCGCCGACGACCAGGCGATGCCGCACCTGTGGACCGTGCTCGCCCGGCTCGGCGAACCCGAGTTGCGCGGCGGCGCGCCCATCTGGGAGGTGCTGCTCAGCGCGTGCCTGACGACGCTCGGGATCGTCGCGGTCGGGCTCGTCGTCGGCGTCGTCGTCGGGGGGCTGCTCGCGGTGCTCATGCAGCGCTCGGGGTTCGCCGAACGCGGCCTGCTGCCCTATGTGGTGCTGTCGCAGACCGTCCCGCTCGTCGCGCTCGCCCCGGCGATCGCGGGCTGGGGCGGCGCGATCATGCCGCAGTGGGCGACGGTCTCCGTCATCGCCGCCTACCTTGCGTTCTTCCCGGTCGCGGTCGGGCTGCTGCGCGGCCTTCAGTCGCCGCCGCCCGAGGCGGTCGAGCTGATGGACGCCTACTCGGCGGGCTGGTGGGCGACGCTGGTCAAGCTGCGGCTCCCGGCCTCGCTGCCGTTCCTTTTCCCGGCGCTCAAGCTCGCCGGGGCGGCCGCCGTCGTCGGCGCGGTCGTCGGGGAGATCTCCACCGGCACCCGCGGCGGCATCGGCCGTCTTGTCATCGAGTACTCCCGGGAGGCCACGACCGACCCGGCGAAGGTCTACACCGCGATGCTCGGCGCGGCCCTGCTCGGCCTGGCCGTCACCGGCCTGCTGACGCTCGGGCAGCGCCTGGCCGCGAGGGGGGTCACACCATGATCGAACTTTCCGGGGTCACCAAGGTCTTCAACGCGGGCAAGGCCGCCGAGGTCACCGCGATAGCGTCGGCGGAGCTGTCCGTCGCGGCGGGGGAGTTCGTCTCGCTGATCGGGCCGTCCGGCTGCGGCAAGAGCACACTGCTGCGGCTCATCGCCGACCTGGTCCCGCCGACGACCGGGACGGTGACCGTCGCGGGCAAACCCGCCGCCCGCGCGCGCAAGGACCGCTCCTACGGCATGGTCTTCCAGAAGGCCGGGCTGTTCGACTGGCGAACCGTCCAGCGCAACGTGGAACTGCCCCTCGAGCTGCGTGGGCTCGGCAAGGCCGAGCGGCGTCAGCGCGCGGCGGCCATGCTCGACCTCGTCGGGCTCGGCGACTTCGCCGGGCACTACCCGGCGCAGCTGTCCGGCGGGATGCAGCAGCGCGTGTCCATCGCCCGCGCGCTCGCCGACGGGCCGCCCCTGCTGCTCATGGACGAGCCCTTCGGCGCGCTCGACGAGATGACCCGCGAACGGCTCCAGGGCGAACTGCTGCGCATCTGCGCCGAGACCGGCACGACAGTCGTGTTCGTCACGCACTCGATAGACGAGGCGGTGTTCCTGTCCGGCAGGGTCGCGGTCATGTCGGCGCGGCCCGGCAGGATCACCGAGATCGTGCCCGTCGCGCTCGGCGCGCGGACCGAGGACGTCAGGCAGTCGCCCGAGTTCTTCGCCGCGGTCACCGAGGTCCGCCGCGCGCTGCGCGCCCCGGCCGTGCCCGCCCCCGCGGAGCACAAGTGAGGGCCCGCGCGCTCTTCGCGCCGCTCATCGTCGGGGTGTCCGCGCTCGTGCTGTGGGAGCTGTTCGTGCGGGTCGGCAGGGTCGCGCCGTTCGTGCTGCCCGCGCCGTCGGCGATCGCCAAGGAGTTCACCCGCTCCTTCGACGTCATCGTCCGCACGGGCGCGGCAAGCGGGCTCAACGTGCTCACCGGCCTCGTGCTCGGCACCGTGCTCGCGCTCGCCGCCGCGCTGCTGGCCAGCAGGTTCGGCCTGCTCGGCGAGGTGTCCGCGCCGGTCGTCGCCGCCGCGAACGCGCTGCCGATCATCGCGCTCGCGCCCATCCTGAACAACATGTTCGAGTCGACCAGCAGCATCCCGCGCCGCGCGATCGTCGCGCTCGTGGTGTTCTTCCCGGTCTTCCTCAACACCCTGCGCGGCCTGCGCGAGGTCGACCCGACGCACACCGAGCTCATGGACTCCTACGCGGCGGGACCCTGGGCGTTCAACCGGAAGGTGCGCCTGCCGGGCGCGCTGCCCTTCTTCTTCACCGGACTGCGGCAGGCCGCCTCGCTCGGGGTCATCGCCGCGGTCGTCTCGGAGTACTTCGGCGGCCTCCAGAACGGCCTCGGCTCCCGCATCACGGCTGCGGCGTCGAACACCGCCTACCCCAGGGCGTGGGCGTTCGTCGTCGGCGCGTGCGCGCTCGGGCTGCTGTTCTACGCCGCGGCACTCCTCCTGGAACGGCTCGCGACCCCGTGGAAGCGCACGTCGTCGTCGTAGCCGCCCCCCGAACTCCCACCCCGGAACCCCTCATCCCCTCAACCCCCGGAGGAAGAGAACAAGTGAAGAAGATCCTCGGCGTGCTCACCGCCGCGCTTCTGCTCGCCGGATGCGGCACCGCCGACACCGACGAGGGCGACGGCGGCAAGGAGTCGGGCCCCACCAAGGTCAAGCTCCAGCTCCAGTGGTTCGTGCAGGCCCAGTTCGCCGGCTACATCGCGGCGGTCGACAAGGGCTTCTACGCCGAAGAGGGCCTGGAGGTGGAGATCCTGGAAGGCGGCGTGGACATCGTCCCGCAGACCGTCCTGGCGCAGAACCGGGCCGACTACGCGATCTCCTGGGTGCCCAAGGCGCTCGCCTCGCGCGAGCAGGGTGCGGCGATCACCAACGTCGCCCAGATCTTCAAGCGTTCCGGCACCTACCAGGTCGCCTTCGCCGACAGCGGCATCAAGACCCCCGCCGACCTGAAGGGCAAGAAGGTCGGCAACTGGGGCTTCGGCAACGAGTACGAGCTGTTCGCCGCCCTCACCAAGGCCGGACTCGACCCGGGCAAGGACGTCGAGCTCGTCCAGCAGCAGTTCGACATGCAGGCGCTGCTGCGCGGCGACATCGACGCCGCGCAGGCCATGTCCTACAACGAGTACGCGCAGCTGCTGGAGGCGGAGAACCCCAAGACCAAGAAGCCGTACCAGGCGTCGGACTTCACGGTCCTTGACTGGAACGAGGTCGGCACCGCGATGCTGCAGGACGCGGTGTGGGCGTCGACCGAGCGGCTCAGCGACCCCGCCTACCAGGAGACGACGGTCAAGTTCCTCACCGGCACCCTCAAGGGCTGGATCTTCTGCCGGGACAACCCCGAGGAGTGCCGCGACCTCGTCGTCGCGCGCGGCTCCAAGCTCGGCGCGAGCCACCAGCTCTGGCAGACCGTCGAGACCAACAAGCTGATCTGGCCCGCGCCCGACGGCATCGGCGTCATCGACGCCGCCGACTGGAAGCGGACCGTCGACCTGTCGCTCGGCACCAAGAACGCCGACGGCGACACGGTCATCACCAAGCAGCCGGAAGGACTCGCCTACACCAACGACTACATCAACAAGGCGCTCGCCAACATCAACGACGACACCAAGGGCGCGTCCTACAAGCCCGAGCCCGTCAAGGTGGAGCCGGGCGGCAAGTAGCACCCGTCGGGCGGCCCGGGTCGGGGGACCCGGGCCGCCCTTCGGTCAGGTGTTACGTATGACTCAGCAGTAGCCGAGCATCGTGTTGAGCGCGGTCTTCTCGGTGCTCTGGAGGGTCAGGCCCCAGTAGGACTTGGTGGCGATCCAGGACTTGGCGTAGGTGCACCAGAAGCCGGTGAGCGACGGCTTCCAGGCGGCGGGGTCCTTGTCGCCCTTGGCCTGGTTGACGTTGTCGGTGACCGCCCACAGCTGCGGCCTGGTGAGGTCGTTGGCGAACTGCTGGCGCTTGGCGGTGGTCCACGCCGACGCGCCCGAGCGCCAGGCTTCGGCGAGCGGGACCAGGTGGTCGATGTCGACGTCGGAGGCGGCGGTCCAGGTGGCCCCGTCGAACGGGCTGTACCAGCTGCCGGACGTCGCGGCGCACGAGCTGTTGGTGACGACGTTGACGCCGTCGCGCTTCAGCACGGTCTCACGGGTGTTGCACGCGCCGGAGATGGTGATCCAGTGCGGGAACAGGTCGCGGTTGTAGGTTCCGGCGTTGGCCTCGGCGGCCACGGTCAGCGCCGCGAGCTGGCTCTTGGCGGTGGCGAGGCTGGGGATGCCGGGCGGGGTCGCGGTGGCGGGGGAGGCGGTGGCGAAGAGGGCGAGCGGCGCAAGGACAGCCGCGCAGGCCGTCGCCGTGAGGACTCGCTTCACGAGTCTTCCCTTCTGCCCGAACGACCCGGCCAAATCGGGGGGAATTTGGACGAACCAGGTCATCTACGGGCAAAACAAAAGATCTCAAAAACGGCCTACAGGGCGGAAGCCCGGCATTAAGTGGCAATGAACACGCGATGGATAATACGTATGACGTTTATGACCCCGGAGAAGTGGGCTCCCTGTGTCATGGCGTCCATAGGGGTCCTCGCGACGATTGGAGCATCGGCACAACATCACGGCCCGGTATCGCCGGAGAAGCCGCTTGGATCGTTCCAGGATTGTGCGCGTGCCACAGGTGTATCCCTGGTCTTGTGCACCCTGCACGGCGTCCGTCGGACCGGTCCCGTCCCGCATAACCGCAGGTCAGCAGAGGTGTGCGGGGGCACATCCGGAACGCGCAGGTGTGTCGGTGACCACAACGCGCCCTTGCGCGGGCCCGAACCCGCTGGGCAAGCTGGCCCGAGTTTCAGGGAGGGCAATCATGGGCGCACTCGGACTCATCGAACGGAACCAGACACACCGCGACGTCGTCGGCATGGCGGCGCGCAGGCTCAGCGACGAGACCCCGGAACTCGCGGCGCGGCTCGTCAAGCGGATCAGGGCGCACTGCCCGGCCGCCGCGCGGCTCGTGCCGGAGGCGGAACAGTTCGAGTCGGTGCGGCTCGGCCTCGCCTACGGCCTTGCCACCATCCCCGAACCCGGTCCGGAGCGGCGCGAACTCCTGCAGGCCGCGCGCACCGGACGCCGCCGCGCCGCCCAGGGCGTCCCGCTCGACGAGGTCGTCAAGTCCTACCACCTGTCGGTCCAGCTCGTCTGGGACGAGCTCGTCAGGATCGTCCGCGAGGACTCGCCGCAGCGGCTCGACCTGCTGATGCGCAGCAGCATGCACATCTGGGCGGGGATCGAGCGGCAGGCCGACGTCGCCGCCGAGGCTTACCGCGAGGCACAGGCCGACCAGGTCCGCTTCGCCGACGAGCGCGCCCGCCTCCTGCTCGGCGAGCTGCTGGAGACCGCCACCCCGGAACAGCCCCTCGTGGACGCCGTCCGCGACACCCTCGGCCTTGACGAGCAGGGCAGCTATGCCGTGGCCGTCACCAGGTACGCAAGGCCGAGGCGCGGCGTGCGCCACCCCGAGACGATGGCGGGCGCGCGCGTCGTGTGGTCGGCCGGGACCGAGGGCGACGTCGCCGTCATCGCGCTGCGCGGCGACGGCCTCGCCAAGGTCGCCGAGGCGCTCGAGGCGGCGGTCCAGGGCCCGGTCGGGCTCAGCCCCGAGGTCACCGGCCTCGCCTCGCTGGCGTTCGCGCGGCGGCTCGCCGACACCGCGCTCGCCGGCCGCAGGCCCGACCAGCGCGGCGTCATCGCCCTCGACGACCATCTGCTGCGCTCGTTCGTCAGGGCGGCCCCCGACCTCGCCGAACTGCTGCGCCGCCAGATCATGTCCGACGTGCTCGCGCTCCCGTCACACGAGGCGACCGCCCTGCTCGACACCCTCGACTGCTGGCTCGAGGTCGGCTCCACCGCCGAGGCGGCGCGGCGGCTGTACTGCCACCGCAACACCGTGCTCAACCGGCTCCGCCGGCTCGAACAGGTCACCGGCCGCAAACTCGAGGAGCCGCGCGACGTCGTGCTCCTCGCGCTCGCCCTGGAGTCGGTCAAGTCGCGCTGATCTTCGCGCCGCCGTCCGCCCGCCGCGCGCGCGGCGGGCGACCCGGCTGGTACCTCCCTGCGGAGGGGGTGGCCGATGAGGGCGAGCGTGTCACGCAGGATCTGGGTCTGGGCCGAGGCGTTCCTCGCGTTCGTCGGCGGGGCCGTCGTGTACTTCATGATCCCGGTGAAACCGGAGGAGATCCAGTCGGAGTTCGCGCTGCGCGCGTTCGTGCTGTTCCTGTCGCTGAGCGGCGTGACGTTCATCCTCGTCCGGCAGGGTCGCCGCGCCACGAAGCAGGGGCGGCTGCCCGCCGAGCAGATCGCGCTGCTGCTCAGCATGGTCGACCTCGTCGTCGTCTTCTTCGCGCTGCTCTACTACGCGCGCGCCGAGGAGTTCAACGGAATCACCACACGGCTCGACGCCCTGTACTTCACCGTCTCGACCCTGTGCACGGTCGGCTTCGGCGACATAGTGCCCGTCGGACAGTGGGCGCGGGTGCTGACCACGGTGCAGATGGTGTTCGACCTCGTCATCCTCACCTCGGTGATCACCCTCATCCTGTCCCGGCGGCGGGCGGCGTGACCCGCATCTCCGGCCGGCCCGTCGCGATCAGCCACGCGGGCAGGATCGCCACGCACAGCACGGGCACCAGCGCGACGCTCCCGCCGAGCACGACCCCGAGGAACAGGCTGAGCCACCCGCTGCGCGACACCGCCACGCACGCGCCCATCGCCCCCGCCGAGACGGCGAGCGCCAACGGCATGTCGGGCCACGGCAGCGCCGCCGCGAGCACCCCGACCGCGACCCCGATGAACGCGCTGGGGAAGATCCGCCCGCCCCGGAACCCCACCGACGCCGCCACCAGCAGCGCCACGCACTTCACGACGATGATGACGACGAGCTGGCCCATCGAGTGGGCGTCGGGGTCGGACGCGAGCTCCTGCATCTGCTCGAGGCCCTTGAACAGGGTGATCCGGCCGCCGATCACGCCGAGCAGCCCGAGGACGAGCCCGCCGAGCGTCAGCAGCAGCACGGTGTTCCGGACGGAATGGGCGATCCGGTGGAAACGCGGGAACAGGTAGACCATGCCCATCCCGATCAGACACGCGACGGCGGCCACGACCGCCGCGGTGACGACGTCGACGAGCCCCGGCGTGCCGTACGCGGGGACGTCCAGGGCGAACTCCATGCCTGGGCTGAGGAAGTGGACGGTCAACGCGCCAGCCGCCGCGGCGAGGACTGGCGCGGCCATCCTGTCCCACAGCGGCGCGTCGCCCTCGCGCGACGGCTGCTCCGACAGCAGCAGCGCCGCCGCGATCGGCGTCGCGAACATCGCCCCCAGCGTCCCGCACAGCGCGAGCCCCACCCACACCGCGACGGGGACCTTCGGCAGAAGCCGTCGGCCGAGACCCGCCGCGAGCGCCACGTTCGCGGCGATCGTCGGCGCCTCCGGGCCGAGGCTCACCCCGAACGCCAGCGTGACGAACAGGGCGGCGAGCAGGCCCGGCACCGTCGAAAGCGGCAGCGGCGCGCCGCCGCCCAGGTTCTCCGTCGCAGGGTCGTGCCCCGCGTGCCCGGGGACATAACGGATGATGAGCCCGCTCAGCAGGCCCCCGGCGGTCAGCACGACGACCGTCCACCACGCCTGCTGCGGCTTCCACAGCACATGCTCGACCTGCCCGGCGAGCGCGCTCACCCCGACGAGCACGACCGCGCTCACCACCCCGACGGCGAGCGCCGGCAGGACGAGCGGCAGCAGACGGCGCGCCGCGGCGGTCATCGCCGGTCGTCGGCGTCGACGAAGAGGCTGAGCAGCCAGCTCACCAGGCTGATGATGATCGCCGCCCAGAACGCCGGCCAGAACCCGGAGACATGGAACGGCAGATGGAACTTGTCGGCGATCCAGCCGGTCAGCATCACCAGGCACGCGTTCACGACGAGCGCGAACAGACCGAGCGTCAGCACGTAGAACGCGCAGCCGAGCACCTTGATGACCGGCTTGAGGAACGCGTTCAGCAGCCCGAAGATCAACGCGACGGCGGCCAGCGTCCACGCCTGCGACGCGGTGTCGTGCCCGGTCAGGTCGACCCCGCTGACGATCCACGTCGCCACGAGCAGCGCCACCGCGTTGATGACGAACCGGATCAGAAAGTTCACAGGACCCCCAGAGGCGCGATCACCGAACCACTACCCGAGGTGACCGCACGCTAACGCCGGGTGTCCCGTGCCGTGTCAGCGCATACTGCGCCCGAACAGCTTCTCGATGCTGCGCCGCTCCCGCTTCGACGGCCTGCCCGCCCCCCGATCCCGAATCCCGACCGGCCCCGTCAGCTCCTTCGGCGGCGGAGGCGGCGACTTGTCCTCATAGCACTCGGCGGCGACCGGCGCGCCCACCCGCTTCACGATGAGCCGGGCGACGACCACGACGCGTTCCCGTCCCTCGACCCGCACCCGCACCTCGTCGCCGACCTTCACGCCCTGCGCGGGCTTGGCCCGCACCCCGTTCACCCGCACGTGCCCGCCCCGGCACGCCTCACCCGCCGCCGACCGCGTCTTCAACAACCGCACGGCCCAGATCCAGCTGTCCACCCGCACGGTCCCCGCCGCATTGCCCATACCCCCACCCTAACCACCGATCCCCACCCCGCCCCAACGGTATTTCGCGGGTCCGCGCGACGCGGAAGGCCGCCCCCACGAGGAGGGCGGCCTTCTGTCAGCGCGCTAGGAGAGGTTCTTCTGACGGACCTCCCACGCCGTGCCGCACAGCCCGCAGTCCGCGCCGACGAACAGGCTCCGCGCGACGGTGTCGCCCTTGAGCTGCCACTTCAGCCAGGCCGACGCGACACGTCCGAACTCACCGCCGTTCGGCTGCGCGTACGTGCCCATGTGGCCGACGTTCAGATTGCCCATGAAAGCGGGCAGCCCGGCCGGGAGCCGGTCCCAGTCGTCGAGCGCGTTGGGGTGGGCGATGTCGTCGGGTCCGCCGACGAGGTAGATGACTGGCGCGTGCAGCCGCGTCAGCTGGACGTTGTTCGCGTCGTCGAGCATTCCGCTGTTGAAGATCCCGGTCGTCGTCACCCGCCGGTCGGCGGACGCCTCGTATGCCTCGAGCCCACCGCACGACTGGCCCATCACCGCGATCTTCGTCGTGTCGATCTTTCCCCGGTACCTGCTGAGCAGCCGTGTGTTCTCCGCAATGGCCCAGTCGATCGCCTCGGTGAGCATCCGCGCGTTGGTCCTGCCGGTCCCGCCTGGCCGTCCGTTGGCGATCACCAGGAACCCGTGCGACGCGAACTCCTTCAGGATGTTCTCGAACCATGTCCCGTCGGCCCGGCACGCCCCGTTCCCCCACGCCACGATCGGCAGTTTCCCGCTCGGCAGGTTCACGGGCCGGTACACGGTGTGCCCCGGCAGCCGCACCGTCGTCTCATAGTCGGCCGGGTAAGGCCCCGACCCTCCCGCCGCCGCGAGCGCAGGCCCCGGCGGCAGATGCGCCGCGACCACCACCCCCACCACGACCAGCACCCGCAAAACCCGACGACCCCACCCCATAAGCCCTCTCCTTCCATCCACCGACCCCCTCCCGGAGGCCGCCTCCCCCCGATGTTCCTTCGCCCCCACCCCACCCACATCCGCGAAACCACCGGCCCTCCCACCCCCACCCCCCGGACCGCTCCACCCCAGCCCCCAACCCCAGCACCCCAGCCCCCCAACAAGCGACTTCGGCGCGCACACGGGCAAGGGCGCACAAGCGAGAAGCGAGAAGCGAGAAGCGAGAAGCGAGAAAACGCAGCAGCCACGACAAGCGAGAGGCCCGCCAACCAGCGCAACCAACGAGAGGAGCCCTCTAAGAACGTGTCCTAAGACTGCAAGGGAACTACGCGTCAGCGCCCCGACCACGAAGAACCCGAGAAAGGAAAACCCCCCAGATACCCAAAAGCCCCCGTACCGTAGCCGGGGGCGTGGGGGCGAAGCCCTCACATCGGGGGGTTCGGGGGGTCGCCCCCCCGATAGACATAGCGGCCCGCTGGGAGCTTTGAAGCGAAGCGAAAAGCGACCAGCGAAGGCCGGCTCGTGGACGATACTGGGATTGAACCAGTGACCTCTTCCGTGTCAGGGAAGCGCTCTCCCGCTGAGCTAATCGTCCGTGGAGGTGGAGACGGGATTTGAACCCGTGTACACGGCTTTGCAGGCCGTTGCCTCGCCTCTCGGCCACTCCACCGCGAGGCGATGGCCTCTCCGAGCGGAAGACGGGATTCGAACCCGCGACCCTCACCTTGGCAAGGTGATGCTCTACCACTGAGCCACTTCCGCGTGCCTACCTCGGGTTTCGGTTCCGTTTCCGGCCGGTTCCCCTTGGCGACATGGATAACCCTACAGGACTTCCGGACCTAGTGCGTACTCGATTCGGCGGTCGCGCCGACGGGGGCGCGGCCGGGCCCGGGGGGTCCGGCGTACGCCTGGACGACGTCGAGCCACCGTGACGCGTCGGGCCCGGAGGCGTGGACGGCGAGGTCGTCGCGGTGCCTGCGGCGGACCGCGAGGAGGCAGAAGTCGAGCGCCGATCCGGTGACGCGCTGGGCGGCGGTGCTCGGCCCCCACGTCCACTGTTCGCCGGACGGCCCGGTCAGCACCACGTAGAAGGGTTCGGCGGGAGCGGGCTGCCCGTTGACGGAGAACGCGTAGTCGCGGGCCCGGACGGCGATGTGCGCGACGTGCCTGAGCCGGTGCGTCGGCGTGACGGTGACGCCGAGCGCGTCGGCGATGTCGAGGCCGTGCGCCCAGGTCTCCATGAGGCGCGCGGTCGCCATGCTCGGCGCGGCCATGGGCGGTCCGAACCAGGGGACGCGCTCGCCGGGCGGCACCTCGCGCAGCGCCGCCAGCGCCGCCTGACGTGCCTCGCGCCACGCCTCAAGGGGTGTGCCCGGCAGGTACGGGGAGGGGTTCGCGCCCTGTTCGAGGAGGTCGGGCGTCGCCTCGCGGAGCGACGCGCGGAACCCGTCGGGGTCGGTCGCGGACAGCAGCGCCTGCCGGTCGGTCCAGGCCAGGTGCGCGACCTGGTGGGCGATCGTCCAGCCGGGCGCGGGGGTCGGCAGCGCCCACTGCGCGGGGGTGAGAC
This sequence comes from Actinocorallia sp. A-T 12471, assembly GCF_033875155.1. Classification (NCBI taxonomy): domain Bacteria; kingdom Bacillati; phylum Actinomycetota; class Actinomycetes; order Streptosporangiales; family Thermomonosporaceae; genus Actinocorallia; species Actinocorallia sp. A-T 12471. The sequence goes on along the minus strand of NZ_JAWZTE010000002.1, from coordinate 118,630 downwards.
CGCCGACGAGCGCGTCGAGCGCCGCGTACTCGGCGCGCAGGTCGTCGAAGATCTGGTTCACGAGGCGGCCTCCTCGGGAGGGGTGAGCGCGGCGCGTACCCACGCGCCGTACGTTGCGATGGCTGCCTTGGACTCCGGGAGGAGCCCGCCGAACATGGGGAAGACGTGCAGCTGTCCCGCCCAGGTCTGGAGGGTCGCCGGGACGCCGGCTTCGGCGAGCCGCCGCGCCATCGTCTCGGCGTCGCACACCAGGACCTCGCTCGAGCTGCACAGGATGTAGGACGGGGGCAGCCCGGTGAGGTCGGCGTTGATGGGGGAGACCGTGGGGTCGAGCGGGTCGAGGCCGTCGAGGATCTGGGTGACGAAGAGGTCGAGCAGCGGCATGAGGCTGAACGCGTCGAGTGCGGCGGCGGGGTGGGCGGCCTTGGCGGTGAGGTCCATGTCGAGCATGGGCGACAGGGCGATCAGCGCGGCCGGGAGCGGCAGGCCGGCCTCGCGTGCGAGGAGCGCGGTAGCGAACGTCATGTAGCCGCCCGCCGAGTCGCCGGAGAAGACGACGTTCTCCGGGGCGACGCCCTGGTCGAGCAGCCATGTGTAGGCGGCCAGGCAGTCGAGGGCTTCTTCGGCGAAGGTGACCTCGGGCAGCATCCGGTAGTCGACGGACAAGGCGGGGACCCCGGCGGCCTCCGATAGGCGGGCGACCATACGCCGATGCGTATTGAGCCCGCAGGAGATCCATCCTCCGCCGTGGAAGTACAGGATCACCTTCGACCGGTCAGGTCCGACGCCTCTGCCGTGCACCCACTCCGCGCCGAACCCGTCGAGCTTGACGCGCCGGACCCGGGTGCCGCGCGGCGGCGGCACCTTCCCGGCGAACTTGTCGATCGCCGCCGCGCGCTTGAAGTCGATCGGCCCCGACGGCACCCGCGACAGCAGCCTTCTGGAGACCGCACGGGCGCTGACGCCGACGGCGCGGGCGCGCAGACTCGGCTGCGCGTGGCGTTCGATCACCAGCGTCACGCGATCCATGGGGGTCTCCTCGGCCCGGGGTAGGGCGATGCTCGCACGCCGCTCCCACGCTGCCTACCCACATGTGATGTAAATAACTGCTTACCTCACGGTGACGACGTCGGGTGACGGGTGATGAACGCCCGGCTAACGCGCCGGGCCGGTCGGGGCGTTGACCCGGGAGGGGTGGACGCACGACGATGGCCGGTGTGACGTCCCTGTTCAAGGCACCGGCGCCGAAGGACCTCGCCCGATTCGGCACGCGGCTCGCCCGCGGGCTGACCGCCACCGCGCAGAACGTGCTGGAGGTCGCCAGATTCGGCGGGTTGCGCACCGACGAGCAGGCGTCGCCGCACCAGATCGTGGCCGAGCAGCGCGTCTACCGGCTGCGCCGCTACTTCCCCGAGGCCATGGCCGACCGTCCCGTGGTGCTGCTGGTCCCCCCGCTGATGCTGACCGCCGAGATCTACGACATCGCGCCGACCGCGAGCGCCGTCGGCGTCCTGCACGATCTCGGCGTCGACCCGTGGGTGGTGGATTTCGGACATCCCGAGGACGAGCCGGGCGGCCTCCAGCGCGACATCAGCGACCACGTCCTGGCGATCAGCGACGCGATCGACCGCATCCAGGAGATCACCGGCAGGGACGTCCATCTGGGCGGATACTCCCAGGGCGGCATGTTCGCCTACCAGACCGCCGCATACCGCCGCAGTCAGGGCATCGAGTCGCTGATCACCTTCGGCAGCCCCGCCGACCTCGACGCGGCGAACCCGTTCGGCGTCCCGACATGGGTGCCGCGCCAGCCGATCGTCGACCTGCTCGGCCAGGTGCCGAACCTGTCGATTCCGGGATGGGTGACGCGGGTCGGCTTCCAGGTGCTCAGCCCCACCAAGTCGGTGCGCAACCGGATCGAGTTCCTGCTCCAGCTGCACGACAGGGAGGTGCTCGCGCCGCGTGAGCGCCAGCGCAGGTTCATGCAGGGCGAGGGCTGGGTCGCCTGGCCGGGCCCCGCGCTCGCGGAGTTCCTGCGCCAGGTCGTGGCGCACAACCGGATGCTGCGCGGCGGGTTCGTCATCGGCGACCGGCTGAGCACCCTCGCCGACATCACCTGCCCTGTGCTCGCGTTCGTCGGTGAGGTCGACGAGATCGCGCCGACCGCGATGGTGCGCGGGATCGTCCGGGCCGCGCCGCGCGCCGAGGTGTACGAGTCGACCCAGCGGACCGGGCATTTCGGACTCGTCGCGGGGTCGCACGCCGCCGGGACCACCTGGCCGGTCGTCGCGGGATGGGTGCACTGGCGGTCGGGCGAGGGCATGATCCCGCAGGAGATCGGCCCGGTGAAGGACGAGGAACAGGGCATGCGCGGCAAGGTCGGGTACGGCCTTGAACTCGCCGTCCAGGTCGGGACCGGGGCCGTCAGGTCGGCGGCCGGGACGCTCGCGACCGCCGCGCACGCGATCGTCGGGCTCGGCGAGGAGGCCGCGGAGCTGCTGCCGCGCCTGCGCAGGCTCGAGCGGATCGAGCCGGACACCCGCATGTCGTTCGGCCTGCTCCTTGACGAGCAGGCGCGCCGCCGTCCCGACGAGGTGCTGTTCCTCTACGAGGACAGGGCGCACACGCGGCTCGCGGCCGAACGCAGGATCGACACGGTGGTGCGCGGGCTGCTGTCGCTCGGCGTGCGGCAGGGCGAGCACGTCGGGGTGCTGATGGCCAACCGGCCCAGCGCGCTGGCGCTCGTCGCGGCGCTGAGCAGGCTCGGCGCGGTCGCGGTGATGCTGCGGCCCGACGGCGACCACGCGCGGGAGATGGAGCTCGGCCAGGTCCGCAGGGTCGTCGCCGACCCCGAGCACGCCGGGCTCGTCGACGGCGTCGAGGTGTTCCTGCTCGGCGGGGCCGAGCGCGGCTCGGACGACGCCGAGGTCGCCGCCGACCTCGACCGGCTGGAGACCGACCTCGTTGAGGTGCCGGGCTGGTACCGGCCGAACCCGGGACGCGCGGGCGACCTCGCGTTCGTGCTGTTCAGCGGCGAGGGCAGGGCGACCAAGGCGATCCGGATCACGAACCGGCGCTGGGCGCTCTCGGCGTTCGGCACGGCTTCGTCGGCGGCGCTCTCGGAGGCCGACACCGTCTACAGCCTCGCGCCGATCTCGCACCCGTCGACGCTGCTGATGAGCATCGGCGGCGCGGTCGCGGGCGGTTCGCGGATCGCGCTGGCCAGCGGCTACGACCCCGCGACGTTCTGGGACGAGGCGCGCCGCTACGGCGTCACCGTCGCGTCGTACACGTGGACCCTGCTGCACGGGCTTGTCGAGGCGCCTCCGCATCCGGGGGAGCGGCACCACTCGGTGCGGCTGTTCATCGGCTCGGGCATGCCGCGCGGCCTGTGGCGTCGGCTGGAGACCCGGCTCGCGCCCGCCCGTGTGTTGGAGTTCTACGCGGCCACGTCGGGTGAGGCGATCATGGTGAACCTGACCGGCAAGAAGCCGGGCTCGGTGGGCCGTCCGCTGCCGGGCAGCGCGGCCGTCGCGATCGCGCGCTATGACCTGGAACGCGACGCGCTCGTCCCCGGCCCCGACGGTTTCGCGATCGAGTGCGGCCCCGACGAGACCGGCATCCTCCTCGCGGCGGGAGACGCCTCGCCCGATCCGCTGCGCGGCGTCTTCGCGCCCGGCGACTCATGGATCGCCACCGGCGACCTGTTCCAGCGCGACGCCGACGGCGACCACTGGATGGTCGGCCGCACCGCCGAGATCGCCAGGACGGCGGCGGGCCCCGTCCCGTGCGGCGCGATCCGCGACAGGATCGGCGACGTGCCGGGCGTCGACCTCGCCGTCGCATACGGAATCCCCGCCGGACGGCACGACCTCCTGGCCGCCGCTGTCACCCTGCGCGCCCCCGTCTCGGCGGCCGACTTCACCGCTGCGTTCCCCGACGCGGGCCCCGACCTCATCCGCATCGTTGACGAGATCGACGCGAACCCGTTCGCCCGCCTGCGCACCGGAAGCCTGCGCGCCGAGGGCGTCCCGGACGAGGACGCGGGCATCGCCTACTACCGCGACGCGGCGGGCGAGTACCGTCCCCTCACCGACACCGTCCGGGACCGGCTCCGCGCCCGGTAGGGCTCAGAGGTCGTCGTCGGGGACGTCGAGGCAGGCGCGGCGGATGAGCAGGCCGTCAGGGCGGAACTGGACGCCCGCGCCGAACGAGCGGGTGACGATCTTGCCGCTGGCGGCCGTGGTGAGCCGCGCCCAGCTCGCCAGGAGCGTCCGGGTGATCGGGATGGCGACGTGGACGAGCCCGTCGGGCGTGGGGCGTCCGTAACGGTCGGCGAGGCGGATCAGCAGTACGCGCAGGCGTTGTGCGCCCTGATGGGCCATCCGTAGCGCGTGTTCGTCGCGGAACTTCATGGTGATCGCATGGGCGAGCGCACGGTAGACCTCGGGGTTGCGGTCCGCCAGTGCCTTGAAGCGCTCGGGCTGCACGGCGGTCGCGCGGACGTCGGTGAGCGCGGTGATGTAGCAGAGCTGGAGCCTGTCGTCGGCGAGTTCGAGTTCGCCGAGGATCGTGCCGGGGCCGAGCAGGTCGAGGATCTGCTCCTGGCCGTCGCGGCGCGCCCACACCTTGACCCAGCCGGAGTCCAGCACGCGGACGGCGTCAAGGACGGTGCCCTCGCGCATGAGGTTCTGGTTGCGCCGGTAGATCACGCTCGATCCGGCGTGGTGGAGTTCGCGCTTGGTCTCCTCCGACAGCAGCGACAGGAACATGGGGGATCAGCCTCCGGGGAGCTCGGGCCGCGCCAGCCACCGGCGCAGCTCGTGGGCGGTGCGGCGGCACCGGTCGGCCTCGTCGTGTCCGCCGAGGCGCTCGTGGGACAGCGCCTGGGCCAGCAGGACGGCGATGCGGCCGCCCTGGTCGTCCACGTCCACGAGGACCGAGTCGGCGTGCCTGAACTGCTCAAGCGCGCCCTCGTCCCCGCCCTGCCGCTGCTGGATGAGCCCGAGCACCAGCCGTGCCTCGGCCTCGGCGGCCCCGTCGCCAAGCTCCTCGGCGCGGCGCAGGCCGTCTACCGCCTGCTTGTGCGCGTCGCCGTACCTGCGCAGCTCGAGCAGCACCGACGCGCGCACCAGCAGCGCCGACGCGAGCGGGAACGGCGCGCCGCCGCTGCGCATGAGCGGAAGCGCCTCCTCGATGACCTTCAGCGCCCTGCCGTACTCGCCCATCCGCAGCAGGATGCGGGCGCGCGTGTCGGCGACCCTGCCGAGCCCGACACGGTCGCCAAGATGGTCGCGCAGCGCCTCGGCCTGGTCGCACGCGGCCAACGCCGCGTCGATCTCCCCGGCGAGCAGGTGGATGCGGGCGAGGCCGCCGTGCGCGGTCGCGGTGCCGTGCGGGTGGCCGAGCCTGCGCCACGCCGCGAGGGCCGCCTCGCCGAACGTTCTGGCGTCCCTGAGCTGGTGCAGGCGGCGCAGGGTCGTCGCCATCTCCTCGAGGGCCTGCGCCTCGCCGCTGCGGTCGCCGATCCTGCGGGCCAGCGACAGCGCCTGCTCGAGCTGGCTGCGCGACTCGTGCAGCCTGCCGCGCTGCTGCAGCACGATCGCGATCGCCGTGCGCGCCGACACCTGGCCGCGCGGGTGGTCGATCTCGATGTGCGCGCGCAGGCCCGCGTCGAGCTGGGCGAGCGCGCCGTCGAGGTCGGCCTCGTCGAGGAGGGTCCAGCCGAGCCAGATCCGCGCCCAGCCCTCGGCCTGCCGGTCGCCCGACGCGAGCGCGAGGTCGACGGCCTTGCGGCCATGCTCACGGCCCTCGCCGTGCAGCCGTAGGTGACGGCCCACCTTGGCGAGGATCGTGAGGGCGCGCGCCTCGCCCGTCGCGTCATGGCGGGCGACGCTGAGGGCGAGCGCCTCGGCCGCGTCGCGGTGCGCCGCCTCGTGCTCGCGGCGGCCGTGCCTGATGTTCGCGCGGATGCGCAGCGCCTCGGCCTCGCCCCGCGCGTCGCCGGACGCCCTGTGCAACGCGAGCGCCCGCTCCGCCTCCTCCAACGACTCGGCGTAACGGCCGAGCGTGCACAGGCTCTCGCCGAGCCGTAGCAGGACGTCGGCTTCGCCGCGCCGGTCACGCGAGTCCCGGTACAGCTCAAGGGACCGCCAGGCGCTGCCGATGGCCGCGTCGTGCTGGTCGAGAAGCTGGTGGACGGCTGCGAGATCCCCCTCTACGACGGCTTGGCCGTGCCTGTCCTCGAGGTCGGCGAACGCGCGGCCGGCCATCTTTGCGTACGCGAACGCTTCCATGTACTCGCCTACCGCGAGATGTACGACGCCCAGGTTGCGCAGCATGTGGGCGACCGCGCGGGGGTCGTCGGCCAGGCGCGCGGAACGCAGGCCGATCCGGTGCATGTCGATCGTGCTGCGGCCGTACCTGCGCAGTTCGAGGAAGTCGAAGCACGCGTCGGCGAGGCCGTAGGCGACCTCGTGGCGGCCCGCCTCGGCGGCCAGCCGCGCCGCCGCGACGAGTCCGCGCAGCTCGCGTTCGAACCAGGCGAGGCCCCTGTCGCGCAGCTCGGGCGCGGAGGGCTCGGGGCCCGTCCCATGGAAGGCGCGGCGGTGCCTTCCGAGACGGTCGCCGTGCTCGCGCGCGCCGTCGAGGAAGTAGGTGAGGACCCTGTCGACTGCCCCGTCGCGCTCGTGCTGGGTGTTCTCCAGGCGAACCCGGTCGAGCGCGAACTGACGCAGCAGGGCGTGCCAGCGGTACCGTCCGGCGTGCTGGCGCGTCACGAGGCCCGCCTCGGCGAGCGCGTCAAGGGCCTCCCGGACGCCGCCGGCCGCCGCTACCGGCAGACCTACCAGCGCGCTCAGGGACTCCTCGGAGAAGTCGGCGCTCGGGGTGAGGGAGGCGAACCTGAACACATGGCGGTGCTCCTCCGCCAGGCCCCGGTAGGCGACCATGAACGCCGACCGCACCCCCGCGGCCTCCGTCCCGGCCTGGAGGTCGGCGAGCCCTTCGGGACGCGCTGCGGCGACGCGTACGGCGAGCGGGTTGCGCTCGCACAGGCGGGCCACCTCACGCCGCGTCTCCGGGGGAGCGGACGGCGCGATCCTTGCGACGAGGTCGGCGGCCTCGTCCTCCGCGAGCGGCCCTACGGCGATCTGTCTTCCACCGAGAGAAGGCAGCGCCTCGCCCGAGGTGACGACGACCGCGCATGACGGCGTCATCGGGAGCAGCCGCCTTATCTGGGCGGGGCCCTCGGCGTCGTCGAAGACCAGCAGCAGGTCGCGGTCGGCGACGATGCGGCGGTACAGCTCGGTCAGGGACTCCTCGCCGCGCGGGACCTTCTCGCCGGGCAGCCCCAGCGCGCGCAGGATCGCGCCGAGGGCCGTCGCGGCGGGGCGGCCCCGGACGTCGACCATGATCCTGCCGTCGGGGAAGTGCTCGGCCATCGCGTGCGCGAAGTGCGCGGCGAGCGCGGACTTGCCCGAGCCGCTCGGACCGTGCAGGACGGCCAGGCGCTGGCCGGGGGAGTGCAACAGCTCGTCGCGCAGCAGGCTGAGTTCGGCGGCGCGGCCGGTGAAGTGCCGCACCTCCGGCGGCAGTGACGGCGGCCTCGGCCAGGCCAGACCGGCGGGGAGCGCCGCCCCGCGCAGCCGGGGCTTCGCGGGTTCGCCGAGGAGCGGTCTGCGGTGCGGGGTCACCGACCACAGGTCGTCGAACGGTTCCGCGATCCGCCGCAATCCGGGCAGATCGGTGATACGCCGCCAGTGCGCGTCGAGCAGCCCTTTCTGGCGGAACCTGCTCAGTGTGCGGTTTGTCCGTGCGCGCGTCACTCCCGCGTATCTGCCGAGATCCTCCTGGGTGAGGCCGATGTCGAGCAGCGCGCCGCCGCCGTGCGGACGGCCGAACCGCTCGGCGAGCTCCACGAGGTGCGCGGCCAGGCGCTGGTCCGCGCCGACCTCGGGCGCGAGCGCGAGCGCCAGGCGCAGGCCGTCATGGGTGGCGCGGTCGTCCATCGTGCGCAGGACCGCCGTCGCGAACGCGTGGTGCTCCTCGGCGAGCTGGCGGAACCGCGCCTGCGGCACCCTGAGCACCCGCATCGCACCCCTGCCGACCGCGACGACGTCGGCCCGCTGCGGCTGCCCGGCGAGCAGGTGCAGCCCCGCCCCGTCACCCGGGCCGAGCACCCCGATCACCGACGCCTGGTTGGTGAGGGTCGCGCGGCGGATCTCCAGCGCGTGCCCGTCGCGCACGATGAGGACGTCCTCGGCGAGCCTGCTCTGCAACTGCAGCTCCGCGTGCGGACCGTGCGCGACGGTGCGGTGCTCGGCGTCGAGACGGCGTTGCAGATCGGCGGGGAGGCGGTCCCAGAAGCTCACGGGAGCGGTCATCTCACAAAGGAAACACCTACCCGAGGGGGGTGATGTGTCACCGGGCACGTCCAGGGATGTACCCGGCGGAACGTGGAAGAATTCTCAGGATGCGAAGTGCTTCGCGAATGCGTCGGAAACGCCCTCGATCGTCGTGCGGCCTTCCAGCGCGCTGAGCCACGCGTCGGGGATGCCGGTAAGTCCGTTGCGGAGGCCGAGCAGGTTGCCGGTGATCGCGCCCGTCGAGTCGCTGTCGCCCGAGTGGTTGACGGCAAGGAGCAGGGCGGCCGCGGTGTCGTCGGCGTGGGCGAGGGCGCAGTAGACGGACATCGCGAGGGCCTCTTCGGCGATCCAGCCTTCGCCCAGCGACTCCAGAAGCTCGGGTGACGGGATTCCTTGCGCGGCCGCGGCGACCGCCTTGGCGAGCGCGTCACGGGTCTCCGCGCCGTTCTCGTGGGCGTCGAGGAGGGCCACGGTGTGCCCGACGGCACCGGCCAGTGGCTCCCCGGCGAGGAGGTGACGGACGATCGCGGCGAAGGCTCCCGCCGCGACGTAGCCCGTCGGGTGGCCGTGTGTCTGCGCGCCGCACTCCGCCGCGCGCGTGAACGCCTCCTCGGGACTCCAGGCAGGGACGAGCCCGAAGGGGGCCGAGCGCATTACCGCGCCGCAGCCTTTGGAGCCCGGGTTCTGCGGGTGGGCGGGCGTGCCCATGCGCCTCGAGGACAGGCCGGACATGCACGCGTTCCCCGGCGCGCGCAGCGCGTACAGCCAAGCCTCGTCAGACAGGCCGCCGTCAAGGTCGACGCCTCCCGCACCCGGTAGTTCGACGTGCCCTCGACGCGGCGAAGACAGCCGCTGCGTGGCAAGCCACCTCCGGTGCGCCCGGTGGACCGACCCCTCAACATCGCCGCTCTGCGCCCGGATAAGGCCCTCAAGGGTGAACAACGTCATCTGCGTGTCGTCGGTGATGACCGCCCCGGCGACGCCGTAACAGGGAAGCGGCCTTTCGACGCCCCGCGGCCCGTGAACTCGGCGGATCTCGGCGAGCGACTGGAACTCCACCCCCGCCCCGAGCGCGTCACCGACCGCCCCCGCGACGACACACGCCCGCACCCGCTCCGCAAACGCCGCCCTCACCGATCCGTCTCCCTCGCGTAGGCCGTCAGATTCTCCTCGGTGATCCGGGACAGCGGCCGAGGCAGCGCGTCAAGCCGAAACCACCCGATCTCCAGACACTTCCCCGGCTCCCGAATCTCCGGCGTCCCCCCGACATGCTTCGCCAGGAACGTGGCAGACACCCAGTGCTGCCCCTCCTCGGGAAGCAGATGATCGAACACCCCGAGCAGCCCCGTCGCCTCGACCTCCATCCCGTACTCCTCAAGGAACTCCCGCCGGACGGCGTCAGCGAGCCGCTCCCCGAACGCGACCCCACCCCCCGGAAACTCCCACGTCCCCGCCTCATTACGCGCCCCGGCCCCCCGCTTCGCCAGGAACACCCGCCCCTCCCCGTCGAACACCAGGGCCCCCACCCCGACCCCGACGTGGTCGATCCCCGCCCTGCTCACTTGATCGCCGGCAGCAGCAGCGTCGTCGTGTACACCCACAGGAACACCGTAGACCCCCCGATGAACAACACAACATACGTCTCATACCACCGATAAGCCGCCCTGATCCTCGGCTTGGCCCGAAACCCCGGCCGCACCAGCTCATCCAACAACTCACACTCCTCCCGCCGATAATCCAACCAAGACAAAACCCCAATGACCACCAACAAAATCGTGAACCCCGCAACAAACGTCTCAAGCCACAACAACCCCCGCAACGCCCCCCGCGCCACCTCAGGCCCCACCCCCCACTTGTCATGCCCCAAAAACACCGAAATCCCAGCCCCCACAATCGCCGTAGCCAGCGTCTGATAAATCGCCAAAAACTTATAAACATTCTCATTCAACGCATGAATCTGCTGCAAAATATACTTATACCTCTCCACCGCCACCAACTGCGCCGTCTCCGACATCCCCCCCACCTGCCCCTGCACCGAAAGCTCCGAACTCACCGAACCCCTCCTTTATCCCGATAAAACCTAAGCGCCTCAAGCCGAACCGTCACAGCCTGCCCCGTAACTGACATTGAGCCCCCGTCGGCATCGCACGTCGTTCTTGGGGCCCTTCGTGCTGTTCGCCTTGTGGGTCTGATGGTTGCGGGTTGGTGGGGGTTCCGTGGGGGGAACGGTGAATCATGTCCGGAGCAGGACGGGGAGAGGGGGGTGGGAGGTTCGGTGGAGGCTTCGGAGTATGTGGGGTTGAGCGGGGTGGAGATCGGGGGGCTTGTGCGGGGGAGGGTGGTGTCCAGGGAGGAGGTTGTTCGGGCGGCGTTGGAGGTTGTGGGGGAGAGGGATGCTGTGGTGCGGGCGTTTGTGGGGGTTCGTTCGGGGGTGGGGGGTGATGGGGCGTTGGCGGGGGTGCCGTTGGGGGTGAAGGGGAGTGAAGGGGTGGGGTCGGAGCAAGGGCGGCGGATGGTGGCGGCGGGGTGTGCGGTGGTGGGGGAGACCGCGGTGCCTCGGGCGGGGACCGCGTGGCAGACGTGGGGGTGGACTCCGCGTGGGGTGACGCGGAATCCGTGGTGCCTTGAGGTGACGCCGGGCGGGTCGTCGGCGGGGTCGGCGGCGGCCGTCGCGGCGGGGATGGTGCCGCTCGCGACGGGGAGCGACGGTGCCGGGTCCGTCAGGATTCCTGCGGCATGGTGTGGGATCGTCGGGTTGAAGCTCACGAACGGGAGGCTTCCCGCGCGGGATCGGGCCGGGCTCAACACGCCGGGGCCGCTCGCCCGTACCGTCGCGGACGCGGCGGCCGCCTATGACGCGCTCAGCGGGGCCCGTACCCTCCTCGACGCCTTCCCGGTCTCCCTGCGCGGCGCATGGTCGGCGACCCTCGGCTTCGCCGAGGTGGACCCCGAGGTCGCCGAGATCGCCCGCACCGCCGCAGAGGCGCTACAGGGCCCCCTGAGCCTCGACGCCACATCACTACGCCTAAACGACCCGGCCGAGACCTGGACGTCCCTACGAGCCGCCCCGATCCCGCCATCCCTCACATCGGGCGTCCCGATCCCGTCGCCCTCCACGCGCGGCGAACCGGACGCGGCATCCCCCACACGAGACGGGTCCGCCACGTCCGGCGGCCCGTCGGCGGCCTCCCGAGCCCTGAACGACGACGCGCTCGCCGCCTTCTTCGCGCATACGGATCTCCTGTTCACGCCGACGGCCCCGTATCCGCCGCACGGTCACGAGGGGCCGGGTGAGCGGATGAATGTGGCTCTGACCTGGGCGTTCAATCTGAGCGGGCATCCGGCGATCTCCGTCCCGGCGGGCTTCACGCGGGAAGGGCTGCCGGTCGGGTTGCAGATCGTCGCGCGGCACGGGGAGGAGGAGGCCCTGTTGCGGGTCGCCGCCGAGCTGGAGCGCAGAAGGCCGTGGCCGCGCTGGACGCCCACAATGCCACCCAGGGACGAATCCCCTGTGAAGCGACAAAACGGATGATCGGTTACGCCGTATCTGTAAGATCGGTCTCACGCACCGGCGGAAAACAGGGGGAAGCAGCGTGCACGACGGGGTGGAGTTCGTCGCGGATCTCGAGGCGTTGGCGGGTCTGCTCGGCGAGCCGCACGACTCGGTCATCCGCAAGGTGCAGCCCCGCCTTGAGGAGCACGCGCGCGCCTGGATAGCCGCCTCGCCCTTCTGCCTCCTTGCCACCTCCGACGGCGAGGGCAACGCCGACCTGTCCCCCCGCGGCGACCCCGCGGGTTTTGTGAAGGTCCTGGACGACGGGACCATCGTGGTCCCCGAACGCCCCGGCAACAAACGGCACGACACGTTGCGCAACATCATCATGCACCCGTCGGTCGGCCTGCTCTTCCTGATCCCCGGACGCGAGGAGACCCTGCGCGTCAACGGCCGGGCCAGGGTCGTCGCACGGGCCCCCTTCATGGCCGACCTGGCAGTCGACGGCAAGGCCCCGAAGGCCGCGATCCTCGTCGAGATAGACGAGGTCTTCTTCCACTGCGCCAAGGCTTTCCGCAGGTCGGGCCTGTGGCGGCAGGAGGGGTGGCCGGAGGCCGACGTGGTCCCGTCGCTCGGCGCGATGATGCGCGACATCCTCGCCATCCCCGCCCCCGCGCAGGTCATCGACGCCGACCTCGAGGCCGGTTACCGCGCCACCCTCTACTGATCGCGGGAGCCGGACGAGGGGCGTATCGTCTCCGCCGTGACCTCGCTGCTCGGCCGCTGGCGCGGCAACCCCTGGGCGATCCTGCTGACGCTGTCGCTCGGGTTCTTCATGACGCTCCTCGACCTGACGATCGTCAACATCGCGATCCCGGACATGCTCGCGCACCTTGACGCTTCGTTCGACGAGGTCCTGTGGGTGGTGAACGGGTACGTCCTGATCCTCGCGGTGCTGCTGATCACCTGCGGCCGCCTCGGCGACCTGCGCGGGCAGCGTCCGATGTTCGTGCTCGGCGTCGCGGTGTTCACGATCGCGTCGTTCCTGTGCGGGGTCTCGCAGGAAGCGTGGCAGCTGATCGCCGCCCGCGTCGTGCAGGGCCTCGGCGCGGCGATGCTCATGCCGCAGACGATGGCGCTGATCATCGCGACGTTCCCCGCGGATCGGCGCGGTGCGGCGATGGGCATCTGGGGTTCGGTCGCGGGCCTCGCGACGATCGCCGGCCCGACCGTCGGCGGCCTGCTGGTGACGGCGCTCGACTGGCGGTGGATCTTCTTCGTCAACGTGCCGATCGGCGTGCTGGTGCTCGTCCTCGCGTTCGCGGTGATTCCGGACGTGCGGCACTCCGCGCGCGTCCCGCTCGACTGGACGGGCGTCGCACTGGCGTCGGCGGGGCTGTTCTTCTTCGTTTTCGCGCTCACCGAGGGCCAGCGTTATGACTGGAATCAGTGGATTCTCGCCTCATTCGCGGCGGCGGCGGTCATCTTCGCGGTCTTCTTCACCCAGCAGCGCCGCAGGCAGGACAACGGGCCGTTGCTGCCGTTCTCGCTGCTGCGCAACCGGAACTTCACGGTCCTCGGCCTCGTCGGGGTGACGGTGTCGATCGGCATGATCGGGCTTTTCCTGCCCATGTCGATCTATCTCCAGTCAGTGCTGGAGTACTCGGCGATCAAGGCGGGGCTGGTGATGGCCCCATCGTCGGTGATGTCGATGATCATCGCCCCTTACGCCGGACGGCTGTCGGACAAACTGGGCGGCAAACGCATCCTCATCTTCGGCCTCGTCACCTACGCGATCGGGCTCGCCTGGCTCGTCGCGGTGATCGGCCCGCACAGCCACTGGACGGTGTTCCTCGCCCCCTTCATCGTCGCGGGGATCGGCGTCGGGTGCGTGTTCGCGCCGATGTCGACCGAGGCGATGCGCTCGGTCCCGCCCGCCGAGGCGGGGGCGGCCGCCGGCGTCAACAACACGCTGCGCCAGCTCGGCTCGGTGCTCGGCAACGCGACGGCGGGCGCGATCCTGCAGAACCGGATGGCCGTCGCGCTCGCCGACGGGGCGCGGAACGCCGCGTCCCAGGTGCCCGAGGCGAACCGTGACGAGTTCGTCAGCGGCTTCGCCGGCGCGGCGCGGGCGGGCCTCGAACTCGGCGTGGGCCAGCACTCGGGCCCGGCGGGCGCGCCGCCCGAGGTGCAGCGGCTCGCCGCCAGGGTCTTCGAGGACGCGTTCGTCACCGCCGTACGGCCGACGATGCTCTTCCCGGTCCTGATGGTGCTGGTCGGGGCCGCTGCCTGCCTGCTCGTCCGTGACGTCGCCGGGCTCGGCGCGCCCGCCCCGAGCGCGGAGAAGACCTAGGGCGGTCAGGCGAGCGGCTCCCACCACCCGTCGGGCTCGGACGGCGCGGACACGTCGATCCGCTCGCCGGGCCGGGGGATCGCCAGGCGCACCCCGTGCAGCTTCGCCTCGGCCTTGACGCGGTTCGGCGGGTCGTTCCACGCGTGCGGCGCGAGCACGAACGTGCCCCAGTGCACCGGGATCATCAGCTCGCCGCGCAGGTCGCGATGGGCGGTGACGCCCTCCTCGGGCGTCATGTGGATGTCGGCCCACGACGCGCTGTACGCGCCGACCTGGATGAGCGTGACGTCGAACGGCCCGTGCGTCTCGCCGATCTCGGCATACCCCTCGAAGTACCCCGAATCACCGCTGTAGAAGACCTTTTTTTCGGTGCCCGCCACCACGTAGGAGCACCACAGGGTCGGATTGCGCTTCAGCGCGCGGCCCGAGAAGTGGTGCGCGCCCGTGCAGGTGATCCGCAGGCCCGCGACGACGGCTGTCTCGTCCCAGTCGAGCTCGATGATCCGCGACACCGGCACCCCCCACCGCTCAAGGTGCGCGCCGACCCCCAGCGGCACGACAAAAGGGGCGTCCTGGGTGTGCAGGAGGTCCTTGACGCTCGCCGCGTCGAGATGGTCGTAGTGGTCGTGCGTGATCGCGATGACGTCGAGCCTGGGCAGGCCGGTGACCGCCACCGGCACCGGATGCACCCGCTTGGGGCCGACGCGCTGGCTCGGCGAGCAGCGCGCGGAGAACACCGGGTCGAACAGCACACGCCGCCCCTCGATGTCCACCAGCGACGTGCCGTGCCCCAGCCAGTGCACCGTCAGCGGCTCGGGATCGCCGAAGCGCGGCCGCATCACCGGGACCGGCGTGAGCGGCGACCGCTGCTCGCGCCGCGCGTAGTCGATCGCCGCCCGCATCGGCTCGGACGCGGGCGGCTCGTCGCGCACGTTGTGGAATCTGCCGTCGCGGTAGTGCGGCGAACGCAGCACGCGCGGGCCTGGCTTGAGCGCGCCGAGCGAGTGCGGCACGTCCCGGAAGACCAGGCCGACAAGCCCCACCGCCGCCGCCGCACCGAGCTTCTTCACCGTGACGCCTCCCCGGAGTTCGATCCGTCACCCGGAGACCTTAACCGGATTCCCGTCACTCCATGCCGGACTCGAGGTCACCCTCGGTGTCCAGGTAAGCCTGGCGTACCCCGGCGATGACCTCAGGGTCGGGCTCCGCCCACATTCCGCGCGACGCGGCCTCGAGCAGGCGTTCGGCCATGCCGTGCAGGGCCCAGGGGTTCGACTCGTTGAGGAAGGCGCGGTTCTCCGGGTCCAGAATGTACGTTCTGCCGAGCTGGTCGTACATCCAGTCGGCGACCACGCCGGTGGTGGCGTCGTATCCGAAGAGATAGTCGACTGTGGCCGCCAGTTCGAACGCGCCCTTGTACCCGTGCCTGCGCATCGCGGCCAGCCACCGCGGGTTGACGACCCGGGCACGGAAGATCCTTGACGTCTCCTCGGTGAGGGACCTTGTCCGGATCGCCTCCGGGCGGGTGCTGTCGCCGATGTACGCGGCCGGAGCACGTCCGGTGAGCGCGCGCACGGTGGCGACCATGCCTCCGTGGTACTGGAAGTAGTCGTCTGAGTCGGCGATGTCGTGCTCGCGGGTGTCGACGTTCTTCGCCGCCACGGCTATCCGGCGGTAAGCCGACTCCATGTCAGCGCGCGCGGGCAGGCCGTCGAGGTCGCGGCCGTAGGCGAAGCCGCCCCAGACCGCGTACACCTCGGCGAGGTCCCTTTCGTCACGCCAGTTGCGGCTGTCTATCAGCGGGAGAAGGCCCGCGCCGTAGGAGCCCGGCCGGGAGCCGAACACCCGGAGGGTCGCACGGCGGACGTCCCCGTGCTCGGCGAGGTCGCCGCGCACATGGGCGCGGACGTAGTTGGCCTCGTCCGGCTCGTCGAGGTCGGCGACGAGCCTTACCGCGTCGTCCAGCATCGCCACCACGTGCGGGAACGCGTCGCGGAAGAAGCCGGAGATACGGACCGTCACATCGACGCGGGGGCGTCCGAGCTCGTCCGACGGGATCGCCTCGAGGCCCGTGACGCGGCGGGAGGCGTCGTCCCAGACCGGGCGGACGCCCAGCAGCGCGATGACCTCGGCGACGTCGTCGCCGGCCGTGCGCATCGCGCTCGTCCCCCAGACCGACAGGCCGACGCTCGCGGGCCACCGCCCGTGCTCGGTCCGGTAGCGCTCAAGAAGCGAATCGGCCATCGCCTGGCCCGTCGCCCACGCGAGCCTGCTCGGGACTGCCTTGGGGTCGACCGAGTAGAAGTTCCGGCCCGTCGGCAGCACGTTCACCAGGCCGCGCAGCGGCGAGCCGGAAGGCCCGGCCGGGACATATCCGCCTTCCAGGGCGTGCAGGACGTGCGCCATCTCGTCGGTCGTGCGGGCGAGGCGAGGGACGACCTCGTCGGCGGCGAAGCGCAGCACCGCCGTCACCGCCTCGTCGTCGCGTCCCAGGACCTCGCGGACTGCCGCCGCGGGGTCGGCCCAGCCGCCGGCCTCAGCGGCCCGCACGAGCCGTCCGGCGAGCTCCTCGGCCGCGTCGGTCTCGGCACGGCCCGCCGAGCCGTCCTCGGCGAGCCCCAGCGCCTCGCGCAGGCCCGGCAGCGACTGCCTGCCCGCCCACATCTGACGGGCCCGCAGGATCGCCAGGACGAGGTTCACGTGCGCGTCGCCCTCGGGGACCTCGCCGAGCACGTGCAGGCCGTCGCGGATCTGCACGTCCTTGATCTCGCACAGCCAGCCGTCCACGTGCAGCAGGAAGTCGTCGAACTCCGCGTCGTGCGGCCGGTCGTCGAGGCCGAGGTCGTGGTCGAGCTTCGCCGCCTGGATGAGCGTCCAGATCTGGGCGCGGATCGCCGGGAGCTTCGCCGGGTCCATCGCGGCGATGCCCGCGTGCTCGTCAAGGAGCTGTTCGAGCCGGGCGATGTCGCCGTAGCCGTCCGCGCGCGCCATCGGCGGAACCAGGTGGTCTACCAGGACGGCGTGCGCGCGGCGCTTGGCCTGCGTGCCTTCGCCGGGGTCGTTGACGAGGAAGGGGTAGATGAGGGGCAGGTCGCCGAGGGCCGCGTCAGGACCGCAGTCGGCAGACAGGCCAGCGCCCTTGCCGGGCAGCCACTCGAGGTTGCCGTGCTTGCCGACATGGACGACCGCGTGCGCGCCGAACGACTCCTCGAGCCACCGGTACGCGGCGAGATAGTGGTGACTGGGCGGAAGGTCCGGGTCGTGGTAGATCGCGATGGGGTTCTCGCCGAAACCGCGCGGCGGCTGCACCATCACCACGACGTTGCCCGCCGTCAGGGCGGCGAGCACGATGTCGCCGTCATGGACGAACAGGCTGCCCGGGGCCTCGCCCCAGTGCTCCACCATCGACGCGCGCAGGTCGTCGGGCAGCGTGTCGAAGAACGCGCGGTAGTCCGCGCCGGAGATGCGCACCGGGTTGGCGGCCAGGGCCTCCTCGGTCAGCCAGTTCTCGTCCTGGCCGCCCGCCGCGATGAGCGCGTGCATCAGGGCGTCGCCGTCCTGCGCGGCCGCTCCGGGCAGGTCGCCGACGTCGTACCCGCGCTCGCCGAGCGCGCGCAGGAGGCGGACCACGCTGCGCGGCGTGTCGAGGCCGACGGCGTTGCCGATGCGCGAGTGCTTCGTCGGGTAGGCCGACAGCATCAGCGCCACCCGCTTGTCGGCCGCGTCCACGTGCCGCAGGAGCGCGTGCCGGTAGGCGATCCCCGCGACGCGCGAGGCCCGCTCGGCGTCGGCGACGTAGACGGTCAGGCCGTCCTCGTCGATCTCCTTGAACGAGAACGGGACGGTGATGATGCGGCCGTCGAACTCGGGGATCGCCACCTGGGAGGCGGCGTCGAGCGGGGACAGGCCGTCGTCGTTGGCCGCCCACTCGGCGCGGCTGCTGGTCAGGCACAGGCCCTGCAGGATCGGGACGTCGAGGGCGGCGAGCGCGCCCACGTCCCACAGCTCGTCGTCGCCGCCCGCCGAGACCGCCCCCGGACGGGTGCCTCCGGCGGCCAGGACCGTCACCACAAGGGCGTCGGCGGTACCGAGGACGTCAAGGAGGTCGGCGGGGGCCGAGCGCAGGGAGGCGCAGTAGACGGGGAGCGGCCTTGCGCCCTTGTCCTCCAACGCCTCGCACAGGGCCTCGATGAAGGCGGTGTTCCCCGCCGTGTGGTGGGCCCGGTAGTACAGGACCGCTACCGTCGGGCCGTCTACGTCGCGCGCTGCGCGGTCGAGGGTTCCCCACACAGGGGTTTCCTGCGGGGCCTCGAAGCCGAAACCCGTCAGCAGGACGGTGTCAGACAGGAACTTGTACAGCTCGCCGAGGTTGGCCGCGCCGCCGTGCGCGAGGTACGCGTGCGCCTGCGCGGCGACACCCGACGGGACCGTGGACAGCTCCATCAACTCCGCGTCCGGAGCCTGCTCCCCGCCGAGGACGACGACCGGGACCTTCCCGGCGAGCAGGGCGTCGAGCCCTTCCTCCCAGGCCCTCCGGCCGCCCAGCAGCCGGACCACGACGAGCGAAGCGCCGTCGGTGAGGGCGGGGAGCTCGGCGGCGGTGAGACGGGCCGGGTTGCCGAGCCGGTAGGCCGCGCCGCAAGCGCGCGCGCTGAGCAGGTCGGTGTCGGACGTCGAAAGCAGCACGACAGTGCCGCCCTCAAAAACTGGCTCGCCCATGGCGACGGTCCTCCCTCGGGGTCCGCGCCCCGGTCGATGGTCGGGCGACGGGCGGGAGTGTCTGGCTTTCGGGCGGCCGTGGCCTCCGATCACAGTTGCGGGACAGCACCGGGCTCACACCGGATTTCCTCGCACGACTCGTCCCGCCCGACATTACCGGTTGCGGGCGGTTCGGCGGCAAGTGGCACCATGGCGACATGACCACCCCGCGTGAGCGTCCCGACGCCTGCCCCGGCGCGCTCCGTCCGCACACCGCCGCCGACGGCGCCCTGGCCCGCCTCAGGCTCCCCGGAGGCCGCGTCACGTCCGCCCAGCTCACCGCGCTGGCCGCCGCCGCCCGCGCGTTCGGCACGGGCGAGCTGGAACTCACCTCACGCGCCAACATCCAGATCCGCGGCATCGACCCGGCCCGCCTCCCGGCCCTCACCGCCCACCTCACCGCCGCGGGCCTGCTCCCTTCCCCGACCCACGAACGCGTCCGCAACATCACCGCCTCCCCCCTCACCCCCCAGACAAAGCCCCCCAGCCTCACACCCCAGCACGAAGCCTCCCCCCTGACCACGCAGCGCGACCCCTCCCCCTTGGCGGCACAGCGGGAACCCACCGACCCAGCCACGCGGGAGGAGGCTTCCGTCCTGGCCGCGCAGTGTGGGGCCTCCGCCTTGGCGGCGCGGCGGGAGCCCGTCGGCCCGGCCACGCGGGGCGAGTCACCCGCCTCGGCCGCGCGGGGCGAGGCCCTGGGCTCGGCCGCGTGGGGGGAGGCCCTCGGCTTGGCCACGTGGGGGGAGGCCCCCGGCTCGGCCGCGCGGGGGGAGGCCCCCGCCTCGGCCACGTGGGGCGAGGCCCCCGGCTCGGCCACACGGGGCGAGTCACCCGCCTCGGCCGCGCGGGGCGAGGCCCCCGGCTCGGCCACACGGGGCGAGTCACCCGCCTCGGCCACGTGGGGGGAGACCCTCGGCTTGGCCGCGCGGGGCGAGGCCCCCGGCCCGGCCGTGCGGAGGGAGGCCCTGGGCTCGGCCGCGCGGTGGGAGGTCCTCGGCCCGGCTATTCGGGCGGAGGCCCTGGCCGCGCACGCCGCTGACCTGGACGGGCGCGGTCTTTCCGGCGAGGCCCCCGGAGCAGCCGCGCATGCCTCTGACGCGGGAGTGCGCGGTGTTCCCGGTGCGGACGCGGGCGGAGCGGTCTCCGTCGCGGCCGAGTGCGCGGCCGGCCTCGCCGTGGGAGGAGAGGGGGACGGGTCGGGGCGGGTCGATATCGGGCCGCTTGTCAGCGCGCTGGACCGGGAGTTGTGCGCGCGGCCGGGGCTCGCGGCGCTGCCCGGAAGGTTCCTATTCGGGCTCGACGACGGGGGAGGCGACCGGCTTCCCCGCGCTGACGTGTCGGCGGTCGCACTCGACGCGTCAAGGTTCGCGCTGCGCCTAGCGGGCTCCGCCACGGGGCTGTGCGTGGCCGTCGCCGACGTCGTGCAAGCGCTGCTCGCCGCGGCGGAGTCCTTCCTCGCAGAGCGGGAGACGTTGGGCTCGTCGGCCTGGCGGCTCACCGAGCTGCCGGAAGCCGTGCCGGGCATTGTGCGCGCGCTGCGCGACCTGCCTTATGTGACCGACGCCTCTCCCGAAGACTCCGCGCGCAGCCGCGAGCCCAACGCGATCCCGTTGGGCTGCGTCCCCGGCGGCCTCGTGGTGGCCGGCGCTCCGCTCGGCCGCCTTACGGTCGAGCAGGCCGAGGTCCTTGCGACATGGGAGCAGATCGTCATAACGCCTTGGCGCAGCGTCGTCGTGACGGGCGGCCCCGAAACCGTCGAGGAACTGCGCAGATACGGCTTCATCCTCGACCCGCGTGACGCGCTCGCGGGGGTCACCGCGTGCACGGGACGTCCCGGCTGCGGCAAGGCCCTCGCCGACGTACGGGCCGACGCCCGGGCCGTCATGACCCCCGGCGCGGGAAGGGTCCACTGGTCCGGCTGCGAACGCCGCTGCGGCAGGCCGGAGGGCCCCGTCGTGGACGTCGTCGCGACGGCCGATGGCTACCGGGTGTCCGAAGGGCCGGTACTGTCCTCGCTCGTGACGGCGGGGGCCGCCGTCGGCGAAGCACGAGAGGGCTGAGTGATGGACTACATCCGCGACGGCGCGGAGATCTACCGGAGGTCGTTCGCGACGATCCGCGCCGAGGCACGCCTCACCGGGCTGCCCGACGACGTCGCCCGCGTCGTCGTGCGCATGATCCACACCTGCGGCATGACCGACCTCGTCGCCGACGTCGCCTGGTCGCCGGGCGCGGTCGCGTCGGGTCGGGCCGCCCTGCTCGGCGGCGCGCCGGTGCTGTGCGACGCCAAGATGGTCGCCTCGGGCATCACCCGCCGCAGGCTGCCCGCCGACAACAAGATCATCTGCACCCTCGACGACCCCGGCGTCCCCGAGCTCGCCGCGCGCTTGGCGACCACCCGTAGCGCCGCCGCACTCGACCTGTGGGGCGACCGCCTCGAAGGCGCGGTCGTGGCCATCGGCAACGCGCCCACCGCGCTGTTCCGGCTTCTCGAACTCGTCGCGGAGGGCGCGGGACGGCCCGCCCTCGTCATCGGGGTGCCGGTCGGGTTCATCGGCGCTGCCGAGTCCAAACAGGCGCTCGCAGACAGCGACCTGCCTTACGTCGTCGTCCACGGAAGACGCGGCGGCAGCGCGATGGCCGTCGCCGCCGTCAACGCCATCGCCAGCGAGGAGGAGTGATGCGCACCGGCAAGCTCTACGGGGTGGGCCTCGGCCCTGGGGACCCCGAACTGGTGACGGTCAAGGCAGCGCGGCTGATCGGCGCCGCGGAGGTGATCGCGTATCACGCGGCCCGTCACGGACGCAGTATCGCCCGTTCCGTAGCGGCCCCCTACCTTCGGCAAGGACAGGTGGAGGAGTTGCTCCTCTACCCCGTCACGACCGAGACAACGGACCACCCGGGCGGGTACAGGGGGGCGTTGGAGGAGTTCTACGAGGAGTGCGCCGCAAGGCTGGCCGCCCACCTTGACGCAGGACGCGACGTTGTGGTCCTCGCCGAAGGAGACCCGCTCTTCTACGGCTCCTACATGCACCTGCACAAGAGGCTCGCGCACACCTACGAGGCCGAGGTCGTCCCCGGAGTGACCTCGGTGAGCGGCGCGTCGGCGGCCCTCGGAAGGCCCCTCGTGGAGGGCGAGGAGACCCTGACGGTCCTGCCCGGCACCCTTCCCGAGGACGCACTAGCCGGGCACCTGTCCAGCGCCGACGCCGTTGCCGTCCTCAAGCTCGGCCGTACGTTCCCCAAGGTCAGGGCCGCGTTGGAGCGCGCAGGGCGGCTGGACGAGGCATGGTACGTGGAACGCGCGACGACCGGGACCGAACGGATCGAGCGCCTCGCGGAGGTGGATCCGGCCTCGGCCCCGTACTTCTCCCTCGCGCTCCTGCCGAGCCCGATGAACGCGCACGTGCCCGTGCGTCAGGAACTCTCCCCGTCACGCCCGGCCAAGGGCGAGGGCGAAGTCGTCGTCGTCGGACTCGGTCCCGCAGGACGCCCATGGCTGACGCCAGAGGCGCAGGACGCCTTGGCCGCCGCAGACACCCTCGTCGGTTACGGGCCCTACCTTGACCGCGTCCCGCCGAACCCGAGGCAGCGCCGCTTCCCGACGGACAACCGCGTCGAGGCCGAACGCGCCGCCCACGCGCTGGAACTCGCCCTCGAGGGCGCGCGCGTGGCCGTGGTGTCCTCGGGTGACCCCGGCGTGTTCGCGATGGCCAGCGCGGTCCTCGAGGTCGCCGAGCAGGAGCGGTTCGCCGGCGTGCCCGTCCGGGTGCTGCCGGGGCTGACCGCCGCCCAGGCGGTCGCGGCACGCGTCGGCGCGCCGCTCGGCCACGACTTCTGCGTGATCTCGCTGTCGGACATCCTGAAGCCGTGGGAGGTCGTCGCCGACCGCCTCACCGCGGCGGCCCGCGCCGACCTCGTCGTCGCGCTCTACAACCCGGCGTCTAAAACGCGGCGCGAGCAGATCGAGAAGACCAAGGCGCTGTTCCTCGAGCACCGCGCGCCGACCACGCCCGTCATCCTCGGCCGTGACGTCGGCGGCTCGCGGGAGCGCCTTGTCGTCACCACCCTTGCCGACTTCGCTCCGCAGGAGGTGGACATGCGCACCCTTGTCATCATCGGGTCGTCCACCACCCGGGCCGTCGAACGGCAGGGCGTACCCGTCGTCTACACGCCGCGTCGCTACCCGGCCTGAGCGGAGGTCAGCTTTCGCGGACCCACGCGGCGGCCTCCTCCACGGTCGCCACAACGGGCACCCCTTCGGGCAGCGGAGGGCGGCGTACGAGAAGTACCGGCAAGGACAGCGTCCGCGCCGCAGCGAGCTTCGCCGACGTCATGGGCCCGCCGCTGTCCTTGGTGACCAGGACGTCGACGGCGTGCTCGCGCATCAGGGCGAGTTCCCCGTCGAGGGTGAAGGGCCCCCGGTCCAGGACGACGTGAAGGGCGCGCGGCAGGGGCGGCTCAGGAGGGTCGACCGACCTCGCGAGGAACCACAGGCCGTCGAGGCGGGCGAACGCGCCTATCGTCTGGCGGCCCGTGGTGAGGAAGACCCGGCGTCCGAGGCCGGGAAGGGTCCTCGCCGCCTCGGCGACGTCGGCCGCCCAGTGCCAGCGGTCGCCCTGCACGGGCTGCCATCCGGGTCTGCGCAGCACCAGCAACGGGACGCCCGTACGGGCGGTGGCCTGGGCGGCGGAGGCCGTCATCCCGGAGGCGAACGGGTGGGTGGCGTCCACAACGAGGTCGATGCCTTCGGCCTTCAGCCAGGCCGCAAGTCCTTCCGCGCCGCCGAAGCCGCCCGTCCTGACCTCGCCTACGGGCAGGGCCGGATGCGTCACCCTCCCGGCGAGGGAGGAGACCGTCCGCAGCCGGGGCACGGCGGAGAGCGCGTCCGCGAGCCGTCTTGCCTCGCCCGTCCCACCGAGCACGAGTACGGATCTCATGCGCCCCACCCAATCAGGCGAGGGCGTCGGGCGAACCACCGGAGCCCTCAGGCAGGGCGCGTCCACGTAAGCGCTCGGACGGTTACGCGCTCAGTGCCGCGAGCGCGCGGGCGAGTACAGGTGGCTGTCGGGGAAGTTCTCGGCGGCGAGCACCCTGCCGACGATGATCACCGCGGTCCGCTTGATCCCCGCCTCACGCACGAGCGAAGGCAAGTCCGCGAGACGACCGCGCAGGATGATCTCGTCACGCCGTGACGCGTATGCGACGACGGCGGACGGGCAGTCGTCCCCGTAGGACGGCAGCAGGTCCGCGACGACCTCGTCGATCCGCTGCACGGCGAGGTGCAGCACCATGGTCGAGCGGCTGCGCGCCAGCGAAGGCAGGTCCTCGCCTTCGGGCATCGGGGTGGCCCGTGCCGCCGTGCGCGTCAGCACCACGGTCTGGCCGACGCCGGGGACCGTCAGCTCACGCCGCAGCGACGCCGCGGCGGCGGCGAACGCAGGGACGCCGGGCACGACCTCGTAGGGGATCCCCGCGGCGTCGAGACGGCGCATCTGCTCGGCCATCGCGCTGAACACCGACGGGTCGCCGGAGTGCAGGCGCGCCACGTCGCGGCCCGCCTCGTGGGCGGCGGTCAGCTCGGCGAGGATCTGGTCGAGGTCGAGCTCGGCGGTGTCCACCTTGCGCGCCCCGGCCGGGCAGCCGTCCAGCAGCTCGGCGGGCACGAGCGCCCCCGCGTACAGGCAGACGGGGGCCGCGGCGATGATCCGTTGCGCGCGCACGGTGATCAGGTCGGGCGCGCCGGGCCCCGCCCCGATGAAGTACACCGTCACCTGACGGTGCCGATCACCCGGTCGATCGCGATCTCGATGACGACCCGGTTCGGGTTCACCCTCGGCTCCCGGTACCGCTCGGTGTACCTGCGCACGGCGTCGGCCACGGACTCGGGGTCGGTCAGCACCGACGCGGTGCCCTCCAGCGTCGTGTACCGGCCTTTGTCGACCTGGCAGACGACGGCGCGGGCGCCCGGCAGGGCGGCGTTCCTCGCCTTGCGTGATCCGCCGTCGCAGATGATCCGGGCGACGCCGGCGTCGGCGTCGAGCGTCACGCCGACCGGGACGACGTGCGGGGTGCCGTCCGGGCGCAGCGTCGTCAGGGTGCAGATGTGCCACTCCCGCCAGAACTCGACGGCCTCCGGACCGAACTCGACCACGCGCGCGACCCCCTGCGAATTGTGCTCTTTGTGAGCTTTCAAGGTTGATCTCCTGATGGTCCGCGCCAGGCGTGGACTCCGGGACACCCTAGCTTTCCTCGGCGTCCAGCCGCCTGGCGGCCTGCCCGTCACGCGGTCTCGGGGTCGCGACGAGTAGCGCGCTAGGTGAGCACGTTGGGTGTTTGGATCGCTGCGAAAAGTTATCCACAGAATCGGGTTCGGTCGGTTCTGGGGGTTGACAGGAGGCCAGGATGGTGCCAACGAGCTGAGGAGTGATCGGGATGAAGCGAGAAAAAGTCGAACTCGAACCGCGGGCCGTGCGACGTGCGCTCGCCCTGCTGCGGCCCGCCGAGCGTCCGCTGGGCCCGGGAGACGACGCGTACGCGGTCGGCCGGCTGCTGGCGACCGTCGAACAACTCGCCGGACCCGGCGGGATGTACCGGGACTGGGCGCGCTTCGACGCCGGGTACCGCTCCGCCGCGCCGCCGGGCCAGCACCCGACCATGGTGCTGAAACGCCTCATGCGCACCGTCCGCCAGCTCACCGAGATGAAGGGCGGCGTCGCGCGCGGCGCGGCGACCGGCGTCCTGGCCGCCACCGAGGTGCTGTTCGCCGAGATTCTGCTGGCCGACGACGAGGCGCCGATCGACGCGGCCCTGGAGCAGCTCGAGGAGGCCCACCGCCTGTTCCAGCAGACCCTGGAACGGGTCGAGGGCCTCACGCGGATGCTGCGCGAGACCCTCTCACCAGGCTGAAGAGCACGCGTCGCCGGGGCGGCCGCGCGCCTGGCGCGCGGCTCAGGAGGCCGTCTCGGCCTTGCGCGCCTCGTACTCCCGCAGCACCTGCTTGCGCGCCTTCGCGGGGATCCGGTCCACGTAGAGCTTGCCCTCAAGGTGGTCGGTCTCGTGCTGGAAGCAGCGCGCGAGCTGGCCCGTGCCGTGCAGCGAGATCGGGTTGCCGTCGAGGTCGAACCCGTGGCAGTGCACGTGGTCGACTCGCGCGACGTCGGCGTAGGGCCCGGGGACGGAAAGACAGCCCTCGGAGTCGTTGTCGAGCGTCCGGTTCCTGTCGGGGTACTCGATCGTCGGGTTCACCACGACGCCCTTGTGCTGCTCCCCGTGGTCGTCGGTGCAGTCGTAGACGAAGATCCGCAGGTCGACGCCGATCTGGTTGGCGGCGAGCCCGACCCCGTTGGCCGCGTACATGCTGGCGAACATGTCGTCGGCGAGCTCCCGCAGGGCGTCGTCGAACTCCGTCACCTCCTTCAGCGGCCGGTGCAGGACCGGGTCCCCGATGAGCGTGATCGGCCTTACGTTCCCCGACATTCCATCCCCTCCGTGGGCGTGTGCTGCGGCCATCGTAGGGCAGCGGTCCGGAAGGCCGGGAAGGCGACGGTTCAACGGGAGATTTCCAAGATCCCTGTCCGAAAGGGTGTTCTGTGTCCTAGATTGCCTGCGCTGAACTTCTCAGGGCCGGAGGTCGGGCGTGCGCTGGCTGGCGATCATTGTGGGAACCGTGCTTGTCGCGTCCGCGGGCGGCGGCCTCTACCTGCGCCTCAGGATCGAAGGAGACCCGAAGGAACTCGCGACGTCCTACTTCGCGTACTGGCAGGCAGGGGACTTCCACTCGATGCGCGAACTCGCGGCAGCCCCGCCCGCGGACTTCGTCGAGCAGCACCGGGCCTTCAGCAAGGCGCTCCGGGTCTCCTCGCTCCTGCTCAAGCCCGAGCCCGCCGTGCGGTCCGCCGAGAACGAGGCGAAGGCGGAGTTCACGGCGTCGCGCACCCTGCCTCCCGGCAAGTGGACCGTGCGCTCGACCCTGCGGATGAAGGTCGTGGACCGGCGCTGGCGCGTCATATGGAGCCCGGCGACCCTCGTCCCGGAACTCAAGAAGGGCGGCCTGCTGCAACTCCGGGAGATCCCCGGAGGCGGGGGAGGCGTGGCCACCTACGCGGGCGGCGGGGAGATCCCCGACACCGCGGGCGTCAGGCAGTATCTCGACGCGCTGACCGGGCAGTACGCCTCGGGAGAGGAGGAGTTGGGCTGGGGGGTCTTCCTCGACGGGCGGCCCGTCAAGATCTTCAGCGAGCCGACCGCCGCACGGCGTCCCACCACCCTGGACGAGGACCTCCAGGCCGCGGCCGACAAGGCGGTCGCCGCCGCGGCCTCGCCCGCGATCCTCGTCGCGCTGCGGCCGTCCACGGGTGAGATCGTCGCCCTCGCCGACACGGTGGGCTCCCTGGCGGCCAGCCAGATCACCTATCCGCCGGGCTCCACCTTCAAGATCGTCACCGCGGCGGCGCTCGTCACGTCGGGGCTGTCGGCGTCGTCGGGGGTGGCCTGCCCCGCCACGGTCCTGATCGGCGAGCGCACCATCCCCAACCACAATGGGCTCGCCCTCGGGTCGACCTCGCTGCGGACGGCGTTCGCGAAGTCCTGCAACACGACGTTCGCCGACCTCGGCGTGAACCGGGCAGGTGCCGCGGGCATGACGGCGGCCGCCGAGATGTTCGGCTTCAACCGGCCGTTCGCCATCAACGCGGTCCGCGCGAGCTTCCCCGAGCCCTCGGGCACCGCGGACCTCGCCGAGGCGAGCATCGGCCAGGGCAGGGTCATGGCCTCCCCGCTCGCGATGGCCGCGGTCGCCGCCGCCGTCGCGTCGGGCACCTGGCGCTCGCCCATCATGTTCCCCGCCGACGCCTACTGGAAGAACGGCGAGAAGGTCCCCGACCCCCGCAAACTCCCTGCCGACGTCCTAGCCCCCCTCCGCACCATGATGTCCGCCGTCGTCACCTCAGGCACCGCCGCCTCCGTAGCCCTCCCCTCGGGCACCCACGGCAAGACCGGCACCGCCGAAACCGCCTCCGGCGCACCCCACTCCTGGTTCATCGGCTACCGCGCCGACCTCGCCTTCGCCGCCCTCATCCCCCACGCCCCCACCCCCACCCCCAACCCCGCCCTCCCCCTTACCACCTCCTTCCTAACCCCCTAACCCACCCACCCCACCCCTCCTCCCACCTCACCCCACCTCCCACCCACGCTGCACCCCACCCCGCGTCCGCCCGCGCCGCGTCGCGCCCTGCGCCCGCATCACGCCCGCGTCGCGTTTCACGGCCGCGCCTCACGCCCGCCTCGTGCCAGCGCCGCGCCCTGCCTCGTGCCAGCGTCGCGCCGCGCCTCGCGTCCGCGTCGCGTCTGAGCCCCGCCTCGCTCCCCACGTGCGTCGCGCTCTGCGCCTCGCCTCGTAGCCCATCCCGCTCGCTTCCCACCGCGTGTCTTGCCTGCCCGCGCCCGCGCCCTGCCTCGCGCCGCGCCTCGCGCCCGTCTCAGTCTCGCCCCGTTTCGTGTCCGGCGCGTGGCTTGTGCCTCAGCCGTGTCTTGTCTGGTTCGCGTCGGTGGTGCTTGGTGCTTGGTGCTTGGTGCTTGGTGCTTGGTGCTTGGTGCTTGGGCTGGGTTGTGGCTGGGTTGTGCTGAGGGTGGGGGCTCGGTTTGTGAGTTTTTGAGCTTGTGTGCTTGGGGGGAATTTGGGCTGGTGGGTGGGCTTGCGCATCCCTCGTGTGAGGGAGGTGGGGGTGGGGGTTTGGGTTTTATGGTGTTGGGGGGTGACAGGGGAGTGGGGGGTTAGGGGGTGGGGGGTTGGGGGGTGGTGAAGGGGGCGGGTTCGGTGGTGGCGAGGGCTACTGCGTTGGGGATGGTGGGGGGGAGGGTGGTTTCCAGGAGGTGTTGGGCGAGGGTGCGGAGGGGGAGAAGGGGGGCCACCCAGCGGGGGGAGCAGATGGTGCGGGAGCGCCAGGCGATGCCGTGTTCCAGGGCGTCGATCGCGACGGGGAGGGGGGTGACGCCGGCAAGGACCGAGGTGGGGGTGCGCAGGAGGGAGGCGGCCTCGGTGCCGAAGCCGCGGCGCGTCATGTCGGTGTCGAGTTCGGCGAAGTAGGCGACGCCGACGCGCGCGCCGGTTGACGCGAGCTCGATGCGGAGGGTGTTGCCGAGGGCCTCGACGGCGGCCTTTGAGGCGCTGTACGCGCCGAGAAGGGGCGCGTGGACGGCGGCGGAGAGAGAGGAGACGAGCAGGGCATAGCCGCGCGGATGGGACAGGTGCGGGAGCGCCGCCTGGAGGGTGTGCACGGTGCCGAGGACGTTCACCTCGAGGGTCTTGGTGAGGATCTCGGGGTCGCCTTCGGCCACCGGCCACTGCCTGGCGATCCCGGCGTTGGCGACGACTACGTCGAGGCCGCCGAGCGGGCCCGCGAGGTCGGCGACGGCTTCGGCCAGATCGGCGCGCGCGGTGACGTCGACGGGCCGGAAGGGGGCGTCGCCGCAGTCCGCCGCGACCTCGGCGAGCAGCTCGGGTTCGAGCCCGGCGAGCACGACCCGGGCTCCGCGCTCGTGCAGGCGGCGGGCCAGGGCTGCGCCGATGCCGCGCGCCGCCCCGGTGATCAGCACCCGCCGTCCGCTCAGGGAGGGTGCGCGTCGCTGTCGCATGCGCGCGACGCTAACACCGGCCGGGGGGCGGTAGAAGGGCCCTTGTTCCTTTCGGCGTAATCTGGCTCACGTTCGCCCGCGCTGACCCATCCGTCTTCTCCCCCCCGAACGAGGTCACATGGAGAGCATCGACCTTGCGTCCGCGATCCTCAGGGCAACCCTGGGCATCGTCCTCATCGCGCACGGCTGGAACCACGCCTTCGGCGGCGGCAAGCTGCCCGGCACCGCAGGCTGGTTCGCGTCGATCGGCCTGCGTCCCGGCATGCTGCACGCGCTCGCCGCGACGGGCACCGAACTCGGCGCCGGCGTCCTGCTGCTGCTCGGGCTGCTGACGCCGCTCGCCGCGGCCGGAGCCGTCGGCACGATGGCCGTCGCGCTGGTCACCGCGCACCTGCGCAACGGCTTTTTCATCTTCCGGCCCGGCCAGGGCTACGAGTACGTGCTCGTGCTGATCCTCACCGCGTGCGCCCTCGGCGTGCTCGGCGGCGGCGCGTACTCCCTCGACGCCGTCATCGGCATCGAGGACGGCCTGTCCGGCCTCACCGGCCTTGCCGTCACGGCGGGCGCGGGCGTGCTCGGCGCGGCAGCCCTCCTCGCCGTCTTCTGGCGTCCCAACCGCCCGGCCGACACCCCGGCCGAGTGACCCCCGGGCGGGCGGCCCACCCCGCCGCCCGCCCCACCCCGCCGCCCTATCCCGTAGCCTGCCGGGACTGCGGACTCCAAGGCCCACGGTCCCCTAGCCCGCCGGGACGCGGACTTTAAGGCCACGATCCCTCCGTCCGCCGGGACTGCGGACTCCAAGGCCCACGATCCCGTAGCCCGCCGGGACCGCGGAC
The DNA here is from genome assembly GCF_033875155.1 of Actinocorallia sp. A-T 12471. Lineage (NCBI taxonomy): Bacteria > Bacillati > Actinomycetota > Actinomycetes > Streptosporangiales > Thermomonosporaceae > Actinocorallia > Actinocorallia sp. A-T 12471. The sequence continues at coordinate 88,186 of NZ_JAWZTE010000002.1, read as the reverse complement.
TCCAAAGCCCACGATCCCGGCGTCCGCCGGACTGCGGACTCCACGGCCCTCTCACCGCCTCTCTGGAGCGCTGCCCGCGTGCCGCGGCGAGTCGGGCGGGGAACGCGGGCGCGCTCGGGGAGCGGGCGGGTCGGGCGGGGAGTGCGGGCGCTCGGGGAGTGGGTGGGTGAACTGGGTTCGGGTGGGGTGTCGGGGGGTTGTGGGACGGCAACGGGACGGGGGAGCGGTTGGGGTATTTGCGTGGTTTGTGGCAAATGCGGCTTATGTGGTGGTTTGGGTGGCTGTAATCGCTTGTGTGGATCACGGTGGGTCGTGTGACAGTGGAGTTGAAGGTCACTCCGAGTGATTTGAGGAGGCTTGTGATGAGTGCATCGCGCTCCGCTCGCGGGTTGGCTGTCGCGGGCGCGCTTGTGGGCGGGGTCCTCGTGGCCGCGCCCGCCACATCGGCGTCGGCTTCGACGGCCCCGACGTCCGGTGGTCCCTACTGGTGCTCCGACCGCTGGGGCGACACTTTCGACTGCGACTTCGACGAATGGTGGTACGGAGACCGCTGGGGCTACTGGCACGACTGGTGACGAGCCCCGTCCGGGAGACCGGTAGGACCCCTCCTCCGGGAGGGGTTTCTCGCTTTCCGCCCCCGAACCCGTGAGGACACGCCCGCGCGCGGGTGACGCGACCCCGTCCGGCGGCTTACGGTGCGACCTATGGGTTGGTTGAGCGAGACGGTGATCGAGAGCGCGGGCGGCTTCCTGTGGACGTCGGGAAGGGTGCTCGAACAGCGCAGGTTCGCCTACCTGTTCGGGTCGGGAACGGCGTCAGGGGTGCTCGCCGCACTCGACGCCTACGCCGACGAGGAGGGCGGCTACGCGTTCGGCCTCGACCCCGACATCCGGGGCCCCGAGGGCCAGCCGATCGCGGTCCCGTCGGCGCTGCGGGTGCTCGAGGAGATCGGGCAGGCGCGCGAGGAGCGGCTTGTCGCGCTGTGCGACTGGCTCGCCGAGCGGGCCGACCCCGACGGCGGCGTCCCGGCGGTCCTGCCGTCGCTGCGGCGGTATCCGCACCCGCCGTTCATGCCCGTCGCCGACGACCCCCGCGGTGATCTGCTCACCACGGGTCAGATCGCGGGCCCGCTGCTGCGCCACGGCGTCGAGCACCCGTGGCTGCGGAAGGCCGAGGCGTTCTGCCGGACGGCGATCGAGACGCTCAAGGAATCCCACCCGTACGAGGTCGGCGCGGCAGTCGCGTTCCTCGACGGCGCCTCCGACCGGGCGTGGGCGGAAGGCCAGGCCGCGCGGCTCGGCGAGCTCGTCAGGGAGCAGCGGATCGTGCTGCTCGACCCCGAGCGGCCCGAGGAGGCGCGGCTGTCGCCCGGCTACGGGCCGGGTGAGCTGCACATGCCGCACGACTACGCGGCGTTCCCCGGCAGCGTCGCCCGCGCGTGGTTCTCCGACGCCGAGATGGACCTGAGCCTTCGCCATCTTCAGGAGTCCCAGGAGGCTGACGGCGGATGGCCGATCCGTTGGGTGCAGTGGTCTTCGACGACGGCTTCCGAGGCACGTCCGGGCGTCACCCTTGCGGCCCTGCTGACGCTGCGCGCCTACGACGCCGTCTGACGCCTCACCTCACCGGACGGATAAGGCCCTCCTGCATGACGTTGCCAAGGAGCCGGTGAGAACGGTCGGACAAGGAGCCTCGGCAAAGCGCGCGCGCTCCACCCGCCCAGATGCCCTCCTGGTCGTAGAAGATCCAGTCGTCGGCGCGCGGGACCCCGTGCAGCCAGAGCGTGTGGTCGAGGCTGGCGAACTGGAGGCCGCCGCTGTCGAGGGTCGTGGCGTGCGGTGCGACCGAGCTGCTGAGCAGCAGAAGGTCCGACGCGTACGTGACCGCGCAGGCGTGCATGAGGGGGTCGTCGTCGGGAAGCGCCTCATGGGTGCGGAACCAGAACCGCTGGACGGCGGGGGCGCTTTCCCCGCGCAACGCCGCGAACCTGGGCAGTTCCTCCGCGAACCGGATCTCCAGTGGGCTGTTGCCGTGCACCCGCTCGAACCAGTCGCGCGTGGCCTTGTCGGCGGAGGCGAGCACCTCGTCGCCGGTGGGAAGGTCCTCGGGTTCCGGCCTGTCGGTCTTGGCGGGCTGGTGCGAGAAGCCCTCCTCGGGCCGGTGGAAGGACGCCGAGAGGTGGAAGATCGGCTTGCCGTGCTGGATCGCGACGGTGCGCCGCGTGGTGAAGCTGCCGCCGTCGCGGATGGGGTCCACCTGGTAGACGATCGGGATCGCAGGGTCGCCAGGCCGCAGGAAGTACGCGTGCAGGGAGTGGACGTGCCTGTCGGCCGGCACGGTGCGTCCGGCGGCCATGAGGGCCTGGGCGGCGACCTCGCCGCCGAAGATCCGCGTGTTGCGGGTCGGGGAGGCGGGACCTCGGAAGAGGAGGTCGTCGAGCCGCTCCAGATCGAGGATGTCCCGCAACGCGCCCACGTCGGCCCCCTTGCCGTCCTGCTTGTCCTGCCGGGTCGCGCCCCGAGCAAGACGTCGTGCTTACGCCTGCGACCTTAGCCAAGGGGTAAGTGGTGATTTGCCGTCGGGTGGATGTCGCCGGAATCAGCGCGCGCGCCGGCCGTCGAGGAATACCGCCTCGACCGGCGAGCGGGGGAGCCCGGCGAGGGCGTCGGCGAGCGGGGCGGCCAGGAGCACGAGATCGGCGGGCGCACCCGGTGTGACGCGGCGCGGGGGGCCGCCGGGGTCGTCGGAGGGCGCGAGGTAGGCGTTCAGGGCCGCGCGCGCCCCGATCCGCTCCGCCGCCCCCACGACCGCCCCGCGACGGGTCCGCCGCCGGACCGCCGCGTCCATGACCGCCCACGGATCGAGCGGCCCGTAGGGCGCGTCGCTCGACAGGGCGAGTGGGACGCCCGCGTCGAGCAGGGACGCGCAGCGGTAAAGGTCGCCGTGGTCAGCCGTAGGGATGTCGCGCAGGTAGTCGTCTCCCCGGTCGGCCAAGAAGCCGGGTTGTGTGACGACGCGTAGGCCGAGCCGTCGGATGGTGTCGAGAAGCTCCGACGGTACGAGCGCGGCGTGCTCGATCCGGTCGCCGCGCAGCGGACCCGCCGCCTCGACGGCCACCAGGAACAGCACAAGCGCCGCGTACGTGACGCAGTGGGCGGCGACAGGGCGTCCGGTCTGATGGGCGGCGGCGATACGCGCGGTTAGGCCGTCGAGTGACGGGAGCGCGGAGTCGGCGATGACGATCTTCTCGGGCCCGGACGTAAGACCCTCCGGCAGCGGACCTGCCGCGCCGAGCAGGCGCACCCGCTGCGGCAGCGCGCCGGACGCCCGTGCCCGCGCGAGCAGCGCGACGGCCTCGGGCGCGAGGTCGGGCGTCGCGTCGGTGACCGAGGTGACGCCCAGCGCGCTGAGCGCGGATCCGACCTCGGCGAGGCCCGTGCCGCCCTCGTCCGGCAGACGGGTGCGCAGCCATCCGTCCGCCCGCCAGAGCCGCCCGGTAGGTATGCCGCTCTCGTCCAGTTCGATCCCGGGATGTTCCCCGGACGCCACTTCCGCGGCGCGCACCGCGGCGGAGTTCAGCATCCACAGCGCGCCGCTGCGGTGCTGGAGCCGGACCGGCACGTCCGCGCGGAACCCGTCGAGCGCAGCGGCGTCGAGGTCGCCCGCGACGGTCTCGACGTACCCCACGCCCCGGACCCACCCGTCCGGTCCCGGCTCGGCCGCGCTGAGGGCCGCGCGGAGCGCCTCGGCGTCGGTCACCTCGGGCGGCCCGCACCCGACCGAGCGGCGGACTGCCGCGAGCGCGAGCAGGTGCACGTGGTGGTCGCACAGTCCGGGGATGAGGGCGCGGCCCTCGCATGCGAGCACTTCGTCGCCGTCAGACGGGAGCGCGTCCCCGACCTCGTGGACGACGCCGTCGCGCACCCGCACGTCGGCGCGCAGTCTTCCGTCGAGTTCGACGTCCCGCAGCAGCGTCCCGCGTACGCCCTTCCCACCCACGTCCTCACCCTACGGTGACGCCACGGGCCCGCCCGCGTCAGGGAAGGGCGATCCCCAGGGAGCCGAGGACGGAAGCGGTGTCCGCCCCCGAAGCAGAGGCCGCCACCCGTACGGCCTCCCTAGGCAGGGGAGCGGCTACGGGAACCGCCCCGTCCGGCGTCTCTACCACCCACCCCGAGCGCGCATGAACGGCCCGCGTGGAGATCCCGCTATCCGACTCCGGGACGGTGGCCGCCACCACGTCGGTCATGGACAGGTCCCACAGGACCCCGTCCCCGGAAGGCGGCTCCGACGCGGCAAGGACGGCGGCCGTAAGCCCGGTCAGAGGGTCGGCGAAGGCGTCCCCGACGAAGACGGGCCCCTCAGCGTCCCGCGCGACGAGCCCGGACGACGCCGCGACGTCGTCGCCGAAGCCGATCCTGTCCGAGCCGCGCCCGTGCGCGGTGATCGAGACCCATGTGGTGCCGGACGCCGCCGCGGCCTCCGCGTCGAGCCCCCAGCGGGCCAGCGCGCGCGGCCGCGACGCCTCGATGACGATGTCGGCGGCGGCCACCAGGGCGGCGAGCGCGCGTCGCCCCCCGGAGGTGTCCGGGTCGAGCACCACCGAGGCGTGGCCGGCGTGCAGGAGGTCGTAGAAGGTCGGGTTCCCCCGGCGCGCCCCGTCAGGCCGCGTCGGCGTCTCCACCTTCACCACGCGCGCTCCCGCGAGCCCCAGGAGGTTGGCGCACAGGGGTCCCGCCCACAGCGCGCTGAAGTCGACGACAAGGGTCCCCGCGACGGACCGGGGACGGCCGGGCAGGGGCGGCAGGGGAGTGCGCGGCCGCCGCACCGCGCCCGCGGCGACGCCCAGCAGCTCGGCACGTTCGTTGAGGTCCGCGCCGGTGTGGTCGCGCAGCCACCGCGCGGTAGCGGCCCAGACGTCTTCGCCGGGCTCGGCGAACGCCAAGGCGGCGAGCAGAGCGGGGTCGTCGGCACGCGCGCAGGAGACCGCCGCCCAGCCGTCCGCGCAGGGGAGGAGCCTGCAGCTCCCGCCTGCAGAGACGGCTCCGCGCCGTCCGAAGCCGGTGTAAGCGGCACGTTCGGACAGCAGCCGAGCCCCGTCCATCTCCACGCCGGTCGCCTCGGCGAACCGCCTTGCGAGCGCGTCAGCGGTCCACGCGCCTACGCCGGGCGGTACGAGCGGCGTCTCACGTCCCGTCAGGGCGACCACGCCACTGCGCGCCCAAGCCCCGGCCGCGCCTCCGACGCTCTCCACAGCCACCTCCCTGACCCCCGAGCCTTAGCGGGCGAGCCTAATCCCCGGCGCGGCCGATCCAGGGCAGGCGGCTAGACTCGCCCGCGGCGATGATCTTCATGCGGGAGGGGCCATGGTCGGCGCGGTCGTGTCCGTCGAGGAACTCGCCGACGGCGTGGCGCGCGCGGGGGCGATGGGCGAGGACGGGACGCCGGTCGCCCCGGTCGTCGGCGTCGTCCTCGACGGTCCACGCGAGCCGGGCGCGCTCGGCCGTGCCGTCGAACGCCTCGCCGCGCATGACGGCGTGCTCGTCGGCCTCACCGACAGCGCGACGCCTCCCGAGGCGGCCCGTGTGCTCGCCCCTTACCTCGACCTCACGCTCGCGCGTTCGGGACGTGCCCTTCCCCGCCCGTACGTCGGGGTGCCTGATCCCCGCGCCGAACTCGAACACCTCCAGCGTCAGGCGGAGGCCAACCCTCAGGCCGCCTTCACGCTCGGCGGGGTGCTGCGTGCGGGAGTCCGTCTTGACGTCGCGCAGGCGCTCGACCTTGAGTCGTTCGCCTACTCGACCCTGTTGTCCGGCCGTGAGTTCGCCGCGTGGCTGGCGACCAGAGGCGACGCCCTGCCTCCGGCGGAGGTCGCCGAGCCCGTCTTGCTCAGCAGAGACGGCGACAGCCTGCACATCACCCTGAACCGTCCAGAGCGGCGCAACGCCTACGGCCGCCAGGTACGCGACGCCCTGGTCGAGGCCCTCGCCGTCGCGGAGTTCGATCCGACGGTCCGCCGCGTCCTGCTCGACGGCGCGGGCCCGGTGTTCTCCGCGGGCGGCGACCTCGCCGAGTTCGGCACGGCCGCCGACCTGGCCCTCGCCCACTTCCTGCGGACGCGCGCGGGCGTGGCGCTGCCTTTGCACAGGCTGCGTGACCGCGTCACGGTCCGCGTCCACGGCACGTGCGTGGGCGCGGGCGTGGAGCTCCCCGCGTTCGCGGGCACGGTGGTGGCGTCGCCGGGGACGACGTTCCGGCTTCCCGAGGTCGCCATGGGCCTCATCCCCGGCGCGGGCGGCACGGTGAGCCTGCCGCGCCGCATCGGACGCTGGCGCACCCTGCACCTCGCCTTGGCGAACACCCCTCTGGACGCGGAAACGGCGTTGGCCTGGGGACTCGTAGACCGTCTCGGTTGACGCACAGCGTGATCTAAACTTGCTTTCGATTTAGTATTAAGTCCGGCAAAATGGTGGTCTGCCGACCGTCCGAGAACTACGTTGCCTCGTACGAGAATGACGCTTCCATCGGAGGAGGACGGGGTGCGAGGTGCGCGGTAGACGTTCGTCGGCGAAGGGCGGGAGCGGGCCCAGGGTCCTGCCCGTCAGCGGAAGACTCGCCATCCTGCTTGTGCTGCCGCTGGCCTCGCTGATCATCCTCTGGTCCTTCGCGGCGGTGACCACGCTGACCGCCGCGCTGACGAAGTTCGACTTCGACACCCAGTACGACAACATGGGCCTGCCGACCGCCGCGGTCATCGACGCGATGCAGAAGGAACGCGCGTCGGCCGCCGCCCACTCGCCGAAGTTCGGCGAGCAGGTCGCCTACACCGACGGCATCGTCCAGGCGTTCCGCGACTCGGCGTTCTCCGACGAGACGCAGGACGCGATGAACGACATGTCCCGCGCCCGCGTGAAGGCGCTCAACGACGTGCTCCTCGACCTCACCGCCCTGCGCGGCAAGGCTTCCGACGGCTCGGGCGCCGTCGAGATCATCGACGAGTACAGCCGCATCGTGGAGAACGTCTTCGAGGTGCTGTCCGGCATGGTCAGCGTTGACGACATGGACGCCTTCCGCAACAGCAACGCGGTCCTGCACGTGCTCTACTCGCACGACCTGATGCTGCGCGAGTCGGCCCTCATCGCCACCCTGCCCGAAGGCGGCAAGTTCGACTCGGTCCAGCGCGGCGCGTTCAACGGCTGGGCCGACAGCCGCGACAAGATGTTCCGCTTCGGCGCGGCGGGCCTCGACGACGACCTCCGGGCCAAACTCGACGAGTTCGCCAAGTCCCCCGAGTTCGCCGGATTCGTGACCTACGAGAAGAACATCCGGCTCAACGGCGTCAACGCGGGCAAGGCGAGCGTCACCGCCGCCCAGTGGAAGCAGGTCATCGCCAAGGTCGAGCCCGCCTGGTACCTGAACATGGGCGAGATCAGCACCATGCTCGACGACCGGATCGCACCCGTCGGCGACCAGATCATGCTCCGCTTCTACGCGGCCGGAGGCATCGGCCTCATCGCCGTGGTCGCGTCGGTGCTGCTGTCGGTGCGGTTCGCGCGCAGCATGACCGGCGACCTGCGGGTGCTGGAAAGCGCCGCGCACACCCTCGCCGACGAACGGCTGCCCGACGTCGTCGCCCGGCTGCGGGCCGGCGAGAACGTCGACACGTCCCTTGCAGAACAGCCGCTGCCGGGCGGCGCGCGGACCAAGGAGGTCGCGTCGGTCGCCGAGGCGTTCGCGACGGTCCAGCACACCGCCGTCGACGTCGCGATCGGCGAGGCGCGGCTGCGCCGCAGCATCGGCAGGGTCTTCGTGAACCTCTCCTGGCGCAGCCAGGGCCTTCTCCAGCGCCAGCTCCAGCTGCTCGACACCATGGAGCGCCGCGCATCCAGCCCCGAGGAGCTGGACGACCTGTTCAAACTCGATCACCTGACGACCCGCATGCGGCGGCACGCCGAGGGCCTGGTGATCCTGTCAGGGGAGCCGACCGTGCGTGCCTTCGACCATCCCGTCCCCATCGAGGACGTAGTCCGCGCCGCCATAGGCGAGGTGGAGGACTACACCCGCGTGGAGCCCGCGGTCTCGCGGTCGTCGTCCATCACCGGCGCGGTCGTCGCCGACGTCATCCACCTGCTCGCCGAGCTCATCGAGAACGCCACGGTGTTCTCCCCGCCCGGCACCGAGGTGCTGGTCAAGGCCGAGACCGTCGCGAACGGGCTCGCCGTGGAGATCATCGACCGCGGCCTCGGCCTCTACCCGGACCAGCTCGCGGAACTGAACCGCAGGCTGGCGGAACCGCCGGAGTTCGACCTCGCCGACTCCGACAGGCTCGGCCTGTTCGTCGTCGCGCGCCTCGCCGCGCGGCACAACATCCGGGTCGCCCTCCAGCCGTCGGCTTACGGAGGCACCACGGCGGTCGTCCTCATCCCGTCGTCTTTGACCGTCCAGGACGCGCCGTCCAGGCCCGCCGTAGACGCCGGACGTCCTACGCCGCAGCCCGCCCCGGCCGTCACGGCGGTCCCCGAACGGCGTCCCGCGCCGCTGCCCGCCCCCGCGCGCGCCGCCGACAACCGCTTCGAGCCGGACGCGACCCCCGAGCAGACCGGACGGCTTCCGCGCCGCCGCAAGCAGCAGAGCATGGCGCCGCAACTGCGCACGTCGACCACGCCGCCCCCGCCCGAGGACGACTTCGAGGAACCAGACCCCGAGTCAAGCCGCGCCCTCATGTCCTCGCTCCAGTACGGCTGGGCGCTCGGACGCGACGGGCAGGGCGACGACCCGACTGACGAACGGAAGAGACCGTGACCGGCGAACTCAACTGGCTGCTGGACGACCTGGTCGACCGGGTCGTCCCCGTCCACCACGCGCTCCTGCTGTCCCGCGACGGCCTGGTCATGGCCGCGTCCCGCAACATGTCAGCCGAGGACGCCCAGTTCCTCGCGGCGCTGTCGTCGGGCTTCCACAGCCTCGCGCGCGGCGCGGCCGAGCACTACTCGGCCGAGCGGGTCAACCAGGCGGTCATCGAGCTCGACGACAGGCTCTTCTTCGTCCTGCCCGCCGGGACGGGCACCTGCCTGGCCGTCCTCGCCGACGCGGGCCCCCAGGCCGCCCAGGTGGCCTACGAGATGGCGCTCCTGATCAAGCGCGTCAGCCGTCACCTCACGGCCGCGGCCCGCACGACCTGAGCCCTGCCCCTGAGCCCGCGCCGCCCGACCCGGGAGGCGCGGGCTCAGGCGCGCTCAGGGGCGGACGGCGATGCCCTGGAGGACGTGCTCGAGGAAGCGGGGGCTGCCGTCGCGGTCGGACGACGCGTTCTCCCGCACCCACGCTGCGCCGCTGAGCAGGTCGAACAGCTCCTCGGGCGCGAGGTCGCGACGTACCGCGCCCGCGTCTTGGGCGTCGGTGAGCAGCCGCGCGCCCGCCGCGTGCATGGCGGCGCACATGGCGTGCGACGGCGTCCCCTCGTCGTACATGCTGCGCGCGAGGATCCCGACGAGGCCGCGGAAGGTACTGAAATGCCGGACCGCGAGAGCCATCCACTCGGTTAGGGCCCCCAAGGGCTCCTGCTCCTTCTGCAACCTCTCTGCGGCCTCTACGAGCAAGACGAGCCCGTCACGCGTAGCGGCCTCCACCAACGTCGCCCGTGTGGGGAAGTGCCTGTACAGCGTGCCTATCGCGACCTGTGCGCGGGCCGCTATGTCCTCAAGGGAAGCCTCAGCCCCCTCGGCCTCGAACGCCTTGCGCGCGACCGCGAGGATCGCGTCGTAATTCCGCTGCCCGTCCGCCCGTTTGGGCCGTCGCGCGATGTAAGGCTCCGCCTCAGACACGACCGCTCCCTCCGCCCCCCAACCTGAGGGCCTCTCACCATCATAGGCAGCGCCGGTCAGGCCCTCGCGTCGTAGGACTGACGGGACCGCTCGACGTCGCCGAGGCTCGGCGACCAGTCCGCCAGCGCCGCGAACACCGGCGCGAGACTGCGGCCGAGCTCGCTGATCTCGTACTCCACCCTGGGCGGCACGCCCGGATGGTAGGTGCGCACGACGAGCCCGTCGCGCTCGAGCCTGCGCAGCCGCTCGGTCAGCACCTTCGGGGTGATCGTGGTGATGCGGCGTTCCAGCTCCACGAACCTGTGCCTGCCGTGCGCGTGCAGCGTCCACAGGATCGGGGTCGTCCAGCGGCTGAAGACCACGTCGACCACGGGCGCGATCGGACATGCCTGCTCCGGCGCGACCTCGGATGTGCTCTCGATCACGTTCCCCGTACTTTCCTCTAGGTACCTACTATCACTCGGATAGTAGCGTCGCCACGTACCCCCAAGGAACCGAGAACAAGGAGAAATCATGATCGTGGTGACGGGAGCGACCGGGAACGTCGGACGGCACCTGGTCCAGACGCTCGTCGAAGCCGGCGAGGACGTCACGGCCGTCTCGCGGCACGTCGCGGACGCGCCCGAGGGCGTGCGGCGCCACAAGGCCGACCTGACGTCGCCGGAGACCCTGCGGCCCGCGCTACGCGACGCCGAAGCGCTGTTCCTGCTGACCTCCGCCGACTTCATGGCCCACGGCGACATGAACGCCGTCATGGACGTCGTGCGGGCGAGCGGCGTCGGGCGGGTCGTGCTGCTGTCGTCGCAGGGCGTGGGCACCGGCCGCCACCCCTCCGACCTCGAGGACGCCGTCAAGGACTCGGGGCTGGAATGGACGATGCTGCGGCCCGGCAACTTCGCGTCCAACGCCTTCCAGTGGGCCGAGTCCATCCGCGCCTCGCGCACGGCCCTCGCCCCCTTCGGCGACGTCGCGCTGCCCACCATCGACCCCCTCGACATCGCCGAGGCCGCCGCCGTCGTCCTACGCGAACCCGGCCACGCCGGAGCCGCCTACACCCTGACGGGCCCCACCCCGATCACCCCCCGCGAGCAGGTAGCCGCCATAGCTGACGCCCTAGGTGACCCCATCCACTTCATCGAAGAAACCCCAGAAGCCGCCCGCACCCGAATGCTCACCTTCATGCCACCCCCCGTAGTAACCGCCACCCTCGCCGTCCTAGGCTCCCCCACCCCCACCGAACAAACCCCCACCCCCGACCTCACCCACCTCCTCACCCGCCCACCCCACCCCTTCACCACCTGGACCACCCACAACACCCAACCCTTCAAATAACCAAAAGCCGGTTTCCCCAAGGGAAACCGGCTCCCACACTTCCATACCCGCATGGGCGACACTGGGTCCAAACCAGTGACCTCTCCGGTGCGAACGAAGCGCACTCCGTCCTGGACAGTCGGCTTAGGTCGATCTACCAGTGGCTGAGTTGCGAGAAGGTCTCATCCGAGCTTCCGGATCCGGCTCCGTCCGACCACGTTGGCTCCCCGGACTGGCTCCCGTGGTGCCCTTCCAGGATTGCGGGAGCCACAACGGTCTGACCTGGGCGAACAGGCCCGAAGTGCCCCGGTGCGTCCAGCGCCGGGGCTTTTTTCTTTCCTCTTACTGGTTGGTCGCGCGCAGGCCGCGGTACTCGGCCCATGCTTCCGCGTCGGCGAGGACCACCTTGAGCCAGTCTTCGTCGGGCTTCCGCTGGCAGGCCCTGGAGTAGAAGCGGACGGTGGCCGTGACGGAGGGGTCGATGGCTCTCGGGGCGGCGTTCCGCCAGGCGGTGCAGGCGCTCGCGACTTCTTCGGCCTCGGCGGGGTGAAGGGATATCCGAGGAGTTGGAGGATGAGCATGCCGGGGACCGGTAGGGCGCTGATCCGGTTGAGGGTATCGACGATCAGGGGGAGGTCGTCTGAGCCGGGGCTGAGTCCAGGCTGCGGAAGTCCTCCAGCACTTCGAAGCCGAGGAGGAGCCAGTCGTCTTGCTCTGCTTGCCAGAGGATGGGTGGTGAGAACTCTTCGGCAGATTCGCTGACTTGGGGGTGTGGAAGCGAGGAATTTGACGATGTTTGCGCTCAAAGGGCGAACGGGCTCAGTGTCCGCACTTGACCTGCTCTGGATTGGTAAGTGAAGGCTTGATCAGCTACGTGGACGGAGGGGCGCAATAACATGCAAACTTCTGACGGCGGCGACAAGATGAGGCTTAGCTTCTACTGCAAAGATCCCGATTCCTCGGTCAAGCAAGACTGCCCGACGTTCTACCGGACCGACCGGGGGACGTGGGTGATCCAGGCTTGGGGCTTGGGGCCGGAGATCGAATCGCCGTTGGTGGCCCTCGCCGACAACGAGGTCTATTCGGAGGCTCCGGATCGTTTGGGACCTCTTCGCCCGGATGTAGGTGAAGGAGACCTATGGAATCGACATCGAGGGAGCGGCGTAACGCGCTCATCGCCGAAGCGCGGGACATCCGCAAGCTGGAGCTGCGCGACGGATACGGCATTGACGATCCTCTGTTCGAGGCGTGGCGCTCTGGGGACCAGGAGACCTTGGACCGCTTCGCCGCAGAGATCCGGGCGGAGATCGAGGCGGAGACCGAAGCCGGGGTGAAGACCCGCCGCATCAAGGTCGTGTCCGAGCCGCTGTCGGAGTATCACCGGTTCATCCTCGCGATCAGTGAGCCCCTGGTCGAGGCAGGGGAGGACATCCGGTGGCTGCCCAGGGCACGGGCATCGATGCTGCTCCTGCCGGGGAACGACTTCTTCGTCCTGGACGACAAGACCGTGATCTTCAACGTCCTCGGTGGGGACGACCAGCACGTCGATGTTCAGGTCTCGTCCGATCCCGAGATCGTCGACTTGTGCGTCGCGTCGTTCGAGGCGGCGTGGAAGCGGTCGATCCCGTACCACGAATACTTGCGTACCCTCTGACGGTGGGCCACGACGCTTCAGCAGCGGCGCGCAAAGCGTTCGTGCTCAGGCTCAGGACCTTCGCCTGGACGCTGAGCTGACGGGCCGGCAACTGTCCGAGCCGCACCGGAATTCATAACACCAAGATCAGCCGTATCGAGCATGCGCGGTCCAGCCCGACCGAGGGCGACATCAGGGCGCGGGCCGAAGCCTGCGGTGCGATGAGGGTTCTTCCCGAGCTGATCGCAGCGCATCGCGATGCCGAGCAGATGTGGACCGAGCACAAACGGGCCCTGAAAGTCGGCCTGAAGCAGGTACAGGCCGAGGGAGACATCTACGAGCGCACCAAGCTTCTGCGCGCGTACGAATCCAACCGGCTGCCCGGCATCCTGCAAACCCCTGGATACGTCCGGGCTCTCCTGGCCATGGGTGCCCGAGTGCACCAACTGCCCGAAGACGAAGACGTTGACGGAGCAGCCGCGGGCCGGCTCTCCAGAAAGCGACTGCTCACCCACGGCACCGGGTTGAACCGGTACTCCTTCGTCCTCGAAGCCTCAGCACTTGACCTCGCCATGGGCGGACGCGAAGCAATGCAGGAGCAGTTCGACTTCCTGCTCGCGGCGACCAGGCTCCCGCATGTCTCTTTGGGGATCATCCCACCCGGGAGCGAAAGGGAGATCTGGGCAGGAGAAGGCTTCATTGCAAACTAAATAAACTCCTGGCGCTCAGCGATGGCGGCTACCTACTGTCAGTGACATGTTCTTCCACGAACCCGCCTAGCTCCAGGAAGCCGCAGCCCGCCGTAGCGCCAGCAAACAAGGCCCCAGGCAACTGGGACCTTGTTTCTTCCGTCCTACAGGTCGCTCGCCTTGATCGAGGCGACAAAGGCGCGGAACTGGGGGGCGGGCACCGTGAGGTGTCCGGACTCGACGTGCTTGGAGTCGCGGAGTCCGACATGACCCGCGGCTCGGCCGACCTCCACGCAGTCCGCGTCTGCCTTGCTGTAGCTGGACTTTCGCCAGGCGATGGTCGCCTTCACATCGTCTCCATGTGCTCGCGGATTGTGGCCTTGGACGCCGAGACCGGCAGCGCGAGCGCCGACAGCCGCTCCCAGCGGAGTGCGAACAAGTCTACTTCCGAGGGGTCGGAGACGAGTCGCCAGCCGAAGGCGGCCTCGGTGTAGCCCAACGGGAGCGCCCCGGTGAACTTGAAGATCTTGAATGCTCCGTCGAGGCCCTGGTGAAGGGGGACGTCTTGCGGCACGACCCGGATCGTGACGTTCGGCAACTCGGTCAGCTCCAGGAGGTGGGCGAGCTGGCCGCGCATGATGGACGGGTTGTCCGTGGGCCGCATGAGAATGCCTGCGTCGATGAGGGCCCAGACCTGAGGCGGGTTGTCACGCGTCAGGATCTGCTGCCGGTCGAGGCGACGCGCGAGAAGTTTGTCGACGTCCATCGGTACGTCGGTCGCGCTGATCATCGAGCGGGCGTAGTCGGCTGTCTGGAAGAGGCCGGGGATGTATCCGGACTCCCAGACCTGGATCGCGTGTGCCCTCTGCTCGTGCCGTTCGTGCTCACGTCCCCAGTCGTCCGACGGCTCGCCAGACGCGAGGGTCACCAGGGCCTCGAATCGGGCGTGCACGTTGTCCAAGTTGTCCGTGTATCGGGGCCTGAGCGAAGCAATGTGTGCATCGAGCAGTTTGGCTTGGTCAAGCTGGAGAGGTCGTTCGCCGCTTTCCAGCCTGGAGATCATCGTCTTGTCGAGGTGGATGATCTCCCCGAATTCAACGCCTGAAAGCCGTAGTTCCCTACGGATAAGGCGCAGCTCAGCGGCTATCAGATTCCTCAGCGACAGTCGGGGGTCGGGGGGTTGTCTCCTGCTCACAAGGCTCCTCGGAAGTTGTCTGTGAGTTGTCAGAGTTGCACTGAACATGCTGCAACAGTGGACATATTAGAACCCGCAGCCGGATGCTGTCAGTGCTTCTCCATTCCTGAGAGTCCGTTCCAGAAATTTCGGAGGTGAGACGTGACCAGCGCAGCAGCCACATCCATCGAGGCGTCGCCGCACGTCTCGTTTCTTGAGGGTGGGCGGATCGAGTACCGGCAGGAGTTCCCCGCCGAAAGGGGCGTCGTCCGGGTCATCCGTAAGGCGGTCGGCATGATGTGCCAGGCGTGGAGCCTGCCGGAACCGTTGATCGAGACCGCGGAACTGGTCGTCTCGGAGATCGTGACGAACGCGGTCCGGGTGAGTCCGCCGGGCGAGCTGCTGCGGGCCACGGTGCGCCCCACGCTCGGGGGCGGCTTGTACTTCGACTGCGCCGATCGCGCTCGCGATGTCCCCGGAACACCGGCCATGCCCGATGAGGACGCCGAAGACGGCCGCGGCCTGGCCATCGTGGAGTTCCTGACCCCCAAGCACGGGTGGAGAGCCCTGCCCGGAGGGTGGAAGTCCTTCTGGTTCGTGTTGGAGCCCCCGATCGAGGAGGACGCCGTCACGAACGAGTCGACGGACACCGGTCCCGAGCCGCCCGTCTCCTGAAGCCCCTCCCGGCCGTGGGCCCTTTCCCGTGGCCCGACCCACGGCCGGGAGGTTCCAAGGGCTTCGGCTCTCCGACTGGCACGGAGGGCCGAGCGAACTCTCAAGGCGGCGATAGGGATGCCGCTTTGAGGAGGCCGCCCGTCCCACCTGTCGACGCGACCCCCGCGCGTCACGGGACGGGCGGCCACCCCCGACCGAACACCACTGTGAGGACGTCCGCACGATGCACACCCAGCAGCGTCAGGTTCACCAGACCGAGTCCGTCATGAGCCCGGACGGCCGTCAGGTCGAGATCGACGCCGAGATGGTCGACCTGGTCAAAGCTCTCTGGGTGGTCGGGCTCAGCACGGTCGCATGCTGCCAGAACGTGGGGGACGTCTACTGCGACGCCGACAGCGGCGTGCGGCTGCCGACCGCCGAACTCCGCCGCCGAGGCGACTTCTACCGAGGGTTCGCCTACCTGTGCATGCCCGAGGTGGACATGCAGATCCTGCTGGGCACAGCCGAGCCCCTGCGAGGCCCCGACTGGACGGCCGTGATCTCCCTGGAGGAGACCGGCCGCTGCGAGAACGCCGTCCTGCACTTCCCCTCCGCCCGGATCAACGACCTCACCCGGGTGTTCGCTGTGCCGGGCGCTCGCAGGCTCGGGTCCCCCACCCCCTGAATCGTCGTCCACACGGAACCCTCCGAGACCACCTGACCCACTCCAGAACGGAGCAGAAACGACCGAAACGGCAAGGAGCACCTGGACCAGCGGCGAACCCCAACGCATGACCGGGCCCATCGACCTGACCAACCCCCACCTCGTGGGTGCCGACGGCCTCGGGATGGCCCCTCTCGCCGAACTGCTGAGGGGAGCCGAGGCGATCGTCACCGGCTCCGACCCGCCTCCAGCGGCCACCGCGCCGAGAACGTGAACGGCCGCAGCGTTGTGATCCGCTCCTCGGCGATCGACCCGACGAACGTCGAGTTGGTCGCTGCCCACCGACAGGGCATCCCGATCGTCCACCGCGCACAGGCCCTCGACGAAGTACTCGCCGACCACCACTGGACCGCGGTCACCGGCACCCACGGGAAGACCAACACCGCGGCGATGATCCGCCACATCCTCGACAAGGTCGGCCTCGACCCGGCCTGGGCGATCGGTGGAACCCCCACCGGCACGCAGGCCGCGCACTGGTCGCCCCGCGAGGCCGCCGTCGCCGAGCTTGACGAGAGCGACAAGTCCTTCCTGCTCACCGAGCCGCCTGTCGCCCTGGTCCTCAACCTCGACTCCGACCACTTGGAGAACCCTTTCCTCCGGCCGCGTCGTCAAGCTGCCCGTCCTCGGCCGCCACCAGGCGGTCAACGCGCTCGGCGCCATCGTGGTCGCCGGCCAGTACGGCGTGACCGAAGCCGAGGCCGCCTCCGCGCTGGAGAGCTTCCCCGGGGTCGAGCGGCGCCTCACCACCACGACCCTCGACAACGGCGTCACCATCCTGGACTCCTACGCCCACCATCCGACCGCCATCCGCATGGACCTCGAGGTGGCCCGCAGAATCGCGGGCGAGCACCGGGTCATCCTGGCCCTCCAGCCCTCCGGCCTCACCCGCGTCAACCTCATGCACACCGAGATAGCCCTGTCCCTGGCCCAGGCGAACGACGTCGTCCTCCTGCCCGTCCACACCCGCTACACCCACGCCGACCACGACCACCTGCTCCCGCTGATCGCCGAGCGGCAGCAGCGCGTGTCCGCCACGGTCGGTGACCTGTCCGAAGCGGCCGACACGCTCGCCGCCAGAGCCCTGCCCGGCGACGTGATCGTCCTCATGGGCACCGGCGACGTCGCCGAGCTGTCCCTGCCGCTCCTCGCGGCCAGCTCCTCGGCGGCTTCCTGAACCGCTGTCCGCCGTTCGTCTCTCCGCAAGTTCACGCGGTCCCCTCGACAGTGAGGGTCGAGGGGGCCGCATCCACAGTCTACGAAGGAGATCCGGCATGCCCCGTCCCCTGATCGAGACCTCCGACGACACCACCATCCAGAACCAGCTCGACCTGCTACGTACATGGCACCAGCAGATGAACTCCGACCTGTCTGTCGCGCTCGTGTACGGCGGGGTATCGGAAGAGGACAGGCTCTACCTCAAGGAGAGCCCCGCCGAGCAGATCTCGGTCACCGCGCTCGCCAGCTCCCTGGAACACCTCGGCATCCGCTTCGAGATCCTCGATCCCTGCGAGGAGAGGTACGTCGCCAGCTTGACCCGCTTCGACGTCGTCCTGTCGAGCCTGCACGGCCCCTACGGCGAGGACGGCCGTCTCCAGGGACTCCTGGACTACCTGCGCAAGCCCTACTGCGGAAGTGGTGTGGCGGCGTCCGCGGTGGCCGCCGACAAACTCCTGTGCAAGCAGACGATGCGTGGCCTGAGCGTGCCGACGCCCCACTGGTGGCTCTGGAACGACGAAACCGTGCAGTGGACCAGCCGACCCGTCATGGTCAAACCCACCCTCGGCGGGTCCAGCGTCGGCATGAGCCTGGTCCACTCCTACGACGAACTGCGGCCCGCGCTCGAGAAGGCAGCGGCGATCGACGGACAGGTCATGGTCGAGGACTACGTCTTCGGCTCGCCCGTGACCGTGGGCCTGCTGGAGCTGCCCGACGGCCTGCTCGTCCTGCCGCCCCTGGCCATCGACGTACCCGACGCGGACTTCTACGACGCCGACACCAAACTCGACGCCGACCGCACGAGCACCGTCAGCTTCCGTCGCGCCGACCTCTCCCGCACGATGATCACCAGGCTGGAGCACTACGCCGTCAGGCTCTGGGACGGGCTCGGCTGCCAGGGCTCAGCCCGCATCGACTTCATGGTCGCCGACAACGCCGAACCGCAGGCCCTTGAGGTCAACACCAACCCGGGCATGTCCACCGGGTCGAACTTCGTCACCGCCGCCGAACTGTGCGGGATCGGCCACGCCGACATCGTGCTCGCGCTCCTCCATGAGGCGCTGACCCGCCCGCCCTACCATGGACCTCTGCCGGAGCCGTTCTTCGAGGCTGTCTCCGGCTGAGCCGAACGAGAGGAAGGCACCGCACCGTGTCCCAGGTCCATGACGTGCCGATGTGCCGTCAGCTCATCGACCCCGAGGAATGGGACCGGTGCGGAGGCTGGGCCCTCGGCGACCGAGTCAAGTGGTCCGACCGAGCCTGCGGTATGGCCTCCCTGCGGATGATCCTTCTCGCCTACGGGCACCAGGACGTGCCGCCGCTCACCGAACTGGTGAAGCTCGGCGTCAAGCGGGAGGCCTACATCGCCGGGCGAGGCTGGCTGCACGCGGGACTCGCGCACATCGCGACCGAGTTCGGTGTACCCGCAACAGCCGAGCCCGTTGACGCCGCTGACCTTGTCCACCGTCTGGACGACGCGCCGCTCATAATCTCGGTGACCGAGCGGTTCCCCCAGGACGGTCGAAGCGGCGGCCACCTCGTCGTCGCCCGCGGCCACCAGGACGGCCACCTCCTCATCCGGGACCCCTCCTCCTGGGGCCAAACCCATGACCGCGTCCCGGCCACCCGCGCGACCGCTTCCTACACCGGCCGTGCCATCACGTTCGCACCGATGCCCAGGAGGACTTCGTGATCACGTTGACGTTGGCCGAGATCGCTGAAGTCACGGGTGGCACCCTGCACGACGTGCCCGATCCAGAGGCCCGGGTCACCGCGCCGTCCGCCGTCGATTCCCGCGACGTGGTGCCGGGTGGCATGTTCGTCGCGGTCGGCGGGGCGCGGGTCGACGGTCATGACTACGTGCCCCAGGCCGTCGCCGCGGGTGCGGTGTGCGTGCTGGCGACCCGGCCCGTCGCGGCCCCGGCGGTCGTCGTCGACGACGTCATCGCCGCGCTCGGTGACCTCGCCCGGCATGTTCTCGCGCGCACCAGCGCGACGGTCGTCGCCCTCACCGGCTCCGCGGGCAAGACGACCACCAAGGACCTCCTGGCCCAGGTCCTCGCCCGTCATGGCGAGACCGTCGCGACCGAGCGGTCCTTCAACGGCGAACTCGGGCTGCCCCTGACCGTCCTGCGCGCCGATACCTCGACCCGCTTCCTCGTCTTGGAGATGGGCGCGCGCCACATCGGCGACATCGCCTACCTCACCACCCTGACTCCCCCCAAAGTCGGCATTGTCCTGAACGTCGGTTCCGCCCATGTCGGGGAGTTCGGCAGCCAGGAGGCCATCGCGAAGGCCAAGTCCGAACTGGTACAGGCACTCCCGGCCTCCGGCGAAGGCGGAGTCGCGGTCCTCAACGCCGACGATCGCCTTGTCGCCGCCATGGCCGAACAGACCACGGCGCAGATCCTGACCTACGGCACCGGCGACGAGGCTACGATCCGCGCCACCGACGTCTCCCAAATTGACGGCCGTGCCGCCTTCACCCTGCGCACCCCCACGGGCACCGCCCCGGTCACGCTCCAACTCCTCGGCCTCCATCAGGTCCACAACGCCCTCGCCGTCGCCGGAGCCGCCCACGCCGTCGGCATGAACGCCGCCGACATCGCCCAGGCCCTCACCGAAGCGAAACCCCTCTCCGCGGGCCGCCTCGAACTCATCGAACGCCCCGACGGCGTCACCATCATCAACGACGCCTTCAACGCCAACGCCGAATCCATGCGCGCCGCCCTCCACACCCTCACCACCCTCGCCAACGGCCGCCGCACCATCGCCGTCCTCGGCGAAATGCGCGAACTAGGCGAAACCGCCAAAGCAGCCCACACCGAAATCGGCGATCTCGTCGCCGACCTCGGCCTCGACGTCCTCATCACCGTCGGCACCGGCCCCAACATCAACGCCCTCACGAATACCACCACCGGCTCCACACCCCGCATCAAGAACGCCGAGACCCCCGAAGCGCTCCTGCCCCTCCTCAACGACCTGCTGCGCCCCGGAGACACCGTCCTGATCAAAGCCTCCAGATCAGTCGGCCTGGAGAACTTCGCAGACCTCCTCCGCACCTAAGTTCCCGATGCTCACGCAGCGGTCGGCCAGCACTTAACTGGCCGACCACTCACTTCTACTTCGGCTTCTCCCTGTCGAAGAAGCCGTGCACGAGCTGGGCCGCGGCAAGCGCCAGGGTTAGAGGCGCAACGGCCGGCGGCCACTGGAAGGCGATCGCACCGATCGCCACCGCGACGAGCAGGATGACGACGGAGTATCCCCACCGTCGCGGTACGGGCCAGCGCTGCGACGGGGGCTTATCGTGGAGCACGTGGTCTATCTCCTTCGGTTTAGGAGCCTGGAGGGACTACATAGGGTGGCTCCCGCTGCAACGGGAGCCACCCACACGTCAGTAGGTTCGTTCGATACTTCTTCTTGGTCTTATGCCCTGTACCTACCCCTTTCGCGGCGGTACCGGCAAGGCCGGATTACCTTGGCCGCTTCGAGCCTCCGGTATCTGGCATCAAAAATCCAGCGTTTCTCGGTTTGGAACATATGTGAGATTTGCGTCTCAGCCTCGGGTCGTGATGGCAGGTGGTCGGCCTGTGCGGGAGTAGCTAGTTCCTCAGGGAAACTTGCTACTTCCCAACGGGATACTCGCTCTGCTATGGCCGAGGTAGCCCTTGCCTGAGGGCACCGGGCTCATCGTGAAGGCCGGTGACAGGCTCTCGCAATGCGAATCCGCATGACTCGGTATGCGAATTCGCATAGCCGCAGGTAGAGGCCGGTCGGGCATGGCCAGCCCATGCAAGATTTTGCTATTTCGTTATCTTGCTGATTCGCTTTGGGGGTGAGGTCTTTCCGGCGTTTCCTGGTCGATTCCTTCGACCCCTCAGACTTGTACATTCCAGGAGAGGGTAGATGTACCTATCCCTCGCGCGGATGATGAATTCGCGACCCCTAACTCCTGTGTAGGCGCAGGTCAGGGCCTAGTACGGCGGCGTGCTCGGACCCGCACGCGGTCGCCTCAAAGTTGATGTTTGCCCAGCTCAGAGTGCATGAGATGGCACGGCCATGAGATGGGACCATGTCGCGGCGTTCATGGACGGGGAAGGCGGGCTGTCACAGACGTGGGGTTCGACCACGAGCGCTTCACCATCCACGTGTGGCGATCCGTGCGTGTCGACGGCGACACCAAGACGAGGAAGTCGAGGAGCACACTCGAAATCGCGAGCATGGTCGCCGACGCTCTCAGGGTGTAGTTCGCGAAGGTGGCGATCTGGGCCAAGCGAGCAGGTGCCGCTTGGAAGAATCTCGGGCTGGTGTTCTGCACCAGAACCGGAGGGCCGCTGGAGGCCGGCAACGTCCGACGGGCGTTCCGTGCGGTGACCCGCCGGGCCGGGATCGGGGAGGGCTGGACACCTCGGGAGCTGCGTCACTCGTTCGTCTCGATCATGAGCGACGCACGGATGCGGTTGAAGTGGTCGAGTCCGTCTTTGTGGCGGGAGTTGCCTGGCTGGTGGCTCCCGGGGAGGGCCGGGACACGGAAAGAGGGCTCCGGGAAAGTCCCGAAACCCTCTCCGACCTGCTGTTTTACCGGGTGGGCGATACTGGGTTCGAACCAGTGACCTCTTCGGTGTGAACGAAGCGCTCTCCCACTGAGCTAATCGCCCCGGTGTTGGCCGGGGGGCCCGGCAACGGGGTTAAGACTAGCGTGTTTGGGGGGTGGTTCGCACATTGGTTGGGGACGGGGGTGGGGTTGGGGTTGGGGCTAGGTGGTTAGGGTTCGGCAGCCTAGGGCTGAGGCTAGGGTGCGGGCGGCTGAGGCGGGGGTGGTGGTGGGGGAGAGGGGGCGCGGGTGGGGCCAGAGCCAGAGGTAGTGCCAGCCGGTTCGGGGGTCGAGGCGGCAGGAGACCTCCTCGCGGGCGTCGGCGCGGGTGACGGCCAGGCGCGCGGGACGGGTCGGGGAGGGGGGAAGGAGTTCGGTGGCGAGTTCCGGCCAGCCGCGCTGGATCGCTCGGGCGAGGTTGTCGAGGTGGGTCGCTGCGGGGTCGGCGGAGCCGGGGCCCGGCGGCTCCTCGGCCTCCGTGATGTCCATGCTCATAACGGTGACGGTAGAGGCGCGCGGGCACCCGGGTCCATGATGTTTCGCGTCGTTGCTCGCAAGAAACGCCGACACCGGAATCGGCTGCCGGGAAGGTCCGGAATATCGGATTTCACACCCCGGTCGCGACGGTGTGCGGGCGTCAGGCGGTGTTGATGCGGCTCCAGTCGGCGCGCCAGGGGAGTTCGAGGCCGACGATCCGGAGATAGGCGATCAGCACGGCGGCGGCGATGAGGCCGCACAGGACCGCGAGGGTCAGGTTCCGCCGACGGGCCCGTGGGTCGAGCGCCTTCTCCTTGGCCCGCTCCGCGGCCGCCTTGGCCTTGCTCAGGGCGCGCTGGGCCCAGACGAATTCGGTCGCCAGGATCGCGAAGCCGACGACGATGGCAAGGATCCCCGGTCCCGGCAGCACCATCATCAGCACGCCCGCCAACAGGACGGCGACGCCGACGGTGAAGACGCCGACCCGCCATGTCGTGTAAAGCAATGGATTGGAACGCATCACGGTACGGAAGCGTTCGAGGCGGCCCCCGCGGCCCTGGAGATCATTTTCCTGGTCAATCGCCACGGTTTCACCCTACGTGAAAGTCGAGTCCCGGGAGGTCGAAAACGCCCGCCGGGCGGTGGCAAACCTTACCCGGGAGTCAGAGTCCCAAGACCTGTCTGCCAGGCGTTTTCGCAGGTCAGCGTGGTATCGGTCACGCTCAGTCAGGGCCTCTCGTGGCCTGGTGCTGGGAATGTTCTGACGCGTTCTCGCAGTTACGCGTCATAGATCAGGGGGACACCCGTCATTGAGGCGCAGTCCTCATCCATGCTCGACGCACCGGGCCCGACGCGAAGGAATGGCGATGAACGGCAGCACCACCGTCTCCGCGGAGCTGGGCCTTCGGCTCGTCGTGCCCGACCGCTCCACCGTGCCCCTGTTGGCGACCCTCGAGTACGCGGCGGACGATCCGTACGCGATCAGGATGTCGTTCCACGTGGGCAATGACGATCCCGTCGAGTGGATCTTCGCCCGTGAGCTGTTGACGATCGGCATCGAGCGCAGGGCCGGGGACGGCGACGTCCAGGTGTGGCCCGCGGGCCCGGAGAACGACAGGACGCTGCACCTGGCCCTGTCGTCGCCGTTCGGGAACGCCCTGTTCGACGTCCCGTTGACGCCGATGGCGGACTTCCTGCACAAGACGTACGACATCGTGGCGGCCGGGCGCGAGTCGGAGTTCGTGGACATGGACGCCGAACTCGACCATCTGCTCTGGTCGTCCTGACACCCCTCGCGCAGACCGTGGAGCCCCGCGCCGGCCGTCACCACACCCGGCTCGCGCGGGGCTCCGCGCATCAGACGACGGTCACAGCTCGGCGGTGAGCCGCTCGATGGCCCGCATCTTGTTCATCGCGTCAAGGGCCGCGACCTTGTAGGACTCGGCGAGCGTCGGATAGTTGAAGACGGTGTTGACCAGGTAATCGACGGTTCCGTCGCAGCCCATGACGGTCTGGCCGATATGGACGAGTTCGGTGGCACCCGTCCCGAACACGTGGACGCCGAGGAGTTTGCGCGTCTCGGGGGAGACGAGCAGTTTGAGCACCCCGTAGGAGTCCCCGATGATCTGCCCGCGCGCGAGCTCGCGGTACCGGGAGACGCCGACCTCGAACGGAATCCTTTCGCGGGTCAGCTCGTCCTCGGTCTTGCCGACGAAGCTGATCTCCGGGACGGTGTAGATCCCGATCGGCTGGAGTTCGTGCATGTCGGCGACGGGTTCGCCGCACGCGTGCTGGGCCGCCAGCCGGCCCTGTTCCATCGAGGTCGCCGCGAGGGCGGGGAAGCCGATCACGTCGCCGACGGCGTAGATGTGCGGGACCTCGGTGCGGTAGTTCTCGTCGACCTCGATCCTGCCGCGCGCGTCGGCGCTGAGGCCCGCGGCGTCGAGGCACAGCTCCGCGGTCTTGCCCTGCCGGCCCGCCGAGTACATGACGCAGTCGGCGGGGATCTTCTTGCCGCTCTCCAGGACGGTGATCGCGCCGCGCGGCCTGCGTTCGACCGCCGCGACGCTCTCGCCGAACCGGAACGTGACGGCGAGGTCCCGCAGGTGGTACTTGAGCGCCTCGACGATCTCGAGGTCGCAGAACTCGAGCATGCGCTCGCGCCGCTCGACCACGGTGACCTTGGTGCCGAGCGCGGCGAACATCGAGGCGTACTCGATCCCGATGACGCCCGCGCCGACGACGACGAGGGTCTCGGGGACGCGGTCGAGGTGGAGGATGGCGTCGGAGTCGATGACGGTGCGGTCGTCGAACTCGACGCTCGACGGCCGCGCCGGGGAGGTGCCGGTGGCGATGACGATCTTCTCGGCGGTGACCTTCTTCTCCTCGGCCCCGGAGACGCCGACGGTGTGCGCGTCGAGGAAGCGGCCCGTGCCCTCGAACATCTGGACGTGGTTGCGGCTGAGCTGGCTGCGGATCACCTGGATCTCGCGGCCGATGACGTGCTGGGTGCGCATGCCGAGGTCGGTGACGGTGATGTCGTCCTTGACCCGGTAGCTCTGCCCGTAGAGTTCGCGCTGGTTGAGGCCGGTCAGGTAGAGCACGGCCTCACGGAGGGTTTTGGACGGAATTGTCCCGGTATTGATGCAGACGCCGCCGAGCATGTTCCTTTTCTCGACGACGGCTGCCCTCTTGCCGAGCTTGGCGGCGGCGATGGCGGCCTTCTGGCCGCCCGGTCCTGATCCGAGCACGAGGAGATCGAAGTCGTACACGGCTTCCAGTCTGAACCGGGACGGCCGCCGTAATAAGCCCTTTCGTGTAACAAGCGGCGCTCCGCGGGGGAACACCGCTTTACGGCTCAGGGATCGACGGTTTCGGCCGACCGGATGGCGAACTCGGCGGCGACGGCCCGGGTCAGCCCGCCGACGGGCAGCTCGCGGCCGTCGATCGAGGTGATGGGCTGGACGTCGCGGGTGGTCGAGGTGAGGAACGCCTCCTGGACCGCGCCCAGCGACTCGAAAGGCACGTCGGACTCTTCGGCGTCGCCCCACTCGAGCACCAGCGCGCGCGTGATCCCGGCCAGGCAGCCGCTGTCCAACGTCGGCGTGATCAGCCGTCCGTCTACGACGACGAAGATGTTCGAGCCTGTGCCCTCGCAGAGGTTCCCCGCGAGGTTCCCGAAGATCGCCTCGTCCGCGCCCGCCTCGGCGGCCCGTGCCAGCGCGATCACGTTGTCGGCGTAGGAGGTGGTCTTCAGGCCCGTCAAAGGCCCCCGCTCGTTACGCGGCCAAGGGACGGTCGCCACCCGCGAGGTCGGAGCGAACGGCTTCTGCTCGCCCGCGATCACGATCGTCGTGGTGCCCTTGTCTCCGCGGACAGAGCCGAGCGGCCCGGGGCCGCCGGTATAGGTGATCCGTAGCCGTCCCAGCTCCCACGGGTCGGCCTGGGCGAGGACCTCCTCGACGCCCTTGCGCACGAACCCCTCGTCCGGCTCCGGCAGGCCGAGGCCGCGCGCGGACACGGCGAGGCGGCGCAGATGCCGCGTCAGCGCGAACGGCACGCCCCTGACGAGCTTGACCGTCTCGAAGACGCCGTCGCCCACGGTGATCCCGTGGTCGACCACGCTGACGTGGTCGCGCCCGAGCTCGCCGTCAGTCCACACCAGCATCGGCAACCTCCAGTAGCCGTTCGGCCTTCAACTCAGTCTCCAGCCATTCTCTCGCGGGATCGGAACCCCAGGTGATGCCCGCGCCCGTGCCGAAGCGCACATGCCCGTCCTCGATCCAGAACGTGCGGATGCCGACCGCGAGCGCGGCCTTGCGCCGGTCGGCGTCGACCCACCCGATCGCCCCGCAGTACGGGCCGCGCGCCACCGGCTCAAGCCTCTCGATCAGCTCAAGGGCCGACGACTTGGGCGCGCCCGTGACCGAGCCGGGCGGGAACGTCGCGTCAAGGATCTCCGGCCAGCCCGCGTTCGTGCGCGCGCGTACGGTCGACACAAGGTGGACGAGCCCAGGATGCCGTTCCACCGCGCACAGGGAGGGGACCTCGACGGTCCCGGGGACGGCGACGCGCCCGAGGTCGTTGCGGACGAGATCGACGATCATGACGTTCTCGGCGTGGTCCTTCGGCAGGAGGTCGGCCTCGGTACGCCCGGTGCCCTTGATCGGCCCCGACGTGACGACGTCGCCGTCACGGGCCAGGTAGAGCTCGGGGCTCGCACAGGCGATCTCAAGGCCGGGGAGCTTGAGCGTCATCGCGTACGGGGCGGGATGGGCGTCGCTCAGCCGGCGGCCGAGGCCGGTGATCCCGTCGCGGACGGGCGCGGACAGCACACGGCAGAGGTTCGCCTGGTAGACGACGCCGTCGGCGATCGCCGCGCGGATCTCCGTTACGCCCCGCTCGTAGGCGGAACGGTCCAGCGAGCTGTGCCACGGTCCGGGCGCACGCCACGGCCCTTCCGGATGCGGAGCGGGCCTGACCCGCTCGAACCGGGCGCACGTCACCTTGCCCTCATAGGTGACGGCCACGGCCCACCAGCCGCGCCCGTCGAGCACCGCGGGATCGGAGGAGACCTCGGCCAGATCCGTGGCCAGCAGACCCCCCACATGGGCGAACGCATCCATACCCCTAGTTTCACGCCCAGAACCGACCACTCGCACCCGGATTACCCGGCTCCGCATGGCCGCGCGCCTCCGGTTTGGCACTCGGCCCGAGAGTTGGCTATGGTTTTCCACGTCGCCACGGACCGGCCGGGACAGCCGGAAGGGCCGGGGCAAGACACGCGGAAGTGGCTCAGTGGTAGAGCATCACCTTGCCAAGGTGGGGGTCGCGGGTTCGAATCCCGTCTTCCGCTCGGAGCGGCCCTGGAGGGTCGATCACGGTGGAGTGGCCGAGAGGCGAGGCAACGGCCTGCAAAGCCGTGTACACGGGTTCAAATCCCGTCTCCACCTCGTTATCCCGGACGATTAGCTCAGCGGGAGAGCGCTTCCCTGACACGGAAGAGGTCACTGGTTCAATCCCAGTATCGTCCACGAGCCGGCTTCCGCTGGTCGCTTTTCGCTGTCGCTCAAAGCTCCCGGCGGGCCGCTATGTCTATCGGGGGGGCGACCCCCCGAACCCCCCGATGTGGGGGCTCCGCCCCCACGCCCCCGTTACGGTACGGGGGCTTTTTTGTTTTTACCGGGTGTTAGGAGTTGGGGGTTTGCCGTCCGCTCGCCTGGGTACGGCAGGGGGCAGGATTTGATCAGGGGTTTGCGGGTGGCTGGGGTTGGCGTGGTTCGGGGGCTGGGGTGTGTGGTTCTTTGGCCTCTGGGAGTTTTCTTGTGGGGTTGGGGTTAGGGGTGGGCTAGGGAGAGGTAGTGGGTGAGGGTGGAGGGGAGGCTGGGTTTGGTGGGGGTGCCGGAAGTGATGAGGGTGTGGAGGGCTTGGGGGGTTAGCCAGTGGGCTTCGATGAAGTCGGCCTCGTTGTAGTGGGGGGTGGTGTCTGTTGTGTGGAGGTAGAGGGCTTGGAAGAAGGGCTTGGTGGGAGTTGGGGGGATCTTGGTGAGGAGAGTTAGGTCGGAGGGGGTGATTGTCAGGTTGAGTTCTTCGGTGAAGCCGCGTAGGGCGGCGTCCTCGTAGGACTCGCCGGTGGTGACGTGTTCGCCCATGCTGTAGTCGAGCGCGCCGGGGGCGAGCTTCTTGGTGTGGGACCTGCGGGGGATCCACAGTTCTCCGCTGGAGTTGCGCAGGAAGCAGTCGACGACGCGGATGTAGGCGCCGTGCGGTGCGCGGTGCGGGAAGGAGCTGCGGGGGATCTGGCCGATGACCTCGTCGGACGAGTTCACGAGGTCGAGGATCTCGGTGTCGTGCGGGTGCGGGGACGTGTCCCGGCTCATGTGGGCGGCCTCCGGAAGGGGTCGGCGGGTGCGGGCCTCGGCAGCCTAGCCGCGCGGGGTTCGCGCGCGCCGGAGGTCCCGGCGGACGGGGGCGGAAGTCGGGTGTTCCTGGCGGTGTCAGGGGGCATGGGCGGAATATGGCGAGTGAGCGTAATGGTGTGGTGGTCGTCGGGACCGACGGGTCGGCGGTGGCGGCGAACGCGGTCCGATGGGCGGTGCGTGAGGCGGCGCGGCGCGGCGGCGGGCTGCGCGTGGTCCGGGCGGCGGACCCGTGGGCGTCCGGGGAGGGCGGCGACGTCGCGGGGCGCGACCTTGTGCTGCGGGCCGCCGTGGCGATGGTCGGCGGGCAGGGCGTCGAGGTGACGACCGCGCTGCTCGACGGGCCCGCGATCCCCGCGCTGCGCGAGGCCGCCGACGGCGGCGACGTCCTTGTGCTCGGGCACCGGGGCGCGGGACGCGTGTCGGAGTTCCTGCTGCTCGGCACGACGAGCCTCGGCGTCGCGGGGCACACCGCGCGGCCCGTCGTGCTCGTGCGGGGGCACGACACGGGGGCGCGCGGCGCGGTGGCCGTCGGGCTCGCGCCCGGGAGAGGGGTGGAGGCTGAGGAGTTGGCTTACGGGTTCGCGGCCGCCGACAGGGCGGGTGCGGAGCTGCGGCTTGTGCGGGCGCTGCCGTCGCGCGGTGTGGTCGAGGGCGACCCCCTTGACGATCTTGAGGAGTTGCTGACGCCGTGGCGTGAGCGGTTCCCGGGGGTGCGCGCGGTGCCCGTGCTGCACTTCGAGGAGCCGCAGAGCGCGCTGCTCGAGGAGTCGCGGTCGGCGGACCTGCTCGTCATCGGGCCAGGCCGCCGCACAGACCTGCGGCCGTACCTGGGGTCGGTGAGCGGCGCGGTGCTGCACCACGCGGACTGCCCTGTCGCTGTCGTCACGCACTGAGGGCCGATGGATATGTACGGGTTACGGCCGGTTGTGGCCTACCCCGTAGGATCGACGGGGTGAGCGGAGCTGTGCGCACCAGTACCAGGGACATCGCCCGCGCGGCGGTCAGGGCGGAGCTTGCCGAGGTCGCCTTCGACCTGTTCGCCCGCGACGGCTTCGACAACGTCACCATCACCGAGGTGGCCGAGGCGGCGGGGGTGTCGCGCAGTACGTTCCTGCGCTACTTCGACAGCAAGGAGGACGCGGTCCTCGGCGCGCTCGACGCGCAGGGCATGGCGGTCGCCGACGCGCTGCGCGAGCGCCCGGCGTCGGAGGACGACTGGACTGCGCTGCGCAACGCCCTTGCGACCCTCATCGAGCCCTACGCGAGCGACCCGGAACGCACCCTC
Source organism: Actinocorallia sp. A-T 12471 (assembly GCF_033875155.1). Lineage (NCBI taxonomy): Bacteria > Bacillati > Actinomycetota > Actinomycetes > Streptosporangiales > Thermomonosporaceae > Actinocorallia > Actinocorallia sp. A-T 12471. Next base: position 58,685 of record NZ_JAWZTE010000002.1, on the reverse strand, counting down.
GCGCTGACGCGCCTCGTGCGCGACACGCCGTCGCTGCGGGCGCGTCAGCTTGAGCGGCAGCACGCCTGGCGGCCGCTGCTCGCCGAGGCGCTCGCGCAGCGCGCCCGTGCGCGCTCACCGAGGCTGCGCGACGCGGTCCGCGCGGCCGCCGCCCTCACCTGCCTGAACGCCGCGGTCGAAGCCTGGACCGGCGGCGCGGACGGCCGCGACCTCCGCGCCCTCCTGGACGAGGCTTTCGCCTCCCTCACCGTCCCCCGCCGCCCCCGCTGACCCCCCACCCACCCGCCGGGCAACGCACCCCACGTTCCGCACGCCGCGCCTACAGCCCCGCGACCGCGCTCCTGAGCGCCGCCCTTGCTGACGTCCCCGCCTAACACACGGCCCCGCAACGCTCCCCACGTCCCGCACGCTGCGTCCCGCACGCTGCGCCCCGCACGCCGCGCCCCTGACCGCCGTCCCGCGAGGTGCTTTGTGCGGTGTGGGTGTGGGGCGGGGCGTGATCGTCGCTTTGCGGCGCCCCTGACGTTCCGGGCTGGGCGGCCGCAGTTCTGCGGGCGCGTGGTGAGCGTCGCGTCGCGAGGCGCTTGGCGCGGTGTGGTTGGGGGCGAGGTCGGGTGGCTGGCTGGTGCCTGGGGTGGGGAGGGTTAGGGGGCGGGGAGGCCGCGGTGGGCGTGGCGGTAGGCGGAAGGGGTGGTGCCTACGGCGGTGCGGAAGCGGCGGCGGAGGTTGGTGGGGGAGGACAGGCCGGTGCGGTGGGCGATGGCTTCTATGGGGAGGTCGGTTTCTTCGAGGAGGGCGCGGGCGTGGGCGATGCGGCGGTCGAGGAGCCAGCGGCCGGGGGAGACGCCGAGGCGTTCGGTGAACTTGCGGCTGAGGGAGCGTTCGGACGTGCCGGAGCGTTCCGCCATGTCGGCGACGGTGAGGGGGGCCGCGAGGTTCTCGGTGATCCAGTCGAGGAGGGGGGCCAGGGGATCGGCGGCGGGGCCCAAGGTGGGGAGGCGGGGGTATTGGCGTTGACGGCCTTCGCGGTGCGGGGCCGCGGCGATCTGGCGGCCGATCCGCAGGGCGAGGGCCGCGCCGTGGTCGGATCTGACGAGGTGCAGGCACAGGTCGATGACGGTGGCCGACGCCCCGGCCGTCACGACGTCGCCGTGGTCGATGTACAGGACCGAGGCGTCGGGGCGCACGCGGGGGTGGCGGCGGGCGAGCTCCCCGGCGAGGTCCCAGTGGACTGCCGCGCGTTTGCCGTCGAGGAGGCCGAGCGCGGCGGCGACGAAGACCCCGGCCCACACCGTGATCAGCCGCGCGCCGCGCGCGTGCGCCGCGCCGACGGCGGCGAGGACGGCGGGTGACGGGTCGCGCCGCCAGTCGGCGAGCAGGATCGTGTCGGCGTTCGCGAGGGCTTCGAGGCCGTCGGTGATCTCCAGGGCGGCCCCGAGGGTCGTCGGGAGGGGTCCCGGCCGTTCCGCGCACAGCCGGAAGGAATAACGCAGGGGGATTTCCGGCCCGTGGTAGCCGAAGACGGCTGACGCGCAGGTCACCGGGTACAGCTCCTGCCCCGGGCTGACCAGGGCCACCACACGATGTCGCATGGCAGGAAAGTACCGGATCGCGTCTTTCCGGACACCTGTGGGGATGGCGGCGCGTGGCAAGAATGACGGGTCATGGAGTACGCACGATGACCGCGACCGTGGAACGCACGGCCCCCGCCGCACCCGCCCCCCGCCTCTGGACGACGACGTTCACCCTGTACTTCGGGGCACGTGTGGTGTCCCTGTTCGGCGACGCGATGATGCCCGTCGCCGCGGCCCTGGCCGTCGGCCGGATCTACGGGATCTCCGGCGTCGGTTATGTGATGGCGGTGTGGACCGGCTCTTTTGTGCTGTTCCTGCTCGCCGGGGGCGTCCTCGCCGACAAGGTGGGGGCGCGGACGATGATGGTCGCCGCCGACGCCGTCAGGGTGCTCGCGCAGGGCGCGGTCGCGGTCGCGTTCTTCCTGGGGACGCCGCCGATGTGGCTGCTGCTGGCGACGTCGCTGCTCGCCGGGATCGCCACCGCGATGTTCCAGCCGGGCGTGAACGGGATGGTGCCGCTCGTCGCGTCCGATCCGCAGCGCGCCAACGGGGTGCTGAAGATCGCTGACGCGGGCGCGCAGGTCGCCGGGCCCGCGCTCGCCGGGATGCTCATGGTGCTCACCAGCGCGGGCGTCGTCTACACCGTCGACGCCGCGACGTTCCTGCTGAGCGGGCTGCTGCTCGCGCTGATCCGGGGCCTGCCCGCGGCCGCGCGGGTCAAGAGCGCGTTCCTGCCCGATCTGCGCGAGGGCTGGCGCGAGTTCCGGGCGCGGTCCTGGATGTGGTCGGTGATCATCATCTGGGTGTTCTTCGGGCTTTTCGTCTTCGGTCCCTCGGTGCCGCTCGGGTCGCGGCTGGTGGGGGAGCGGCTCGGCGACGCGGCCTACGGCTGGGTGATGGCGTCGCTCGGGCTCGGCACCGTGGTCGGCGGGCTGACGGCGATGCTGCTGCGTCCGGCGCGGCCGCTGGCGGCAGGCGGGATCGCCCTGTTCGGGTTCACGTTCGTGCCGCTGACGCTCGCGCTCCAGCCCGCGCTTCCGCTGCTCATGGCGGGCCATCTGGTCGGCGGCTGCGCCTGGGCGTTCTGGTCGGTGATGTGGGCGACGAGCGTGCAGACGCAGGTGCCCTACGCCGTCCTCAACCGGGTGACCGCGTACGAGATGGCGGGTTCGGTCGCGGGGATAGCCGCCGGGCAGGCCCTCGTGGGCGCGTACCTGCTGATCCTCGCGCCGCGTGATCTGCTGCTCGTCTCCACCGCGACGACGGTCGCCGTGTGCCTCGCCCTTCTGCTGACGCGTCCGGTCCGCTCCTTGCGCGCGGTCCCGGCGAAGACCCCTGCGGGAGATGTACAGGTATGAGCCTTGGCTCAGGCCCCGTCGCCCTGCTCTTCGTCCTTCTTGCGACGCAGTAGGCGGCGCGCCCGGTTGCGCGGCGGACGCGGTCGCGGAGATCTGCGCACCTTCCCGAACACCGCTCTTGCCTCGTACGGCATCCCCACGGGCAGCCCCCACCCCCTGCGGGCCGCCAGGAGCCGCAGGAGGGTGCCGACGACGATCCCCAGGACGGTCCCGGCGACGACGGCCCCGAAGGCCGAGCAGACGACGTAGACGCTCGCGACGATGATCGCGACCGACGCGTACAGCTCGTTGCCGCCGAAGACCGACGGGACCCGCTGCACGAGCAGGTCGCGGATCGCGCCGCCGCCCACGGCGGTGAGGGTGCCGAGCAGGATCGCGGGGACCCAGCCGAGGCCGGCGGCGAGGGTCTTCTGGGCCCCCGCGATCGCCCAGACGCTGAGGGCGAGCGCGTCGAGGCTGAGGAACAGCCTGTGCCAGTCCTGCTCGGTGAACTTCAGCAGGAACGCCACGGCCGTCCCGGCCAGGGCCGTCGGCACGTAGAGCGCGTTGGTGAGCGCGACGGGCGGGCCCTGCATCAGCAGCACGTCGCGGACGACGCCGCCGCCGAGCCCCGACACCACCCCGATCACGGCGAAGCCGAAGAGGTCGAACCCGCGGTGCCGTGCGACGACCCCGCCGAGCAGGCCGTTGATGCAGACGCCGATGAGGTCGAGCACCGTCGTGATTGTCGCGATCTCCACAAGAAGATCGTAGAGAGCCGCCGGGCCCGGCCCGTGGGCAGGTCAGGACGGTTCCGGGCCCTCGTCGTACAGCGCGCCGAGGACGAGGTCCTGGAGCCGGTGCATCTGGGCGCGGAAGATCAGGCGCGCCTCGGGGTCGCCGGGCTCCAGGTGGACGCCGTCCGCGCGGTCGATGCCGCCGTTCAGGAAGCCGTACAGGCTCCAGGTGACGACGTTGCCGATCATGAGGAAGTCGGGGTGGCGCAGCGCCTCGGCGCCCATGATCTCGGCGGTCCGCCGCAGGATCGGGGTGCGGTAGCGGTCGTCGAGCCCGACGAGGTCGGCGGCGTCGTCAAGCGCGCGGTGCTGCCAGAGCGCCATCGCCTCGGGGTGGTCGAGGTAGAAGTCGAGGACGCGGGCGAGGAACTTGCGCGCGCCGTCGGCGTCGGCGGTGAAGGTCGCGGCGACCTCGTCGAAGAGGGCGTTCTGGGCGGCGAAGAAGTCGGCGATGATCTGTTCGTAGATGCCGGGTTTGCCGCCGCGTGCCTTGATCTCCTCCTGGTCGACCCCCGCGGCGTCGGCGATCATCCGCCCGGTGGTGGCGTCGTAGCCGACCCCGGCGAACAGCCGAAGGGCGACGTGCAGGACCGGGTCGCGTCCGGGCGGCGGCGGCTCGTGCGGGCTTTCGGCCATGCCCACACACTAAGGTGACCCGACGCCAACGGTCTGCCGCGAATCGGGAGATCATCGCAGGTCAGGGCCGGGGCCAGGGCCGTCCGCTGAGGTGCTCGACGTCGGTGTTGAAGCGGCGAAGGAAGGCGGCGAAGGTCTCGCGTTCCTCGGTCGTCCAGTCCTTGACGACCTTCTCGACGCTGTCGACGGTCCGCAGCCGCTCCTCCTCGAGCCGCCGCTCGCCGTCGGCGGTGATCCGGAACTGGCGGGCGATCCCGGCGTCGGGGTCGGCGATGCGCTCGACGAGCCCGGCCCGCAGCAGCGCGGACGTCTGCCGGTTGAGGGTCGACTGGTCGAGGCCGAACGCCTCGCTGAGCCGGCGGATGGTCATGGGGCCGTCAAGCAGGATTCGGCTCAGCAGGACGTAGGCGCTGCGGTCCATGCGGTCGCTGTGCCGTCCGTGCGGGCCGAATACCTGGCTGTGCCGCCCGAGCAGCATCATCTCGTACTCGATCTTCTCCGCCGGTCCCATCCGCCGTCCGTCCCGTCCGAGTGGCCGCGCCGGTCGCGGGCCCAGAGGGAAGAACCTATCCCACGCAATGTGTGCAAGATGCATGTGTTATGCACCCTGCACACGGCATGTGACGGTCAGGGCTGCTTGGGCAGGGCGCGCAGGCGGCCGTCGAGCTGCCCGCTGTAGAAGTCGAAGAAGAAGTCCGGATCCGGCCCGCAGTTGAGGATCACCAGGTGGTCGGTCCCGGAGTCGACGTAGGAGCGCGCGGCGGCGACGATCTTGTCGGGGTCCGAGCCGCACGGGAAGGCCGCCGCGATGTCCTCCTCCCGGACTGTCTCGCTGGCCGCCGCGAACGCCGACGGGGTCGGCAGCTCCGACATGACCTTCCAGCCGAGCACCGACCAGCGGGTCGTCGAGTGCGCGGCCTTCACGGCGGTCTGCTCGTTCTGTGCGTAGGCGAGCGACATCTCCCCATAGACGGGCCCGCGCCCTCCCGCCTCCCGGTACGTCCCGGAAAGGGCGGACTCGGGCTCGGTGACGAACAGGGCGTCACCGATCTCGGCGGCGAGCTTCGCCGCGGCGGGGCCGCCCGCCGCGACCGCGATCGGCACCGGCTCGTCGGGCAGGTCGAAGAGCTTGGCGCGGGCGAGCTCGAAGTGCTCGCCCCGGTAGGACCGGTATCCGCCCTGCCACAGCAGCCGGATGATCTCGACGGCCTCGCGCAGCATCTCCTGCCGCTTCTTGGGCGACTCGGGGAACCCCTCCCCGACGACGTGCTCGTTCAGCCGCTCCCCGGAGCCGACGCCGAGGGTGAACCTGCCCCGCGACATCACCCCGAGCGTCGCGGCGGCCTGCGCGATGATCGCCGGGTGGTACCTGACGGTCGGGCAGGTGACGCCGGTCAGCAGCCTGATCCGCTCGGTCCGCGCGGCGATCGCGCCGAGCACCGACCAGGCGAACGGCGAGTGGCCCTGCGCCTCGAGCCACGGATGGAAGTGGTCGCTGATCTCGACGAAGTCGAAGCCCGCCTCCTCGGCCCGGACGGCCTGCTCCACAAGGTCGATCGGGCCGTACGCCTCGGCCATGAGCTTGTAGCCGATCTCCATTCGTCCTCCCCGATAGTGAGATGTCCCTTCTGTCCCGCTACCCAGGGATGCCGCGCGGCTACCCGGCACGCTCAGGGGAGGTGTTCGCGGAACCACGCGGCGGCGAGGAGGCAGACGGTCTCCAACGCGCCGGGTTCGGCGAACAGATGGGTGGCCCCGGGCACGACGTCGAGGCGGTTCGCGCACGTCAGCCGCTCCTGCGCCGCCCGGTTGAGGTCGAGGACCTCGGTGTCCGCGCCGCCCACGATCAGCAGGGTCGGGGCGCGGACGGCGGGCAGGTTCGCCCCGGCGAGGTCGGGCCGTCCGCCGCGCGAGACCACGGCCTGGACCGGCGACGCGCGCGAGGCCGCGGCGTGCAGCGCGGCCGCCGCGCCCGTGGACGCGCCGAAGTAGCCGACGGCGAGGTCGGGGACCTTGCCGAGCAGCCAGCGCGTCGCGCCTTCGAGGCGTGCGGCCAGGAAGTCGATGTCGAAGGTCCGGTCCGCCTCGGACTCGCGCAGCAGGTCGAACAGCAGCGTGCCGAAGCCCGCGTCGTTGAGCGCGCTTGCGACGCCCCTGTTACGCGGGCTCGCCGCGCCGCTTCCGCTGCCATGTGCGAAGACGACGACCGAGCGGGTGCCTGCCGGCAGCGTCAGATGGCCGGGAAGCTCCTCCCAGCCCACCAGGACGTCCTCGTCGGCCTCCGGGGCCTCCTTGGCGGCGGCACGGGCCAGCAGAAGTTCGACCTCGGCGTCGGGCGTCGGCGCGAAGTCGTCGTACCAGGCGCCGACGGCGGTGAAACCGTCGGGCAGCAGCGGGCAGACGACCTCGTCGGCGGACTCGGCGACGGCGGCGGCCGAGTCGCGGGCGGCGACCGGCACCGCGACCACGACACGTGCCGCGCCGAGCTCCCGCGCCACCGCGCAGGCGGCGCGGGCCGTCGCGCCGGTGGCCAGGCCGTCGTCCACGAGGAGCGCGCACCGCCCCTCCAGGGGGAAGCGCGGGCGCAGCGCCCGGTAGCGCGCGGCCCTCTCCTCGAGGTTCGCGCGTTCCCGCCGCTCGACTTCGGCGAGTTCCGCCCTGCCTGTCCTGGTCTGTGCGATCAGATGCTGGTTCAGCACCCTGACCCCGCGCTCGCCGACCGCGCCGAGCGCGACCTCGGGCTGCGCGGGCAGGCCGAGCTTGCGGACGACGATCACGTCGAGGGGCGCGTCGAGGGCCGCCGCGACCCCCGCCGCGACGGGCACGCCGCCGCGCGGAAGCCCGAGCACGACGGGCTTCTCGGCCGCCAGGCCCGAGTCCGCGAGGAGCGCGCCGAGGCGCTCGCCCGCCTCCATCCGGTCCCGGTAACCCCCGGGCCCGCTGTCTGGGAAGACCATTCCACCTCCGCTTCCGGCTGGTGGACACTGCTCCCTCCAGTGTCGGCGAGGCCGGGCCGTCCCGCCAATGGCCGGAGACCGATGGTGGCCGGTCCTTGGCACTGCGCGAGAACCGCGACGCGGCCGGGGCCGTCCGTTGACCCGGGCTTTGGCCGACGGGCCGTCAGCGGGAGGCGGGGAGGCCGGTGAGGAAGGCCAGGCCGGTGCCGAGGTAGGAGCGCAGGACCTCGGGGTCGTCGAAGTCGTGCCCGGTGTTGACGATCACCGCCGCCATGACGACCCGGTAGAGCGCGTCGACCAGGACCGAGATGTCCACATCGGGCATCCGGCCCGCCGCGATGTGCGCGCGCAGGACCGGCGTCACGAACTCCTCGATCCGGTCGACCTGCACGCGGGCGTGCAGCGTGAAGACCGGCAGGACGAGTTCGGGCACGTCGCGCAGCGCCGCGGTGAGCAGCGGGTGGTGGCGGGTGTAGTCGATGACGAGGACGAGGAGGTCGGTCAGGTACTCCGGCGTCCAGGCGAGCTCGTCGAAGGCGGGGGAGATGTGCTCGATGAACGCGGCGAGTTCGCGTTCGACGAGCGCCTCCTTGATGTCGTCCACGGTGCCGCCGTACTTGTACAGCGTCGGACGTGAGACGCCTGCCTTGCGGGCGATCGCCGACAGCAGTCTTCCCGAGGCGAATCCGCCCTCGACCAGGCATTCGGCCGCGGCGTCGAGGATCAGCGCGCGGAACTCCTCGGGAGTGCGGCGCGAGGGGCGCTCTGTCACGCAGCTCACTCTATTGCCCCCGGGGGGAGGCCCTTGACCCGGTCACGGGCTCCGTTTACAGTCGGCGCAGTAAGTGTAAACGGACTGCGGAGGCCGTGATGATCGAGCAGGACTACAAGGACATGCTCCAGACCCTCTCCGAGGGATCGGTGCACCGCAGGTTCGACCCCTACCTCGACATCGCCTGGGACTCCCCGGAGATGGCACTCGACCCGGACGACCCGCGCTGGGTCCTGTCGGAGCACAGCGACCCGCTCGGCGTGCACCCCTGGTACCAGGCGCTGCCGTTGGAGCGGAAGATCGAGATCGGCCGCTGGCGGCAGGCCAACGTGCAGAAGGTCGGCCTGAGCTTCGAGAGCGTGCTGATCCGCGGCATGATGCAGTACGTCATGCGGCTGCCGAACCAGTCGGCGGAGTTCAGGTACTGCCTCCACGAGATGACCGAGGAGTGCAACCACATCCAGATGTTCCAGGAGTTCGTGAACCGCACGGGCGAGGACGTGCCCGGTATGCGCGGGCTCTACCGGAACACCATGGCGACGTGGAGCCTGTTCGCGCGTTGGCCCGCGCTGTTCTTCATCGGCATCCTCGCCGGCGAGGAGCCCATCGACCACATCCAGAAGACGCTCATCCGCGAGGGCAAGGACATCCCGCCCGCGATGCTGCGGACCATGGAGATCCACATCGCCGAGGAGGCGCGGCACATCTCCTTCGCGCACCGCTTCCTGCGCAAGCACATCGGGGAGCAGAGCCGTTCCGCGCGCGCGCTCACCTCGATCACCTACCCGGTGGTGATGCGCTGGCTCGGCGGCGCGATCGTCGTCCCGCCGCCGGAGTTCGCCAAGAAGTTCGCCATCCCGCGCCACGTGATGAAGGAGGCGTTCTGGGACTCGCCGCGCTCGCGGGAGCTGCTGCGCGAGTGCTTCAACGACGTGCGGATGCTCGCCGACCAGCTCGGCCTGATGAACCCGGTGTCGCGCAGGGTGTGGCGGATGTGCGGCATCGACGGCCAGTCCTCGCGCTTCCGCGGCGAACCGCACCGCCCCGCACGCACCGCCGCCTGAGCCAGCCACGAGGGAAGACGCCCACCCCATGCCGCACGTCGTCACCCGGTCCTGCTGCAACGACGCCAACTGCGTCTACGCCTGCCCGGTCAACTGCATCCACCCCACCCCCGACGAGCCCGACTTCGCCACCGCGGAGATGCTCTACATCGACCCCGCGGCGTGCGTGGACTGCGGCGCGTGCATGACGGCGTGCCCCGTCGGCGCGATCCGCCCGCACTTGGCGCTCACCCCCGACCAGGCGCCTTTCCTCCAGATAAACGCGGACTTCTACAAGGAGGGCAGGGACCGCGGCACACTCCTCGCCCGGGTGCCCTCGCCGCTCCGGGTGCGCGAGGGCGCGCCGCCGCGCGTCGCGATCGTCGGGTCCGGCCCCGCCGCGATGTACGCCGCCGACGAGATGCTGACGATCCCCGGCGCGACCGTCGACATGTACGAGCGGCTGCCCGTGCCCTACGGCCTCGCCAGGTTCGGCGTCGCGCCCGACCACGGCGACACCCGGCGCGTCGCCGACACCTTCGACGTCATCGCCCGCCAGGACGGGTTCCGGCTGCACCTGAACACCGAGGTCGGCCGCGACATCGACCACGCCGCGCTCCTCGACGGGCACGACGCCGTCGTCTACGCGGTCGGGGCGGCGTCCGACCGCAGGCTCGACCTGCCGGGGGCCGACGGGATCGGCACCGCGACCGAGTTCGTCGGCTGGTACAACGGCCATCCCGACCACACCCGGCACGTGTTCGACCTGTCCCACCGCAGGGCCGTCATCATCGGCAACGGCAACGTGGCCCTCGACGTCGCCCGCATCCTCACCCTCGACCCCGCGACGCTCGCGGCGACCGACATCGCCCCGGACGCGCTCGAAGCGCTGCGCGCGAGCCGGGTGGAGGAGGTCGTGGTGCTCGCGCGGCGCGGCCCGGCGGACTCGGCGTTCACGTCGGGGGAGCTGCTGGGGCTCGCGGCGGCGGTGAACGTCGTGGTGGAGGGTGACCTCAGTGATCCGGGTGGGCTTGAGGGGGCGGCTTCGCGGAAACTGGGGCTGCTCGCGGGGTTGGGTGCGCCGGGGGAGGGGCGGCGGGTGGTGCTGCGGTACTTCAGTGCGCCCACTGGGCTTACCCCGGATGGGGTGCTTATCGGTGAGGAACTTCTTGAGGCGGGGCTTGTGCTGTCGTCCATCGGGTACAAGGGCAGGCCGGTACCGGGGCTTCCCTTTGACGAGGGCACTGGAACTGTGCCGAATGACAAGGGGCGCGTTATTGGCATGGACCGCACGTATGTGGCGGGATGGATCAAACGGGGGCCGAACGGGTTCATCGGTACTAACAAGACGTGTGCTAGGGAGACTGTTCGCACCCTGGTGGCAGACTTGAATGGTGTGCTTATCGGGGCTTGAGGGCTGTGCGCTGTGTTTATTTGGGCCTGGCGGCCGTGCGCCTTAAAGCCCAGCGCTGTCCCTCCGGCCCTGGGGGCCTACGGGACAGCGCTGGGCGCGCACGGCCGCCAGGCCCGGTGTCTTCACTATCGGGAGAGAAGCCCGGCCCAGCATTCCTTGTACCCCTCACGGCTTCCCTGGGTGGGTCCGTTTGCGTGGGGGCTGGGGTCTTCACTATTGGGGACTGGGGCCGGGCCGGCGTTACTTGTACCCCTTCACGGGTTCCCTGGGCGGGTCTGTTTGCGTGGGGGCTGGTGTCTTCGCTGTCGGGGACTCGGGCCGGGCCGGTGTTCCTTGGAACCCTCGCGGGTTCTCTTGGTGTGGGATTGTCCCGGATCTCAGGTTTTGTGCGGGTTTGTCCCAGGGCGGGCTTAGGTGGCTTTTTCCTTGCGGTCGCCTGACCAGTCGGTGTGGAAGGTGCCTTGGTGGTCGGTGCGGTGGTAGGTGTGGGCGCCGAAGTAGTCGCGTTGGGCCTGGGTGAGGGCGGCGGGGAGGCGGGGGGAGCGCAGGGCGTCGTAGTAGGCGAGGGCGGCGGAGAAGCCGGGGACGGGTACGCCCCGGTGGGTGGCGGTGGCGACGACGTCGCGCCAGTCGGTCTGGGCGTCGGCGAGTTCGGCGGCGAACGCCGGGTCGGCCAGCAGCAGCGGCAGGTCGGGTTTGGCGTCGTAGGCGGCGCGGATGCGGTCGAGGAACGCGGCGCGGATGATGCAGCCCGCGCGCCAGATCGCGGCGATCTCACCGAGGTCGAGTGCCCAGCCGTACTCGGCAGCGCCCGCGGCCATCTCGTGGAAGCCCTGCGTGTAGGAGACGATCTTCGAGGCGTACAGGGCCTGCTCGACCTTGGCGGCGAACGCGTCGGCCTCGGCCTTGGGGAGCGGCGTCGGGGTCGGGCCCGCGAGGTCGACGGCGGCGGCGCGCAGGTCGGCGTGGCCGGACAGGGACCTGGCGAACACCGCCTCGGCGATGCCGGAGACCGGGACGCCGAGGTCCAGTGCGGTCTGCACGGTCCAGCGGCCCGTGCCCTTCTGCTCGGCCTGGTCGAGCACCACGTCGACGAACGGCTTGCCGGTGGTGGCGTCGGTGTGCGCGAGCACCTCTGCGGTGATCTCGATGAGGTAGGAGTCGAGCCGGCCGGTGTTCCACGAGCGGAAGACCTCGGCGATCTCGGCGGGCGACCTGCCGCCGACGTCGCGCAGCAGCTGGTACGCCTCGCCGATCAGCTGCATGTCGGCATACTCAATGCCGTTGTGCACCATCTTGACGAAGTGGCCCGCGCCGTCCGTGCCGATGTGCGCGACGCACGGCGACCCGTCCTCGGCCTTCGCGGCGATCTTCTCGAGCATCGGCCCGAGCGCGGCGTACGACTCCGCCGAGCCGCCCGGCATGATCGACGGGCCGTTCAGCGCGCCCTCCTCGCCGCCGGAGATCCCGGTGCCGACGAAGTGGATGCCCTTCTCGCGCAACGTCTTCTCGCGCCGCCTGGTGTCGAGGAAGTGCGCGTTCCCGCCGTCGATGATCATGTCGCCGGGCTCCAGCAGCGGCGCGAACTCCTCGATGACCGCGTCGGTCGGCGCGCCGGCCTTCACCATCACCATGACGCGCCTGGGCCGCTCGAGCGCGGCCACGAGCTCCTCGGGGGAGCGCGCGGGCACGAACGCGCCCTCGGCCCCGAACTCCTCGACCAGCTCCTTGGTGCGGCTCTCCGTGCGGTTGTGCACCGCGACGGTGTAGCCCTGGCGCGCGAAGTTGCGCGCGAGGTTGCGTCCCATCACCGCGAGGCCGCTGACCCCGATCTGCGCCGAACCGCTCATTCGCCCCGTCCCCCTTGACGTCGCGCCGTCTCCCGGCGCAGCTATGCCCCTACCCCGCCGTCGGCGAGGCTACCGGCGGCGGGGGACGAACCTCGGGAGGTCAGGCGGCGGGGACGAGGACGTCGTCGTCGGCGGGCCGCTCCGGCGCGGCGGGCCTGCGGCGTCCGGCGAACACCACGAGACCCGCGCCGACCACCGCGAACGCGGCGAGGACGGCAAGGGGACGGCCCGCGCCCGCCCAGTCGAAGTAGGCGGCCGAGCGCATCAGCGTGGCGGCCGCGCCGGGTGGCAGGAACTGGCCGATCGCGCCCCACGGCTCGGGCAGGAGTTCCGGGGCGGCGGCCGCCGCGGAGAACGGGTTGCCGATGAGGAAGACGACGGCGGCCGCGGCCCCGAACCCGGCCTGTCCGAAGGCCGCGCCGAGCCCTCCGATGACCGAGGGGACGGCGAAGCTGACGAGCGCGACGACCGCGGCGACCTGCCAGAACGCCGACGACGGCAGCAGGCCGAGCCAGGTCACCGACACGAGCGTGCTGGCGAGGCCCGCGCCGACGGCGAACACGCCGAGCGCGGTGAGCCTGGCGCGGGTGCCGCTGAGCTGGAACGCGAGCAGGGCGGACGCGGCGATCCCCGACATGACGAGCGGCAGGATCATCGCGGCGAACCCGCCGCCGCGCGGGTCGTCGGGGCTCGCCGCGACGACGTCGGTGACCGGCGTCGCGGGGGCCGCCCCGGACAGCCGTCCGGCCGCCTCGGTGAGCAGTTGCGAGACCGCGGGGCCGGAAGCGGACGCGACGAGCAGGCGCGGTCCCTGCGCGGTGACGACGATCGCGCCGTACACCTCACGGTCCTCGATGGCCTCGGTGGCGGCTGCCTCGTCGGCGTAGGTCTTGATCTCGAACGCGCCGGGGCTCGCGGCGCGCAGTTTCTCGGTGAGCTGGGCGGCGGCTGGCGCGGGCCCGGCGACGCCGATCGGCAGGTCGCGCGGCGCGGTGTGCGTCGGGGCCCACGCGAACGCGACGATCAGGAGGGCTTGGAGCAGGGCGAGCGCGGCGCCGAAGACGAGCGGCATCCGTGACTTGGACATCGGGGGACTCCAAAAGCGAACATCCGTTTTCCTTAGACCCGAAGTGCAGCACGGCACGCGCGGGTTTGTCAAAATCGAATGTCCGTTTTATTTTGGCGGACATGCCGAAAGTCAGTGACGAACATCTCGAGGCGCGGCGGCGCCAGATCCTCGACGCGGCGACCCGGTGCTTCGCGCGCGAGGGCTTCCACGGCACGTCGATGCAGGACATCTTCCGTGAGTCCGGCCTGTCGGCGGGCGCGGTGTACCGCTACTTCCCCGGCAAGGGCGACATCGTCGAGGCGATCGTCTTGCACAAGCGCGAAGTCCTCGCCGAGCACATGGCGGGGGTGCTCGGGCAGGCCGAGCTGCCGCCGCTCGAGGAGATCTTCGCGGGGTTCACCGAGGCGGTCCGCGAGATCGCCGACCTCGACGTGCTCGGCCTGATCCCGCAGGCGTGGGCGCTGGCCACCTACGACCCCGTGGTCGGCCCCGCCATCCGCGGCCTCCTCGACACCCTGCGCGACTACTGGGTGGCCGTCGCGGTGCGGATGCGCGCGGAGGGGACGCTGGCCCCGGACGCCGACGCCGTCGCCGTCGGCCGCACCCTGTTCAGCATGATGCCGGGCTTCATCCTCCAGAACGCCCTCTTCAAGGACTTCACGCCGGAGGAGTTCCAACGCGGCATCACGGGCCTGCGCGCGCGGGTCTGAGCCGTGCCTGGCCGGGCGAAAACCGCTGGTTCGGGAGGGGTGCGGGCTGCCATGCTCGGGCGTATGACGGACAGCGGTGGCGCACGCGCGGTCGGCACGGAACTGAACCGGGCACTGTGGGACGAGAGAGCCAGGATCCACGGGACGACGGAAGGCGACAGGTTCTACGACGAGGCGTCCTTCGTCGCGGGACGCCGCACCCTCAACCCGCTGGAGATCGGCCTCGTCGGGGACGTCGAGGGCCGCGACCTGCTGCACCTGCAGTGCCACTTCGGCATGGACACCCTCGACTGGGCGCGGCACGGCGCACGCGTCACCGGGGTCGACTTCTCGCCGGTCGCGATCGCGCGGGCACGCAGGCTCGCCGAGCGCACGGGCCTGGCCGCCGAGTTCGTCGAGGCCGACACCCAGGCGCTCCCGGCGAGCCTCGACGGCCGCTTCGACGTCGCCGTCGCCACGATCGGCGTGCTGTGCTGGATCGGCGACCTCGCCGCCTGGATGGACGGGGCGGCCCGCGCGCTAAGGCCGGGCGGACGTCTCGTCATCGTCGACCTGCACCCGGCCTGCCAGATGGTCGCCTCGCTCGACCCGCTCGTCATCGACTGGCCCTACGGGGGAGGCGAGCCGCACAAGGAGGTCAGCGAGGGCACCTACGCCGACCCTTCGGTGCGGACCGAGCGGCGCGAGGTGGTCGCGTACCCGTACTCGCTCGGCGAGATCGTCACCGCGGTGCTCGGCGCGGGGCTCACGCTCACCCACCTCGGCGAGCACGACGCGGCCGAGTTCGACCCGCGCGGCTTCCTCGTCAAGGGCGACGACGGACGCCACCGGCTCCCGCTCGGCGACTCGCACCTGCCCGTGCTGTACTCCCTGACGGCCGCCAAGCCCGGCTGACGGCCCGATCCGGCCGCCCCGCGTGGCGTTACCGGGTGAAACGCCGGGGGGATGCCACAATTCGGGAGCGCCGAAGGCGCGTCCCCCGGCACCCCCTCGAAGGAGTCCCGTCCCATGATGGGCCGCACCCACGCCCTGTCCGGAGCAGCCCTCTTCACGGCGGGTGCAATCCCCCTCGACCTGCCGCCCGACCAGATCCTCGTCGGCGCGGTCGCGTGCGCGGGCGCGGCGGTCCTGCCGGACATCGACCACCACGGCTCGCACATCGCGCGGTGCTTCGGCCCGATCACCCGGGCCTTCGCCTGGTTCGTCGGCAAGGTCGCGGGCGGGCACCGCAACGGCACGCACTCCGCGCTCGGCGTCGGGCTCGTCGCCGCGCTCGTCTTCTTCTCCTGCGCGGTCTACACGCAGGACGAGGCGACCCTGTGGACGGGCCTGGCCATCACCGGCGTGATGCTGCTGTTCGGCCTGTTCTTCGGGCTGCTGCCGTCCAAGGGCAAGGGCCGTGCGGCCTACCGCAAGCCGTGGCACGGGTTCCTCGCCATCATGGCGTGCGCGCTCGCCGCCGCCGGGGTCGGCACCGCCGCCTACCAGTTCGGGCAGAACGCCGGCCTCGTCCTCGTCGGCGCGGTGGTCGTGCTGATCCTCGCCGCGGCGATCCGCCCGCTCAACATCGACGGGATCTGGGACGACCTCGCGCCCATCCCCATCACGATCGCGCTCCTGTGGTTCGAGGTCGACCTGACCGTCCTGCCGTACGCGATCGTCGTCGGCGTCGTCATCCACATCTTCGGCGACATGATCACCCGGGGCGGCTGCCCGCTCGGCTGGCCCTGGTCGCAGACCATGTTCGGGCCGAAGTGGTTCCGCACCGGCGACCGCACCGAGAAGCGCCTTGTCTTCCCCGCCCTCGTCCTCATCCTCGCCGTCTCGGCGGGCGTCCACGCGGGCCCCTACCTCATCGACCGGAGCGACCAGCTGCGTCAGTCCGTCGACAGCGGCACCTGACGGGCCCGCCGCGCGGCAGCGGGCCGGGCGAGATCGGGTAAAGGTTTGCTTCGTCGCGTTCGCCGGGGCGGCGTACGGTCACGATGGAGGTATGCCACCAAGTGACGGGGAGCCGGGGGGAGCGCCGTGCTGGATTGAGCTGTCGGCGCAGGAGCCCGCCGAGGCGCTGCGCTTCTACGGCGAGCTGTTCGAGTGGCGGCTCGAGTACGACGAGGTCAACGGGTACGGCAACTTCCTGCGCGGCGGGGAGACCGCCGCGGGGCTGTGGCCGGAGGGCGCGTCGGGCGGCGCGGCGAGCTGGACGGTGTTCTTCGCCGTCGAGGACGTGGCGGCGACGGTCGGCCTCGTCCGCGACGCGGGCGGGCACGTGGTGGTGGAGCCGACGGCCGTCGAGGACTACGGGATTCTCGCGGGGTGCCTCGACACCGAGGGCGTCTTCTTCATGCTGTGGCAGAAGGGCGAGCGCGGCTGCGTCGAGCTGTACGGGCAGCCGGGCAGTTGGGCGTGGACCGAGCTGTTCACCCGCGACACCGCGGGCGCGACGGCGTTCTACCCGCGCGTGCTCGGCTGGGGACAAGCCCGCGAGGGCGACCGCGTCCGCTGGACGGTCGGGGGCAGGGTCGTCGCGGGCATGCTGCCGATCCGCCCCGAGATCCCGCCCGAGGCCCTGTCCGCCTGGCTCGCGCACTTCGCCGTCCCCGACGTCGCCGCCGCTGCCGCGTTCGCCGAGGAGCTCGGCGCGTCCCGCATCGCCTCCTTCGAGGACCCGACCTACGGGCCTGGCGTGGCGCTCGCCGACCCGCAGGGCGCGCAGTTCGTTCTGATCCCGACCCCCTCGGCGACGGCGCGGACCCGCTTCCCCACCGATCCCGGGTGAGCGGGCCGCCCGGTCGCGCCCGGGCGGCCCAGGGCGTCAGCCGATGACGAGGTCGGCGACGACGGGCAGGTGGTCGGAGGCGTCGGCGCGGACCACCTCGACCGAAGCCACGCGCACCCGGCCGGAGACCGTCACGTAGTCGATGCGCTCGCGCGGGTCGGCGGCCGGGTAGGTCGCGCCAGGCCCGGTTCCCGCGGCCGTCCACGCGTCGGTGAACGCCGTCCAGAGCGGGGCGAGCTCGGGCGCGTCGGCCTCGGCGTTGAAGTCGCCCATCAGGACGCGTGCCGCGCCGCCGCCGTCGCCGAGCACCGCGAGCATGTCGGCGACCTGTGCGCGCCGCACGGCCGGGTCCGGCCTGAAGTCGAGGTGGGTGGCGTACACGTGGACGGGCGTGCCGCGCACGTCGATGACCGCCTCGGGGAAACCCGGCGCGCGGACGGGGGATGGATCGGGCGTCTGGGTGGAAAGGCGGGTGATCTCATGGTTTTCCGTCGCCGTCACCGGGTGCCGGGACAGGATGGCGTTGCCGTACTCGCGGCGCGGGCCGCCCGGCGTGACCGGGTCGAGGCTGTAGATCGGCCCGGTGTGGACGCTCATGCCGAGCGTCCTGCCGAGCTCCCCGGCGAGGTCGAGCCAGCCGCTGCGGTCGCCCCAGCGGACGTCGACCTCCTGGAGGCCGAGGACGTCGGCGTCGAGCTTGCGCAGCGCCGCCGTCAGGCGGGGGAGGTCGAAGACCCCGTCGGAACCCGATCCGGCGTGGACGTTGTACGTCGCCACCCGCAGGCCGTTGTCGCGCGGGTGGGCCGCCGAGGGCGTCGGCAGCGGTGAGAAGGCAGAGAGCAGCACAGCGAGCAAGCAGAACACGGCGCGTGCGCTGACGCCAGCCACTTCAAGGTGTCTTGAAGCTGGCGTCCGGCACGCCGCGGTCACCGCAGGGCGGCGCGCAGTTCCGGCAGCCGGGCCCGCATCCAGGACGCGAGGTCGGCGAAGACCGCCTCGGCCGCCGTCCTGCCCGCCGCGCGGTGGGCGTCGCGGGTGCGCTCGAAGCGCGCGGTGATCTCGGCGAGGACCGCGGCGGGGTCGTCCCAGCCGTACGCCGCGCAGAACAGCGCGGTGCGGCGGGCCTGCTCGGCGATCGCGCAGCCGGGGTCGGCGACGTTCGCGAAGCACCACACGGCGTGCCCGAGGTCGTGCAGGCGGGTGCCGGGCGCGAGCTCGTCGTCCCAGTCGATGAGGCCGATCGCCAGCTCGCCGTCGAACACCGTGTTGTGCGGGCCGAGGTCGCCGTGGCAGACGACCTCGCCGCCGTCGGCGACGGGCGCGCCCGCGGTCGCGTCGTGGAACGCGCGGATCAGCCGGGCCGCCGACTTGAGCCTGGCGTCGGAGACGGGGGCGTCGTCCTTGACGGTCTCGCCGGGGATGTAGGTGAGGATCTCGCGGCCGTGCTCGTCCTCGCCGAGCAGCCGGGGCGAGCCGGCGAACTCGGCCTTTTCCAGATGCAGCAGGACGTCCCGGACATAGGGGCTGCTGTCGTGCGCCGGGCGGCGGACTGTGTCGCCCACCCGCACAAGGCCGAGGGTGTTCCCGCCGGCCAAACTCTGCTCGTCCATATCCCCGCCACCCAACACCCGGCGCGCGGGCCCCGCAACCGCTGTGATCCAAGAGTGATCAAGGAAAACCGTCACGGAAAGGGTCCCTCCCGGACGGCTTCCGGGAGGGACCCTCGCTCAGCGCGCTCCGGCTAGTGCAGCAGGTGCCGCAGCGACCGCTTGACGAGGTCGGCCCGGCTCGCCGCCGAGTTCAACCCCTCAAGCCCGAAGCCGAGGTAGACGGTGTCCTTCGTGGCGACGCCCGCGCCCTCCTCGAAGGCCAGCGCGGTCCTGATCCAGTCGTTGGCGGCCGCCGCCGAGCCCTCGGGCGGCCCGGAGACGGTCCAGCCGCCAAGGCCGTCCTCGAAGGAGGTCTCGGCGAGGGTCGCGCCGCCGGAGGTCACCTTGGCGTCGTCGACGAACACGCCGATGCCCTGGTAGCCCCAGTCGCTGACGTAGGAGATGGACACCTCGACCTGCTTGCCCGCGTAGGCCGACAGGTCGAACGTCCACTCGTGCCAGCCGCCGGACTGGCCGGACGCCGAGTGCCACGCGCCGGTCGTGCCCGTCGGGGAGCAGTCCGCGCCCTGGTAGTGGTTCAGGTGCGGGTGCAGGACGCGCCAGCCCGCCGCGCAGCTCTCGCCGGTCTCCTGGCTCGTGGCGCCGCCCGCCTCGGGCAGCGTCGTCCAGTCGTCCGCGCCGACGGTGTGCGCCTCGACGAAGAACTGGTCCCAGTCGGCCTCGACGTCGAACGACGTCTGGAACGACAGGGTTCCGTCGGCCTTGCCGGTGAGGTCGATCGTCCGGGTGAGGCGCTTGTAGGAGACGTCGGCGTTCTGGCTGTAGACGTAGTTCGCGCCGGTCCTCGGGTCGAACGGGCCGGGTCCGGGACGGTCCCAGCCGAGCGCCGCCGCGCCGGCGAACTGCGGGAAGTCGCGCGGCGGCAGGAAGCTCGACGTGGTGAGCAGCGAGGCCGCGTGGTCCTGGTTGCCGGGGGAGTCGCCGCCGTTGAGCACGCCCGCGAACCCCTTGAACCTGCCGGACCCGCCCTTGACGGGGTAGGGCGCGCCGGTCTCGTCGCCGCCGGTGCCGCTCACGTAGGTGTAGGTGCCCAGGTAGTACTGGAGGAAGTCGTTCACCAGCGGCAGGCAGGGCGGGTCGTCGGGCACGGTGCACTCGGGGTCGGCGGCGTCGGGCTCGTAGAAGTACGCGCCGTTCGCGCCCTCGGCGAAGCCCGCGTACTTGCCGGTGTACAGCAGCTTGCCTCCCTCGTTCAGGTAGTCCCGCACGGCGAGCTGCGTGGCGAGCGCCTTCTTGGAGGCCGTCCCGGGGACCTGTCCTTGGGCGCGCGGGATGATGTCGTCTCCGGTCTCCCAGATGACGGCGTCATAGTGCGCCAGCACGCCGAGCGGGTGCGGTGACGCGTTGTGCGCGTCCTGGTCGTAGACGTCCGAGGTGTATCCGGCGGCCTTCACCGCGGCCTCGTACGAGCCCGCGTACCTGGCGCTCGTGACGCCCTGGACAGGGCTGATGCCCGTGACGTCCTCGGCGGCGAGGACGAGCACCTTCCCGCCTATGTCCGTCGCGACCGTGTACGTGAACTTGGCGCTGGAGACGTCCTTGCCGCCCTTCTTGGCCGTGTACCAGGCTTCGACCTTGTCCTTCGGCTTGGCCTTCACCGTCGCCCTGTACTCGGCGTAGTAGATGGCGTTCTCGTCGCCGTACCGCTCGCCGCCCTTCCACTCCTTGGCGTTGGCCTGCTTCACCGGGCCGCCGTTGATCCGGTAGTTGAGCCGCAGCTTCGTGAGCGCGCGCTTGGCCTCGACGGCGACGGGCTGGCTCGTGCCGTGGGAGACGGGGAAGGGGTCGATGACGAGGTCGGGCGCGGTCCTGCCGACGACCGAGACCGGGTCGTCGGGGTCGTGCGCGGACTTGGCCGTGGCGATCGCCAGCGGGAGGTTCTTCGTGAACTCCTGCTGGATCAGGCCCTCGTCGTCGGGGAAGTTGAAGACGCTCTCGCACGCCGCGGGGTCCCACGGGTCGTTCGGGTCGACCTCGCTCGCCGTCTCGCACGTGGACATCTCGGGCGTCATCGTGAGCGCGCCGTAGGCGTTGGTGAAGTGGCCGTCGGTGTCGCCGTTGGTGATGTACAGCTCCGCGCCGAGGTCGGGGTCGTAGCCGGGGACGGCAGGGTGGGCGTCGTCGCCGAGCAGCGCCTCGAAGATCCGGTCGTCGGGGGTCGGGGTCTGCTGCTGCCAGCCGTTCCCGTAAAGCAGCAGTTCGGCTGCCGAGTGGTAGTTGATGACGTATTTCGGCCTGATCTTCTTGACGAAGTCGTTCTGCGCCTTGGTCTCGGGCTCGGAGGCGGGACGGGTTCCCCGGAACGTCTCGCTGTCGATCGCGGGCGACGATCCCTCGTTGTCCCAACCCCATTTGTGGGGGAAGTTGCGGTTGATGTCGACGCCGTCGAGCGTGGTGACGACGCCGTCGCGGTCGTTGTCGCGCAGGTTCTTGCGCCACAGGCGGTTGCCCTCGGTGAACGTGTGGTCGTAGCCGTCCACGTTGACGACCGGCAGGAACCACAGGTCGGTGGTGTCGACAAGCTTGGTGATCTCGGCGTTCTTGCCGTACTGGGCGAGGAAGTACTGGAGCTGGCGGCGCACGTTCTCGGTGGTGATCCACTCGCGCGCGTGCTGGGTGCCCTGGAAGACGACGGACGGCCGCGAGCTCTTGAGCGGCTGCTTGCGCGCGCCCTTCGTCACGCGTACCGCGGTGATCGGCTTGCCGTTGACGCTCTTGCCGAGGTCGACGGCGTCGGCGATGTCCGGGTACTTGGTCTCGGCGGCCAGCAGCTCGGCGCGGATGCCGCCCGCGCCGCTGTAGGGCCGGTAGACGCCGTCGCCCGCGGCCGCCGCCTTGGCCTTGGCCACGGGCTTCGGCGCGATGGGCACGCCCTTGGCCGCCAGGGCCGCGCCCTTGAGCGCGCTCATGACGACCTCGACCTCGATCCTGCCGTCGGCCTGCGCGCCGAGCGCGATGTCCTCGTGGTCGAGTCCGAGGGCCCGCAGGCTCTGGAGCTGCTCTGGCGTGATCTTGCCGGTGAACACCTGGATCCGGTCCGCGCCGGGGTCGGGGGCCGCGGTGGCGGGGGCCGTCACGGCCACCACCGCCGACGCGCCCACGACGACCGCGGCACATGCCGAGATCAGCGTGCGCCTCATCGCTTCTCCTGTCATGGGGGGTTACGGGGAGAACTCGAAGCACACGAGTCACCCCGTGAAGCGGTTTCAGACTCCGCCCGCCCCACGCACCGGTCAATGGCAGATCTTCCGGTTTTGACAGGAGTAAAGATGTGGAAATTCGCCGATGTGGAATCAGCTCTTGAGAGAGCGGAAGGAAACCTCCAGATGGCGGGGCCCGCGCAGTACCGGATTCACCCGGTAAGGCGGTGGATCGGCGACGAGTTCAGGATTCTTCACCCGGCGCGCGAACTCCGTCAGGGCCAGGCGGGTCTCCATCCTGGCCAGCGGAGCGCCGAAGCAGTAGTGGATGCCGAGGCCGAACCCGAGGTGCTGCACGTCGGGCCGGTCCGGCACGAACCGGTCGGGGTCGGCGAAGCGGTTCGGGTCGCGGTTGGCGGCGGCGAGCATCAGGTTGACGTCGGCCCCGCGCGGGATGACCGTCCCGCAGACCTCGATGTCGTCAAGGGTGCGCCGGTTCGGCAGGTACTGCACGGGCGGCTCGAAGCGCAGCAGCTCCTCCACCAGCGGGACCACGAGGTCGGGATGGTCGCGCAGCCGCTTGAGCGCGTCGGGGTTGCGCAGCAGCGTCAGCACCCCGTTGGCGATGAGGTTGACCGTCGTCTCATGGCCCGCGATGAGCAGCAGGAACGCGTTGGCGACGAGTTCGGGCGGGGTGAGCCGCCCGTCCGGGCCGTCGTCGGTGGCCAGGGCGGAGAACATGTCGTCGCCCGGGGACTTGCGGTGCTTGTCGAACAGTTCCGCGAGATAGGTGCCCATCTCGACCTTGGCGGTCTCGGCGTCCATCAGCTTCGGGTCGGGCGCGGCCCCGGTGCCGAGGTCGGCGTTGCCCAGCAGGGACTCGGTCCACAGGTGGAAGCGCGGCTCGTCCTCGAGCGGCACGCCGAACAGACGGCAGATCACCGAGATGGGGAACGGGTAGGCGAAGTCGTCCACGACGTCGACGGCGTCTTTGCCGTCGAACGCGTCGATGAGCCCCTTGACGGCCCCGGCCATGCCGTCGTGCATGGCGAAGACGCGGCCCGGGGTGTGCGGCGGCCCGAACGGCCGGGTGACGATGCGCCGCACCCTGTCGTGCTCGGCGGGATCGAGCCGCAGGAAGCTCTTGGACGGCCCCGGCGTGCCCACGGCGGGCGGCCTGGTCTCCGAGCTCATCCTCGGGTCGTTCAGCAGCGACCTGACCTCCCAGTAGGTGGAGACGGTGTAGACGCCGTCCTCCTGCCTGACGACGGGGGTGCGGCGCAGGTCGTCGTAGAGCGGGTAGGGGTCGGCGCGGCTCGCGGGGTCGGCGATGGCGCGCAGGAGCGTGTCTGCGGAAGTCATGGGTCCTCGGCTGTGCGGCCCGGCTCAGGCCGGGGCTGGCGTGAAGGTGATGCGGCGCTCGCTCGGCGCGTAGCCGCTGACGGTGACGGTCGGCCCGTGGCTCGGCACGGACGGGTCGGGGAAGCCCGACGGGACGGTCGAGGTCCCGGGCGGCGGCCGGTCCACCCCGGTGAACGCGGGCGGGAACGGCGCGGCGCTCTCGATGAGCCCGGTGTAGAAGTCGAGCCAGCGGCCGTGGTCGAAGCTCACCGCAGCGATGACGCGGCCGCGGTGCCCGTAGGCGGCGACGAAGCTGCCCTCTTCCAGGGAGCCCTGGGTGACGACGACCTCCTCGCCCATCGTCGGCACCCCGACCGACTTGATGTTGACGCCGAACTGCGACGACCAGAACGCCGGTATCCACAGGTGCGGGCGGCGGTCCGGGCCGTCGGCGAGCATGTTGTGCGCGGCGAGCCTCGCCTGTTCGACGGCGTTGCCCCAGTGTTCGAGGCTGAGGAACTGGTAGCCGAACAGGGCGTGCGGCATCCGCGCGACGTCCCCGGCGACGAAGATGTCGTCGGTGGCGATGCCGTGGTGGTCGAAGGCGCGGCAGGCGGCGTCGGCGGCGATGCCGCGCGGGCCCGCGGCGAGGCCGGAGCCTTCGAGCCAGCCCGTGTTGCGCAGCGCGCCGAGCGCGATCACCGCGACGTCGGCGTCGAGGACCGTGCCGTCGGACAGGTGGGCGCGGCACAGCCTGCCCGCCTCGTCGCCTTCGAGCGAGGTGACGGTGACGCCGCAGCGCAGGTCGACCCCGTGCGCGCGCTGGAGCCGGGCGGCCACGTCGCCGACGACGCCGCCCAAGGCGCCGACCAGAGGGGCTTGCCCGCGTTCTGCGACGGTCACCGCGAGGCCGCGTTCCCGGCAGGCCGAGGCGATCTCCGAGCCGGTGAAGCCCGCGCCGACGATGAGGACGCGCTGGGGCCGCGCGTCGAGCAGCCGCGCGAGGTGTTCGGCGTCGTCCGCCGTGCGCAAGGTGAGCACGCCTTCGAGGGCGGCCTCGGCGGCGTTGACCCACGGCCGCGCGCGGGTCCCTGTGGCGATGAGCAGCTTGTCGAAGGGGACCTTCGTGCCGTCGGCGAGCAGCACGGCCTTGCGGGACAGGTCGAGTCCCGTCGCGGCGACGCCGAGCCGCCACTGGGCGTCGATGTCGCGGGTGTGCGGCAGCGCCGTCGCGTCCGGGGTGACCTGGCCCAGCAGGACCTGCTTGGACAGCGGCGGCCTGTCGTAGGCGGGCACCGGCTCGTCGCCGATGAGCGTGAGCCGTCCGGTGAAGCCCTCGTCGCGCAGCGCCTCGGCGGCCCGCAGGCCCGCGAGCGACGCGCCGACGATGACGATCCTGTCGATCCCGTCAGCCGACAACCGGATCGACCTCCTTCAGGCCCGGCGCGTCCACGAGGATCGCCTGGACCGGGCAGGCCGCCGCGGCCGCCAGCACCTGCTCGCGCCGCTCGGCCGAGACCACCGGGTCGTAGAGCAGCGCCTCCTGCCCGTGCAACCGGAACACGTCCGGGCCGAGGAACGCGCACTGCGCGTACCCCTGGCACCGGTTGAGGTCCACCACAAGCCTCATCCGCACCGCCTCCCGCTCCCGGCACCGTCGCCGCAGCCGAAGCGATACCCCGGCCCCCCGCCCCCGCTCCGCCCGTGGCCGAACCTTGGCCCACCGCAGACTGTGTTCAGGGGCCCGGAGGGCGGGCGCTTGACGCCCGCCCTCCGGGATGTGGCCGTCGGCCGGGTCAGCAGTCGACCAGGTCGGGGCTCTGGTTGAGGAGCTGGGCGCGCGGTGAGGTGAAGCGGGTGAGGGCCTCGGCGGCGTCGGGGCGGAAGGCCGCGACGCGGTGGCAGTTCTGGAAGGCGAGGCGGACGCCGAAGTGGCGCTCCAGCGCGCCGCGCATCGCGTCGCTGGCGAGCGCGCGCAGCAGCTGGCCGCGCGCCTCCTCGTCCGGCGGCGGGACCTGGTTGTCGGCGAACTCGGCCTCGCCGGCGCGCAGCTCGCCGACGACGCCGCTGATGAGCGTCCAGGCGTACGGCAGCGAGTCGCGGACGCACGCGAGGAACGCGGCGTCGTCGACCTCCCCCGTCCGCGCGCGTTCGGCGAGGTCCGCGGGCACCGTGAGCGACATGCTCTCTCCTTCGGTAGGGCGAGGACTTCCCCCGGAAGCCCTCGAAATGAAAACCGTTTTCATTATTGCCACGCGAAGGTCCCCGGATCAAGCGCGTCACCGCAAGGGCGGGGGTTGTGCGGGGTTATGCGAGGAAGTTCGGGGCCGGGCCGTCCCCCACGACGGGACGGCCCGGGGGCGCTCGGGTCTCCCAAGCGCCCCCGGCCGCGCCCGGACGTCAGCGGGTGATCTGGTAGACCTTGCGCAGCCGCTCGTGGACGTGCCACGTGGTCCGCGCGCCCTTGTCGAAGACGCACACGTCGCCGGGGCCCACCTCGAGGGTCGGCCCGCCCTCGATCTCGATCGTGGCGCGGCCCTCGATGACGACGAACATCTCGTCGGCCTCGACGTCGGTCGCCACGCCGGGCCCGATCTCCCAGATGCCCCGGTCGACGCCGCCCGCGCTGTGCAGTTCCCTGCTGGCGGTCCCGTCCTCGGCCGGGACGAGCTCGGCATCGCGCACCTTCACCACAAAAGACACTAAGTCCCCCTCCTTAACGATGTGCATTCCCTGACGACGCAGGCAAGGCAAGTGTGCCGGTGCGGTGCGGGGGAGCGTTAACCCGCCCGCAACCTGCGCGGCCGTCCGCGCGGGTTGACTTGGGGACGCGGCGGGGCGCGAGCGCGCGGCCGTGGAAGGAAGGACTGATGGGCGGCTCCTCTATGCCCGAAAACGCCATGCTTGAATTCGCGGTTCCCGTGGTCGACCTGTCCCCCTATGTCGGGGGCGGGAGTCCCGAGGCGCGGGCGGACACCGCGCGACGGCTCGACGACGCGTGCCGGACCGTGGGCTTCGTCCAGATCGTCGGGCACGGCGTGCCCGACGCCGTCATCGAGGGGCTGAAGGGCGCGATCGACGCGTTCTTCGGGCTCGACCTCGACGTCAAGAAGGGGTTCCGCGCGCCGCCGCGGATCAACCGCGGCTACACGCCGCCGCGCAGCGAGTCGCTGTCGCTGAGCCTCGGTGTGGAGGCGGCCGACCGGATGAACGACTTCTTCGAGGCGTTCAACGTGGGCGTGCCGGCGTCGGCCTACCCGGGTCGCGACCTGCCCGCCGACGACTACGCGCCGAACCTGTGGCCTGAAGAACTGCCGGAGTTCCGCGAGTCCGTCGAGGCGTACTTCGCCGAGGCCGCGCGGGTCGCCCGCACCCTGACGACGGTCTTCGCCGACGCGCTCGGCCTCGATCCCGGCTACTTCGCCGCGTTCACCGGCCACTCCCTCGACGTGCTCCGGATGAACAACTACGCGCTCCCGCCCGGTGAGGTCGTCCTCGACGGCGACCTCACCGGCATGGGCGAGCACACCGACTACGGGATCGTCACGGTCCTGTGGGCCGACCGCGAGGCGGGTCTCCAGGTCCTCGGGCAGGACGGCGGGTGGCACGACGTCATGCCCGCCGAGGGCGCGCTCCTGGTGAACCTCGGCGACCTCATGGCCCGCTGGACGAACGACGCGTGGACGTCCACGCTGCACCGGGTGAAGCCGCCGGTCGTGGACGGCGCGATCCGCCGCCGCCGCTCGGCCGCCTACTTCCACGACGGGAACATCGACGCGATCGTCAGCACGCTCCCGTCGCTGGAAGGGACGGGCACGCCGTACCCGCCGATCACCGTCGCCGACCACATCCGCGCCAAGCTCGGCGGCTCCCGCGAGGGCGTCAGCAACCCCTACGCCGACCGTGAGGCGGCGAGGGTCCGCGCGGCCGTCACCTGAGCCGAGCCGCGTCCCGGGGGTCGCGCCCCCGGGACGCGGTGGTCACGCCACGAGGGACACGTCGGGCGCGTCCTTGTCCGGCGAGGGGGTGCGCGGCGCACGCGGCCACCAGTTGGCCGGGCCCGCCAGGCGCAGGAGCGCGGGCGCGAGGACCCCTCGGATGAGGGTCGCGTCGACCACGACGGCCAGGGCCATGCCGAGGCCGAGCTGTTTGAGGAACACCACGCCGCCGGTCGTGTAGGTGGCGAAGGACGCGGCGAGGATCAGGGCGGCCGCGGTGATGAGCGGGGCGCTGCGCGCGATGCCCAGGGGGATCGCGGCGACGGCGTCGCCGGTGCGGTCGTACTCCTCGCGCACCCGCGCCAGCATCAGCACCTCGTAGTCCATCGACAGCCCGTAGGCGATGCAGAACATCAGGATCGGGATGCTCGGCTCGATAGTGCCGGTCGGGGTGAAGCCGAGCAGGCCCGCGAAGTTGCCGTCCTGGAAGACGAACACCAGCGCGCCGAACATGACGCTGAGGCTGAGCAGGTTCAGCACCGACGCCTTGACCGCGGCGATCACGCCCCCGGTCATGGCCAGCAGGATCACGAACGTGATGAGCACGATGAGCCCGCCGACCAGGGGGAGCCGCGCGGTGACCCCGTCGCGGTAGTCGGTGAGCTCGGCCGGATAGCCGCCGACCAGCCTTTCGAACGGCGCGGGCACCGCCCTCACCTCGGCGACCGCACCCGTGGCGTCGGCTTCGAGCCGTTCGCTGGTGAAGACCACGCGCAGCAGGGTCCCGTCCGGCGACGGGTCGACCCGCAGCACCCCGTCGAGCCGTGCCAGGGCCTCGGCGTACGGGCCGGTCTGCGACGACGGCGTGCCCTCGGCCGCGACGACGGCGACGGCGTCGGCCTCCTCGGCGACGAACCCGTCGCGGATCTTGTCGTACATCTGGCGCGCGGGCGCGGACGACGGCAGCACCCTGTCGTCGGGCAGGCCGAACTCAACGCCGAGGAACGGCGCGCCGAGCGCGAGGACGAGCGCGAGCGCGGCCCCGCCGTACAGGACGGGCCGCCGCACGACCCGCAGCGCGGTCCGGTGCCAGAACCCGCGCTCGGGCGGCGGCGACGGCCGGTCGACCCGGCGGCCGAGCAGCATGAGCGCGGCGGGCAGCAGGACCACCGCGGCGAAGATCGCCGAGAGCACCACGGCGACGCTCGCGTAGGCGAAGGAGGCGAGGAAGGGGAACGGGAACACCAGCAGCACAGACAGCGACGCCGCCACCGTCGCGCCGCTGAACACGACAGTGCGGCCCGCCCCTCTGACGGTCCTTGCGACGGCTTCGGGCACGTCGTACCCGGCGCGTAGCTCCTCCCGGTAGCGGAACACCATGAACAGCCCGTAGTCCACGCCGAGCCCTATGCCCATGACGAGGGCGATGTTGGAGGCGAACGTGGACAGCTCGACGAACGGCAGCATGCCGCGCATGAGGGCGAGCGAGCCGAGGACGGCGAACAGCCCAGCCCCGAGCGTCACGAGGGCGGCGGACCAGCGCCGGTAGACGGCGAACAGGAGCAGCAGGACGAGCGGCACCACGATGAGCTCGGCGCGCAGGAAGTCCTGTCTCGCCTGGGCCATGACCTGCCGGAAGACCTCGTCGCCGCCGCCGACCTCGACCCTGACGACGGCGTCGTCGCGGGCCAGGCTCGGCGCGAGGTCGGGCAGCAGGTCGCGGCGCACCTGGTCGGCGTCGCCGGGGGCCCAGGCGAGGACGAGCGCGCTTGAGCCGTCGCGGCTGCGCAGGGTGTCGGGGCGGTCCCGGCTCCAGTAGGACCAGGCGTCGCCGATGCCCGGGGTGTCCGCGAGCCGTGTGGTGAGCTCGGCTCCGGCCGCGGCGACCTCGGGGGCGTTCACGTCGCCGCCCTTGGCGGTGACGAGCAGGGCGAGGTTGGGGCTTCCGGTGCCGTGCCGCGCGGCCATGGCCTCGCGGGCCTGCAGCGACTCCGACCCCGGCGCCTCGAAGCGGTTGAGCGACAGCGCGTTGACGGTGCCCGCCCCGACCACCCCGGCGAGGACGAGCAGGGCGAGCCCGCAGGCGGTGATCCAGCGGGCCCGGCGGGTGATGAGACGGCTGAGCATGCGTCCCCCTGATAGATTTACGAGAGTTCACTCGTGTTTTCGTCCGCAGAATACGAGTGATTGCTCGTGTTTTCAAGGCGTTCCGCATTTCCCGACATCGCAGGAGGAGCCGTGGCCGAGGACGTGACGGGGCGGCCGGTGCGCCGCAGACAGGCGCGCGGCGAGCAGCGGATGGCGCAGATCCTCGACGCCGCCGCCGCGGTGTTCGCCAGATCCGGGTACGAGGCCGCGACCACCAACGCGATAGCCGCCGAGGCGGGCGTCTCACCCGGGTCGCTCTACCAGTTCTTCACCGGCAAGGAGGCGATCGCGACCGCGCTCGCCGAACGGTTCACCGCGCAGATGCGCGAGGCGCACGCGCGCGCGTTCGAGGGCGTCGACGCCTCGGCGCTCACCCTGCCCGAGCTGCTCGACCGCGTCATCGACCCGATCGTCGCGTTCAACATCGCCAACCCCGGCTTCAAGGCGCTGTTCGCCAGACCCGACATGCCCGCCGGGCTCGCCGAGGCGGCGCGCCCGATCCAGGAGGCGCTGTTCGGCAGGGTGCTCGGCATCGTCGCCGACCGCGCGCCCGACCTCGCCGAGCCGGAGAGGACGCGCACCGCGCGCGTCCTCATCCAGGTCTTCCAGGCGATGGTCCCGCTCGTCACCGGGGCCCCCGAGGCCGAGCGCGGCCCGCTCACCACCGAGCTGAAGCACGTCCTCGGGCGTTACCTCGCCCCGCTGACGAGCTGAGCGTCAGGCGGCGAGGATCTTGGACTTGGCGCGTTCGTACTCGTCGGTGGTGATGATGTTGCGCTCCTTGAGGTCGGCGAGCTTGCCGAGTTCGTCGGCGGGGCTCGGGGTCGTCTGCGCGTTCTCGCGCACGTAGGAGCGGAACTGCTCCTCGCGCTGGTGCGCCTCGGCCCTGTCGCGCCGCGCCATGCCGCTGCCCCGGACGATCAGGTAGATGAGCACCCCGAGCATCGGCAGCAGGATCAGCACGATGGTCCATGCCGCCTTCGCCCAGCCGCTCAGCCCGTGGTCGCGGAACAGGTCGGCGAAGACCCGGAACAGCAGGAACAGCCAGATGATCCAGCAGAAGAAGACGAGCATCGTCCAGAACAGGTTGAGCAGCGGGTAATCGTCCATGCTTCTGCTTAACCCGGTCGACTTATCGGGCGAAATCCACAAGCGTTAAATAACCCTTCAAGGAAGACGGCGGCTCGCCTAAGACTGCGGCCGCATCGCCCCCGCGCGGTTCCGGCGCGGCCCAGGCCAGGAAGACCCACTGCGGAGGACTGACGCGGGGGTGCCCATGACCGAACCTGAGCCGTCGCCGCCGCGTCAGCTCGACGCCGCGGAGCGCGCCGAACTCGTCGGGCTGCGCGAGGAGGTGACGCGGCTCCGGTCCGAGATCGCCGTGCTGCGGGTGGGCCGCCGCCCGCCGGGCCACACCGCGCGCGCCGTCGGGGCCGCGGTGCTCATCGTGCTCGGCTGCCTGCTCGCGCCGCTCGCGGTCGTCGCCGCCTGGTCGGCGGGCGAGATCTCCGACCCCGACCGGTATGTCGCGACCGTCGCGCCGCTCGCCGAGAGCCCAGCCGTGCAGAACGCCGTCGCCGACAGGGTCGCCGCCGAGATCGTGACCCGGCTCGACGTGCCGGGACTCGTCACCGAGGGGATCGACGCGCTTCAGGACCGCGGCCTTCCCGACCGCGTGGGCGACCGCCTCGACGGCCTGTCCGGGCCGGTGGAGAGCGCGCTTACGTCGTTCGTACGGGCCAGAGCCCTTGAGGTCGTCCGCAGCGACTCCTTCGCGGCGCTGTGGACACGCGCGAACCGCGCGGCGCATGTGCAGCTCGAAGCCGTCCTTTCCGGGCGGGGGAGCGAGGTGCTGAAGACCGAGGGCGACGCCGTCACGCTCGATCTCGGACCCGTCGTCGAGCAGGTCAAACAGCGCCTGGTCGCCGAAGGGCTCGGCGCGGCGGCCGCGATCCCCGAGGTCCACCCGACGTTCCCGGTGTTCGACGGGCCCGCGCTGGTCAGGGCGCAGCGCTGGTACCAGATCCTCGGCGCGCTGCGCTGGGTGCTGCCGGTCATGGCGCTCATCCTGCTCACCGCGGGCGTCTACACCGCGCACAACCACCGCCGTGCGCTCATCACCGCGGCCCTCGGCGTCGTCGGCATGATGGTGCTGCTCGCGCTCGCCCTGCTCGCGGGCCGCGCCTACTTCCTCGACGCCGTCGCCGCGCGCGGCATGAGCACCCCGGCCGCCGGAAGCGTCTACGACGCCCTGATCGCCTTCCTGCGCTCGACCCTGCGGATGGTCGCGGTCGTCGCGCTGGTCGTCGCGGCCGCGGCGTTCGCCACCGGACGCTCGGGGGCCGCCGTGCGGACCCGTCAGACGGTCTCGGCGGGCCTGGGGCGGCTGCGCGGCCGCGACGGCGGAAGCCGCTGGGTGTACGACCACCGCAGGCTCCTGCGGACCTGCGTGGTCCTCGGCGCGGTCCTCGTGTTCTTCTTCTGGAACTACCCGACGGGACTCGTGGTCCTGCTCATCACCCTGCTCGTCCTGCTCGCCCTCGCCGTCGTCGAGGCGGTCGCCAGGCCGCCGGGCGGCGACCGGGACTGACCCGCGCCCATCCCGGTCCCGGCGGGACACCGGCCCCCGAATGTCCCGGGGCGGGCCAGGGACTCCGCGCGTGCGCCGCTCCCTGGCGGCTTGGGACGGCCCCCCGGGACCGTGGAGGAAGCGGGGGCAGGGTGCCGCCGGGAAGGGAGACACGGCGGTGTCCGTGGAGCGGGAAGCAAGACATCAGGTACAGGGGGCCCCGGGACAGCCGGGGGCCACAGGTCCCGGCGACGGGGTCATCCGCCTCGCGGGGCTCGCCCTCGTGGCGGGACCGCTCATCTGGGCGGCGGGACAGTTCGCGGGCGGCGTCCCCGAGAGCGACGACGCGGTCCCGCCCCCCGTCGAGATGATCACCGGCTGCGCCTTCCTCGTCGGCCTCGCCGCGCTCGCCGCGGTGATGCTCGCGTCGCGCGCGACCGGCGACCGCAAGGGCAAGGCGCTGCCCATCATCGCGCTCGTGCTGTTCCCCATCGCGATCATCTGCAACCTCGGGTCGATCCCCTACGACACCTACGAGGAGATGCCCCTGTGGGTGGCGGTGACCGACCCGGCCTGGCCGCTGTCCCAGCTGATGATGATCGTGAGCGCCGTCGCGGTGATCAGGGTCGCGCGCTGGAAGGGCCCGCTGCGGTTCCTGCCGCTGGCCGGCGCCCTGTGGGTCATCTTCACCGCGGTCGGCGAGGGGTTCACCGGACCGGAGTTCGGCCCCTACATCTTCACCGCGTGGATGGTCTGCACGTACGTCGCGGCGGGCGCGCTGATCGTGGCGAAGCCGGCCGCCGTCCGCGGGGTCTGACGCACGGTTCGTCCCGCCCCGTTCGGCGTGAGCCGTCCCGGGGCGGGTAGGCGCTGATAAGGGGCCTCGGGGGGATCGGGGGAGGCCCGGCATCGGGGGAGGCGGGCCATGGCCGACGCGGTGGTGGTGGGCGCGGGGCCCAACGGGCTCGTCGCGGCGAACGTGCTGGCGTCGGCGGGCTGGGACGTGGTGGTCCTTGAGGCGGCGGAATCGCCGGGCGGCGCGGTGCGCAGCGACCGGGGCGCGCACCCGGACTACGTGAGCGACATGTGCAGCGCGTTCTACCCGCTCGGGGTAGCCTCGCCCGCCCTCGGCTCACTCGACCTCGAACGCTACGGCCTCGAATGGCGGCGCTCTCCCGCCGTGCTCGCCCACCCCCTGCCTGACGGCAGGTGCGCGGTCCTCGAGGAGGACCCGGAGCGGACGGCGAGGGGCCTTGAGTCCTTCGGGCCAGGCGACGGCGACGCGTGGCTGCGGCTGTGGGGCCTGTGGGAGGAGATCGGCGACGACCTCCTCGGCGCGCTCATGACCCCGTTCCCGCCCCTGAAGTCGGGGGCGTCGCTCGCGCTGCGGCTGCGGGCCGCGGGCGGGCTGCGCGCGCTGCGGTTCCTCACGCTGCCGGTGCGCAGGCTCGGCGAGGAGGAGTTCACCGGCCCCGGCGGGCCGCTGCTGCTCGCCGGATCGGCCCTGCACACCGACCTGTTCCCCGAGGCGGCGGTGTCCGGGGCGTTCGGCTGGCTGATGGCGATGCTCGGCCAGCGGCACGGCTGGCCCGTCCCGCGCGGGGGAGCGGGCGAGCTCACCGCGGCGCTCGTGCGGCGGCTCGAAGCCGTCGGGGGGACGATCAGGTACGGGGCGAGGGTCACCGAGGTCGTCGTGCGTGACGGGCGCGCCCTCGGCGTCCGCACCGCCGACGGGGACGCGGTGCGCGCGTCGCGTGCGGTGCTCGCGGCGGTGTCCGCGCCCGTCCTTTACGGCGGGCTCGTCGGGTGGGAGCACCTGCCGACGCGGCTGCGCGACGACCTGCGCCGCTTCCAGTGGGACCACGCGACGTTCAAGGTCGACTGGGCGCTGTCGGACCCGGTGCCGTGGACGTCGCCCGGCGCGTCGCGCGCCGCGACCGTCCACATCGCCGACGGGGTCGACGACCTCACCCGCTACAGCGCCCAGCTCGCCGCGCGCAGGGTGCCCGACCGCCCGTTCGCGCTGGTCGGCCAGATGACGACCGCCGACCCCGACAGGTCGCCGCCCGGCACCGAGTCGGTGTGGGCGTACACGCACGTGCCGCGCTCCGTCGTCGCCGACGCGGGCGGCGCAGGGATCACCGGCTCCTGGGACGCGGCCGACGCCGAGAAGATGGCCGACCGGCTCCAGGGCAGGATCGAGAAGTACGCGCCCGGGTTCGGTTCACGCGTCGTCGGCCGCCGAATCCTCACCCCGGACGCCCTGCACGGCCTCGACGCCAACCTCGACGGCGGCGCGACCAACGGCGGCACCGCCGCCGTCCACCAGCAGCTGTTCTTCCGTCCGGTCCCCGGCTCGGGCCGCCCCGAGACGCCCATCCGCCGCCTGTACCTGGCGTCGGCCTCCGCCCACCCGGGCGGCGGCGTCCACGGCGGCTGCGGCTACAACGCCGCCCGCGCCGCCCTGCACGCCCAGACCCCCCTGGCTCGACACGTCATCGGCCCCACCCTCACCGCCCTCCAACGCCTGCTCTCCGGCCCTGAGGTCTGAGGGTCAGCGGGGGGTGAGACCGGTTTTGCGTGCCTCGTCGGCGCGGTGGACGACCTCGGTGAGCTTGCGCAGGACGAGGCGGTTGCGCAGGTGCAGGATCAGTTCGGTGGGCGGGCCGTGCAGGCCGGCGCTGACGCCGCGCAAGGGGTGCTCGTCGAGGACGACGACGGTGCCCTTGCCCCACTCGATCAGCTGGATCGCGGCCCGGACCGTGCCGAGCAGGCCCGCGCTGATCTCCAGCTCAAGGCGCTCGAAGGGGCGGCACACCCGTACGACCGTGCGGTCGTGCAGCGCGAGCGGGCCGAACCCGACGGTGAAGTGCAGTTCCGCGCCGACGTCGGGCCAGGCGGGGTCGACCGAGCGCACCTCGCGCGTGCCGACGACCCACTCGGCGTAGGTCATGCCGTCGGCGAGGGTGCGCCAGACGCTTTCGCGGGGCGCGTCGATGTAGACGTCTCTCACAGCCACGCAGGTCCGTTACCCGGCTCCGGCTCCGCGCATGGCACGTTCCGGGGCAAGAGTCCGTGACTCTGCGCGTCGGAACTGCCTTCGCCGGTTCCTTTCCGTGACCGTTTTCGCGGCCATTTGTGGGGGCGTCCGACACCAGTAACCGGCCCGTCAACGATCAACTAATGCGGACGCCGCGACGTCGCCCGTTGACGGCCCCACGACGTCCCAGGCTGTCGTCCCCTCGGGTCGTGGAAGCCCATCGGCCCAGCTCGTGCGGGCTTTTCCGGCGTCGAGTGCAACTCCGATATCGCACATCTGACCCGTAAGAGATGAATTCTTCTCACAAACTCCTTCAATTTTGAACAATTTCCTGATTGCGTTACTATCCGGGCATCCAGCGGATCTTTGTTACCGCCAGGTAGCTACCGGGCGGTCACTTTCGCGTGTTCTTTCAGCAGGGAGCAGCCATGAGCCAGTCCATCGAAACGGCACTCAAGGAGGTCATGGCCCTCGACGGAGCCGCGGGCGCCTCGCTCGTCGACTACGAGAGCGGCATGCCGCTGGGCATCAAGGTGACCGGCGACTTCGACCTCGACGTCGCCTCCGCCGTCACCACCGACATCGTCCGCACCCAGGTCAAGGCGTTCAAGGCGCTCCAGATCGAGGACTCCATCGAGGACATCCTCATCTCCCTCGACACCCAGTACCACATCATCCGCGTCATCGACCGGGGCGAGGACAGGCTGTTCCTGTACGTCGCGCTGGAGCGGGAGAAGGCGAACCTCGCGCTCGCCCGCCTCACCCTGCGCAAGATCGCCCGCGAGCTCGCCGTCTGAGCGCGGTCGTGAGCGACAAGACAGTGACCGAGCCCAGGCCGCCCAGGCAGGTCGACAAGCCGGCGGTGCTCGGCGAGCTCACCGCGCTGCGCGCCGACGTCCCCGGCGTCACCGAGACCGCGGTCGCGTCCGTGGACGGCATGCTGATCGTCGCCGACACCGACGAGGCGCGCCCCGACGTCCTCGCCGCGCTCGCCGCGACCACCCTCGGCCTCGGCAAGAGCACGGGCCACGAGGTCGGCATGGGCGAGCTGCGCGAGGTCGTCGTGCGCTGCGCGACCGGGCACATCGTCGTCTACGCCGTCGGCCGCAAGGCCCTCATGGTCGTGCTCGGGGACGAGGGCCTCGACGTGGCGCGGCTGCACGTCGGCTCCCGCCCGACCGTCCAGCGCCTTACCGAGCTCCTGGAACCGTGAGGCGATGAGCGAGACCCCCGACGCCGCGCGCGGCAGGCCCACGGGCGTGCTGCTGTCCGGCATCGACCGGCGTGCCAAGGACGGCTTCACCGGCGTCCTGCGGGCGGAGGGGCCCGCCTCGGGCGTCGTCGTGCTGCGCGAGGGGCGCGTGGTGGCGGCGGCGACCCCCGCCGCGCCCGGCCCCGAGTCGCTGCTGCTGCGCTCGGGCCGCGTCAGCGACGCCGACTGGACCGCCGCGTTCGCCGAGGGCGCGCCGCACGGCCGCCTGGCCGAGGCGCTCGTCGCGCGGGGCGCGGTCGGCTCGGCCGGCGTGCAGATCCTCGCCGCGACCGCGCTCGCCGACGCGGTCTTCGCGCTCGCGCTGCGCGGCGTGCACACCTGCGCCGCCGAACCGCTCGACGCCGCCGCGACCGGCGGGCTGCTGTTCCTCAGCCCCGGCCTCACCGGCGACGACATCGTCGGCGAGACGCTGCGCCGCCTCACCGAGGCCGCCGAGTGGCAGCCGCTCGGGCTGACCCCCGCCGCGATCCCGGCGCGCGCTTCCGACGCGCACGCCGCCGACCCGGTCCTCGCCGCGGTCAACGGCAGGCGCACGGTACGCGACCTCGCGTTCGCCCTGGGCAAGGGCCTTTTTGTGACGATGCGCGGCGTCGCGGACCTGCTGGAGTCCGGCGCGGTCACGCTGTCGCCGCCCGCGCGTGACGCGGCCGAGCCCACGGGCCAGCCGGGCGAGCTGCCCAAACGGCTGCGCGGCGCGAGCGACGTCGTCCGGGTCCTCCCCTTCCGTCCCGACCGCTGAACCACGCGGCCGGGCGAGCCCTCCCCGGCGGCGCGGCCGGGGAGGGCGATCCCCGTCCCAGCCTCGGGGAGACGCGGGCGAATTTTGCTTTTCGCGGGCTTTGTCCGGGCCGGAGATCGGCGATCTGACGGAGTATGGGTGTTCTGCCGTTCGCCGACCGCGCCGACTTCGCCAACGCCGACCGCGGCCTGATCGCCGCGCTGACCCCCGGCGTCGTCCGCGACGCCGAAGGCCGCGTGGTGTGGGACAGCGACGTCTTCGCGTTCCTCGACGGGCCGCCGCCGGACACGGCGAACCCGTCGCTGTGGCGGCAGTCGCAGCTGTGCGCCAGACAGGGCCTGTACGAGGTCACTGACGGCATCTACCAGGTGCGCGGGCTCGACCTGTCGAACATGACACTCGTCGAGGGTGAGCGCGGCGTCGTCGTCATCGACCCGCTGGTGTCGGTCGAGACCGCGGCCGCCGCGCTCGCGCTCTACCGAGAGCACCGGGGGGACCGGCCGGTCACCTGCCTCATCTACACGCACTCGCACGTCGACCACTTCGGCGGGGCCGAGGGCGTCATCCCCGAGGGGAACCCCGACCGGGTCCCGATCCTCGCGCCGGCCGGGTTCCTTGAACACGCCGTCGCCGAGAACGTCTACGCGGGCGCCGCGATGGGCAGACGCGGCGTCTACCACACGGGCATCCTGCTGCCGAAGGCCCCGGACGGCATGATCGGCACGGGGCTCGGCCAGACCGCGTCGTCGGGACGGATCAGCCTGATCCCGCCGAACCGGGACATCACCCACACCGGCCAGGTCGAGATGGTGGACGGCGTCAGGATCTCGTTCCAGCTCACGCCGGGCACCGAGGCCCCGGCGGAGATGAACTTCCACTTCCCCGACCACCGCGCGCTGTGCCTCGCCGAGAACGCCACGCACAACCTGCACAACGTGCAGACCCTGCGCGGCGCGCTCGTCCGCGACGCCCGCGTGTGGGCAAGGTACCTCGACGAGGCCAACGAGCTCTTCGCGGCCTCCAGCGACGTCGCCTTCGCCTCGCACCACTGGCCGACGTGGGGCGCGCAGGAGATCTCCGCGTTCCTCACCGGCCAGCGCGACCTCTACGGGTACCTGCACGACCAGACGCTGCGCCTCACCAACCAGGGGTACACGGGCGCGGAGATCGCCGAGATGATCGAGCTGCCCCCCGCGCTGGAGAACTCCTGGGCCGCGCGCGGCTACTACGGCTCGGTCTCGCACAACGTCAAGGCGATCTACCACCGGTACATGGGATGGTTCGACGGGAACCCGGCCCACCTGTGGGAGCACCCGCCGCGCGAGCAGGCGCGGCGGTACGTGGAGTGCATGGGCGGCTCGTCGAAGGTGCTCGCGCTGGCCCGCGACTACGCAGGGGCCGACGATCCGCGCTTCGCGGTGACGCTGCTGAACCACGTCGTCTTCGCCGACCCGTCCAACGCCGAAGCCAAGCGCGCGCTGGCCGACGTGTACCAGCGGCTCGGTGAGGGCGCGGAGAACGGCACGTGGCGCAACTTCTACCTGACCGGCGCGATGGAGCTGCGCGAGGGCGTGCGGCCCGCGCCGAACGACATCGCGGGCGGCATGGCCGAGGGGCTTTCCGTGCCGCAGGTGTTCGACTCGCTCGCCATCAGGATCAACGGGCCCAAGGCGTGGAACTCGGCGCTGACCATCGACTGGGACTTCACCGACACCGGTGAGGCGTACCGGATGACGCTGTCCAACGGGGTCCTGGTGCACCGGGCGCGTAGGGGAGGGGTGCAGGGGGGAGCGGACCTCACCCTGACGCTGACGCGGCCGAAGCTGTTCGCGCTGCTCGCCGGTGAGGGCGTCGAGGAGATCGGGATGACCGGCGACCCTGGGGTGCTGCGCGACCTCGTCGGCCTGTTCGACGAGCCCGATCCGAACTTCCCGATCGTCACGCCGTGAGGGTCAGTCCGTCAAAGACAGCACGGTGCTGAGGTCGTAGGTCCCCGCGTCGGTGCCGAGGCCGCGCGCGACGAGTGACGCGGTCGCGCAGCCGAAGCGGGCGGCGGCCTCGAGGTCGCGGCCGAGGGAGAGCGCGCGCAGGAACCCTGCGGAGAAGGCGTCGCCGCAGCCCGTGGTGTCCACGAGCTCGTCCGACGGGATCGGCAGCGCGGGCACCTCGAAGACCCCGTCCTCCGAGGCGACGAGCGCGCCCTTCGCGCCCTGGGTCACCGCGACGCACCCGACGCCGCGCTCAAGCAGCGCGCGCGCTCCCGAGGCGAGGTCGGGCGCGCCGGTGAAGCCCAGGACCTGCTCGTCGTTGGGCAGCAGGTAGTCGGTGTGCGGGAGCGCGTCGCCGATCCAGGCGAGCATGTCGGGGTCGCCGGGGGCGAGCACGTCGACCGACGTGGTCGCGCCGAGGGAGCGGGCGTGGGCGAGCAGTTCCCCCGCCGCCGGGCCGCCGAGGAACTCCGGGCCGCCCAGATGGAGGTGGCCGATTCCGGCGAGCGCGGCGAGGTCGAGGTCGGCGAGGGTGAACGCGCCGTTCGCGCCGATGCAGTGCCAGGCGGGCCGGTCGCCGTTCGGCCGGACGGGCAGGACCGACGCCGACGTCTGGAGCCCGTCCTTGCGCACGAGTCCGGAGGTGTCGACGCCCTCGCTCTCCAGGAGCGACAGCAGGGTCGTCGCTATCGGGTCAGCGCCGACCGCGCCGAACGATGTGACGCGTGCGCCGAGCCTGGCCAGCACGAGTGCGGTGCCGCCCGCGGTACCTGCGGCGGAGAACCGGATGGTGTCCACGAGCTGGCCGTCGGAGCGCTCGGGGATGCCGGTGATCCCGACGACGTGGGTGTCGAGGACGTGCACGCCGACCGCCGCGACCGTCATCGTCGGCTCGCTCATACCGCTCTCCGCATCCGCGCCGCAGCGCCGTCCTTGCCGGGCAGTTCCGTCCGGTGAGCCCGGCGCGCGCGAGCCCACGGGCACGCGAGTTTAGGGCAGGCAGAGCCGAATGTCTCTCATGTTCGGGCGATGTGTCGTGAAATGTACGAAACCCGCGTGTACAAGCGGAATTCAGCATCTTTTCTTTTGTCGGCGGGAGCCCTAGGTTGTGACTTCGGTAACACTGGTGCTAGGTGGGTTGTGATGGCCGAGATCGTGCTCGACGGCGTCAGCAAGTCCTTCGGGAACGGGCAGCGGGTGGTGGACGGGATGCGGTTGCGCATCCGCGACGGCGAGGTGTTCGTGCTGCTCGGGCCGTCCGGGTGCGGCAAGTCGACGGTGCTGCGGATGATCGCGGGCCTCGAGGAGATCACCAGCGGCGACCTGTGGCTCGACGGCAGGCACGCCAACGACCTCGAGCCGCGCGACCGCGACGTGGCGATGATCTTCCAGAGCGGCGCGCTGTACCCGCACCTCTCGGTGCGCGAGAACATCAACTTCCCGCTGCGCCTGGCCAAGGAGGACCCCGAGGAGTCCTCGGAGAAGGTGACGGAGATGGCCCGCGCGCTCGGCCTCGACGGCCTGCTCGGCCGCAAGCCCGCGACCCTTTCCGGCGGGCAGCGCCAGCGCGTCGCGATGGGCAGGGCGATGGTCCGCGAGCCGAGCGTGTTCCTCATGGACGAGCCGCTGTCGAGCCTCGACGCGGGGCTGCGCACCGAGCTGCGGATGGAGATCGGCGGCCTGGTCCGGTCCCTCGGCGCGACGACCGTGTACGTCACGCACGACCAGATCGAGGCGCTGACCCTCGCCGACCGGATCGGCGTCATGCGCGACGGCGTCCTGCAGGACGTCGGCACCCCGCAGCAGGTCTACGACGACCCCGCGACGGTGTTCGTCGCGGCGTTCCTGTCGAGCCCGCAGCTCAACCTGCTCGGCGGCACCGCGTGGGCGGTGCGCGAGGAGGGCATCGTGATCTCGCTCGGCGACCAGCAGCTCACCATGCCGTGGAGCGACCCGCGCGCGCAGGCGTTCGTGCCGCACCACGGCAGGCCGATCATCGTCGGGCTGCGGGCCGAGTCGTTGACGCCGGTCACCGAGCCGACCGGCGGGCCCGTCCTCACCGCGCGGCTGCGCTCTGCGGAGTTCCACGGGCACGAGTGGATGGCGTTCGCCGAGGTGAACATCCCCGGCGTCGACGTCGACGCGGTCGGCGCGCGGCCCAAGCCCGTCGTGGCCTCCGAGCGGGAGGAGCGGCCGTGGCGCAACCTGCTGCGCCGCCGCCCGCCCGAGCCCGTCGAGGAGCCGCGCAAGGCCGGGCAGCGCCGCCGCACCGACCTGCTGTTCCGCGCGGGCGTCGCGCGCGACATGGTCCGCGGCGCCCCGGTCCACCTCGCCGTCGACCTCGACCGCGCCCTCTTCTTCGCCGCCAACGGCCAACGCGTCGACTCCCCCGCGCGCTAGGGGCGGTCCGCGCCGGGTCCGGGTGCGGACGTCGAACGCGAGGACTCGCCCGCGCGCGGGACGGCCCGCGCCAGGTCTAGGTGCGCCCCTTGAGGGTGTGGACTCGCCCGCGCGCTGAGGGGGGTCAGGTAAGCCGTTGGTGCGGTTGGTGAGGTCGTCGCGTAGTGCGCGGACCTCTTGGGCGGCTCGCCAAGCCTGCGGTCCTGGGCCGCTCTGCCCGCAGACCCGCAGCAGGTTCAGCTGGGCGCGCTGGAGGCGGCGCAGCGAGCGGGCCGCCGAGCGGCCGTGCCGGAAGCGCATGGTCTTGCGCGCCCTGCGGCGCTCCCGGAACGAGGCGAGCGTGCCGATCTCCTCGGGCGCGACGAGCGTCTTGTCGAGGTAGGACTCGGTGATCGCGCGGACCCGGTGGCCCTCCTCGCGCCCGGCGAGGTGCCAGACGGCGTAGCCGACGACGAGCACCGGCACGCCCTTGACGAGCGCGAGCACCACGACGCCGCCGCCGAGGCCGCGCAGCAGCGGCGAGTCCCAGAAGAAGTGCGCCGACCAGGCCAGCGCGAAGAACACGACGGCGACCGCGACCCGCCGCCCCAGCGGCCGGTCCGGCCGCGCGACGAGATAGCCGAGCCCGAAGCAGGCGATCGAGGTGTACAGCGCGTGGCTCCACAGCCCGCCGAGCAGGCCGCGCACGATGAGCATCACGATGACCGGCGCGACCTGGTTGGTGCTGGGGAACTGGATCGCGGTGTTGGCCGTGTAGACGAGGTCCTCCATCACCTGGAAGCCCAGCCCGACCGTCGCGCCGGTGACGACCACCGACAGGACTGTCGGGAACTGGCCGCGCGCGATCATGATGAGCATGACGACCCCGAGGTACTTGAACAGCTCCTCGTTGGTGGGCGCGGCGAGCGCGGGACCCCAGGCGGCGGCGAACTCCGGGCCGCCGAGCTTCGCCGCGAGCGACTCCACCGCGCCGTTCACCGGGATGACGAGATGGACCGCGCCGAGCCCGCCCCAGGCGAACGCGAGCGCGAAGCCGAGCGGCGAGTGCTGCTCGAACACGTCGAGCGAGCGCAGGAACCACACGAACGGGACCGTGTACAGCGTCCAGACGACCGCGCCGACGAGCACGGCGGTCGGCACGATCTCGTAGCTGAGATGGATCTTCGCCAGGGTGGAGAACCCGCCGATGACGAGGAAGAACAGCAGAAGCCAGAAGGCGGCGCGGCGCGGCTGGAAGAACCCGTCGACGCCGAGCGGCATGTCGTCCTTGGCCGGGCCGGGCAGCGCGGTCATGTCGTCGCGCCGATCCGGACGCTGTCCACCATCTGCCGGAAGTCCGGAAGGTGGCGCTGGAGCGTGCCGTGCGGGCTCCCGGCGCGCACGGTGACGACGGTCCTGGCCGACGGCTCCCAGCCCATCCACACCAGGCCCTCGCCGCGCACGCCCGAGTAGTAGAACCTGACGCCGGACAGGCCGCCGCCGGTCTGGAACGACTGGTCGCCGCCGAACACGCGGGCGCGTGAGGTCTTCTTCAGGATGCGGCGCTCCTGGGCGATCTTGGCGTCGAGCCTTTCGGTCCAGGGCGACAGCCGCACGGTGAACGCGCTCGACCGGCGCGTCACCGTCGCCTGGGTGCCCGGGGTGGTGCGGTCGCGCGACAGCGACCAGGCGTGCGCGGGCGTGAACGACACCGACTGCGACACCTTCACCCGCTGGCCCGCGGCGACCTCCTCGCGGCCCGGCACGAGGGCGTCCCAGCCGAGCCAGAACCCCTCCCAAAGGCAGACGAACCCGAACACCAGGACCGACCCCTTCCAGGTCCCGTAGCGCTCGCGCCGTGCCACCGCGGGCAGCCGCGTACGCGCCCCACCGTCGATCACGCCCGATCCCCTTCACCCGAACCCCACCTCGCAGTCCCTTCGGGACTGCGAGGCAGAGGGCCCCCACGCAGCGCGCGGAAGGCCACTGACCACCTTCCTCGCGGTGCGAGGAAGAGCCCCCCACGCAGCGCGCGGAAGGCCGCTGACCACCTTCCTCGCGAGAGGAAGAGGACCCCCCACGCAGCGCGTGGAAGGCCGCTGACCACCTTCCTCGCGCGAGGAAGAGGACCCCCATGCAGCGCGTGGAAGGCCGCTGACCGCCTTCCTCGCGGTGTGCGGGGGAGGCACGGCCTCCTCGCAGTTGGCGGGGAGGGCGCTGATCGGCCTCCCCCGTGGCCTGCGGGGAGGCCGTTGATGTACCTATCGTCACTTTGGGTGGTGGTTACACTACTTTTCGGGGGTTTGTGGCGGGAGGTCAGCGGGTGGCGGGGCGGAGGGCCTCGGTGTAGTGGCCGAGGGCGGCGACCGTGTCGTAGAAGGCGTAGCCGCCGTCGCGGTGTGGGCCGAAGCCTGTGAGGGACTGGACCAGGGGGAAGCCGGCGCGGGTCATGCGGTCGGTTTCGTCTTCCAGGGAGTCGACGAAGACGGCGAGGTGGTGGACGCCGTAGCCGCGGGTCTCGAGCCAGGTGCTGTAGACGCTTGGGCCGGTCAGCGACTGGATCAGTTCGATCTCGGGGTCGGCCCCGCCGAAGGCCAGCCGAGCGGTGAAAGTGCCGGGTTCGCCCAGGTAGGAGGTGCCGGGCAGGGGTCCGTCCGGTTCGAGGCGGCGCCAGGAGTCACTCGGACAGATGCCGGAGTAGGCGGTGATCGCCGCGTCGAGGTCGGGCACGAGTATGCCGATCTGGCAGATCCTGCGGCCCGCGAGCAGCGGGACCGGCACGGGCGTCGCTCGATCTTTCACGCCCGCACCCTAAGGCCGCGCGCGGCCCGCGTGAAGACGCGCGCGGCCCCGGAAGCCGGGGCTTCCGGGGCCGCACAGGAGGTCGGGTCAGCCGACGCCGACCGGGGTCCGCGCCTCGGCGGCGGGGACGTCGGTCGAAGGCAGGCGCGCGCCTTCGACGTCGAGGTCCGGCAGCGCCTTGTCGACGGCCTTCGGCAGCCACCACGCGGCCTTGCCCAGCAGCGACATGACGGCCGGGACAAGGGTCATCCTGACGACGAACGCGTCGATGAAGACGCCGACGGCGAGCGCGAACCCGATCGACTTGATGATCGGGTCGGGGATCAGTACGAACCCGCCGAACACCGACATCATGATGAGCGCCGCCGCGGTGACGACGCGGGCGTTGTGGCCGAGCCCGTTGACCGTCGCCTGGCGCGGCGTGTCGCCGTGCACGTAGTCCTCGCGCATCCGCGAGACGAGGAACACCTCGTAGTCCATGGCGAGGCCGAACAGGATGCCGATGAGCAGGATCGGCAGGAAGCTGACCAGCGGCCCCGGGGTGTCCACGCCGATGAGCGAGGCGAGGTGGCCCTGCTGGAAGACCGCGACGGTGATCCCGAACGTCGAGCCGACCGTCAGCAGGAAGCCGAGGGTCGCCTTCAGCGGCACGAGGATCGAGCGGA
The DNA here is from genome assembly GCF_033875155.1 of Actinocorallia sp. A-T 12471. Classification (NCBI taxonomy): domain Bacteria; kingdom Bacillati; phylum Actinomycetota; class Actinomycetes; order Streptosporangiales; family Thermomonosporaceae; genus Actinocorallia; species Actinocorallia sp. A-T 12471. The sequence goes on along the minus strand of NZ_JAWZTE010000002.1, from coordinate 14,055 downwards.
ACACCAGCATGAGCAGCAGCAGCGACAGGCCGACCACGAGCAGCAGGTAGACCGGCAGCGCGTCGGACAGCTTCTGCGAGACGTCGATGCCGATGGCGGTGACGCCCGTCAGCGCGACGTCCGCGCCGGTGATGTCGGCGACCTTCGCGCGGATCGCGTGCACGGCGTCCTCGGTGGTCGCGTCCGTCGGGCCCGCCTTCGGGATGACGGCGAGGAGCGCGGCGGTCCCGTCGGCGTTGAACTGGGCGGGCGCGACCGCAAGGACGCCGTCGACGCCCTGGATGAGCCGCGTGGCCTCCTCGGCGGCCGACGCGGCGGCGGCCTTGTCGTCGGCGGTCAGGACCGCGACGAGCCGTCCGTTGAAGCCGGGACCGAAGCCCTCGGAGGTGAGGTCGTACGCGTCGCGGGCGTGGGTGCCCTCGGCGGCGGTACTCGCGTCCGGCAGGGCGAGGCGCATGTCCATGACGGGCACGGCGAGCCCGCCGAGCGCGAGCACGCCGACGAGCAGGACCGGCACCCGGAACCTCGTGACGAGGCGGCCCCAGCGGAACCCGAAGCCCTCCTTGGGCTCCTTGGCCGAGCCCTTGCGGTCGCGGCGGTGCAGCACGCGCGGCCCGGCGAACCCGAGGACGGCGGGCAGCAGCGTCAGCGCGACGACGACGGCGAGCGCGACGGTCCCGGCCGCGGCCAGGCCCATCGCGGTGAGGAACGGAATGCCCACGACGGACAGCCCCGCGAGCGCGATGACGACGGTGACGCCCGCGAACACCACGGCCGAGCCCGCGGTTCCGGTGGCGCGTCCGGCGGCTTCGCGCGGCTCGACCCCCTCGGCGAGGTACTGCCGGTAGCGCGAGGTGATGAACAGTGAGTAGTCGATGCCGACGGCGAGGCCCAGCATGAGCGCGAGCACCGGAACCGTGCTGTTCAGCTCCACGAGCCCGCTGAGCGCGAACAGCCCGGCCATGCCCGCGGCGACGCCGACGAGCGCGTTGGCGAGCGTCATGCCCGCCGCGACGAGCGAGCCGAACGTGACGAGCAGGACCACCGCCGCGACGGCGACGCCGATGATCTCGGTCGACCCCATCTCGGCCATCTCCGAGCCCATCACCTCGCCGCCGTACTCGACCCGCAGGCCCTCGGCGGCTTCGCCGACGGCGGTGAACGCCTCGCGCTGCGCGGCCGTCACCTCCTGCGCGGTCGTCTCGAACTGGACGTTGATGAGCGCGTACCTGCCGTCCTGCGAGACGGCCTGGACCTGGAACGGGTCGAGCGCGGCCATGACGCCGGGCACCTTGGCCGCCTCGGCGACGAGCGGCGCGACCTTCTTAGGCGTCAGCGGCGCGTCGTCGGCGGAGGCCACGACGATGGTGCCGGTGCCGCCCCCGGCCTGCGGGAACTCCCGCTCGAGGGTGTCCATCGCCCGGTACGACTCGGTGCCGGGCATGGTGAACGCGTTGGACGTGGGCCCGTGGAACAGCGCGGCGGCGCCGCCGAGTACCGCGAGCAGGAGGAGCCAGACGGCGAGGACCCGGCCGCGCCGGTGAAAGCAGAACCGGCCGAGCCGGTAGAGGGAAGCTGCCACCCCGAAGAACCTCTCTCAGTGCGTTTCAGTGTGACTTCGTCTCAAGTGCGTTGCTTGCGTCTTGGTGCGGTGGCGGGGGGCCCGCGTGCGGTAGCGCGCGGTCCGCTGCGCCGCGTCCGGAAGCCTTCCCGCGGTCCCTGACGGGGAACGGGCGATGAGGATCACGATAACTGTCCGATCGGTTAGCAATCTCTGACAGGCGCGTTCTTCGGCATGATCTACATCACAACGGTCCAAAGCGCGGCCAAGTCCGACACTTAACGGCATTTGGCATCTAGTACCCCCGGGGGTATCTTTCGGACTTATGCAGATGAACCAGGAGCTCGTCGGCGACGCCGTCACCCGGTTGCGCAGGGCGCGCGGGCAGCTCGGCGCGGTGATCGCGATGATGGAGGAGGGCGAGGACTGCGTGAAGGTCCTCACCCAGCTCGCCGCCGTGTCCAAGGCGCTCGACCGGGCCGGATTCAAGATCGTCGCGACGGGGCTGCGGCACTGCCAGGCCGCCGAGGCGCGCGGCGAGGAACCGCCCATGGAGGTCGCCGACCTGGAGAAACTGTTCCTGGCCCTCGCGTAGCGCCATCCCGGGCCCGTTCTAGCGGGCCCCCTTTTTTGTCACACGCATACCCCGGGGGGTATCCATGGAGATTATCGGCTTCCGCACGCCGGGCCTGGGCGACCAGTCCTACCTGCTCGCGCACGACGGGCACGCGATCCTCGTCGACCCGCAGCGCGACGTCGACAGGTTCCTCGACGCCGCCGACGAGCGCGGCCTCGACGTCAGGTACGTCCTGGAGACGCACCTGCACAACGACTACCTGTCGGGCGGGGGGATCGCCGCCGCGCGGACCGGGGCGGAACTCGTCATGCCCGCGGGGGCCGCGCCCGCCTACCGGCACACCCCGGCGTTCCACCTTGAGGATCTGCAAGGGCCGGGCGGGCTCGTCGTCAGGCCGGTGCACACGCCGGGCCACACCCCCGAGCACACCAGCTACGTGGTGCTGGTCGACGGCGAACCCGTCGCGGTGTTCTCGGGCGGCAGTCTGCTGGTCTCCTCGGCGGGGCGCACCGACCTGCTCGGGCCGGAGCGCGCCCGCACGCTCGCCCGCCTCCAGCACGGGTCGGTGCACCGGCTCGCCGGGCTGCCGCGCGAGGTCGCCCTGTACCCGACGCACGGCGAGGGCTCCTTCTGCACGGTCAGCGGCGGCGGAAGGCACACCTCGACCATCGGCGCGGAACGCGACGGCAACCCGCTGCTCGCGCTGCCCGACGCCGAGGCGTTCGCCGACCGGCTGCTCGCGGTGCGGCCCCCGATCCCCGCCTTCTACGCCGCGATGGGACCCGGCAACGTGCGCGGCGTGCAGGAGCCGCCCAGCGCCGCCCTGCCGGAGCTGACGGCCGCGCAAGCGCTCGACCTTCCCGACGCGTACCTGGTCGACATGCGGCCACGACAGCGCCAGGCGGAAGGCTTCCTGCCCGGCTCGCTGGGCGTCTCCCTCGCCGACGACTTCGGCTCGTGGACCGGCTGGCTGCTGCCGTTCGGCGCGCCGGTCGTGCTCGTCGCCGAGCCTGGCCAGGACGTCGCGGAAGCCCGCGTTCAGCTGGCAAGGGTCGGTTTTGACGACGTGCGCGGCGTCGTCCACGACCTCGGCGGCCATGCCGTCAAACGGTTCACCCTCCTCGACCTTGACGAGGCCGCGCCGCTCGTCCCCGGCACCCAGGTCCTCGACGTGCGGATGCCGCAGGAGCGCGCCGACGCGCCGCTGCCCGGCGCGGTCGAGCGGTTCGTCGCCGACCTCGTCACCGAGGGGGTCCCCGCCGACCTCGATCCGGCGCGGCCCGTGCTCGTCGCGTGCGGCTCGGGCCGCCGCGCCGCGATCGCCGCGACCCTCCTGGTCCGCGCCGGTTTCACCCCGCTTGTCCTGAACGACGCGGCGGCCCCCGACCTCGCCTGACCCGACCCCCCGGCCCGACCGGCGGCGGACCCCTCCGGACGGGGCCGCCAAGGCATGCCACGAGCGGGCCCACCCGAAAGGAAGTGTTCTCATGAGAATTGTCGACCCCGCAGGAGTTCGCGCGCTCGGCGCGCAGGTGCTGCTGCTCGACGTGCGCGGCCCCGCCGAGTTCGCCGCCGTGCGCATCCCCGGTTCGGTCAACGTGCCGCTCGACGCCCTGCCCGGCGCGCTCGACGCCGTCGCGCGGCACGCGGCGGGCCGGCCCGTGGTGCTGGTGTGCCGTTCCGGCGCGCGGGCGCGGCAGGCGGCGCGGCTGGTGCCGGGCGACGTGCTCGACGGCGGCGTCGAGGCGTGGGCGTCGTCCGGGAACCCCGTCGAGCGCCCCACGGCAGGGCGGAGGACGCCGTGGAGCCTTGAGCGCCAGGTCAGGTTCACCGCCGGGTCGCTCGTCGCGGTCTCGGCGGCGGCGAGCCTGGTGTGGCAGCCCGCGCTCGCCGTCGCCGCCGCCGTCGGGGTGGGGCTTGCCGTCGCGGGCGCGACCGACACGTGTCTGATGGGGCGGGCGCTCGCGCTGCTGCCCTTCAACCGGTGAGCCTCGCGCTCGCCCTGCTCGGCGCGGCGGCCGTGGGCGTCACCCTCGGGCTGCTCGGCGCGGGCGGGTCGATCCTCGCCGTCCCGGTGCTCGTGCTGCTCGCCGGGCAGCCCGTCGCGGTCGCGATCCCGACGGCGCTCGTCGTGGTGCTGCTGTCGGCGGCGGGCGCGCTCGCGCCACGGCTGCGCTCGGGCCTGGTCCGCTGGCCCGTCGCGGCGGTGTTCGCGGTCGGCGGCGTGCCCGCCGCGTTCGCGGGCGCGCGGCTGGGCGGCGCGCTGCCGGAACGTGTGCTGATGCCGGTGTTCGCGCTGCTCATGGCGGTCGTCGCGGTGCGGATGCTGCGCGCCGCCGCGCCCGTCGGCGGCGCGTGCCGCACCTCGGCGGGCCGTCCCGACCCGCGCCGCTGCCTGCCCAAGGCGCTGTCGGCGGGCGCGGGCACCGGCGCGCTCACCGGCATGTTCGGCGTCGGCGGCGGCTTCGCGATCGTCCCGTCGCTGACCCTGCTGCTCGGGCTGACCGCGCCGGAGGCCGCCGCGACCTCGCTCGTGGTGATCATCGTCAACGCCACGGCCGCGCTCGCGACGCACCCGGGCGCCCACCTCGACCTCCCGCTGGTCGCGGCCTTCGCCGCCGTCGCGCTCACCGCCTCGCTCGGCACCGGACGGCTGTCCCGCCGCCTGCCGCCCGACCGCGTGCGCAGGGCGTTCGCCTGGACGGTCCTGGCGCTCGCGCCGCTCATGGCGCTCACCCCCGGCTGACCCCCGCATCGCACTCGCGGGTGATCGCGCATCGCCCTACAGAGGGATCTGCCTGGCTATACATCGTGCGTATAGTGCTCGACCATGGACAACGGGAAGACCCTGCTCGGGTTGCTGAGCCAGGGGCCGAGCCACGGATACGACCTGAAGCACACGTTCGACAGGTTCTTCGGCGGCGAGAAGCCGCTGGCGTTCGGCCAGGTGTACGCGGTGCTCGCGCGGATGCTGCGCGACGGCCTCATCGCCTACGTGGGCGAGGAGGCGACGGGCGAGGCCCCCGACCGCAAGAAGTACATGGTCACGCCGATCGGCCGGGAGATGCTGCTCGGCTGGATGTTCACCGCGGAGCCGCCGTCGCCGGCCTCGCGCAGCGACCTCATGGCCAAGACGGTGATCGCGCTGCTCGTGGACGAGGACGCCCAGCGCCTCCTCGACGTGCAGCGCTCGGCCCACCTCGCGCGGATGCGCGACCTCACCAAGGCGCGGCGCGACGCCGCGCTGCTCGACGTGCTCGCCTACGACCACGCCTTGTTCCACATCGAGGCCGACCTGCGGTGGATCGACCTCGCCGCCGCCCGCCTCGACGCCCTGCGACAGGAGATCGCCCAGCGATGACAGAGAACGCCATCATCACCGCCCGGGGGCTGCGCAAGTCCTTCGGCCCGACCGAGGCGCTGCGCGGCGTCGACCTCGACGTGCGGCGCGGCGAGGTGCTCGCCGTCATGGGTCCTTCGGGATCGGGGAAGTCGACGCTGCTGCACTGCCTGGCCGGGGTCGTCGTGCCCGACGAAGGGACAGTGCGCGTCGCGGGCCGCGACGTCACCGCGCTCGACGAGGCAGCGCGCAGCAGGCTCAGGCTCGCCGAGTTCGGCTTCGTGTTCCAGTTCGGTCAGCTGCTGCCGGAGCTGACCGCCGCCGACAACGTCGCGCTTCCGCTGCTGCTCGCCGGGACCCCCAGGGGACGCGCCCGCACCGCCGCGCACGCCGCGCTGGCCAGGCTCGACCTCGCCGGGGCCGAGCGCAGGTACCCGACGGAGCTCTCGGGCGGGCAGGCGCAGCGCGTCGCGATCGCCCGCGCGCTGGTCACCAGGCCCAAGGTGCTGTTCGCCGACGAGCCCACGGGCTCCCTCGACTCCCTTGCCGCAGAACACGTGCTCACCGCGATGCTCGACCTCGTCCGCGAGGACGGCACGACGGTCGTGCTCATCACCCACGACCCGCGCACCGCCGCGCACGCCGACCGCGAGGTCATCGTGCGGGACGGCCGTATCGGGGCGTCTTCCGGGATGGTCGCGTGAACCTCTCCGCAGCGCGGCTCGCCCTCCTCGGCAGCCGCTCGTCCCTCGGCCGTCTCCTCGGCATCGGCGCGGGCGTCGCCCTCGGCGTCGCGGCGTTCCTGCTGCTGTGGGGCGCGGGCGACGGCCTCGCCGACCGCGTGCACCGGACCGGCTGGCTGTACACGTGGGGGGTGGAGGGCCCAAGGCCGCTCACCCAAGGCGAGTCGCTGTGGGCGCTGACCACCGACTACCACGAAGGGGACGCGATCGTCCGGCGCGACATCGCGGCGGGCCCCGGCGCGACGGCGACGGTTCCCGGCGTCGGCGCGCTCCCCGAGCCCGGCGCCTACTACGCCTCCCAGGCGTTCGCCGACCTCGTCGCGAAGACCCCGCCCGCCGAACTCGGCGACAGGTACGGCGTCTTCGCCGGGACGCTCCCGCCCTCGGTCCTGTCCGGCCCGGACGCGCTCGTCGTGGTCAAGGGGAGCGAGCCCGACGCCGTCGCCCGCCTCGACACCGCGAACGTCATCACCGACCTGCAGGAGGACGCGGCCCAAAGCAGCAGTTCCTACCGGACCATCATGCTCATCGGCGGCATCGCGGTGTTCTTCCCGGTGCTGCTGCTCGTCGGGATCGCGACGAGCCTCGGCGCGGCGGCCCGCGCCGAGAGCTTCGCGACGCTCCGGCTGATCGGCGCGACCCCGGGCGCGCTCGCCAGGCTCGCGGCCTGGGAGATGGGCGCGGTCGCGCTCGCCGGGGGAGTGCTCGGGACGCTGCTCGCGTGGGCGCTGCGGCCGGTCGCCGCGCTCGTCCCGCTCGGCGACGGCCGCCTGTACGCCGCCGACCTCGCGGTGTCCCCGGTGACCGCAGCGCTGACCGTCGTCGCGGTGGCCGTGATCGCGGCGGGCGCGGCGGCCTGGCGCATCCACCGCACGGGAGTCGGCCCGCTCGGCGCGACCCGGCAGCGCCGCGAACGCGTCCCGACGGCCTGGCGGGCGCTGCCGCTCGTCGGCGGCCTCGCGGCCATGGCCGCGGCGACGCTGTGGACCGACGCGCTGCCCGACTCGGCGATCCAGCCCCTGCTGCTCGGCGGATTCGGGCTCACCACGGCCGGAATCGCGATCGTCGGCCCGTGGCTTACGTTGTGCGCGGGCCGCCTGCTCGAGCGGCGGGCGCGCGGCGCGGCGGGGGTGATCGCGGGCGGCAGGGTCAGGGCGACGCCGTCGGCGACGTTCCGGTCGGTCAGCGGCATGGTCGTCGCGGTGTTCACGGTGAGCGTCTTCGCCGGCGCGGCGAGCTCGGTCGACCGGATCACCACCCCCGACACCGGGCCTGGACTGTCGCCGCTGAACAGCGTGTTCGCGTACATACCGGACGGCGCGGCGACGCCCGAGGCGCTGCGGGCGGCGGCGTCGGGCGCGCAGCGGCTCGTCGTCGCCTACGGGCCTCCCGAGCGTGACTTCGTCGCGGTCTCGGCCGCCGACGCCCGCGCGCTCGGCCTCCCCGTCCCCGACGGCGCCCGGTTCGTCAGGTTCAATCCGATGCCGTTCACCGAGGCCGCGCCGGAGGAGCCCGCGACCACCGAGCCGACGCCCGGCCTGCGCGGCCTGGACCCCGCCATGGCCTTCGCCCTGACCGACGGGACCCAGACCGGGCAGGAGCTCGCCAGGACCGCGCTCGACACCTCGGGGCTCACCGCAGGCCCCGCCCTCAGCCGGGCCGACCTCGCCGACCTAGGGCTGCGCGGGACCATCGGGAACCTCGCGAAGCTCGCCTATCTCGGGGTCTTCGTGGCGATCCTCATCGCGGGCGTCTCCCTCGCCGTCTCCACGGCCGCCGCGATGCTCGACCGCCGCCGCGTCCTCGGGCTGATGCGCCTGATGGGGATGGCACCGAAGGTGCTGCGCCGGGTGATCGCCTACGAGACCGCGGTCCCGCTGGCCTCGGTGGTGCTGTTGTCGGCCGCCGCGGGGTTCGGCGTGGCCTGGCTGATCCTCGAAGGGCTCGGCAAGAAGGAGGGGCTCACGATGGGCGCGCCCGACCCGGTGTTCTTCCTGACCCTCGGCGTCGGGCTCGCGCTCACCGCCGCCGCGACGGCCGCCGCCGCCTCGCTGGTGACCGGGCGCACCGGGCTCGCGACGACCCGCTTCGAGTGAGCGTGGTCCGGGCTCGCCCGCCCGGACCACGGCCCGCCGCCCCGCCCCCTCGCGGGGCGGCGGGCCCGCACGTCGAGGACGGGCCCGCGCCCCCGCTCAGATCACCGTGACGTCTTGTGCGGGACGCCCTCGGTGAAGGGGGTGCGCAGCTCGCCGACGCCCTCGACCCAGGTGGTGAGCGTATCGCCGGGACGCAGGAAGCGCTGGGGAGTACGGGCCATTCCGACGCCCGCGGGGGTGCCGGTGAAGATCAGGTCGCCCGGCGAAAGGGGTGTGACGGCGGAAAGCCGCTCGATCAGGACGGGCACCGTGAAGATCAGGTCGCGGGTGCGTCCGTCCTGGAGGGTCTCCGCACCGACGGCGCAGCCGAGCGCGAGGTCGTCGCGGTTCGGCAGCTCGTCCGACGTGACGAGCCACGGGCCGGTCGGCGCGAAGCCCGGGAAGGACTTGCCGAGGCTGAACTGCGGGGCCGGGCCGACGAGCTGGAGGGTCCGCTCGGAGAGGTCCTGGCCGATCGTCACGCCGGCGATGTGGTCCCAGGCGTCGGCGGCCGACACCCGGTGCGCGGCACGGCCGATGACGACGACCATCTCGGCCTCGTAGTCCACGGTCTCGGTCGGCAGTTCGACCGTCGAGTACGGGCCGGTGATGCTCGACTGGAACTTGGTGAACACCGCGGGCTCGGCGGGGGCGGTGAACCCGGACTCGGCGGCGTGGTTGGCGTAGTTCAGGCCGATCGCGAAGACCTGGCCGGGCTTGGGAGCGGGCGCGCCGAGGGCCGCCTCGTCGTAGGACTCCCAGGGGCCGGTGAGCCCTTCGGCCCAGGCGCGGAACTCGTCCCACACCGCGTAGACGTCCTGCGGGTCGGGGCCGAACCGTCCGGCGCTGGCCTTCGCGACGTCGATCGCGCCCGCGTCGGCGAACACTGCCGCCCGGCCGTCGAGGTTGCCGAAGCGCATGATCTCTCACCTTCTTGCACTCGTCTTGGTGAACGTCTCTGGACGAACACGGACAAGTCTCCACCCAAGGAATCGGCAGCGCAAGAGAAAATCGATTATTTTAGTTTTCGTCGATCATCTGCGGCATGGTAGGTTCCGGGACATGTCGGCGGTACAGGGCAAGGAGACCCGCGCGGAGGGCGTCTACCGGGCCCTGCGCGCCAGGCTGCTGCGCGGGGAACTCGCGCCCGGCGCGCGGCTGCGTCCCGGGGAGCTGGCCGCCGAGTACGCGGTGAGCCTTTCGGTGGTCCGCGAGGCCGTGACCAGGCTCGCCGGGCAGGGCCTCGTTGACGCGAGCCCGCAGCGCGGGTTCGCCGTACCCGCCCTTTCGGTGGCCGAGCTGCGCGACCTCACCCGCGCCCGCGTCCTCGTGGAGACCGCCGCGTTCGGCGAGTCGATCGCGCGCGGCGACGTCGCCTGGGAGTCACGGGTCCTGGCCGCGCACCACACCCTCGCCCGCACGCCGCCGCTGACCGCCGAGGGCCATCTCAGCGAGGCGTTCGAGGAGGCGCACCAGACCTTCCACCTGGCGCTCCTCGACGGCAGCGGCAGCCGTCACCTCACCGCCGCCGCCCTGTCCCTGCGCGACCGCGCCGACCTCTACCGGCACTGGTCGATGCGCCTCGCGCCCGACCCGTCCCGCGACATCGCCGCCGAGCACCGCGACCTCGCCGACCTCGCCGTCGCCCGTGCGGCGGATCCGGCCAAGGCCCTGCTCGCCGCGCACATCGAGCGCACCGCCGAGGCGCTCGCCGCGCACGTGTGCGCCGTCACCTGAGCGCCGCCGACGGTTCGGGCACGCCGAACACCGCATAGGATTTCGTGAATAAGCGAAATCCCGAAGTGGGCAGGTGTCCGTGCTCGACGAGTGTAAGGCCCTGGCGAACGAGACACGGTTGCGCGTCCTGGAATGGCTGAAGACGCCGGGGGAGCACTTCCCGCCCCCCGCCGACGGCACCGGCGAGCTCGGCGTCTGCGTCGGGCTGCTCCAACGCAAGGCCGGGACCTCGGCCTCGACCATGTCGGCGCATCTCGCGGTGCTCCAGCGCGCCGGGTTCGTCGTGGCGACGAGGCGCGGCCAGTGGACGTACTACCGGCGCGACGAGGACCGCATCCGGGCGTTCGCCGAACGGGTCGACCGCGACCTGTAGGCGGCGAGACTTCAAGGAGAGGGAACCCATGACCGCACTGTCCATCCTGGACCTCGCGCCAGTGCCCAAGGGCCAGACGCCCCGCGAGAGCTTCGCCGCGAGCGTCGAACTCGCCCGCACCGCCGAGCGCACCGGGTACACGCGGGTCTGGTACGCAGAGCACCACAACATGGCTGCTATCGCCTCGACCGCGACGAGCGTCCTCATCGGGTACGTCGCCGCTCATACCGAGACGATCCGGCTCGGTTCGGGCGGCGTCATGCTGCCGAACCACTCGCCGCTGGTGATCGCCGAACAGTTCGGCACGCTGGAGACGCTGTTCCCCGGCCGCATCGACCTCGGCCTCGGCCGCGCCCCCGGCACCGACCAGCGCACCATGCGGGCGCTGCGCCGCGACAACACCTCGGCCGACACCTTCCCGCAGGACGTCCAGGAGCTCCAGGGCTACCTCAGCGGGCGGTCGCTCGTGCCCGGCGTCCAGGCCGTGCCGCTGGCCGACGCCCCCGTGCCGCTGTACATCCTCGGGTCCTCCCTGTTCGGCGCGCAGCTCGCCGCCCAGCTCGGCCTGCCGTACGCGTTCGCCAGCCACTTCGCGCCCGACGCGCTGCACGAGGCGACCGGCCTGTACCGCGACACGTTCAAGCCGTCGGCGCAGCTCGCCGAGCCGTACCTGATCACCGCCGCGAACGTGTTCGCCGCCGACGACCACGACAGCGCCGTCGAGCAGATGACCGTCGCCTACCGGGCCCGCACCCGCGCGATGCTCTCGCGCGGCCCGGGCGGCGGCGGGGGTGAGCTCAGCGACGACCAGATCGACGCGTTCCTCGCCTCGCCCAACGGCAGGTCGCTGGCGTCGATGACCCGTTACACCGCCGCCGGGACGCCCGAGGAGGTCCGCGACTGGCTCGCGGAGTTCGCCGCCTCGACCCGCTCGGACGAGGTGATGGTCACCCACCAGGCGTCGGTCCTGGCCGACCGGCTGCGCTCGGTCGAGCTGACCGCCAAGGCCGTGCTCGGCTAGCGGGCACGGCTGGCGGGCCGGGCTAGCGCCAGCGGCCGAAGGGGTCGACCTCCTGCCATGCCGTCGGCAGGACGAGGGCGACGCCGTCGCGGCGGCAGGCGCGCTCGAGGAAGTCGAGGGCGGGCATGACGTCGTCCATGAAGTACGGCATCGCGCGCAGCGGCCGGTCGAGCGGGAGCGTGAAGTCGTCCCAGTGGATCGGCAGGACGGTCCGCGCGCCGGTGGCAAGGACGGTCTCCCGCCAGTAGGACTCGCGGTCGTCCTCGGACTGGCCGCCGAGCCTGCCGATGCTGAGGTAGGCGGTCTCGGCGTGGAACGACGACAGCTTGCCCGGGATGTGGTTCGCGCTCGGGTGGACGAGCAGTGATCCGGCCGGGTGGCGCAGGAAGAACGTGTAGCACTGGCCGGACCGCCACTCGGTGTACCTCGCCGGGGGAGTGAGCGGCTCGGTGACGGGTCCCTCGGCGATGTCGCCCGGGCTGTGCAGGGCGTGCACGGGCGTCACCCGGAAGTCGCCGAACGCGAAGACCTCGCCGTCCTTGGCCTCGATCATGAGGTCGTCGGGCAGCCCGTACCCCTCGCCGATCTTGACCGCCGAATCCGACCCGACGAGCGGCGCGCCGTACTTGCGGGCGATGACCGGTGCGTCGAGCGCGTGGTCGTAGTGGGCGTGCGCGCACAGGACCGCGTCGAGCGAGGTGACGCCCGCGCGCTCAAGGCACGCCTCGATGGTCGCGGCGTCGGGGGCGATCTTGCGGGTGGCGAGCTTCCACAGCGGCGGCCGGGAGAAGAACCCGTCGATCAGCAGGGTCGTGCGGGAGTCGCGCACCAGCAGGGTGCTCGTGCCGAGGAAGACCGCGCGGACGCCCGAGGCGTCGGGCGCGTCCGGGGACGGACCGCGCGTCGCGAGCGCCGCGTACAGGCTCATACTCGGACGGGACAGCGGAAACCTCATCCTCGCCAGCCTTCCGGGTCAAAGCGCCCGGGAGATCGTCCCGAGGGCGCTGCCACGACAAGCCTGCGGGGGGTGGCTGAGACTTGCATCACAGCATCTTACGGGCTGCGCCTTCCCGTCAGGTCTCCCCTGCCGCCCGATCGCGAACGAAGTGGCGTTTTCCCGGCGATCACGGGACGTTCGTCGGGCCCCGGGGTATCCGTCAGGTGGATGGGCGCTATACAGAATCACCGTCTTCCGGATTCCCCGCGCGCCCCGCACAGTGATGGCCATCACAATCCCCGGTTTCTGTGAGGCCCTCCCATGTCCCACCCCACCTCGGCGCCCGTCCGCGCGGCGGGGCCGGTCCAGCTCGCGCTGCTGCTCGTCGGCAGCTGCATGCCGGTGCTCGGCGCGGTCCTGCTCGCGCCGGTCCTGCCGCGCATGGAGAAGGAGTTCGCGTCGGTGTCCGGCGCGGAGATCCTCGTCCCCGTCGTGCTGACCCTGCCCGCCCTGTTCATCGCGCTCGGCGCGCCCTTCGCGGGCGCGATCGCCGACAGGTTCGACCGCAGGCGCCTGCTGCTCGGCTCGATGGTCGCCTACTCGCTGTTCGGCACCGCGCCCCTCTACCTCGACTCCCTGCACGCCATCCTCGCCAGCCGCGCCCTCGTCGGCGTCTGTGAGGCGGCGATCATGACCTGCTGCACCACGCTCATCGCCGACTACTGGTCGGGCAGGCGGCGGGTGCGTTACCTGGGCGTGCAGACGCTCGTCACGACCCTTTCCGCGACGGTGTTCTTCGCGCTCGGCGGCGCGCTGGGCGCGGGCGGCTGGCGTACCGTCTTCTGGCTGTACCTCGTGGCCGCGCTCGTCGCCGTCCCCATGGCGCGGTTCCTGTGGCAGCCCGCGACGCCCGTCCACGAGCCCGCCGAGAAGGTGCCCGCGCGGCGCGTCGCCGTGCCCGCGCTGGTGACCGTCGTCGGCGGCCTCGTCTTCTACACGCTGATCGTGCAGCTCTCCTACGTCCTCGACGACGCGGGCGTCTCCGACAGCGCCGCGATCGGCGGCGTCACCGCGCTGATGTCGCTGGCCACCGCGATCGGCGCGGGGCTGTTCGCCAAGGCCACGAGGCTCGGCCTGCGGCGGCTGCTCGCGGGCGAGTTCGCGCTCGCCGGGCTCGGCCTGCTGCTGGTGGGGGCGGCCGGGCCGGTGCCCGTCGTCGTCCTGGGCGCGGTGATCACGGGGTTCGGGACCGGACTGCTGCTGCCGACCCTGCTCACCTGGGCGGTGGACGGCCTGCCGTTCGCCCAGCGCGGGCGCGGCACCGGCGTGTGGACGTCGGCGCTGTTCCTCGGCGAGTTCCTCTCGCCCCTCGTCGTCGGCGGGCTCGCCGCGGCGACCACCGACCTGGGCGGCGCGCTCGGCGTCGTCGGGTTCGGCTCGATCGGGCTCGCGATCCTCGTCGCGGTGCTGCTGGGCAGGTCGGCCGGGCGGCACGCGGCTTTCGGCGGGGTCTGACCCCCGGGGGGGGGGGGGGGGGGGGGGGGGGGGGGGGGGGGGCGGGGGGGGGGGGGGGCGGGGGGGTTGGGGGGGGGGGCCCCGGGGGGGGGGGGGGCCGCGCCGGGCCCCCCACG
>NZ_JAWZTE010000019.1:0-80080 GCF_033875155.1 Actinocorallia sp. A-T 12471 | reverse complement strand
GGGGGGGGGGGGGGGGGGGGGGGGGGGGGGGGGGGGGGGGGGGGCGGCGGGGGGGTGGGGGGGGGTGCGGGCGCCCCCCCCCCCCACGGCTATCTGTTCAGCAGATAGCGCCTATACCTCTTATCTATTTCCCAAATCCCATGACGGCGGCCACAGTTGACCGTGATTCACCGGAAGGAAACCCCATGTCAACACATGAGTCACAGGCCGGGCCGTTCGCCCTCGGCACGTTCGCCGACGGGGAGGGCCGCGAGTTCGCCGGGATCGTCACCGGCGACCTGGTCCGCGACCTCACCGGCGCTGGGCTGCCCGGCACCACGCGCGGCATCCTCGCCGAGTGGGATGACGCGCTGCCCCGGCTGAGCGCGCTGGCCGCGTCCGACGGGCCACGGCTCGCCCTCGCCGACCTGCGCGTGCTCGCCCCGGTCGAGCCGCGGCAGGTGTTCCAGTCCGGCGCGAACTACCGCACCCACGTCATCGACCTTGCCGTCGCGCACCGCACCCCCGACGACCCGCGCACCGATGCCGAGATCCGCCGCGACACCGCCGCGCTGATGGACCGCCGCGCCGCCGAGGACCTCCCGTATGTCTTCACCGGCCTGCCCAGCGCGATCACCGGCCCCTATGACGACGTCGTCGTGCCCGACTGGGTCGCCAAGCCCGACTGGGAGCTTGAGTTGACCGCCGTCATCGGCCGCGCGGCCTACCGGGTGTCGGAGGCCGAGGCGCTCGACCACGTCGCCGCCTACACGATCGCCAACGACCTGACCGCCCGCGAGGCCGTGTTCCGCCGCGACATGCCGGAGATCGGCACCGACTGGCAGCGCTCGAAGAACCTCCCGACGTTCACGCCGCTCGGCCCGTGGCTCGTGCCCGCCGCGTTCGTCGGCGACGTCACCGACCTGACCGTCCGGCTCGACGTGAACGGCAGGACGTACCAGGACGAGTCCACCAAGGACATGATCTTCGGGGTGGCGCGGCTCGTGTCGTACATCTCCCAGTCCGCCCGGCTTCTTCCCGGGGACGTCGTCCTGACCGGCAGTCCGGCGGGAAACGGGATGCACTGGGGCGTTCTCCTCCAGGACGGCGACGTCATGGAGGGGTCGATCACGGGGCTCGGGACGCAGCGGAACCGGGTGGTCCGGTGATCGACTGGACCGATCCGGAGGGTGCGATCGCTGAGGCCGCCCGCGCGTTCTCGAATTGGGGGCGGTGGGGTGCGGATGATGTGCTCGGGACCGTCAATTTCCTGACCGAGGCGAAGCGGCGTGAGGCTGCGGGGCTGGTGCGGCGTGGTGTGTCGTTCTCGCTGGCGCAGTCGTTCGACATGAACGGGCCGCAGAAGGGCTGGCGGCGGCGCACCAACCCGGTGCACACCATGCTGGACACCGGGACCGACGCGGCCCTGGGCCTTCAGGGCTTTCCGCACGGGATCGGCGGCGCGGACGATGTGATCGCGATGCCGTTGCAGTGCTCGACCCAGTGGGACGGGCTCGGGCACATCTTCGACCACGGCAAGGCGTGGAACGGGCGTCCCGCCGAGCGCGTCGTGACCTCCGACGGCGACCTCGTCACGGGGATCGAGACCCTCGCCGCGCCCGTCGTCGGCAGGGGAGTGCTCCTGGACGTCGGCCGGGTGATCGGCGCGAACGGGGAGCTTCCTGACGGTTTCGCGATCACCGAGGAGCACCTGACGGCGACCGCGTCGGCGCAGGGTGTTTCGGTGGGTACCGGCGACATCGTGCTGGTCCGCACCGGCCAGCTCGCCCGCGCCCGTCGCGACGGCTGGGGCGACTACGCGGGCGGCCCGGCACCCGGCCTGTCGTTCACCACGGCCGGTTGGCTGTACCGCAGCGAGATCGCCGCGATCGCCACCGACACCTGGGGTTTTGAGGTGCGTCCCAACGAGTTCGACAACGCCTTCCAGCCGCTGCACCAGGTCGTCATCCCCAACATGGGCCTGCTCGTCGGCGAGATGTGGGACCTCGACGCCCTCGCCGCCGACTGCGCGAACGACGGCGTGCATGAGTTCCTGCTCGCCGCGCCGCCCCTGCCGATCACCGGCGCGGTCGGCTCCCCCGTGAACCCCCTCGCACTGAAATGAGCCGCCCATGAACAGCGTCCTCATCGTCGGCGGCGGCGTCGCCGGCTCCGCCCTCGCCGTGCTGCTCGCGCGCGGCGGTGTCACCGTCGAGATCGCCGAGATCAACGCCGACGCCTCAGCGCTCGGCTCGGGCATCACCCTCCAGGGCAACGCCCTGCGCCAACTGCGCGCGCTTGGCGTCTGGGAGGCGGTCCGGGACCGGGGCTTCGCCTTCGACGAGCTCGGCATCCGCGCCCCCGACGGCACGGTCATCGCCGAGTTCCCCGACGCGCGCACCGGCGGCCCCGACCTTCCCGCCACCCTCGGGATGAACCGCCCCGAACTCGCCGAGATCCTCCACAAGGCGGTGCGCGACGCCGGGGTGAAGGTCAGGTTCGGCTCGACCGTCGAGCGGCTCCCCGACACCGGCGACGGCGTCGACGTCGTCTTCCGCGACGGCTCCACCGGCTCCTACGACCTCGTCGTCGGCGCGGACGGCATCCGCTCGCACGTCCGCTCCCTGATCGGGATCGAGGCACGGCCCGAACCCGTCGGGATGGGCATCTGGCGGGTGCACACGCGGCGGCCCGAGGAGGTCACCCGTACCGACCTCGCGTACGGCGGCCCGTGTTACATCGCGGGCTACTGTCCGACGAGCACGACCGAGATGTACGCCTACCTTGTCGAGCGGGCCCGTCCGAAGGACGAGGTCGCCGCGCTCGAACCCGTCGCGGAGATGCGCCGGCTCGCCGAGGGCTACGGCGGCGCGTGGACGCGCATCCGCGCCGACCTCACCGAGGGCGCGCGCGTGCACTACACGTGGTTCGAGTCGCTGCTCGTGGACGGGCCGTGGCACCGGGGCCGTGTCGTGCTCGTCGGCGACGCCGCACACGCCTGCCCGCCGACCATCGCGCAGGGCGCGGCGATGTGCCTTGAGGACGCCGCAGTCCTCGCCGAGCTGCTGCTGTCCGGCGCGCCGGACGCGCTCGCCGCCTACGCCGCACGCCGTCTTCCCCGGGTACGCGCCGTCGTGGAGGCGTCGGTCCAGATCTGCCGGTGGCAGCTCGCCGGAGAACGCGGCGACCTCCCCGGCGTCATGGGCCGTACCTCAGCCCTGCTGACGGAGCTGCCGTGACCGTCGTTGACGTGCACGCGCACGTCATCCTCCCCGAGATCGAGGCCGCGGTCGCCGACCTGCCCGGCCTTGCCGAACACCGCGCGCTTGACGCACGCCGTAACGGGCCGGAGTCCTTGGCGGTCTCCGGACCGATGGTCGGCGCGCGCATCCCCAAGCTCACCCGGGTCCCGGTGCGCCTCGCCGACATGGACGCGCAGGGCGTCGCCGTCCAGATCGTGAGCCCGTCGCCGTCGCACTACCACTACTGGACCGACGAGACCGCCGCCAGGACGGTCTGGGAGCTGGCCAACGCGGGGACCGCCGCGCACTGCGCCAAGGCCCCGGACCGGTTGTACGGGCTCGGGCTCGCCCCGCTCCAGCATCCCGCGCTCATGGCCGAGGCGCTCGACCACGCGCTCGCGGCCGGGCTGAAGGGCGTCGAGATCTCCTCGCACGCCCCCGGCGTCGAACTCTCCGACGCCCGGCTTGAGCCGTTCTGGGAGCACGCCGCCGCGACGGGTGCCGTCGTCTTCGTCCATCCGTTCGGCTGCACGCTCGACGAACGGCTCGACCGGTTCTACCTGTCGAACATCGTCGGCCAGCCCGTCGAGAACGCCGTCACGCTGTCCCATCTGATCTTCGCGGGCGTGCTCGACCGGCACCCCGCGCTGAAGATCGTCGCCGCGCATGGCGGCGGCTACCTGCCGACCTACCTGGGCCGCGCCGACCACGGCTGGCTTGTGCGTCCCGAGGCGCGGACCTGCGCCGAGCCGCCCAGCGCCTACCTGCGCCGGATCTGGTGCGACTCGCTCGTGCACGACGCTGGCGTGCTGCGCGCCCTCGTCGCCGCCGTGGGGGCCGACCGGGTCGTGCTCGGCTCGGACTACCCGTTCGACATGGGCGTCGCCGACCCCCTCGCCCGGCTCGACGCGGCGGGCCTCACCGCCGCCGAGCGCGCGGCCGTCGCGGGCGGGACCGCCGCCCGCCTCTTCGCGATCAAGGAAGTGACCACATGACAAGCCGAACGCGGCTCATCACCCATCTGCGGCACGTCGACCTCGCCGTGCCCGACTTCGCCAGGCAGCGTGACTTCTACGCCGGGGTCTGGGGCCTCCAGGAGGTCGCGACCGACACCGGGCTGTCGTTCCTGGCCGCCGTCGGCTCGCCCGAGCAGTACATCGTGCGCATCCGCGAGGCCGCCGACAAGCGCCTCGACCTCGTCGCGTTCGGCGCGGCGACCCCCGCCGACGTCGACGCCCTCGCCGCGCGCCTCGCCGCGTCCGGCGTGCGGATCATCCGCGAGCCGGGCGCGCTGGACACCCCCGGAGGCGGCTACGGCCTGCGCTTCTTCGACCTCGACGGCCGCACGATCGAGGTCTCCGCAGACGTCGCGGTCCGCCCGCACCGCAGGCTTGAGGAGAAGGAGGCGGTTCCGGTGCGGCTGTCCCATGTCGTCCTGAACTCGCCCGACCTCGCCGCGACCCGCGCCTGGTACGAGAAACACCTGGACTTCGCCCTGTCCGACACCCTGTCCAGCCCGCACATGGGCGACGTCATGCACTTCATGCGCTGCAACCCGCAGCACCACAGCCTCGCGATCGCCAAGGGGCCGCACGCCTCGGTGCACCACCTGTCGTTCGAGATGCGCGGGATCGAGGAGTACATGCGCGGCAGCGGACGCGTCATCAGGTCGGGCGCGCGCAAGATCTGGGGGCCGGGACGCCATCTCGCGGGGGACAACACCTTCACGTACTTCCTCGACCCGCACGGCAACACCGTCGAGTACACGACGGAACTCGAACTGCTGGATGAGGACGCCTGGCACCCGTCGGTGTACGACTTCTCCCAGCCCGAGGTCACCGACCAGTGGGGGACGGCCAACCCGATGAACGAGCTCGTCGCCAAGGAATCGTTCAACGACGTCGACCGCGGCGTGTTCGTCGCCCCTCCCGTCTGATGCGGTACGTGAGCTTCGCCCGGGACGGCCGGGCGCGCTGCGGGGTCGTCGCGGGGGAGCTGGTCCATCCGCTGGAGGTCGGCTCACTCACCGGGTTCCTCGGCCGGACGCCGGTCGAGCGCGACGCCGCCGTCGCGCGGGCGCTCGCCGCGCCCGGCGTGCCGCTGGCGGAGGTGCGGCTCGGGCCGCCGCTCGAACCGCCGACGCTGCGTGACTTCGTGGCCTTCGAGGAGCACGTCGAGGGCATCCGCAAGAGCATCGACGGCGTCGCCGGGGTCCCCGACCGATGGTACGAGGCCCCGACGTTCTACTTCACCAACCCGCACTCGCTGATCGGGCCGTACGACGACGTGCCCATGGCGCCGGGCAGCGCGGTGCTCGACTTCGAGCTCGAGGTCGCCGTCGTCATCGGGAAGGCGGGCCGCGACCTCACGCCCGCGCAGGCGAAGGAGCACATCTTCGGGTACACGATCTTCAACGACTGGTCGGCGCGCGACCTCCAGGCGCTGGAGATGAAGGTCGGCCTCGGGCCGTGCAAGGGCAAGGACTTCGCCGGGACGCTCGGGCCGTGGATCGTCACCGCCGACGAGCTCGAGCCCTACCGGGATGACGAAGGGTTCCTCGGGCTCGGGCTGACCGCCGAGGTCAACGGGGCGGTCATCGGACGGGATCTGCTGTCGAACATGGGGTGGCAGTTCGAGGAGCTCGTCGCGTATGCGTCGCGGGGGGCGGAGCTGCGGCCTGGGGACGTCCTCGGGTCGGGGACCTGCGGGAACGGGGGGTGCCTCGCCGAGCTGTGGGGGAGGGACGGGACCGGACAGCCCCCGCCGCTCGGGCCGGGGGACACCGTGACGTTGACCGTTGAGGGCATCGGGTCGGTGGTCAACCGGGTGGTTCCGGGGGCCGAGCCGGTGCCGCTGCCGCGCGCGCGTCGGCGGGAGCGCCGTATCCGCCCGCGTTTTTGAGAGGGACGCCTTTCGGAACCGGTTTTCCGGTGGGAGGGAAACCGGTTCCGAGGGCGATCTGTGGTCCCCGTCAAAAAGGGGTTTCCGGGGTGATCAGGACGCGCGGGTCGCGGGGCGGTGCGGGAAGGCGGCGAGCGCCTCCTCGTGCTCCGCGCCGGTCGCCTCCAGGAGGTCGACCGCAAGCGAGCGGAGCTGGGCGAGGACCACGTGCGCGGAGAACCCGAGCGGCGGCAGCGGCACCGGGTCCAGCCTCGCCGCCGTGCGGCGCAGCACCCTGCGGGTCAGCAACGGCGTGCCGCCCGCGATGAGCTCGTCCCTGAGCCGGACGGCGGTCTGGGCGAGCTCGCCCATCCCGTCGACCAGCAGGTCGGGCGCTGGCTCGCCCTTCTCGATCATCGCGACGGTGTGCCTGAGCAGCACCCGCGCGTTGCGCAGCGCGTGGTCGAGCGGCTCGGCCGCCGTCGCGTACGTCTCAAGACGGTCGCGGCGCGCCCGGTGCAGCGGCGACAGCGCGGCGATCTCGTGCGCGGTGACCAGCGAGTCGCGGTACTTGTCGACGGTCCCCTGCGAGCCGCGCGCCCGCTCCAACGCCTCGGCCGCGATCTCGGGATCACGCTCGCGCAGCGCCGCCGCGGCGGCCTCCAACGCCGCCGACAGCTCCTCGAGCAGCTCCCTGATCGCCTTCGCGGCGAGCCCCGCCGGGTTGGCGGGCAGCAGCGCCACCGCGACGAGCCCGACAAGCCCGCCGACCAGCGCGTCGACCATCCGGTCGATCCCGCCGGTGCCGCCCGGCGGCAGCAGCGTCGCCACCAGCACCGCCGACGACCCGGCCTGCAACGAGATCAGCGTCCCGCCGTCGAGCAGCACGGAAACCGCCATCGCCAGCGCCACGACCAGCGCGATCTGCCACGCGCCCCCGCCGATCAGCGAGATCAGCAGATCGCCCACCCCGACGCCCACGCTCACGCCCGCCACGAGCTCCCACACCCTGCGGCGGCGCGTGCCGAGGCCCACGCCGATGCAGAGCACCACCGCGATCGGGGCGAAGAACGGACGGTCGTGGCCGAGCAGCCGGGTGGCGATGATCCACGCCAGGCCCGCGGCGAGCGCGACCTGGACGATGGGCAGCGCCATGACCCGCAGCCGCCCGGTACGGTCCCGGAAACTGTCTGCGAACGCTGTCATGCCCTCAACGATCGCCGGTCAGCTCCCATGCGTCAAAGACACGATCTGACCGATGGGTATAGACGTTGCTTATATAGCGCCCTTTACGATGGCCCCTGTGAGCTTCCGGCAGATGGAATACCTGGTCACGGTCGTGGAGGAGGGATCCTTCACCGCGGCCGCCGAACGGCTCGGCGTGACGCAACCCACCCTGTCGCACCAGATCAGAGCCCTGGAACGCGCCGTCGGCGTCCCGCTGCTGGAACGGCTGCCAGGACGCGTCCTGCTCACCCCGATGGGCCGCGAGTACCTCCCGCACGCCGTCGCCGCGCTGCGCAGCGCCAGGCTCGCCCTCGGCGCGGGCGCACCAGGACCCGTCACGCTCCGCATCGCCACCATGTACTCCATCGCCCTCGGCGTCGTGCCCCCGGCCGTCCGGACCTGGCTCGCCGCCGAACCCGGCGCGGAGGTCGAGGTCGCCGAGTTCGCCTCAGGCACCGCACTGGAACGGCACGTCGCCGCAGGCGGCGCAGACCTCGGCGTCGGACCGCTCCCAGCGCGCTGGGACGGACCCGTCTACGAACTCGGCGAGGAAGAACTCGTCATCGTCCTGCCCGTCGGCGACCCCCTCGCCGCCCGCTCCCCGCTGCCGCTGCGCGAACTGGCCGACCGCCCCTGGGTCCTGTACGACTCCGGCAACGCGCTCGCCCCGCTCGTCGCCGCAGCCTGCGCCGAAGCCGGATTCGCGCCGCGCGCGGCGGTCCGCACCCACCACAGCGCGACCGCGCTCCAGCTCGCCGCATCGGGCCTCGGCCCCGCGCTCGTCCCGACCGGGGTGCTGGAACCCGGCCTGCCCGTCGTCGCCGTCCAGCCCTCCCCGCCCATCCGCCGCACCCTCGCCGCCTACCTGTCCGACGACCCCTCGCCCGCCGCGTCCCGCTTCGTCGCGGTGCTGCTCGGCCGGTGAACGTGCGCGGCGAGCAAGTCCGCGAACGCGCTCGCCGCCGGAGCCGGATCATCCCTGGTGAACGCGACGAGCCGCCGCACCACCGGCTCAGCCGGACGCACCGCGCTCGCCGCGTGCCGCGCCCCGATCACGTCGGCCGGGACGAGCGCCGGCCCAAGCCCCGCCGCCGCCAACTCCACCGCCGTAGCCGTGTGATGCACCCGCGCCGCCGCCCGCGGCACGAACCCCGCCTTCGCGAAAACCCTCGACAACAGCGGCGAAAGCCCAAAATCCGCTGCATAAAGCACCCAGGCCCGTTCCGCCAGCGCCTCAAGCGGCACACTCGGCCGCTCAAGCAACGGATCATCTTCCGGCAGAACGAGCATCAGCTCTTCCTCCCCGAGCACCCGCAACGGCCCAGCCCACCCCGCAGGCTCGGTACCGACCCCGATATCGGCGTCTCCACGCTCCATCGCCGCCGCAAGCAGATCAATATGCCCATACTCCGTCAGCGCCACCCGCACCGCAGGATGCGCCAGCCGCCACACCCCCAACGCGGGCGGCACAAGCCCCATCGCCATCGAATGCAACGCCGCGACCCGCAACTCCCCGCCCTCCAACGCCGCGGCATCCCGCGCCGCCGCCACCGCGGCCCGCGCCGCCCCCAACGCCGCCCGCGCATGCGGCAGAAACTCCCGCCCCCGCTCCGTCAACCGGGCCCCACCCACCCCCCTGATGAACAACGCATACCCCAACTCCCCCTCCAACGCCTTGACCTGCTGCGACAACGCAGACTGACTAACCCGAACCCTCCGCGCCCCCTCACTGAACGACCCCTCCTCCACCACCGCCACCACATACTCAACCTGCCTCCCCCGCACCCTCCCACCCTACGCCCCACCCCCACGAGCCCCCCAACAACTCCCACACCCCCACCCTCAGCCCCCTCCGGCCGCCGCCCCACCCCAACACCCCACACCCCACACCCCACGTCCGCACCTGCTCTGGAAACGCCCGCTCTCACACGCCGTGCTCCTACCCCCGGCCCTGCCCTCCCGCACAGCGCCCATCCGCCCGGCGCCCCCGCGCCCCCGCCTGTCACACGCCCCCGCCTGTCACACGCCCCCGCCTGTCACACGCCCGCGCCTGTCACACGCCCGCGCCCCCTCACACGCCCGCGCCCCTGTGCCCCCGCCCCCGCGCCCCCGCGCTTCTGCCGCCACACGCCCCGCACTTCAGCACCCCGAGCCCCCTCACCCCCGCGGCCCTCGCCCCGCGCTTCCCCACCCGTGCCCACGTGCGGCGTCGTAGCGCCGGGTGTGAGGGGGAGGGCAGGGGCAGGGAGGGAAGCGGAAACAAGGGGAGAAGAGGGGAGGGGAAGGGAGACAGGGGGAGAGGCAGGGTGGGGAGGGGGAGAGGAGGTGGGGAGGCAGGGTGGGGAGAGGTGGGGAGGCAGGGTGGGGCAGAGGGAGAGGTGGGGAGGGGAGAGGAGGTAGGGGAGGGGAGAGGAGGTGAGGGAGGGTTTGGGGTTTGGGGTTCGGTGGGTGGGGTAGGATTGTGGGTTCGTTTGCTGAGTTGGGGGAGTGGGCGGATGAGTGGAGAGGAAGGGGCGGCCGGGGTGTTGGCCGCGGAGCGGGCGCATCTGGGGGAGGCGCGGGAGGCGCTGCGGCGGATGCGGGAGCACGCGGAGTCGCTTTCCGCGGACGCTGCGGGGGACTGGGTGTCGGCGCAGATCCTTGAGTCGCTGCTCGACCAGCGGGTGAGGGCGCTCGCCGACCATCCGGACACGCCACTGTTCTTCGGCCGCCTCGACCACGCCGAAGGCGACCTTCCCGACACCGTCTACGTCGGGCGGCGGCACGTCCACGACGACGGCGGCGCGGCGCTCGTCCTCGACTGGCGCGCGCCGGTCTCCCGCGCCTTCTACCAGGCGGGCCCGGCCGAGCCGATGGGCGTCGCCCGCCGCCGCAGGTTCGGCTTCCGCGGCGGCGAGCTCACCGCGTTCGAGGACGAGCACCTCGACGGCCGTGAACTCGGCGCGTCCCGGCTGCTCACCGAGGAGATCGAACGCCCGCGCACCGGCCCGATGCGCGACATCGTCGCCACGATCCAGCCCGAGCAGGACGTCATCGTGCGCGACGACCTCGCCAAGACCGTCTGCGTCCAGGGCGCGCCGGGCACCGGCAAGACCGCCGTCGGCCTGCACCGCGCGGCGTACCTGCTGTTCACCCACCGGGAGCGGCTGAGCCGGTCCGGCGTGCTCATCGTCGGCCCGAACCGGGCGTTCCTCTCCTACATCGCCGGCGTCCTCCCGGCGCTCGGCGAGGTCCGCGTCGACCAGGCGACCGTCGCCGACCTCCTCGGCGGGCCCACCGCCGACGAACCCGACGGGCGGGCCGCGCTGAAGGGCGACGCCAGGCTCGTCAACGTGTTGCGCAAGGCCCTGTGGCTGCACGTCAACCGGCCAGAGGAGGGCCTTCTCGTCGTGCGGGGAGGCGCGCGCTTCCGCGTCCCGGACTACGAGGTCCGCGAGCTCGTCGCCGAACTGCGCGGGACCACCCGCTACGCGGCCGGCCGCGAAGCGCTCGCCCGTCGGCTGGCCCACCGCGTCCTCGTGCTGATGGAGCAGCGCGGCGAGGCACCCGACGACCGCGTCCACGACGCCGTCGCGCGCAGCCGCCCCGTCAAGGCGCTCGTGGACCAGGTCTGGCCGAAGCTCACCCCGCAGCAGGTCCTCTTCCGGCTGCTTTCGGACGCCGACCTCCTCGCCCGCGCCGCCAAGGGCGTCCTCACTGAGGACGAGCAGGCCGCGCTGCGGTGGGAGAAGGCCCCGCGCTCGGCCCGCTCCGCCCGCTGGACCGCCGCCGACCTCGCCCTCCTCGACGAGCTCGGCGACCTCATCGAACGCACGCCGTCGCTCGGCCACCTGGTCGTGGACGAGGCGCAGGACCTGTCGCCGATGCAGCTGCGCGCGCTCGGCCGCCGCTGCGTGACGGGCTCGGCGACCGTCCTCGGCGACCTCGCCCAGGGCACCACCCCCTGGTCGGCCCGCAGCTGGGACGACGTCCTGCACCACCTCGGCCGCGAAGGCGAGGTCACCGAACTCACCATCGGCTTCCGGGTGCCGCGCGAGGTGCTCGACTACGCAGCCCGCCTCCTCCCGTCGATCGCGCCGGGTCTCGCCGTCCCCACGTCCCTGCGCCCCGGCCGGGGCTCTCTCACGGTCAGGGAGACCCCCGACCCCGCGAAGTCGTCCATCGAAGCCGTTCGCGACCTCCTCTCGCGCGAGGGCTCGATAGCCCTCGTCGCCGCCGAACCCGACATCCCCGCCCTTTCCTCCCTCCTCGAGGCGGAATCCATCCCCCACTCCGTGCTCACCCCCGACGACACCGGCTCCGCCCGCGTCCAACTCGTCCCCGCCCCGCTCGTCAAGGGCCTCGAATACGACCACGTGGTCGTGGTCGAGCCCTCCGCCATCGTCACCGCGGAACCCCGTGGCCTGGCCCGCCTCTACGTGACCCTCACCCGAGCCGTCACCTCCCTCACCCTCCTCCACGCCACCCCCCTCCCCCCACACCTAACCCCCACCCCCTAACCCCCAAGTCCTTCCACCCCCACCCCACCCCGCCCCGCGCTTCGCGCCCCGCGCCCCGCGCTTCGCGCCCCGCGCTTCGCGCCCCGCGCCCTGCGCCCCGCGTGTCCCGGGCCCTGCGCCCCGCGTGTCCCGGGCCCGCACCTCCTGGCCCCTGCTCGCTGCCCGAACCTCCCTGGTCCGCGCCTCCCAGTCTTGCGCGGCCCGCGTCTCGGGCGTCGCGGGTCTACTTCGCGCTCCTCTCGACTCGTGCTTCCCGATCATGTGCGTCTCGGCCTGCGCGTGTCTCGGCCCGCCGTGTCCCGGCCCGCGCCCCCAGCCCTGCGCGGCCTGCGTCTCGCGGGGCTGTGGGTTCACTTCGCGCGTTCTGCTGGCTTTGTGCTTCCCGGCTTGCCCTTCCCGGCCCTGCGGCTTCAGCCTCGGTGCCTCGGTGCCTTCGTGCCTTGTTTGCCCCGTGCCTCTGGGCTCCGTGCTTCTTGGACAGGGTGCTTCTCGGCCTGCGTCTTCCTGGTGTGTCTGGGCGCGAATCGTTGGAAACGCGTCGTGTGCGGTGGGCCGCTTCTCGATTCGCAGTTCCGGTGGGTCGGCGGTTCGTCCGGTGTGTGGAGGCCGCCTGGGGGGCTTCTCTGATATGCCCGCTTTGTCATGTATCGGGATTGGGGGCTTGGGTTGTGGCCGTGTGATCCTGGCCGTGAGGCTATGGCGCGGGCGGGGGCGGCGGAATGTAATGGTTCGGTGACGCGTCATGGTGTTCGGGTGGGTGGGGTGCGGGAGGGCACGGATCCCGTGCGGGCTCGCCGTGTCCTCAGGGATCTGTACGCGCCGCCGCCGCTCACTCCCGTCAACCTCTCCGCTCCGCTGCTCGTCCTGCCCGACGACATCGCCGCCGAAGGAGCCGGGCTGCCCGGGGCCTTCGGTCTGCGCGACGTGCCGCGCGCCGTTCGGGGTTGGGCGGGGCTTGGGCTTGGCGGGGTGAAGGTCTTCGCCTACGGGCATGACCGTGACGGTCGCGGCACGGGGGCGCTCTTGCCCGGGAACCGGATGGTCGCTGCGATCGCCGAGGTCAAGGGCGCGGCTCCCGAGCTCGCTGTGACGTCCGAGGTCTGCGGCTGCGCCTGGACCGACAGCGGTGAGTGCGTCCTTCGCCGCGCTGACGGCGAGATCGACCTTGCCGCCACCTACGGCCTCATGGCGGCGATGGCAGTCCGGCACGCGGAGGCGGGGGCCGACGCGGTGTCGCCGACCGCGATGCTCAACGGGGCGGTCCGCGCCGTCCGCGCGGCCCTTGACGAGACCGGCCACCACGACGTCGGCGTGAACCCGAACATCGCGATCCACACGGTCCTGTACGGCACGTTCAAGGCGCTGATGGCCACCGACCCCGTCGCCGGACACCGCCGCGGCCTCCAGCTCGAGCCGGGCCGCGCCGACCGTGACGCGCTCCGCCAAGCCCGCCGATGGGTCGCGGAAGGCGCCGACTCCCTGACGTTGCAGCCGGTCATGACCGCGATGGACGTTCTCGCCGCGCTGCGCGCCGACCAGGACGTGCCGCTTGTCGCCTACTCCACGAGCGGGGAGTTCGGCGCGCTGCGCGAGCTCGGCGCGGCGGGGATCGCCGAGTACCACGAGGCCCTGCGCAGGGCCGGGGCTGACCACATCCTCGGCTTCGGCGCGGAACTCCACGCCCGTCGCCTTGCCGCGCCCGGCCGCTGATCGGCCATTGCCGGGCTCCGGGTCCCCGACCAAGAGGCCAAGGAGCACACGCCATACCCGACGAGTTCCCTCTATTCGGTCGGCCGGGAACCGGGGTTTCCTCCGACACCTCCGCGGTGGTCGTCCGGACTCCTCATCGGAGTCGGGCGGTGGCGGAATACGATGCCTGTCATGGCCACCCCTGATGTGATCCGCATCGTCACCCGCGCCTCGCCGATGGCGCTCGCCCAGGTCGAGCGCGTCCGCGGCGAACTCGCCGTCCTGCGCCCGGAGATCCGCACCGAGGTCGTTCCCGTGACGACCTCGGGCGACAAGTGGCAGGGACCGCTTTCCGAACTCGGTCTCGGCGGCAAGGGGGCGTTCACCAAGGAGGTGGACGCCGCCCTTCTCGCGGGGGAGGCCGACATCGCCGTGCACTGCATCAAGGACGTCCCCGCCGACCGCCCGCTGCCCAAGGGCACGGTGTTCGCGGGCTACCTCAAGCGCGACGACATCCGCGACGCCCTGGTCCACCCGGGCGGACGCACCCTGGATGAGCTGCCGGAGGGATCGACCATCGGCACCTCCTCGGTCCGCCGGGTGGCCCAGCTCGCCGCGTCCCACCCGCATCTGCGGTGCCTGCCGATCCGCGGGAACGCCAACCGGCGGCTCGCCAAGCTCGACGCCGGCGAGTTCGACGCGCTCCTGCTCGCGGTGTCCGGCCTGCACCGGATCGGAGAGTCCGGGCGGATCACCGAGATCCTCCCGGTGGAGGCGCTGTGCCCGCCGATCGGCGCCGGCGTGCTGGGCCTGCAGTGCCGCGAGGACGACGCCGAGCTCATCGAGACGGTCTCGGTGCTGAACCACGCCGACACCTGGCGCGAGGTCACCGCGGAGCGGATGCTCCTGCACGTGTTGCAGGGGCACTGCAACAGCCCGATCGCCGGTTTCGCCCGCGCCGAGCGCGACGGCCGCCTGTCGCTGCGCGCCCGCGTGTTCTCGCCCGACGGCAAGACGGTCCTCGACGCCCACGAGTGGGCGGGCCCGCTTGACCCTGCGACCCTTGGCACTTCCGTCGCCGTCGCCCTGCTCCGCCAGGGCGCCCGCGAAGTGATCGACTCCATCCCGCACTGATCCCACCCCCAGAAAAACAACCAACCCACCGCTGACCGGCCGTACAGGCCGCTTTCACGCGTCGGACGCATCGCCGACGTCACGGGCCCCGACGAGGTCGCGAAGACCGCCGATGCCGTGGCCAGGACCGGGCGGCGTCGCCGCGCGGTCGGCGCGTCCGGATCACTCCGGCCCGTCGAGCATGGCTCGCCATCCCGAGCCCCGCGCTCGAAGCCGGGCCAGGCTAAGACGCGTCGTTCCGCACGCGGGCGGGGTAGGGACAGGGGCATGGCGAAGGAGAGCGCCGCGCCGTTCGTGCCCGACAAGGCGGATCTCGCCCGGTTGCGGGAGGCGGCGCGGGAGTGCCGCGGCTGTGACCTGTGGGAGCCCGCCACGCAGACCGTGTTCGGCGCGGGCCGGGAGCGCGCCGGGGCCGTCCTGGTGGGGGAGCAGCCCGGCGACCAGGAGGACCGGCGCGGCGAGCCGTTCGTGGGCCCGGCGGGCCGGGTGCTCGACCGGGCGCTGGCCGAGGCGGGTCTCGCGCGCGAGGACGTGTACCTCACGAACGCGGTGAAGCACTTCAGGTTCACCCGCAACGAGGGCGGCAAGCGGCGGCTGCACCAGTCGCCGAACACGGTCGAGGTCGCCGCGTGCCGCCCGTGGCTGGCCGCCGAGCTGGGCGTGGTGTCGCCCTCGGTCGTGGTGGCGCTCGGCGCGGTCGCGGGCCGTTCGCTGCTGGGGCCGTCGTTCCGGGTGACGCGTGAGCGCGGCGTCGTCCAGGCGTGCCCGCCGTTCGACGCGCTCGGTGCCCGGCCGGAGCGGGAGACCGGGGTACGGCTGGTGGCGACCGTCCACCCGTCGGCGGTGCTGCGTGCCGAGGGTAGGGCCGAGGCGTACGCGGGTCTCGTCGCCGACCTGCGTGTTGTGGCGTCGCTGCTGGGGTGACCCCGCGCGCCTTCCTCGCGTGCGCGGCCCGGCGGCCCGGACAGCGCGGGGCCGACGGGCCGGGTCGCGGCTTCGCACGAAGACCGTCGCATGTTCATGATCCACCTCCGGGTGATCTCGCGTTCGGCAAAAGCATGTCACTTTTTGTGATGATGCCAATACGACATCCCCCTCGCCGGGGAGTAACAGATCACTGCCTGTCGGGATATGGCCACAGAATGTCAGGAGGTGGTACGCGCGTGGCTGGTGTGTCGTACGGGCCTCCAGTGGGCTGTGGGCTGGCTTGCAAGCGGCTCTCGCGGCGAGCTTCCGGAATTCCCGATAGGAAGTGTAGGGAAATGTTGGAATGTTACTTTCGACCGGTAAATGGATACTTAGAGTGATGACGGGGAGTGCTGTCCGCGCTCCCGCGCCTCGATCCGGCGGCTGCCGCCGGGGACGGAAGGAGCCTTCCGTGAACCGCAGTCTCTCGCGCTCCCGGAGCGGCCGTCGGATGACGGCCCCCAGAGCGCTGGCCGTGCTCGTGGGCCTCGCGACGACCGGCATCCCCGCCGCGCTCGCCAGGCCCGCATCGGCCGAAGCGGTCCACACGCCAAGCGACGACCCGCTCGTCACCGGCATCGAGGACTTCGACGACGACGTCGACCTCGACCTGCGCTGGTAACCCCCACCCGTCCGACGCCCGGGAGCTCTCTGCGGATTCGCCTGAGGTCGAGAGCCCGGGCGGCGTCACCGCCCGACACGATCGGCCCCGGCCGCGCGTCAGTCGGGTTCTGTGCTCCGAGATCCTGACGGAATCGCGCTCCAGCCGCGCGTCAGACGGGTTCCGTAGGCCGAGCTCCTGACGGGTCGCGCTCCGGCCGCGCTAGGCGGGGTTCCCGCTCGTCCGTTCCGCCCGGGTGATGCCCTGCGCCGTCCTGACGAGTTCCGCGAGGCGGCCGTGGTGAGCGCCCTTCCAGTAGGGACGGCCGCACCGGGAGCATCGGGCGAACTCGTCATAGGTGCGCGCTGTGCCTGCGGGGAGGAGATCGTGGACGTCGGCTTTCGCGACGTGCTCCAGCGGGCCGTTGCAAGCGGGGCAGCGCGTCCAGGGGGACAGGGGAGGGGCGAAGCGGTGGAGGACGTCGGCGAACTGGTCGTCGGGGTCGTCGCCCCTGACGTTGGCGCCGAGCCAGAGCGCACGACGTCGCAGGAGTCCTCGGTCCCGGGTGAGCAGGACCCGGCGTTCGACGTTGGCGAGTTCGACAAGGCCGGGATCGTCCAGCGCGGGCTCGTACGCGGTGTCGACGCCGACGAGGCGCAGCCGACGGGCGAGCGCGCCGAGGTGCACGTCCAGCAGGAAGCGTGCCGGATGAGGCAGCTCCTGCGGCCGGGTGACGGGGATGACGTGAACCTCGTCCCCGCCCTTGGGCCGGTAGGAGGGCGGAACCTGTCTGCCGCCCACCTCCAGACCGCCCACCTCGGTCAGCGGCACACCCGCGGCCTCT
Source organism: Actinocorallia sp. A-T 12471 (assembly GCF_033875155.1). NCBI lineage: Bacteria > Bacillati > Actinomycetota > Actinomycetes > Streptosporangiales > Thermomonosporaceae > Actinocorallia > Actinocorallia sp. A-T 12471. Next base: position 63,019 of record NZ_JAWZTE010000019.1, on the reverse strand, counting down.
ACGACGTGGCCGAGCGACGATGTCCCGTCATGGCGTACGCGCACATGTCCTGCGCGGTCGTGGGGACGGAGGAACAGGCGGAGGTCCGGCGCGAAGAACAGGGAGAGCTCCGCGGGGTCCTTCACGCCGCAGGAAGGATGTTCTGGTTCACGTGGAAGACGTTATCGGGGTCGTAGAGCGCCTTCACCGCGGTGAGCCGTTCGTAGTTGCCCCTATAGGACGCCCGTACGCGGTCCTGCCCTTCGTCCATCATGAAGTTGACGTACGCGCCGCCCGCTGACGTCCCGTGCAGCGCCTGCCAGTACTCGCGTGCCCATGCGCGCAGGGCGGCGGCGTTGGCCGGGTCCGGGTCGACGCCGACGATGACGCCCGCCCATCCGCCGTCCCGGTACGCGAAGGCGGTCTCGTCGGACGGCACCCGGGAGACGGCTCCGTCCACCGGATAGAGGTGCATGGTCGACTGCGGGGTGGGCAGCCGTTCGGCGAACGTCTTGTGCACCTCGATGGCCTCTTCGGTGATCTCGGTGAAGAAGTCGGCCCGCCAGTACCACTGGAGTCCGGGCGGGTAGAGGGCGTCGAACGCGCTCTGCAACGCCGTGTAGGGCATCGCGGAGAGGCCGACGAGCAGGGGTGACCCGAAGGCCCGCACGGGGGACAGGACCTCGTCCGCCTGGTCGTGCGGGCCGCTGTAACACCAGATGATCGCGCACGTCTTGCGACCCCAGAGAGACTCCGGGAAGGGCGGCGCGGGCGGAACCGTCACAAGGGCGAACCACCCGTTGAGCTCCCAAGGCAGCGTCGGCAGTATCTCGCGGTACCAGCGCAGGACGTCGCCCATGTCGGCGAGGTCGTAGAGCACGGGTCCTCCTACGATGAGGCCCTTGTCTCCGATGTCGTGGCATCCGAACGTGAACGAGGTGACGATGCCGAAGTTGCCTCCGCCGCCGCGCAGCGCCCAGAAGAGGTCGTCGTGGGAGGCGGCCGAGGCGCGGACGAAGGAGCCGTCGGCGAGGACGACGTCGGCGGAGACGAGGTTGTCGACAGTGAGGCCGCAGCGCCGGGACAGGTTCCCTATGCCGCCGCCGAGGGTGAGGCCGCCGACGCCGGTGGTGGAGATGATGCCGGACGGCGTCGCCATGCCGAACGCGGCAGTCGCGTGGTCCACGTCGCCCCAGGTGCAGCCGCCGTCCACGCGGACGGTGCGCCCCTGCGGTTCGACGGACGTGCTCCGCTGCGCCGACAGGTCGATGACGAGCGCGTCGTCCCAGACGCCGAGGCCGCCCGCGTTGTGGCCGCCGCCCCGGACGGCGAGGGTCAGGCCCTGGCCGCGCCCGTACCTGACGCAGGTGATGACGTCGGCGACGTCACGGCACCGCGCGACGGCGGCGGGACGTTTGTCGATCATCGCGTTGTAGACCGCGCGTGCCCGGTCGTACCCGGGGTCGTCGGGGAGGATGAGGTCGCCGCGCAGCGCCGTGCGCAGCTCGTCGAAGGCTGTCATGGGGTCGGCCATGCCCAGCAACCGATCCCTGTATCGCCCTGTTTGTCCCTAGTTCGCCAAGATTCCAGTGCTTTATCCGACGGGAATTGGGTGACCTTTGCCACGTTAAGTACTAATACTTGCACTCTGGGGCATGAGTGGTGACATGAAGTGGTTCCGCAGACACCCTGAGTCCGACCACCGCCCGACCGCCCGTGAGCGTGCCGCCGCCGCGCGGACCGCCCGCGCCGAAGCCGAACTCCGCGCCACCGAGGCCAAGATCCACGCGCTTGCCGCCCGCGCCCGCCGCGAACTCCGCGGTACCTGACCCCGTTCGGACGTCTGTTCCGGGCGCGTCACCCGCGCCCGGAACCCGGTCTTCTCCTTCAGGAGAAGGCTCCTGGTCCGCTACGCGTGACGGTGTCCGTACGCCGCCCGCAGGCCCGATCGCACGGGACGCGGCGAAGGCGCCGTGTCCCGACGCGATCGGGGGCGTCGGTCCGGTCGGCGTCCGGGAGCCGTCCGCGGGGGCGGCGACTCCCTCAGGGCGCGGGAGAGTAGGTGTTCAGGCTCTCCTGCCGCTCCTGCACGGGGACGCTGACCGTGCCGGTGCCCGCCTTCTGGAACGTGAACGTCAGCTCGATGTTCCCGCCGCTCGGCAGGGCGGCCGTCAGATTCCGCAGGATGATCTTCGCGTCCGGGCCGATCCGGACGTCCTGCCCGGCCGGGAGGTTGACGGGGCCGCCGACGATCTCCGTCGAGGCGGCGGCGGGCGAGGTGACCGACTGGAGCACGTCGTCCTCGGCCTGGGTGCCGGACGTCCCGTTGGTCTCGCCGCCCGCGGGCTGGTTGACGAGCGTCAGGTAGACCGGCGCTGACCCTCCCGCGGGGAGGTCGGCCCCGTTGTCGCCGCCGAGGACGAACACGTCGCGCAGGTCGACCTTGCCCACCTGCCCGTCGACGCCGGCCTCGGGCGACACCGACCCGGACTCGTCGACGTCCGACCCGCACCCGCACAGCACGCCGAGCAGCGCGAGCGCCGCGACCGCACCGATCCTCATCGTCCCCCCAAAACTCGCTCCCTGTGGGGATGCCAGCAGAACCCTCCCGGCAAAACACCCCACACCCCATGCGACCGCAAAGCCGGGAGCGAGAGCCTCGGGTCAGCCGACGGGGACCGCGTCCTCGAAGGTCATGCGCAGGTGGGAGACGGTGGTGGTGGTCAGGGCGGGGAGGCGGTCGAGGCCGAGGCGGCGGAGGTCTTCGGCGGCCGGGTGGGGGCCGAGCAGGACCGTCGCTCCGCCGGGGCGCATACGAACTCCCGAAGGGTTCATCACCCAGGGGGTGCGTCGGGTGATGCCGTCCAGGCAGGAGTAAGCGTCCACGGTGGTAGCGCCCGCATTGGCGGGGACGGGAACGCCGGGCTTGACCTGGAGGGCTACGGCGAGGGCGTCCTTCTCGTGGACGGCCGCGCGTTGGGGGCTCGACCAGTCGATGGGCAGGTGGGTGATGACCTTGGGGAAGCCCCAGATGGTCCGTCCTGCGTCGAGGGTGAACTCGCCGTCCACGGGCAGCCAGTGGATGAACGCCCCTACGGGGGATGCGCCTTCGCCCTCCCCGTGGACGAGGAAGGCGACGGCGAACTCGTGGTACGGGCCGAGGTCGCCGTCCTCGTACTCGATGAAGGCGAGCGTGCACACCGCGAGGCCGGGGACCGGGCGCAGCACGCGCAGCCCGCTGTATCCGATGACGCTCTGGGCGGTGCGCGCCGGCACCGCGTACATCGCGGAGGCGACCCTCGCCTTGCGGATCTCGACGGGCATGGTGATCTGGCGTCCCTGAATCAGGTGCATGGTCCTCAGTAGAACAGGTTCTAGACTCCAGTCTCAAGGCCCGGCCCCGGTGCGCCGGGGCCGGGCCCGGTTCCGGTCACCGAGCGGTCTGCTCGGGCCGCAGCGCCATCAGGACGCCCAGCGTGGCGTAGCCGACGACGAGGTGGACGCCGCCGACCCAGCCCGCGATCGCCGGGCCGAACATCCCGTAGGCGGGCACCGACACCAGCGCCCAGCTCTCGGCGACCAGCGGCCATCCGCGCAGCACGCCGCGCCAGCGGCCCGCGAACGCGAGCTTCACCGCGATGACGGCCATGCCGAGCATGGACAGCGGCCAGGCCATGTCAAGGACCGCGAGCCAGGGCGCGTCGGCCTGGGACGCGGGCAGCACGCCGTGCAGCAGCGACCAGACGCTCGCCAGGCCGAGGACGACCGCCTCGGCGCGCAGCGCGAACCGCGCGGCCTTCGACGTGCCGATCGCCATGGTGCGCATCTGCACCCACAGCAGACAGAACACCCCGAGCTGGAAGGCGAGGCCGGTCAGGTCGATGATCCTGCCCGCGACGCCCTCGCCGTCGCTGCCGAGCGCGCAGATCGCCACGGCCCAGGTCAGCGAGCCCGCGGTCAGGCCGAGCCCGGCGCGGCGGATCGCCGCGCGGCTCGGGCCGCGGTCGAGCGCGGGGGCGGGGCCGTCGGTGCGGGCCGTGGCCCGCTGGTCGGTGACGTGAGTGCGCATGGTTTCCTCCGGTTCTGGATCCGTCGCGGCGCTCACCGCGACGCCTCCTACGTTCCGCGCCCGCCGTCCCGAGCCGGCAGAGCCGTCCATCCCCGATCCGCGCCCGAGCCGCGTCCACCCGGTCCCGGGACGCGCGTCCCTGGGAGGAAGCCCAGGAAAAGACGACAATGGCGGACGTGACCGATGCGCCCCCCGCAGTGCCGTCCGGCCGCGCGGCGTCGCCGTGGAAGGCCGCCGCTCTGCCCGCCCTCTTCACGGTGTTCGCCCTCGCCTGCACCGTCTGTACTGCCGTACTCGACACCCGTAACGCGGTCGTGGATCTGCCCCCGGGTACGGGCATCGACGGCGTCGGATGGACCGCCTCGCTGTGCGGACTCGTCCAGGTGGCGTCCGGAGGGCTGCTCCTCTACCGCCTGCCCAGGCATCCCGTGGCGTGGGCGCTCACGCTGAGCGGCCTGCACTGGGCGTTGAACGGGCTGGCCGGCGCGTGGGTTATCCACGGCGTCTATCTGGAGCCCGGCCTTCCAGGGCTATCGGCTGCCTTCTTTCTGTACGCCCGCTTCGGGGCCGCCCTGATGCTCGGGCTTCCGCTGCTTCTCTTGCTCTTCCCCGACGGACGGCTCCCCGCCGCGCGTCCTTGGCGCGTCCTGTCGGTGTTCAGCCTCGGCCTGACGGCTCTGCTGCCCGTCGTGTGGGCGCTCGTGCCGTCGTCCGTGGTCGCGCGTCTTGAGGGGTCTCCTCCGCCGGAGATGGCGCGCCTCACCCTCGACCCCATCCCGGTCGGCATGTCCGACGAGTTCTGGACCGGCGTTGTGCACGCCGCCCACGCGGCGCTTCCGGTGACGCTCCTTGTGCCCGTGGCCGTCGTCGTCCACAGGTACCGCAAGGCCGAGGCCGAGGGCAGGGCGCAGATCCGGTGGCTGTTGTGGGCGGCCGTGGTCAACCTCGGGGTGCTGGTCCTTCCGCCTCTGCTCGGCTCTGGGTTCCCGGTCCTACTGCTTTACGCCGGTATCTCCCTGACGTCCCTGGCGATCCTCGTCGCGGTCGCCAAGTACCGCCTGTACGACATCGACAGGCTGCTGCCCGCGACGGTCCTGTACGGGCTGCTCGCCGCCGTCGTCGTGGCCCTCGACGTCGCCGTGTTCACCGTCGCGGGAGGCGTCCTCGGCGAACGGGACTCCGCCCTCGCGGCGATCGCCGTCGTCGCCGTCGCCTACGCACCCCTGCGGACCTGGCTTTGGCGGCTCGCCCGTCGTCTGGTGCACGGCTCCCGCGACGACCCCTACGCCACGGTCTCGACGCTCGCGGCACGGCTCGACCAGGCGAGCGGCCCGGAAGAGCAGCTCGGCGCGCTCGCCAGGACCGTCGCCGACGCGTTCGCCCTCCCGTACGTGCGGGTCGAGATCGAACGGCCCGACGGGACCCGCTCGGTCGTCGAACACGGCGTCGCGCGCGGTCCCTCGGTGTCGCTGCCCGTCGTCTACTCCACCGACGCCGTCGGCAGGCTCGTGCTGTGCCGTGCCGAACTCACCGACCGCGACCAGCGCCTGCTCGGCGACCTGGTGCGCCAGGCCGCGGCCGCGGCGCGGGCGAGCGAGCTGAGCGCCGACCTCCAGCGCATCCGCGCCAAGCTCGTCGCGGCCCGCGAGGAGGAGCGCCGCAGGCTCCGCCGCGACCTGCACGACGGGCTCGGGCCGAGCCTCGGCGCGGTCGCGCTGCGCATCGAACTCGCCCGCAACCTCGCCGTGAGCGCCCCGGAGCGGTCCGACGCGATCCTTGAGCAGACCGCCGCGGAGGTCTCCGGCGTCATGGCCGACGTGCGCCGCCTCGTCCATGACCTGCGCCCGCCCGCGCTTGACGAGCTGGGCGTGCTGCGCGCCGTCGAACAGCACGCCGACAGGCTGCGCTCGACCTCCCTGCAGATCGTCGTGGTCGGCGGAGACGGCCTTGACGGGCTGCCCGCCGCCGTCGAGGTCGCCGCCTACCGGATCGTGTCGGAGGCGCTGGCGAACGTCGTACGGCACTCGGGAGCCGGTCGCTGCGAGGTCACCCTCGCCGCGCGCGGCCACGTCCTTGAGGTCGAGGTGCACGACGACGGCTCGGGAATCGGCCGCGACACCGCCGCGGGCGTCGGCATGCTGTCGCTGCGCGAGCGCGCCGCCGAGCTGGGCGGCGACTGCGCCGTCACCTGCCCGGACGGCGGTGGCACACTTGTGCGCGCGAGACTGCCCCTGGAGATGGAGACCGCAGTTGCCTGAGCGACCCGACGAGCCCCTGCGGATCCTGCTCGCCGACGACCACCCCGTCTACCGCGACGGACTGGCCATGCTGCTCGGCTCGGTCCCCGGCATCGACGTGGTCGGCACGGCGGCCTCGGGGGCCGAGGCCGTCACGGGCGCGGCCGAACTCCAGCCCGACATCGTGGTGATGGACGTCGGAATGCCCGGCATGGACGGGATCGAGGCGACCCGCCGGGTCACCGCCGCGAGCCCCCACATCGGCGTGGTCGTCCTGACCATGGCCGAGGAGGACGCCACCCTGTTCGCGGCGATGCGCGCCGGGGCGCGCGGCTACCTGCTCAAGGGCGCGAACCAGGCGGAGATCGTCCGCGCGATCCGCGGCGTCGCCGCCGGGGACGTCATCTTCGGCCCGTCGATGGCGCGCCGGGTCGCCGACTTCTTCGGCGGCCCGGGAGCCGCCGAGCCGACGCCCGCCGCGTCGCCGCGGCCCGGCGAGTACGTGTTCCCGCAGCTCACGCCGCGCGAGCGCGACATCATCGAGCTCGTCGCCGCGGGCCGCTCCAACGCCCAGATCGCCGCGACCCTCTTCCTGTCCCAGAAGACGGTCCGCAACAACGTCTCGAACATCTTCACCAAGCTCCACGTGGCAGACCGCGCCGAAGCCATCATCCGCGCCCGCGACGCGGGTCTGGGCCGCCCCTGACCCGCGCCCCCGCCGATCCCAGAACCGCGCTGCGGGCCTGGCCGTCGCCGACCGCCTCCCGTGCTTGTGGTGCCGAGGTGAGCTGCCGAGGAACTTCTTGGGCCGGGCCGCAAGCCCGGTCCGTCGTTGACGGCGTCAGGTGTCGCGCTCGGCGTCAGGTTCATATGCTCATGGTGGTCCTCCGAGGAGAAGTTGTGGGCTTTGGTCGCCGCTGTTGACGTTGGCTGTTGCGGTGCGGTGCGGATGGGCTCTCAGGACGGCCGGAAGCCCGGGTGGCCTGGCGGAGTGGGCGCACATGTTCTGGTTGTGGTCGGTGGGTGAGCGGGTGTTGAGGGCCTGCGTCGCCTTCGGTCCGGCCGGGCGGCGCAGGCCCGGGGGTCAGGTGTGTTCGACGGGGGTGGTGAGGCGGGTGTCGGTGAGGGAGTGGCCCGTGTGGAGGAGGTATGGGCCCGGGTTCGGACGCCATGCGCCGTCGTGCCAGGTCGCGTAGGCGCGGTCGGGGACGGGGACCGTGACGGTCGTGGACTCGCCGGGGCCGGCTTCGGCGACGGCGAAGCCGACGAGGCGTCGGGCCGGACGCTCGGGGTCGGGGACGGCCGGGGAGAGGTAGACCTGCACCACCTCGCGGCCCGGCCGGGCGCCGGTGTTCCGTACGGTCACGGTGAGGACGCCTTCGGTGTGCTCGGCGCTCTCGTAGGACCATGTGGTGTATCCGAGCCCTGAGCCGAACTCGAACGCGGGGGCCGTTCCGGCGCGCTGCCACGCCGGGTAGCCGACGAAGATCCCTTCGCCGTACTCCAGCACCCCGTCCTTGGGGGTGACGTCCACGACCGGGCAGTCCTCAAGGACCGTGGGCCAGGTGGTGGGCAGCCGTCCCCCTGGCTCGGCCGCGCCGGTGAGCACGTCGGCGAGGGCGTGGCCGCCCTCCTGGCCGGGGAACCAGGTGAGCAGGAGCGCGGCGACCTCGTCGCGCCAGGGCATCTCGACCGGCGACCCGGCGTTGACCACGACCACGGTGCGCGGGTTCGCGGCAGCGACGCGGGCGACGAGCTCGTCCTGACGGCCGGGCAGGCGCAGCGACGTCCGGTCGAACCCCTCGCTCTCGACCTCCTTGGACGTGCCGACGACCACCACCGCGACGTCGGCCTCGGCCGCCGCCCGGACCGCCTCGGCCAGCAGGCTGTCGGCGTCCGGACGCGGCTCGCGGTGCAGCAGCGCGAAGCCGAGGAACGGCACGGGTCCCGCGGCGGCTCCCGCCCGGTGCGCGACCTCGACGGTGACGGGACGGCCCGCCTCGAGCGCGCGGGCGAAGACGGTCTGGGGTGGAAAGAACACCGAGGCGAAGGGGTCGGCGCTCTCGGGGGCGACGACGCCGTCGAAGAGCGTCTCGCCGTCCACGGTGAGCCGGAACGGCCCGGTGCCCTCCAACCCGAGGAGGTGCTCGCCGGATTCACCCGGGGTGAGCGTGCCGCGCAGCACCACGGTGTCCAGCGCCCCTGGGTCGATGCCCTCGGGCAGCTGGCCGACCCACTGGATCACCGCCTCGGGCTGGTCGAGTTCGGCGAGGACGGACCCGTCGGCGACCTTCGCGATGACGCTGACGGGGACTGTCGCGGGCAAGAGGCGTTCGCTCGGGTCCGCGCCGCGCGCGTAGCCGACGTCGAGCCCGGCGGCGGTGAGCCCGTCGAACGCCGAGACCGCGCGCTCCGGCGTGACCTGGGCGCTGCCGCCGCCCATGATCCGCGACTCCTTGGCGAGGCCGCCGATCAGCGCGATCCGCGGCGCTCCGGCCAGGGGCAGCACGCCGTCGTTGCGCAGCAGCGTCATCGCGCGGGCGGAGACCTCACGCGCGATCGCCGCGCCGTCGTACCGGGTCGCGGGCGCGGGCGCCGAGGTGCGCCTGGCCAGGTCGAGCACCCGCGCGGCCTTGGCGTCGACCACCTCTGGCGGCACCTTGCCCTCGCGTACTGCGGCGGCGAGCGGGGGCCCGAAGGGGGAGAGCATGCCGGGCATCGCCACGTCGAGGCCGCCGAGCGCGGCCGCGACGGTGTCGTGCGCGCCGAACCAGTCGGAGACGACGAAGCCGTCGAAGCCCCACTCCTCGCGCAGGACGCCGTTGATCAGCGCGTCGTTCTCGCTCATCCGGACGCCGTTGACCGCGTTGTAGGCGGACATGATCCCCCACGGGCCCGCCTCGCGGACGACGATCTCGAACGGCAGCAGGTACAGCTCGCGCAGGGCGCGTTCGGACACGGTGACGCTGGCGGTCATCCGTTCGGTCTCGAAGTCGTTGGCGACGAAGTGCTTCACGGTGACGGCGACGTTCCCGCCCTGGACGCCCCGCACATACGCGGCCGCGAGGAGCCCGGTGAGCAGGGGATCTTCGGAGAAGCACTCGAAATGCCGTCCGCCGAGGGGCGAGCGCTGGAGGTTCACCGTGGGGGCGAGGAGCACCCGGACGTCCTTGCGCCGCGCCTCCTGGGCGAGCAGGGCGCCGACGCGCTGCACCAGCGAGACGTCCCAGGTCGCGGCGAGCGCGGTGGGGCTCGGCAGCGCCACCGACGGGTCGCCCGTCCAGCGCACGCCGCGGACGCCGATGGGCCCGTCGGACATGGTGAGCCCCGGGAAGCCGAGATCGGGCGCGGCGGGCAGCGACCACATGTCGGCTCCCGTGAGGATGCTCGCCTTGGCGTCGAGTAGGGCTTCGTCGTCTTGCGCGGTCATGGGTGTCTCCTCGTTCGGCTCCGGGGGGCGGGCGGGTGCGGACGGATGGTGCGCGGCGTCCCGTTCCGGCAGGATAGGCACACCTACCGAGTAATCGGTAGGTACTGTTACCTTTCCGTTATTCCAGTAGGGTGGGGGCCCATGAACCGACGCGAGGAGATCCTGCTCGCCGCCCTCGACGTGTTCGCCGAACGCGGCTACACCGGGGCGTCCATCGCGGCGGTCGCCGACCGGGTGGGGCTCAGCCAGCAGGGCGTCCTGCACTACTTCCCGAGCAAGGACAGGCTGCTCGCCGAGGTGCTGCGGCTGCGCGACGAGCGCGGCCTCGACGTGATCGCGCTGCCCGGCGAGCAGGGCCGCATCACCCTCGACACCGTCGCCTCGATCGTGGAGTGGAACACCGAGCGGCGCGGCATCGTGCAGTCGTTCACCGTGCTGTCCGCCGAGAGCGTGCTGGAGGGCCATCCGGCCGCGGAGTTCTTCCGTGAGCGCTACGGCAGCGCCCGCGCCTGGATGGCCGAGGTCATCCGCGCCGAACTCGGCGACGCGCTTCCGGGCGGGGTGACGCCCGAGCAGGCCGCCCCCCTGCTGTTCGCGGCGATGGACGGCCTGCAGCTCCAGTGGCTGCTCGCCCCCGACGAGATCGACATGCCCGCGCTCTTCCGCGCCTTCCTCGCCCTGCTCGGCGCGGCCCCGAAGCCGGAATGAGCGGACGAGCCCCGCCAGGGCTCCCCGGACGCCGCGCCCGCCGCCGTGTGCTTGGGTACTCGTGCCGACAAGCGTGTGGACAGCGGAGGTCCCGATGGTGATGTACCTGTACCTGGCCGGAGCGATCGTCAGCGAGGTCGTCGCGACGAGCCTGCTGAAGAGCACCGACGGGTTCAGCAAGCTGCTGCCCACCCTCGTCTGCCTCGCCGGGTACGGGCTGTCGTTCGTGCTGCTCGCCCAGGGGATCGCGCGCGGCCTGCAGGTGGGGGTCGCGTACGCGATCTGGGCGGGCGCCGGCACCGCCCTCATCGCCGCGATCGGCGTGCTGTTCCTGAACGAGCCGGTGTCCGCCGCGAAGGTCGCGGGCGTGGCCCTGGTCATCGGCGGCGTGGTGACGCTGAACCTCTCCGGCGCGCACTGACGCCGCCGCGCCGCGGGTCGCGTGCGCGGGCCGGCCGCGCGCGCCCGTGCTCTTCAACCCATGGTCTTCTGCCCGTCGATGGTCTCGCGCAGGATGTCGGCGTGCCCCGCGTGCTGGGCGGTCTCGGCGATGATGTGCAGCAGGACGCGCCGGACGGTCCAGGTGGCTCCGGGCTCGAACCAGGGCGCTTCCGGCAGTGGCTGGGCGGTGTCGAGGTCGAGTTCGGCGATCAGCGCGTTGGTCTCCTCGGCGACCTTGGCGTAGGAGTCCAGCAGCGATTGCAGTGTCTCGTTCTCGCCCATCGTGAACTCCAGCGCGCGCCCCGCCGGATCCTCCGGCGACGCGCCGGGCCCGAAGACCGCGAAGCGCATCCAGCCGTGTTCGGTGGCCGCCACGTGTTTCACGAGTCCGCCCAGGGACAGTTCGCTGACCGTGGGACGCGCCCTGGCCTGTGCGTCGGTGACCCCCTGCACGGCGAAGCGCAGGAAGGTGCGGTGCTGGTCGAGTGCGGCGAGGAAATCCGCTCGTTCCGTGTTCATGCGCTCACTGTAAATCGCCGCGCCGACATTTTCTGACCGCCCTGTGGACATTCCGCTATGCCGCTGAACAGGAAAAATGGGCGATTTCTTGCTGTGTGATGGGAAAGGCCGGCGCGGTCCGACGCGGCGCACGACAAAGGCCCCGACGCGGTGCGCCGGGGCCTTTGCGCGGGTTGGTCAGGGTGTTAGCCGAGCCCGCCCTCGTTCGGGGCGAGCACGCCCACCGCGACCAGCACGATGATCAGCACGCCGAGCGCGATCCGGTAGACGACGAACGGGAGGAACGTGTGCGTGGTGATGTACTTCAGGAACCACGCCACCGCCGCGTACCCGACGACGAAGGCGATGAGCGTCGCGACGATCGTCGGCCCCCACGAAGGCGCGGGGCCCTCGCCGATGTCGAACAGTTCGAGCACACCCGAGGCCAGGACGGCAGGGATGGCGAGCAGGAACGAGAACCGGGCGGCGGCCTCACGGCTGTACCCGAGGAACAGGCCCGCGCTGATCGTTCCGCCGGAGCGGGACACGCCGGGGATCAGGGCGAGGGACTGGGCGAAGCCGTAGCCGAGCGCGTGCGGCAGCGTCAGCTCGCTGATCGGCTTGCCCGGCGAGCGCAGCCGGGTCCGGTCGGCGATCGCGAGGATGACGCCGAAGACGATGAGCGTCGTGCCGATGATGCGCAGGTCGCGCAGGGCGGTCTCGATGGTGTGCTGGAAGGCGAGCCCGAGGATGCAGATCGGGAGGGATCCGGCGATGATGAACCAGCCCATGCGGGCGTTGGGGTCGCCCCGCATCTCCTTGCGGAACAGCGCGAGCGTCCACGCGTGGATGATCGACGCGATGTCCTTGCGGAAGTAGATGAGGACCGCGGTCTCGGTGCCCAGTTGGGTGACCGCGGTGAACGCGGCGCCGGGATCCTCCCAGCCGAACAGCGCTGAGAAGACGCGCAGGTGCGCGCTGGAGGAGATCGGCAGGAACTCGGTGAGCCCCTGGATCAGCCCGAGGACGACGGCTTCGAACCACGACATGGATCAAGCGCTCCGATTCGGAGACGACGGGAGGACGACCGCGAAGCCGATCATGACCCCGCCCGCCGAGATGTTACTCCCAACGCGGCCGTTGGATTGAGTAGTCGCCTATCGTTCATCTGTCCTTCTTTTCCTCTTCGCCCTGTCTTGGCGGTAGAAGGGAACCGGGCTCCCTTCGCGTCGTGGACGGGACCGCGCGGCCGCCCGCAGGAGGCCGCGCGGACGCGTCACGAAGACAGGCGGTCGAGGACGGCGGTCCTGCCTTCGGCGAGAGGCGCGAGAAGGAACGCCAGGTGGTCTTCCGTGCCGTGACGGTGCAGCGCCCTTCCCGGCCACTGGGTGCGCGCCCTCTCGCGCAGATGCTCTTCGACGCCCCCGATGAGCTGGAGCATCTCCTCGAGTACGGCACGATCCGTGCGCGCGTAGACGTCGCCGTCCGCGAGGTAGACGGGCGAGGTGTGCGCCATGATCGGGCGCTCCCACACGTCCATGTGACGGGCGACGCCCTCACCGGGGCCGTAGCAGCGCGCCACGACCCACGAAGACTCCTCGACCGTCACGGCGAACGACAGGTCGCCTTCGGTGACCGGCTCGTCCCAGCGGCGTGAGGCCGCGACCTCGCCGTTGACGACGATCTCCAGCCGGTCCACCGGGAACAGCGACCGGAACGAGGCAGAGCCGGGGACGCTCCGGCCGCCCCGGCCGAGGAGGAGGCCGCCAGGGGCCGCGCCGTCGACGTCGAGCCGCAGGTGCGGGCCGCTGGTGACGACCGTGTCGCCCGAGCGGACCCCGGCGCACCAGTCCCAGTAGTCCATCTCCTCCGGGTCGGGCACGCGCGCGTACGTCCGCAGGAGGCCGATCGGGACCTCCGCGCTCATCTTGTCGGTGCCGCCTACGAGCGTCAGCCTGTACCCGGCGTTGAGGTACCGGTAGTACTGGCCGATGTTGTAGTCGTCGTAGGCGATCATCTCCACGCCGTCGAGCCTGCCCGTCGCGATGAGCGCCGCCGCCTCCCCGTTCGGTACGGGGAAGTGCGCGAGGACGACGGTTCCGCCCTGCGCGTGGCACTCGTCGGCCCAGCGCGACAGCGTCGTCTCCATGCCGCCGCCGAGTTCCGACTCCTCCGCGCCGCCCGTACACCACGGCCGTACCGGCTCGCGCAAGCCGAGCAGGTTGATGTGCCCGAGCATCGCGGTCCGGTTCTCCTGGCCGGTGAACACATGCGTGTGGCCGTCGTGCGAGGTGTGCGGGCGGCCCCGGAAGTCCTCGGCGTTGGTGTGCAGGTGGCCCCACTGGCTGAGCAGCAGGTTCGTCACCCGGACGCCCTCGCCGCGCGCCTCGAGCTCCGCGCCGTGCGTGGACACGAAGTGGACATGGGTGTCGCCCGCGACGTACCCGTCGGCCTCCGGGTCGTAGAGGCGGCGCAGGCGCAGTTCGAGGGTCCGTTGGCCCGGCAGGATCGTCAGCTCCTCGCGCAGCGGTAGGTAGTCGAACCCGCGCGCCGCCTCGACCGTGACGGTTCCGTGCGGGAGCCACAGTTCGAACTCGCCGTCCACGTACGCGTAGGTGCGGCGGCCGAGGCGGACGTCGCCGCCGACGTCGAGGTTCCAGGTGTTGCCGTCGGAGTTGAGGTGCGCGTGGTGCCCGTAGGGGGCGAGCGGCACGCCGTCGGCGGTGTGGAAGTGCAGGCGGCAGGTCAGCGGCTCGCCGGTCTCGTCGTCCACGACGGTGCCGCGCACCCATGAGCGGTCGGCGGGCGGGAGCCGCCACACCGTCCCGTCGGACGTAGTCAGTTCGCCCCGGTCGAGGAGGTCGCCCCAGGTCAGGGCCGTCCGCACAGTCCCGCCCACCTCGAGGGACACCGCAGCCGACGGCGTCGCCGCGATCCGCACGTAGCCGCGCGAGGGGTCGGCCGCGCCGCCGAAGCCGGGAGGCTCGGAGACGCTGGCGGAGTCCACCGTCTGGTAGGCGTACGTGGCGGTGCCCCTGTCGACCATGACGGAGACGTCCTCGTCCACCTGCCCTTCGGCGAGCGTGAAGACCACTTCACGGGCGACCGTACGGCCGAACGGGTCTTCCGCCAGACGGCTCAGCGTCACGGCCCCGATGAGGATGGCGGGTCCCGCCGAGGAGACCTCCACGGACTCGATCGGCTCCGCAGGGCGGGGGTTGCGCCACGGCCACAGGTAGAAGCGGTAGGGCAGCACGTAGGGGGAGCGCGCCTGGGGGTCGTCGATGTCCACCAGGCGCGCGCCCGCCGCGTCGAACCTCCCGCAGGTCCGGTGCATCAGCCGGTGCTGGGCGTCGGGCAGCGCGAGGAAGGGCGTCTGTCCCCAGTCGAGCGGAAGGGGACGGCCCCGCCACAGCCGAGGGGTCGGACCTATCTCGAACCTCTGCCGGACGGGTACCTGGACGGCCGTGCCGTCGGCGTAACGGACGGTGTAGACGGCGGCCGTCTCGCCGACGGGGGAGCCCTCGAAGATCCCGGGTTCCTCCAGCGCGTGCGCGAACACGATCCACTGGCAGCCGTGCTCGACGGGGATCTCCACGGGCTCCGGCCCGACCCGGAGGAGCGAGGCTCCCTCCAGGTCGGGGCCGAACCGGAAAGGCAGGCCGTAGAGGCTGCGGTCGCCGGTGAAGGCGGGATCGGGGTCGTCCAGGAGCGTCAGGGGCGCGTTCCAGGGGAGGTCAAGAGGGCGGTACCCCCGCTCCCACGTCACGCGGGCTCCGGAACGGCGTCGTCGACACGGGTCTCCGTCAGCCGCGCGTAACGCTCGGGGGAGCGGGAGCGCAGGGAGACCGCGGAGACGATGCCGCTGATGAAGGCCACGACGCACATGACCAGCAGGATCGTGTTGGTGGTCGTGCCGCCGCCGGTCAGGAGGCCGAAGTTGGCGAGGACGAGGCTGAGCACCACCACGAGCCCGACGAAGCTGAGTCCCGGGGCGATGAGGCTGCGCCACAGTCCCGTCTCGGGGTGGTTGCGGCGCAGGTAGACGACGACGGCGACCGCGCACAGGGCCCACAGGGCGATGATGCCGAGGAAGCCGATGGAGCTGCCCCACAGGAGCAGGCCGAGGTAGGGGTCGAGTCCGAACACCGCCCAGACGATCAGGACGAGCATCGCGACGGCGGTCTGGAGGAAGCCCGCGAGGTACGGGGCGCGGGTACGGGGGTGGGTGCGGCCGAACGCGGCGGGCACGAGGCCCTCGCGGCCCAGCGAGAACAGGTAGCGGTTGGCGGCGTTATGCAGCGCGAGGAGCGCGGCGAAGGCGCTGGTCAGGAGCAGGATCTCCATGACCGCGGTGACCGCGCCCGGCGTGTAGGACTCGAAGACGCCGACGACCATGCCCTCGAGGTCGGCTTCGGCGGCGGCCGAGACGCCGTCCGCGCCGATCGCCTGCACGATCGTCCAGGTGATGAAGGCGTAGAACACCGCGATGAACGCCACCGCGATGTAGGTCGCGCGCCGGACCGTGCGGATGCCGCCGCGCGCCTCCTCGCTGAAGATCGCGGTCGCCTCGAAGCCCATGAACGCGCCGAAGACGAGCGCGAACATCGCCCCGTTGGCCGGGGTGAGGACCTCGCTCGGCGAGAACGAGGTGAAGGTGGTCTCGCCCGCGCCGCCCTTGGCGAGGACGAACACCGCCATGACGGCGAGGATCGCGATCTCCAGGACGAGCAGGACGCCGAGGATGCGCGCGCTGGTCTGGATGCCGCGGAAGCCGAGGTACCCGACGAGCGCGGCCCCGACCAGCGCGAACAGCCACCAAGGCAGGTCGACGCCTGTGTAGCGGGAGAAGGAGTCGGCCGAGTAGAGGCCGAGCGCGCCGTAGGTGCTGATCTGCAGGGCGTTGTAAGCGAGCAGGGCGAGGGTGGCCGCGCCTGAGCCGAGGGGCTTGCCGAGTCCCTTGGCGATCATGGCGTAGAAGGCTCCGGCGTTGCGCACGTAGCGGCTCATGGTCATGAAGCCGACGGCGAAGAGCGCCATCACCACGCCGGCGACGATGTAGCCGCCGGGGACGGCCGCGCCGCCCTTGAGGAAGTGCAGCGGGGCGAGCGCGACGACGAGCGTGAGCGGCGCGAGGGCCGCCAGGACGGTGAAGACGAGGTCTCTCGTCCCCATCGCGTCGGCGGCCAGGCGGCCGTCGCCTGAACTGTCTGCCATGTCATTCCTCCGGGGGTCTCGCGTGATGCCGACACGCTATGGACCGGTCCGTGGGGAATGAAGTGGATGAAAAGGCCCCGTGGCTCCGCCGGATTGTGCGGATCATCCTGTCACGTTCCCCTGGCCCGCCAGCGGAGCGCGAACCACAGCTCCATGCGGACGTCGGGGTCGGCGAGGTCGCGGTCGAGCAGCCGGGACGCCTGGCGCATCCGGTGCCGGACTGTGTTGCGGTGCACGCCGAGGTCGGCGGCGGTGCGGTCCCAGTTGCCGTGGTGGGCGAGCCAGGCGCGCAGCGTCCCCAGCAGCGCCGACGAGTCCCTGGCGGCCTCCAGCGGGGCGAGCAGCCCGGTGGAGTGCCGGGCGGCGTCCGCGGGGTCCAGGAGCCCCAGGAGGCCCTCCGCGGCGTCGCCCGCGACCACCGCCTCGCCCCGGATCCGTGAGCCGTTCAGGGCGGCCTCGGCCTCGTCGCGGGCCTCGCCGAGGTCGTCGGGGCGTCGGGGGCGGCTGATCCCGGCGAGGATGCCCGCCTCGTCCAGCGCGCGGGTGAGTTCGGCGACGGGCCTGTCGCCGGGCACCAGGGCGGTGAACGCCTCGCCGTCGGAGGCCACGTAGGGCGTCGCGAGGAGTTCGGCGAGCGTGTGGGCGACGGCTCCCGGCGGGCCCGGCAGGTTCGAGGGCAGGGCGCGGACGACCCGCCAGCCGGTGTTCTCCGGCAGGTCGAAGGGGGCGGCGAGGGCCGCCTCCCACGCCGGCGGCCGGAGGAGCGCCGCGACGGCCGCAGCCCCCAGGGTGTCGGGAGCCGCGGTCTCGGCGGGCGCGGTGAACAACAGGGACAGGGCGGACGCCGCGACCGCGATCAGGCCACGGTCGGCGACGGCGAAGGGCGCCTCGCGGGCCACCGCCATGGCGTAGCCCGACGGTGAGGGGCCCATCAGCCGCTGGATCTCCACGTGCTGGTCCGCGGTGTTCAGGGCGGCGCTGAGGGGCGTGCGGCTTGCGCAGGCGCGGTTCAGCGCCTCGCTCACCCTGCGGTCGGCGCGCACGGGCCCCGCCGCCCAGGTGCGGTCCCGGTTGTGGTCCACGACCAGGACCCAGCCTTCGAGCAGTTCGGCGAGCCGGTCCACGACGGCGCGCAGCGGGCCGGGCCCTCCGGCCGCCCGGATGAGGACGCCTTGGCCGTCGGACAGCCTGCGCAGGGCAAGGGTCTCGGCGCGGACGATCTCGGCGTGGTGCGCCTGCGAGAGCGCGGCGAACGGCACCTGCGGAGGGATCTCCAGCAGCGTCATTCGGTGCGCCTCGCAGGCGGAGACGAGCTCGGAAGGCACCTCGTCGAAGACGGGCGTCACCCCGAACCCGAGGGCGGCGATCCCGGCCGACGCGAGACGGCCCACGTAGGCGGCGCTGTCCTTGGGCCGGAAGTCGATCCCGGCGGTGAGCAGCAGTTCCCCACCGGAAAGGTAGGGCGCGGGGTCGGCGAGCTCACTGACATGGACCCAGCGGACCCGCCGGTCGGACGGGTCCGCGCCGCCCAGGACGCGGAGGCCGAACCGGTCCACGAAGAGCCGGAGAGGTACCACGCGACCAAGCTAGCCGTACGCGGCGTATGCCCAGGTCACGGTCACCGGCCGAGGAAGCGGTCGAGGACGTTGCGCACGATCCTCGCCACGAACGGGTCGCCCGTCTGGAGCGCGTACGCCCACTCCGTACAGCCTCCGTTGAAGACCTCTCCTTCGCCGCGCGTGAACGCCGCGATCATGCCCGCCCCGTACATGCCGCCCTCGTGGACGTAATCGGGCAGGTCGTCTCCGAGCTCCCGGTTGTAGGCGTAGACCTCCTCCTCAGGGCCGCCGATGGGAACGAGGCCGCCGAAGCGGTCCTCCTCGCCCCGGACGGCCGGGGTCATGGCGAGGATCTCCAGCGTCTCGGGAGCGCCGTCCTCGAAGGTCGGGTAAGGCAGGCCGCGCCGGAACGTGTACTCCACCGAGTCCACCTCGAAGGCCGCGAGGAACGTCGGGGCGGCCCCCAGCTGGTCGCCGTAGTACAGGTCGGTGCCTTCGAACGCCCAGTGGTGCGGCCGGTAGACGGTGAAGCCGCCCGACGAGCGGGGCGTGGCGGCGCCGTACCTGGTGTAGATGCCGCCGAGGCCGTTGAGCCCGATGGTGGTCGCGCCGGGCCTGCCGACGGACTTGGCCTCCCAGACCGTCGTGGCGGTCCTCGGCGAGCGTGCCGCGTCGGGGTCGAGGGAGGGCAGCCGGTAGCAGTACTGGGTCGTGAGGTCGTCGCTCAGCCGCACCTGCCACTGGTAGTTGCCGCCGAAGCGGGCGAGGCCGCCCCCGCCGTCGACGAACCTGTCGACGGCGTCGCGCATGGCCCAGCTCCAGTACTCGTCGTGGCCGACGACGATCACGCAGCGGTAGGGGTCGAGGACGGTCTCGTCCACGTGCAGGTCGTGCTGGGTGAGGTAGTCCAGCTCGTAGCCCTCGGCCTCCGCCCACCGGACGAACAGGCGCTCGTAGCTCGCCCAGAAGGCGTCGCCGTGGTGGCGGCTGTACCCGTTCAGCCGGGCCCACTCATAGGACGGGTACCGGGGCGCGCCGTTGATCGGCGGAGTCAGGTGGTTGGCTTCGCGGGGGACGCCTTCGGGCTTGCTGATCATGCCCCGCGCGATCGGCCTCTGGGTGGAGGAGAGCGGGCTCCCCGCGTCGGCGCGCGGGTCGTCGCCCATGCCCCGGTAGTGGTTGGCCCCGCCCCAGTCGTTGTAGGCGAGCATCGTGCTCGTCGTCAGTACGAGCGCGGCCTTGGGACGCCGGGAGGGGGCGGCCTTCACGACGAAGAAGTGGTGTCTCTCCCACAGCTCCCCGTTGCTGAGGACCGCCCTCACCGCGATGACGTAGAAGCCGGGACGCCAGTCCTGCGGGATCTCCAGGGTGAGGCCCACGGGCCAGCCGCATCCGTTCGCGTAGGCGTCCTCGGGGGCTTCGAAGCGGCCCGCGGTGACGTCGTCGCGCGTCCATACGGTCTCCGGCTTGCGGCCGTCCCGGGTGATCTCAAGGGTGAACGCGGGGACGCTCGCGCTCAGGTGGAACTGCACGGTCTCGCCGGGGAAGTAGGAGAAGCGGTCGGTGTAGCACCAGACCTCCTCCGCGTCCGGCTCGACGTACGCCCGCTCTGACGGCCAGCCCTTGGGCGACCACGCGAAGGCCGGCTTCAGCTCGTTCACCTTGGTGCGTTCCATGGTCATGCCCTTCCCGTCGCGAGGACGCCGAGCAACTCGTAGGCGACGTGCGCGGCGGCGATCCCGGTGATCTCCGCGTGGTCGTAGGCGGGCGCGACCTCGACGATGTCGGCCCCGACGATGTTCAGCCCGGCCAGGGCGCGCAGCGTGTGCAGCAGCTCCCGGCTGGTCAGGCCGCCCGCCTCGGGGGTTCCTGTGCCCGGCGCGTGCGCGGGGTCGAGGACGTCGATGTCCACCGAGACGTAAACGGGCCGGTCGCCGAGGCGCGCCCGCATCCGTTCGATGGCGGTGGCGGTGCCCTCGGTCTCGTAGTCGTCGGCGCGGATGATCTGGAAGCCGAGCACACCGTCCTCGGTGAGGTCCTCACGCGAGTACAGGGGGCCGCGGATGCCCATGTGGAGGCAGTGTTCGGGGTCGAGCAGCCCCTCTTCGGACGCCCGGCGGAACGGCGTGCCGTGCGTGTAGGGCGCGCCGAAGTAGGTGTCCCACGTGTCCAGGTGGGCGTCGAAGTGCAGCACCGCGACGGGCCCGTGGTCGCGCGCCACCGAGCGCAGCAGCGGCAGTGCGATCGTGTGGTCGCCGCCGATGGTGAGCAGCCTGGCCCCGTCCGCGCGAAGGTCGCTCGCCGCGCGCTCGACCGCGTCGATCGCCTCGCCGATGTCGAACGGGTTCACCGCGATGTCGCCCGCGTCGGCGACCTGCTGGACGCCGAAGGGTTCGACGTCGAGGCCCGGGTGGTAGGGCCGCAGCAGCTTCGACGACGCCCTGACGTGCCCGGGGCCGAACCGCGCGCCGGGCCGGTAGGAGACCCCGGTGTCGAACGGCACCCCGACGATCGCCACGTCGACCTGGTCGACCTGGTCGGTGCGCGGCAGCCTCGCGAACGTCGAGGGCTCCCCGTAGCGGGGGATCTTCGTGGCGTCCACGGGACCGGTCTTCGGTGCGTCCGTCATCGGCGGGAACCTCCAGGGGTGGGGCGGCTCCCGCAATGTTAGGGACGGCGACCCCCGCGCGGACCTGTGCAAACACTACTGCGGGGGCTTCCCGCCTTGTACTAACCGCCCAACGCGTCGGCCGTCCCAAGGCCGTGCAGTCTTGGCGCGCGGATATCGCCGCGCCCGCTCGCGCCCCCTTGCGGCCGGACCGCACAGGACGGAGGCTTTGCACCATGCACCGACCCGCGCCACTCGTCGTCGTCATGGGCGTCTCAGGTTCCGGCAAGACCACGGTCGGGGTTCTGCTCGCCGAGGCGCTCGGCGTGCCCTTCGCCGAGGGCGACGCCTTCCACACGCCGGAGAACATCGCCAAGATGACCACCGGCGCGGCGCTGACCGACGCCGACCGCGCGCCCTGGCTCGACATCCTCGGCCACTGGCTGCGCGACCACTCGGGGCACGGCGGCGTCATGT
This sequence comes from Actinocorallia sp. A-T 12471, assembly GCF_033875155.1. Lineage (NCBI taxonomy): Bacteria > Bacillati > Actinomycetota > Actinomycetes > Streptosporangiales > Thermomonosporaceae > Actinocorallia > Actinocorallia sp. A-T 12471. The sequence goes on along the minus strand of NZ_JAWZTE010000019.1, from coordinate 41,796 downwards.
CCTGCTCGGCGCTCAAGCGCGCTTACCGCGACCGCCTGCGCTCCTTCGCCCCGACGGCGTCCTTCCTGCACCTGCACGGGCCGAGGGAGCTGCTCGCCCTGCGCCTCCAGGACCGGACCTCGCACTTCATGCCGCCGTCGCTGCTCGACTCCCAGCTGGCCGTCCTGGAACCGCTCGGCCCCGACGAGGCGGGCGCGACCCTCACGGTCGGGCCGAGCCCGTCGGTCCTCACCCACCGCTCGCTCGTCGCGCTCGGCCTCGCCCCCGCGACGGACTGACCCGCCGACGCACGAGACCAGGGGACGAATCAGGGCGTTCCGGGCTGGCTGAAAAAATGTCGGTGGCCGCGCGTAGTGTCCTGTCAGGCATCAGCGGTGGGGAGGGGAACACGATGGGAGCTTGGGATTTCGGGCCGTTCGGCAACGACGACGCGCTCGACTTCGCGGCCGCGGTCAGCGGCGCGCCGCAGGCCGCGGCCGAGACGATCCGCGCGGCGATGGAGTCGGTCGTGCGCGGCACGGAGTATCTGGACACCGACGAGGTATCCGCGGCGCTGGTCGGCGCGTGTTTTGTGGCCGAGCGGATCGCGCCTGGCACGATCGAGAACGGCAACGGCCGCCATCACGCGGCGGGCCTCGACTTCACGCCGTCGCCGGAGCTCGTCGCTCTCGCGGTCGCCGTCTTCGACCGGGCCTTCGATGTGCGCGACAACGAGTGGGCCTGTCTGTGGGACGAGGGCGGGGCGCTGAACAAGGTCCGCGCCGAACACGCGGCGGTCGAGGCGGTGCTGCGCGCGGCGGTGCCTTGAAGGGGGACGGCGTCAGAGCCCGGCGGTCCGCAGGATCTCGGCGGTCACCGTCGCGGGGTCGCTGAACATCACCATGTGGCCCGAGATCGGCGACTCCACGAACCGCCCGCCCGGGTGGGCGGCGGCGGTCACGCGGTGGGCGGCGGTGAGCGCGGCGCGGTTGGCCCGGTCGGCCCTTGTCGCCTTGGTGCCGGAGATGACGCACACGTCGAGGTCGCCGAGCGGGGGAGGGGCGTCGCGGACCGCGCGCAGGTCGGCGAGGCCGCTCGTGCCCTCCGCGCGCAGGCCGCGCGCCGCGCGCACGGTGAAGTCCTCGGCGCGGTGGTCGGCGGCCACGTCGGCGGGCTGTGCCCTGCCGGGCGACAGCGCGCCGACCAGCCGGTAGAGGCCGAGCCGCGCGAGTGCGACGGTGACCGCGCCGCCCTTGCTGAACCTGCGTTCGGCGGCGGGCGTGAAGTACAGCGCGCAGTTCTCGTCGGTCGGGTCCACCAGCACGATGCCGCGTATCCGCTCGGGCCTTGCCGCCGCGACGGTCCGCACGACGAGGCCGCCCCAGCTGTGGCCGACCAGCACGAACCTGCCTTGTCCGACTTCGCCCGAAGGCGGAGGCTCCGCGGGGCCCGGGTCGAGCGCGTCGAGGAGCGCGGAGAGGTCGGAGGCGAGCCTGGCCAGGGTGCGCGGCTCGGGGTCGGCGTCGCTGCGGCCGAGGCCCGCCCTGTCGTAGACGACGGTCCTGGCGTGCGCGGCGACGTCCGGCACGACGAGGCCCCAGCAGGACCGCGAGAACCCCATCCCGGACTCGAACACCACGGTGACGTCGCCGGAGCCGCGTTCCATGTGGTGCAGCCGCCGTCCGCCGACGTCGGTGAACCGGCTCACGCCGAGCGTGTGCTCCTGCCGCGTCATGCGCCACCGTCCTGCCGAGCCGTGGGAGCGTTCCGCGGACCCGCCGCGCGGAGGCCACGCCACCTCCGCTTCGCCGAGCCCGCGAGAACTCAGGCAACCCTAACCTCCTGCGCGCCCCTTTCATTACATTCAACCCCTTTTTGCACACCTGTCACGGGGATGCGCGGCGTGGGTCCGCGTCGCCGGTGGCGGGATGCGGAGGGTCGGGGCTCGGTGGAGGTTTTGCGGCGGCTTGGGGCTGCGGGAGACGGGCGGATGGAAGTGGAGGGGCAGGAGGTGGAAGTGGACGAGGCTTACCGCGCCGCGGTGGGGGAGGTGGTCGCGGGGCTCGAGACGGATCTCGCGGTGGGGCTGAGCGGTGCCGAGGCCGTGCGGCGGCGAGCCGAGGAAGGCGAGAACCGGCTCTCCGCCGGGCGCGGCAAGGGGGCGCTGCGGCGGTTCGCCGAGCAGTTCAACAACGCGCTCATTTACGTGCTGCTGGCGTCGGCGGTGGTGACCGCGCTGCTCGGCGAGGTCGTCGACACCGTCGTCATCTGCGCGGTGGTGCTGGTGAACGCGTTCGTCGGGTACCTCCAGGAGGCCAAGGCGGAGAAGGCGCTCGCGGCGCTCGCGGCGATGGCCCCCGAGGAGGCCGTCGCGGTCCGGGACGGCGAACGGGTGCGGGTGCCGTCGGCGGAGCTGGTGCGCGGCGACCTCGTGGTGCTCGGGGAGGGCGACAAGGTCCCCGCCGACCTGCGGGTAGCCGAGGCGCATCGGCTGTCGGTGGACGAGTCCGCGCTCACCGGCGAGTCCGTCGCGGTCGGCAAGGACCCTGACGCGTCGGCGGGCGAAGGACTGGGCGACCGAAGGAACATGGCCTTCTCCGGGACGCTCGTCACCTCCGGGAGCGGCACCGGCGTCGTCACGGCCACGGGAGACGACACCGAGCTCGGCAAGGTGAACCGGCTCGTCGGCTCGGCCACCGCGGTGCGCACCCCGCTCACCCGCAAGATCGACGCCTTCACCAAGGCGGTCACCGTCGCGATCCTCGTGCTCGCGGTGTTCACGTTCGCCGTCGGGGTGCTGCGCGGCCAGGACGTCGCCAGGATGGTCACCACGGCCGTGGCGCTCGCGGTGGGCGCGATCCCCGAGGGGCTGCCCGCGATCGTCACGGTGACGCTGGCGTTCGGGGTGGCGCGGATGGCGGCGCGCGGCGCGATCGTGCGGCGGCTGCCGGCGGTGGAGACCCTTGGCGGCACCACCGTCGTCTGCACGGACAAGACGGGCACGCTCACCCGCAACGAGATGACCGTCGTCGCCGCGGTGGCGGGCGGAGAGTCCTACACGCTGTCGGGCGGCGGCTACGACCCGGAAGGCGAGGTCCGCGACGCCCACGACAGCCCGGTGGACGCCGCCGCGCTGCCCGCGCTCGAGGCGGTGTTCCTCGCGGGCGCGGCCTGCAACGACGCGGGGCTCGCGCGCGACGGTGACGGCGTCTGGCGGATCATCGGCGACCCGACCGAGGGCGCGCTCCTGGTGAGCGCCGCCAAGGCAGGGGTCCCTGAGCCGCCGGAGCGGACCGGCGTGATCCCGTTCTCCTCCCGCGCCCAGTACATGGCGACCCTGCACGCCGACGGGACGGTCTACGTGAAGGGCTCGGCCGAACGCGTCATGGCGCGCTGCGCCGACGCGCTCGACGCCAAGGGACAGACCGTCCCGTTGGACCGGCAGAAGGTCGAGCGGCTTGCGTCCGCGCTGGGCGGGCGCGCGTTGCGTGTCCTGGCTTTCGCCCGCGCGCTGGGGCACGAGGGACCGCTGGGGGAGGAGCCGCCGCCGCTCACGTTCCTCGGCCTCCAGGCGATGCAGGACCCGCCGCGCCCCGAGGCGGTCTCGGCGGTCGCGGCGTGCCGGACCGCCGGGATCGAGGTGAAGATGATCACCGGCGACAATCTGGCGACGGCCCGCGCGATCGGGGGCGAGATCGGCCTCGGCGGCGGCGAGGCGGTGAGCGGCGCGGCGCTCGCCGCGTGCCCGGACCATGAGCTGCCCGCCCTCGCCGCGCGGACCTCGGTGTTCGCCAGGGTCTCGCCCGAGGACAAGCTCCGCCTGGTGAACGCGCTGCGCGCCGACGCCGAGGTGGTGGCGATGACGGGCGACGGCGTCAACGACGCGCCCGCGCTGAAGCAGGCCGACATCGGGGTGGCGATGGGCGTCACCGGGACCGAGGTGGCCAAGGAGTCCGCCGACATGATCCTCACCGACGACGACTTCGCCACCGTCGAGGCAGCGGTCGAGGAGGGTCGCGGCGTCTTCGACAACATCGTCAAGTTCATGATCTGGGCGCTGCCCGCCAACCTCGGCCTCGGCCTGCTGCTCGTGGCCGCGGTGATCCTCGGCGCGGAACTGCCGATCGAGCCGTTGCAGGTGCTCTGGCTGAACATGACCGCGGTGCTCATCCTCGGCCTTCCGTTCGCGGTCGAGCCCCGCGATCCCGACGTGATGCTGCGGCCGCCGCGCCCTCCCACCGCGCCCCTCATCGAGCGGCCCTATGTGCTGCGGATCCTGCTGGTCTCGCTGATCCTGCTCGCGGGCTCCTACGGCCTGTTCCACCTGGAGCAGGCCCAGGGCGCGTCACTGCCGGTCGCGCGGACTGTCGTGGTGAACGTCTTCGCCCTGACCCTGCTGACCTATCTGTTCGCCTGCCTGTCGCTGCACAGGCCCGTCCTGTGGGGAGGTGTGCGCCGCAATCCCTGGGTGGGCGTGGGAGCCGTCGCCCTCGTGGCGATCCAGCTCGCCTACACCTACGTGCCGTTCATGAACACGGTCTTCCGCTCCGCGCCCCTGACGCCGGCGCACTGGCTGCACGCCGTCGCCGTCGCGCTGCTCGCCTACGGCGCGGTGGAACTGCTCAAACTCGCGCAACGACCACGACCGCTCACGCCCTCGGAACCGGGGGCGTGAGCGGTCCGGATTTCACGCGGGTCGGAACGAGCTGTGCGGCTCGGGCGCCGCGTGCTTGATCATGATGTGCCGGGTGACGGCGTAGTCGGCGAGCGACTCCTGGCTCATGTCCTTGCCGAACCCGCTGCCCTTGACGCCGCCGTGCGGCGCCTCCGACGCGATCGGCAGGTGGTCGTTGATCCAGGTGACGCCGACGTCGAGCCGGTGGGTGACGCGCAGGGCGCGTGACACGTCCGCGGTCCACACCGAGGAGGCGAGGCCGTAGGGGGTGTCGTTGGCCAGCGTGACGGCGTGGTCCTCGTCGTCGAACGGCAGCACGACGAGGACGGGCCCGAACACCTCGCCCTGGACGATCTCGCTGTCCTGCGCGGCTCCGACAAGGAGGGTCGGCCGGTAGTAGAACCCGGGGCCGTCCACGCGCGAGCCGCCGGTGAGCGCCTGCGCGCCCGCGGCGACCGCCCGGGAGACGAACCCGTCGACGCGGTCGCGGTGCGCGCCGGAGATGAGCGGTCCGATGTCGGTGCCGTCGGCCCACGGGTCGCCGGGCCGGACGGAGTCCATCGCGGCGCGCAGCGCGTCGACGGCGTCGCCGTACACGTCGCGGTGCACGTAGACGCGGGTCGCGGCGGTGCAGTCCTGGCCGGTGTTGTAGGTGGTGCCCATGGCGAGGCCGTGCGCCATCGCGGTGAGGTCGGCGTCGGGGAACACAAGGCCGGGGGCCTTGCCGCCGAGCTCGAGGTGCACGCGCTTGACGCCGTCGACCGCGCCCGCCATGACCGCTTTGCCCGTCGTGGTGGAGCCGGTGACGCTCACCATGTCGACGCCGGGGTCGGCGACGAGCGCCGCGCCGACCTCGGCGTCGCCCAGCACGACCTGCACGAGGTCCTCGGGCGCGCCGGCCTCGGCGATCAGCTCCGCGAGCCGCAGCGTGCTGCGCGGGGTCGCGGGCGCGGGCTTGATGACGACGGCGTTGCCCGCCGCGAGCGCGGGTCCGAGCTTCCACACCGCCATGACGAGCGGGAAGTTCCACGGCGCGATCGACGCGACGACGCCGACGGGCCGCCGCACCATCATCGAGGTGTATCCGGCGCTGAAGACGCCCGCGCCGGTCCCGTCGACGGAGCGCGCGGCCCCGGCGAAGAAGCGCAGGTTGTCGGCGGAGAACGGCAGCTCGCCGTCGGCGAAGACCGGCGCGGGCTTGCCGGTGTCGGCGACCTCGAGGCGGGTCAGCTCCTCGCCGTTCGCCTCGAGCAGGTCCGCGAGGCGCAGCAGGACGAGGGCGCGTTCGCCCGGCGTCTTGTCACGCCATGTCTCGTAGGCGGCGCGGGCCCGTCGGACGATCGCGGGGATGGCGGCGACTGGTGTGTCGGCGAGCTCGGCGAAGGACTCGCCGGTCGCCGGGTTGATCAGGGTACGCACAGGTATGTCTTTCGCTGGTCAGGAGTTGAAGCCGACGCCGAAGCGGTCGAGCAGGGCGAGCCAGGGGCCGCGTCTGCCCTCGCGTTCGTCGGCGCGGGCGATCTGCCGCCGGGTGTACTCCACGACGGGCCAGCGCAGCGGCTCCGGCGGGAACGGTATGGGCGGCCTGCGCACCATCTCCAGCCGCGTGCGCGGCGTGTCGCGTCTGGCGAGCAGGTCGAGCGCGGTGGCCGCGCCGAACCGCGACGCGCCGACGCCGAGGCCGGTGTACCCGACGGCGTAGCCGACGCGTCCGCCGAGCGCGGTCCCGAACGTCGCGGTGAACCGGCTCGTCGAGTCGATCGCGCCGCCCCACCGGTGGGTGAACTTCAGCCCTTCGAGCTGCGGGAACGTCGTGAAGAAGTGGCGTGCCAGCAGCTCGTGGGAGGAGTCGCGGGACGCGAGTTCCTCGCCGGTGCCGCCGCCCCGGTGGTAGATGGCGTCGTAGCCGCCCCACAGGATCCGGTCGTCGGAGGTGAGCCGGTAGTAGTGGAACTGGTTGCCCGCGTCGGTGAGGCCCTGCCGTTCACGCCAGCCGAGGGAGGCGAGCTGCGACGGCGTCAAAGGCTCGGTCACCAGGACGTAGTCCCACACCGGCAGTACCAGGTGGCGCAGGCGGCGCAGCGGAGCGGGATAGGCGTTGGTGGCGATGAGCGCCTGCCCCGCGAGCACCGACCCCTTGTCCGTCGTGACGGCGACGCCGGACGGCGTCCGGGTGAAGTCCAGTACGGCGGTCCGCTCGTGGACGCGTACGCCAAGACGTATGGCGAGTTCTGTGAGGGCGTCCACGAGCCTGCCCGGGTCGACCAGCCCTCCGGTGTTGCGGACGCGCAGGCCCCCGAGGTACGTGGGGGAGTCCACGTCGGCGCGCATCTCCGCGGCGTCGAGCCAGACCGCGTCGTCGCCGTAGTCGAGGTGCAGCTTCTCCAGCGCCCGGAGCTCGCCGACCTGGTGCGGGGCGACCGCGATGGTGGTCTTGCCGCTGAGGTGCAGCCCGGCGTCGAGGCCGTGCCGGTCGAGGGTCGCGGCGAACTCCGCGAGGTTCTCGCGGCCGAGCCTGATGAGCTCGGGCATCTCCTTCTCCCACAGGGACACGCCGTGCGAGAGCCCGTGGGTGAGGGAGTCGGAGATGAAGCCGCCGTTGCGGCCGCTGCCGCCGAAGCCGAGCGTCGCCGACTCGAGCAGCAGCACGTCGCAGCCGGGGTTCTCCTCCTTGGCGAGGATCGCGGCCCACAGGCCGGTGTAGCCGCCGCCGACGACCACGAGGTCGGCGGTCGCCGACCCGGTGAGCGCGGGGAACGGTCCGGGCCTGCCGGGCCTGTCGGTCCAGAAGACGGTCGGGGTGAGCGCGCTGACGGTCATGCCAGGCCCGTGCGTTCGATGAGGTCGGCGGCCAGGGCGAGTCCGTCGCGTTCGCGGATGCGCGCGCCCTCGGCGGCCAGCCTCTCGCGCAGCGCGGCGTCGCCGAGCAGCCGGTCGATCGCGCCGGAGAGTTCGGCGTCGGTGAACTTGTAGGTGTCGAGCCGGACGCCGAGGCCGAGCTCGTGGACGCGCTGGGCGTTGTCGTACTGGTCCCAGAACAGCGGGAGCAGGACCATCGGCTTGCCGAAGTGCAGGCTCTCGGTCGTCGTGTTGTTGCCGCCGTGGGTGATGACGAGGTCGACCAGCGGGATGACCTTCGTCTGCGGGACGAACTCCGCGCCCCACATGTTGGCGGGAAGGTCGATCTCGGCGTGCAGCGGGCCCTTGGAGACGATGTAGCGGTGCGGTGTCCGGCCGAGGACGGAGATGACCCGCCGCATCAGGTCGACGTCGGCGCTGCCGAGGGAGCCGAGGGAGAAGTAGATGAGGGAGCCTTCGCCGTCCTTGAGGCCGTCGGGCAGCTCGAAGGGCTCGTCGGTGCCGCGCACCGAGGAGTCGAGCCGGTGCCAGGTCGGGCCGAGCTCACGCGGGTAGTCGGCGATCTCGGGGTAGACGTACAGGTTCAGCGCGCCCTCGTGGATGAACTCGAGGTCGGGCAGCGGCTCCGCGCCCTGCTCGATCACCCACGCGTTGTAGGACTCCCAGATCTCGCGGTGGGTGCGGTCGTACTCGGCGCGGAAGGCGGCCCACTCGGACGTGTCGTCCTGGGGGAGGCCGGAGAAGACCGGCGGGATGCCCGCGTCGGGGACCTCGAGCGGGTTGCACGAGACGATCCGGACGAACGGGACGCCCGCCGTCTCCAGCGCGGGGAACGTGATGACGTTGTCCTCGATGATGACGTCCGGCTTGACCCGCGCGATGATCTCCTTGAGCTGCGGCTCGCAGTACTTCGCGCCGGCGATCAGCTCCTCCCAGATCGGCCGGACCGAGGTGTCGAGCTGCTCGAAGGTGCTCTTGCGGAACTCCGGCGCGGAGTCGCGGATGAAGTCCTTCCAGAACTGCCCGGCGTCGAGCTCCACCTCCTCCTCGGGCGGCGGCGCGAGGTCCACGAGGTCCTCCTCGAAGCCGAGCGGGGCGAGCTTGCCCGCCCAGGACGCCTCGGCGGCGAAGACGACGCGGTGGCCACGGGCGCGCAGGACCGCGCCTATGCCCACGCAGTTGTTGGTGGGCCCGTAGGCGCTCTCCGGCATGAACAGGACCGTCAGCTTCTGCTCGGTCCCGGTGTTCTCGGCCATGCGGACTCCCTGGAGACGGAGGTGCGGGGGAGGGGTTCTTTCTGAAGGTTGATTCAAATAGCATCAGGGGCAGTCCGTCAACACCTGGGACGACCGAGAATGAGGACCATGGTCACGCGTAAGAGGAAGACCGAGCGACGGCTTGACCTCATCGAGGCCGCCCGGCGGGCGATGGTGCAGTACGGCACCGACGCGGTCCATCTCAGCCAGGTGGCCGAGGAGGCGGGCCTGACGTCGGGCGCCGTGCTCTATCACTACCCGGAACTGAGCGATCTGCTGCTCGAGGCGCACCACGCGGGCATGGAGCGCTTCTACGACCAGCGCATGAAGAAGATCGCGGGCATCGCCGACCCCGCCGAGAAACTCGTGGTCACGGTGCGCTCGGGCCTGCCGTCCGGCCCCGACGACGCCGACGTGCGGCTGCTGTGCGAGCTCGGCGGCTCGGCGGGCCGCAACCGGGTCTACGCGACGCTGCTGACCACGCTGTTCGACCGCCAGGTGACGATGTACCAGCTGATCCTGGAGACCGGCGCGGCCCAGGGCGTGTTCACCCTGAGCGGCGACTCCCAGACGATCTCGCGCAACCTCGTCGCCCTCGAGGACGCCTACGGCTACCGGATCGTCGCGCGCCACCCCATGATCGGCACCGATGAGGCGACCGAGCTGATCCTCGACTACGCGCGCCAGGCGACCGGGCACCCGCTGCCGGGAGCGCTCGCCAAGCCGCCCGTGCGACGGACCCGTCAGCGCGCGCCGAAGGCCGATCCCGCGCCTAGCTGATCCACCCGTTTTTGAAGCAAGATTCAATTAACGTCGATTTAACGATGGAGCCCTCCCCGGGACCTGGGGAGGGCTCCATCGTTACCGCTGCACGCGACGTCGGCCGCGCGTCAGTTCCACCAGGCGGCGGCGATCAGCTCCGCGACGAGGGTCTCGGTCAGCAGCGCCACGTCAGGGTCGGCGTCGCCGGGGTAACGCACCGACGCCCGCGCGCCCTCGACCTCGCCGCCCACGGCGAGCACCGTCGAGTTCCGCTGGGTGACCCACTCCATCGCCTGGGCGTCGTACCGGGAGCCGGGGAAGAGCAGCGCGCGGTAGTCGCGGGTCTTGGTGAGGTAGACGTCGACGTGCGCCCAGTCGCCCGTCTCGCACGCGTCGGCGACCCTGCGCGGCCCCTCGCGGACCATCAGCGCCGACTGCTCGGCCGACGACAGCCGCTCGGCGGGCGCGATCGCGTACAGGCCGTCCGGGCCGTCAAGCAGCTCGAGGGCCGCGTCGAGCCAGCGCCGCTCAAGGAGGTCGGCCGAGGCGTCGGCGGCCCTCAGCAGCAGCTCAGGGACGTTCAGGGGCCGTCCCGTCAGGTGCTCCTCGAGCGCGAGGAGCAGACCGAGGGTGTGCTGGAACGACCGGCACGCCACCCCGCCCTTCTCCGGCCCGGCCAGCATCGGGACGACGAGGCGCGCGCCCTCGGTGACCGGCGAGCCCTCGACGTTCGTCAGCGCGACGTGCCCCTCGTGTTCGGCGAGCGCGTCAAGGACCTCGCGGCTCCCGCCCGTCGCGGAGATCGCCACGACGACGGTGCCGGGCCCGGGACGGTACGGGAGCGCCGACGCGTACTCGGCGACCGCGTCGATCCCCGCCCTGCGCAGCCGCAACGCGGCGACCCCTGCGGCGTACCGGGAGCTCCCCATGCCGAGGAACACCACACGCCGTACGTCGCCGAGCCCTGCGAACGGGTTCTCCGCGCGCAGGGACGCGGCGAGGTCCGCGAGCGCCGAGGGCTTGGCCGCAAGGTCGGCGCGGAACAGATCGGGGTACATCACTCTCCTTCGGGAAACCAGGAACGCAGCACGCCCAGCGGGGCGTACCGCCAGCGCGGCAGGAACCGCGCCGCGTACACGAGCTCACGGCACTCCTGCTCGACGGAGAACGGCGCGACGAGCCGCTCGTCGAAGAGCCGGGACTGTCCGAGGGCCGCAAGACGCCCGGTGTAGGCGGCGCGGAAGGCCGCGACGTTGTCGCGCACCCAGGCCGAGGCGTCGTGGCCGCGCCGGTAGGACGCGACCTGTCCCACGTGCTCAAGGCTCAGCAGGAACTGGGCGACGTCACGTGCGGCGGGATGCCCCGCCCCTCCGTCGGCCGCCACGACGGGGTTGCCGTCGAAGTCGATCACCGCGTGCCCATCGCGCCAGCGCAGGACCTGCCCCACGTGGAGGTCCCCGTGGATGCCCATGAGGACCGTCTCCGACGGTTCCCTCAACGGCTCCAACGCCTCGCGCAGCGGACCCGTCCAGGACTCCGACCAGTCTTCCCCGGTCAGGCCCCGCGCCTCCTCCAGGGCCTCAAGCGCGCGCGCATGCAGCCCCGAAGGCGCCCCCGTGGTGACGGGTTCGGGAGCCGACGCCGTGGGCGTCGCCAAAGCCGCGTGCAGATCAGCGATCAGCTCTCCGAGCAGTTCCCCGACGGCCTCTCCCGCGACGGCCGCGTCCACACACCAGTCCCACCCGTCTTCGGCGTCCGGCAGGTAGTCCATGACCAGCGCCAGCAGCGCCCCGGAGGGGTCGAAGACCGCCGTGTAGGGCCGCGCCGTCCTGGTGAACCCCGCCTCGGCGAGGTGCCGCAGCACCGCGAGCCCCGGCTGGGGCGGCGGCGCGGGCGGCGTGAACCACTTGACGACGAGGCGCTCACCGACGACCACCGACCGGTTGGTCTGGTCGACGGTGATCGCCCGCTCGGCAAGGCCCTCGGGAGGGTCGGGAAGGGGCGGCAGCGGGCCGAAGTCGGCGGTGCCGAAGGGCCCGTCGAGCCCGAGCCGTTTCATCAGTTCTACTGAATCCAACTTCAAACCCGTAACAAGAATTAAACGTCATCTGCGGTCTTTGAGTCTTGTCCATGTTGAGTTCAGATGCAAGACTCGCCCCCCATCCGATGACCCCCGAACCGGAAGGTGGTACGGCCATGCTGCGCCTGTCGGCCGTCACGATCACCGCTGCCCTCGCCCTGTTCTCAGCCGCCGCGTGCGGCGGCGGCTCCGCCGACGGGCCCGCCGCGCCCGACGCCCTCGACGCGAACGCCGACCTCAGCAAGCAGACGCTGACGCTGTCGAACTGGGCCGGGTACATGCCCGAGGACCTGCCCGCGAAGTTCAAGGACAAGACCGGCGCCGAGGTCACCGTGACCGAGCACGCCACGAACGAGGAGATCATCGCCAAGCTCACCGCGGGCGGTGACAGCGGCGTCGACGTCGCCTTCGTCTCCGGCCAGTTCGCCCAGGCCCTCGCCGAACAGGGCCTGCTCGAGCCGATCCACGCCGATCTCGTCCCGAACCTGAAGAACCTGTACCCGGAGGCGACGAAGCTCGCCTACGACCCGGGCAACAAGATCTCCGTGCCCTACACCTGGGGCACCACGGGCCTGTGCTACCGCAAGGACCTGACCGGCTACGAGCCCGACAGCTGGAACGACCTGCTCCAGCCCAAGCCCGAGCTGAAGAAGAAGATCACCATGCTGGGCACCGAGCGGTGGATGCTGCTCCCGGCCCAGAAGTCGCTCGGCTTCTCCGCCAACACCCAGGACGAGGGCGAGCTGGCCAAGGCCAAGGAACTGCTCGTCAAGGCCAAGCCGAACCTCCTGGCCTTCGACGACACCACGTTCGGCGACCGGCTCAAGTCCGGTGAGGCCGCGCTCGTCGAGGCGTGGGACGGCTGGTGCCCGACCACCGAGAAGAACATCGCCTTCACCGTGCCCAAGGAGGGCAGCGACCTCTGGGTCGACACGATGGTGATCCTCAAGTCCTCCAAGAACAAGGAGGCCGCGCACGCCCTGATCGACTACATCCTCGACCCCGAGGTGCACGCCTGGGCCGCGCAGAACATCATGTACAAGGTCCCCAACAAGGCCGCGATGGAGTCCCTTGACGCCAAGCTCGTCGCCGACTACCCGCACCTGGAGATGAGCCCGGCCGACCTGCTCAAGCAGGAGAGCCTCGTGGACCTGGGCGAGGCCGCCCCCGTCTACACCAGGATCGTCACCGAGGTCACCGCGCGGTGAGGTCGCTCCGCCGTGTCCGTCCCAGGGCCGAGCCGCTCGTGCTGCTCGGCCCCGGGCTGGCCTACCTGCTCGTGTTCATGGTCGTCCCGCTCGGCCTGATCCTCAGCTACACGATCTTCCAGCGCGGGCGGTTCGGCGGGATCGTGTACGAGGCCACCGCCGAGAACTTCACCCGCGTCGCCGACCCGCTCTACGTCGACGTCCTCGTCCACTCGGTCCAGGTCGCCGCGCTCACCACGGTCGCGGCACTGCTGCTCGGCTACCCGACGGCGTACGTGATCGCGAAGCTGCCGCCCAAGTGGAAGACGCTCGCGCTCATCGCCGTCGTCCTGCCGTTCTGGACGAACTTCCTGATCCGCACCTACGCGTGGATCGTGCTGCTGAACTCGCAGGGCGTGGTGAACTCCGCGCTCGGCGACCTCGGCCTGATCGACAAGCCGCTCGAGCTGCTCTACACCGACGGCGCGGTGATCACCGGCCTGCTGTACGCCTACCTGCCGCTGATGATCCTGCCGCTGTACTCGGCGATCGAGCGGCTCGACCCGCAGCTCGGCGAGGCGTCGGCCAACCTCGGCGCGGGACCCGTCCGCACGTTCGTGTCGGTGACGCTCCCGCTGACGCTGCCGGGCGTCCTCACCGGCTGCGTGTTCGTGTTCGTGCCGAGCCTCGGCAACTTCGTCGTGCCCGAACTGCTCGGCGGAGGCCAGTCGGCGATGGTCGGCACCCTGATCCGCGACCAGTTCCTCAAGGCGCGCGACTGGCCGTTCGGCTCGGTGCTCGTCCTGTGCGTCGTCGCGGTCCTCGTCGTGCTGCTGATGGCGCAGGCGTGGGCGTCGCGCCGCTACTCGGGGGAGGGCGACCGTGCGTAGTCGCTTGGCGTTCGCGCCGTTCTGGCTGACCTACCTGTTCCTGTACGCGCCCATCGCGGTGCTCGTCGTCATGTCGTTCAACGCCGCCGACACGCCCTACACGTGGGGCGGTTTCACCACGTCCTGGTACGGCGAGCTGGCGCGCGACGAGAAGATCCGCGAAGGGCTCGTCAACACCCTGATCGTCGCGGCCGGCTCGACGGTGCTCGCGACGGTCCTCGGCACTCTGCTCGCCGTCGGGATCGCCAGGCACACCCGCTCCAAGGCGCTCGGCGCGCTGGCGACGCTGCCCGCGATCCTGCCCGACCTCGTCCTCGCGATCGGCCTTCTCGCGTTCTACTCGGCGGTCAAGGCGACGCTCGGCCTGCACTCGATCCTCGCCGCGCACACCGTCTTCGGGATGGCGTTCGTCGCGACGGTCGTGCGGACCAGGCTCAGCCACGCCGACACCTCGCTCGAGGAGGCGTCCCGCGACCTCGGCGCGGGCGCTTTCACCACGTTCGTCCGCGTCACCCTGCCCGGCCTGATGCCCGGCATCGTCGCGGGCGCGCTGCTCGCCTTCACCCTGTCGATCGACGAGTTCGTCATCGCGTTCTTCACCGCGGGTCCCAAGGACCCGACCCTGCCGATCGTCATCTACTCGATGGTCCGCTTCGGCGTCACCCCCGAGATCAACGCGCTCGCGACGGTCCTGCTCGTGGTGAGCTTCACCGCGGTCGTCGCCGTCCAGCGCGTCACCCGCCTGACCGACGCCCTGCGATGAAACCCGCCTCTCCCCGCGCTAAGGAGCCCCCGATGACCCTCGTCAGCGTCCGCGGCGTGACCCGCCGGTTCGGCGACGTCACCGCGCTCGACGGCGTCAGCCTCGACATCGCCCAGGGCGAGTTCTTCGCGCTGCTCGGCCCGTCCGGCTGCGGCAAGACCACGCTGCTGCGCATCCTCGCCGGATTTGAGCGGCCCGACTCCGGCGAGGTGCTGCTCGACGGCGCCGACCTGCTCGCGCTGCCGCCGCACCGCCGTCCGGTGAACCTGATGTTCCAGAGCTACGCGCTGTTCCCGCACATGAGCGTGGAGAAGAACATCGCCTATGGGCTTGAGCGGGAGAAGCTGCCCAAGGCCGAGATACGCGAGCGTGTAGCCGACGTCCTGGAGACCATCGGCCTCAGCGGCGCGGCCAAGCGCCGCCCTGACCAGCTGTCGGGAGGGCAGAGGCAGCGGGTCGCCTTGGCCCGCGCGATCGTGAAGCGCCCTCGCCTGCTCCTCCTCGACGAGCCGCTCTCCGCGCTCGACAAGAAGGTGAGGGCGGAGATGCAGATCGAGCTGAAGAGGCTGCAGAACGAGGTCGGCATCACCTTCGTGGTCGTCACGCACGACCAGGAGGAGGCGATGTCGCTCGCCGACAGGATCGCCGTCCTGAACGACGGCGGCGTCGAGCAGATCGACGCGCCCGTCGACCTGTACGAGCGGCCGAGGACCCGGTTCACCGCCGACTTCGTCGGGGCGAACAACCTGTTCCACGGCACCCTCACCGACGGCGGCGTCGCGGTGCCCGGCGTCGGCGTGCTGCCGTGCGAGGTCCCGAAGGACGCGCCCACGGGCGGGCCCGCCGACCTGGCGATCCGCCCGGAACACCTCGTCCTCGGCGATTCCGGGACGCTCTCGGGCACCGTCGTGGACAGCAGCTTCTTCGGCGGACGGTCGCGGGTGGCGGTCGCGGTCGAGGGCCTTGAGCGTCCGGTCGAGGTGTCGGCGGCGGGCGCGGCCCCCGTCACGCAGGGCGCGGAGGTCAGACTCGGCTGGGAGCCCGGCAAGGCCGTCCTGGTCGGCTGAGCGGCCGACGGACGCGCGGGCCGGGCTCTCCGGCGCGTCAGTCCTTGCCCGGCTCCTGCGGAGCCGTCTGCTGCCGTGCGACGGCCGCCGCGGCGTCGCCGTCGTAGTGGCGGCGTCCGGTGAAGGTGATGGCGGTGCCGATCACCAGCGGGATGAGCAGGACCCCGAACGCGCCGCGCAGCGACCCGGTGAGGTCGGAGGCCGCGCCGACCAGGAGCGGCCCCGTCGAGCCGCTGAGGGTGACCAGGAACTGCAGGACGGCGAAGCCGAGGCCGCGCCGGTCGGTCGGGACGACGTCGGCGTTGGCGGCGGTCAGGTTGGGGATCGCGATGCTGAACCCGATGTTCGACACGCAGTAGAAGACGGTCTGCACGATGAGGAAGTCGGACAGCAGGACGGTCCCGGCGAGCCCGATGGTGCCGATGGCGACGCCGATCGCGCCGAAGTGCACCCGCCAGCCGCTCGACCTGCCGTGCAGCCGGTCGCCGTAGCGCGCGCCGAGCAGGGTGCCGATGATCATGCCGAGCAGGCCGACGCCGCCGGAGATGCCCGCGGCCGCGCCTTCGGCAAGGCCGTGGGTGCGCTCGTAGTAGCTCGGCATCCAGTAGTAGAGGCCGCCGAGGCCGAAGAACAGCACGGACAGGCCGAGCACGACCGAACGCAGCGTCTTGATCTGCAGGAGGCCGCGCAGCTGGTCGAGCAGCGGCTCCTGCGGCCCCTTGGGGGCCTCCTCGGGCTCTGGCTCGGACTTGACGGTCCTGGCCGCCTCGATCCGGTCGCCGAGCCCACGGACCGGCTCGCGGACGGTCAGGCAGGCGAGGGCGATGAGGACGCCGGGGATGGCGACGACGAAGAACATGGCACGCCAGCCGATGGTCTGCGAAAGCAGACCGCCCGCCATGATGCCCAGAGGCAGACCGGAGAAGTAGGCGAACCGCTCGAGCCCGTAAGCCCGGGCGCGGCTACGGCCCGGGTAGTAGTCGGCGAGAAGGCTGGATCCGGAGGGGTTGTAGAGCAGGCCCGCTCCTCCGAGCAGTACCCGGACCGCGAACAGCATCGCGTAGGAGTGGACCAGTCCCGAGCCGACCGTGAGCAGCGACCAGATCGCGACGACCAGCGCGACCGTCCAGTTGCGGCGGCCGCGGTCGGCGAGCCGTCCCGCGGGGATGAGGAGCACCACGCCCGCCACGGCGGCGGCGGTGGCGATCGCGCCTCCCGCGGTGTCGGAGAAGCCGAACTCCTCCTGGATCTTGGGCAGTGCCCCGGCCATGAGGTTGGCCTCGACCCGGTCGATGAGCGCGACGAGCGCGATGACTATGGCGGGCCACCAGCCGAACGGAGCCGTGCGGTCGGGGTCGACGGCGACGGGCGGCCGGCCCGGATAGGCCGTGATCTCGACGGTTCGGGTTCCGGGCTGGGGAGGGTCGCTGACGGCGCTCATGCACATCCCGTTCTACAGAAGGAAACGATGTTTCCCTAGGGAGCATCGGGCATGGGCCGTCACGGGGGCAAGCACGAGTATGTAAATCCCCGGAAAATCACCACACGGCAGCCGAACATGTCGGGAAGTCCCGTGATCCACGGGCGAAAGTCCCGGCACGGGACACCGGGAAACATGAGACA
This sequence comes from Actinocorallia sp. A-T 12471, assembly GCF_033875155.1. Taxonomy (NCBI): domain Bacteria; kingdom Bacillati; phylum Actinomycetota; class Actinomycetes; order Streptosporangiales; family Thermomonosporaceae; genus Actinocorallia; species Actinocorallia sp. A-T 12471. Next base: position 24,655 of record NZ_JAWZTE010000019.1, on the reverse strand, counting down.
CCGGGAACATGAGACACCGGGAAACAGGACGGCGGGCCCTCAGAAGGGCGGCACGTCTCTCGCCGAGGCGTCGGCGAGGCCCGGATCGGGCTCTCGCACGCCCGGCACAGCGGGCGGCGACGTCGAAGGGCGCTCTTGGCGCACAGCGAGCGCGCTGGGCTCAGTCGCGAGCCGGGTCGGACGGCGGGGCAGCCCACGTCGGCCGCCATCGGACCCGACGGTCAGCGCGACATGGAGATGGTCAGCTCGACATGGAGACGGTCAGCGCGACATGGAGCGGTGGCGGGGAGGCGCGGTGTGACCACCGCGCGGCCCCGGTCGCTCCCGGTCGCCGCGCGCGCGAAAATCGCGCACGGGCAGCCGCCGACGGCCTGACCCGTTGAACTTCCGGGATCGCGGCCGTCTGCGCGGCGTATGGAGAAATGTCGAAGGCCGCCCGGAGTCCGGGCGGCCCGTTGTCAGTCCTCGACCCAGCCGTGCTTCTTGGCGACGGTGAGGATGCTTTCGCGCAGCTTGACGATCTGCGCGCCCGTGAGCTCGGGGACCGAGCTGAGGAACAGCTCGGTCAGCTCACGGTTCAGCTCTCCCGGCGTCAACACGTCGCACAGGCTGTCGTCGTCGCTGGACCAGTCACGATCTGGCAAGTCGAACGGCCCCTCGATGTCGTGCGCATACGATCCGTTGCCCTTCGGCCGGTCGAGGAGCCGGACGGAGAAGGCTTTCGGCCCACGCTCCCCGTCCATGACCTCGAATTCCACCGGCGTACCGGCCTTGAACGTGCCCTTGTCGGCGTTCAGCTCGTTGGCGTGGACAAAAACGTCAGCGCCGCCCCCATCAGGGGCGATGAAGCCATAACCACGCACATCGTCGAAACGCAGGATTCTTCCCGACAGCGCCACAGAAACTCCCCGAGCACCAACCCACTTGAGACGCCCCGCCGCCAACCTCCCGCGATGGCCAAATCCCCCACCCCGTGGCGAACCTGTGTGGTCGCCCTTGAGATGATCCCGGGTGATGTGCCCGGAAGATCCTCTCGGCCGTGGTCGTCGGTCGTGATCGCGGCACGCGCCTACCTTGACCTTTTGACGATACCCGCTCCGCGGAGCGCATCGGACACCCGCCGCCCGGCGTGTCCCCTCCGGAGCCCGACGATCAAGCGGCGGGATCAGGCGGCGGGGGCGAGTTCGGCGGCGAGATAGTCGCGCCACTCGCGCACGAGGGGGTGGCCCCGGTGCGGCGTCAGGGACCTGGTGAAGGAGCGCAGGAGGCTCAGCGAGCGGTGTGAGGACAGGCCGTTGGCCATGGGCACGGCGGGCCGTGCCACCGACAGCGCCTCGTCCAGCGCGCCCTGGCCGTGCAGCGCCTGGGCGTGGTGGACCACGTTGAACTGGGCGGAGCGCGGGTAGGCGGCCCCGAATCCGGCGAGCGCCGTGCGCGCGCAGTCCGCCGCGCGTACGTGCTCGCCGATCAGCCGCCAGGCGCATCCGGCCTCGGCGGCGATCTCGGCGTGGCCGAGGTTGCTGATCCAGTGCGGCTCGGGGTCGCCGGGCGCGGCCCCGGCGAAGGTCCTGTCCACCTCGCCGAGCAGCCGCTCGACCCTGCGTACCGCGTGCCTGTCCGGGGTGTCGCACAGGGCGGCGCGTACTGCCGTCGCACGCGCCTCGCGAAGGGCGAGCGCCGCACGCACGCGCGGGGGAGCGCCCGCAGCGCGGCCCGCCTCGCGCGCGGCCCGCGCGAGCCTGATCGCCCAGACGGGCTGGGCGAGGTCGATCGCCTGCTGCGCCATGACGGTCAGCACCCAGGCGGCGGTCATGGCGTCGCCCGCCGCCTTGGCGAGGCCCAGGGCGTGCCCGTACAGGCGCTGGGCGAGCCCGTCGTGCCGCAGGTCGTACGCCTCCCACCCGGCGAGGCCCGTCATGGTCGCCGCCGCCGACATCAGCGACGCGCCCACGGCGTCGTCGTAGGTGCCCGCCAGAAGCGGGGTGACCTTGGCGTGCAGGAAGTCCACGACAGCCGGACGCACCATGCCGCCCCCGTACCTGCGGTCCATGGCGGCGAACGCGCGCGTCGCCTCCTCGATCCGCGCGATGTCCGACGGGCCGACGCGCACCCGCCGTCCGGCGCGGGCGAGGGGGCCAGGCCCGGGGTCGAGGGTCCAGTGCAGCAGCCACTCGGGCCACGCTGAGGCGTCCACGGCGAGGTCGGCGAGGTCGGCGCGCCGGGTGAGGTCGGCGTCGGCCCTCCACAGCGAGACGGCGTCGGCGACGGTCGCGCCCGGGGACGCGGGCGCGGGGTCGGCAGTAGGCTCCCCGGACGCCTGCGCGCCCACCCACCTGGCGACCTCCTCGGGCCCGGCGTTGAAGACCTCCGCGAGCCGCGCCCGGTGCGCGGGACGCACGTCCTGTACCCCGCGCTCCCAGCGCGACCAGGTGGAGACCGATACCCGGACGGCTTCTGCGGCCTCCTCCTGCCCCCAGCCGAACCGCTCCCTGGCGGCCTTCAGAGCCCGCCTGGGGCTCGGTCCCTGCTTGGCGTCCACACCCGCCCCGCCGTATGTCGCTTCTTGAGATTTCCGGTTCTGATTCTGATGCCGTCCCGCACGGGTACCCGGCGCTTTGCCGAAAAACGCCGGGTAAACGCCCAGTGCCGCGCGAACGCCCGTCCGAACGCTCTTCACATCCGCCTGACGCGGCGGTGGGCTAGGGCGCGATCTTCGGAACGGAGGTGGACCGCTCTTGGCGTGGTGGAACCGGCGCGCGAAGCCTGTCCCCGAGGCGGCGTCGCCCGGCGCGGCCCCCTGGCCGCCCGAGGTGGCGGGGGCGCTCGCGCTCCGGCTGCTCGGCGTCGTGGAGGAGCAGCGCGAGACGCTCGACACCCTCCAGCGCGACGAGGACGACCCCAAGGTCCTCGAGCGGCTCTACCGGCTCGACCACGGCAACGCGCGCGCCCGCAGGCTCGTGCGCGGCCTCCAGGTGCTGAGCGGCTCCTCCGACGGCTACGGCGGCCCCGCAGCGACGCTCCAGGACGTCCTGGCGATGGCGACGGGGATGGTCGGCCAGTACCAGCGCGTCACCACCGACGAGACGGGAGATCTCGCCGCTTACGTCGCGCCGCCGCACCTCGCGGAGGACCTCGCCCTGCTGCTCGCCGAACTGCTCGACAACGGAACCCGCTACGGCGGGGCCGTCACGACAGGCGTCTACCGGCTGGAAGACGGGTCGTTCGCGGTCTACGTACGCGACACCGGTACCGGCTGTCCGCCTGAGTGGATGGCACGGGTCAACTCCTGGCTCGCGGGAACGGTCCAGCCCGTCATCGCCGAGAACGGCAGGCACGGCGGGCTGACCATCGTCCACCACCTCGCGCGGCGGCACGGCGTCCAGGTCAACGTGTCCGTAGCGCCGCCCGGACAGGACGCCCCGGGGACCGTCGTCACGGTGTTCGTCCCCGCCCACCTCCTCCAGCCCGCGCCCACGGCCCCGATACCGGCCGCCATGACGCCGCCTCCCGGCGAGCCCGTCACGCCGCCCGACGCGTTCGCCGGGGCCGCCGACCTCCCGCGCCGGACACCGGGGGCCGCCTACACGGGCGCGGAAGACCCCGGGCGGCCCGCCGAGTCCACGCCCCCGTACGAGCCGTTCACGCAAGGAGCCACCTTGGCCGACCTGGCCGCCGCCTTCTCCACCGACCCCCGGGAGCGCCCACAGTGACAGGACCGTCCCCTCTGCCCGGACAAGCAGGCGCCGACCTGAGCTTCATGATCGACGACTTCGCCCGGGTGCCGGGCGTGCGTCACGTGGTGCTGCTGTCCATGGACGGCCTGGCGATGCTGTGGTCGGCCGGGCTCGAGCGCGACACGGCCGAACGCCTCGCCGCGCTCACCTGCACCGCGCTCGGCACCGGCAGGGCGCTGGCCAAGGAGGTCGGCGAACGCGACGGGCGCGGCGGCCAGCTCATCTGCCAGTTCCCCTCCGGCGGCCACTTCGTGGTCGGCGCGGTGGGGCTCACCGCGGGCATCGGCGTCGCGGTGGAGCCCGGCGCGTCGCTGCCCGGGGTCGTGGGAGAGCTTCAGCGGCTGATCGGCGCGGTGGGCGCGCGGCTCGCTCCGTCGCCGCTGATGGCCGGGGGCGGGATCGCGTGAGCCCGCCCCCGCGTCACCCTTGGGTCCGCCCCTACGTCCTGTCCGGCGGCAGGACGGGCACGCAGTGGCGGATGCTCATGCACACCCTCGTCAGCGCCGCCAACCGGCTCCCGGCGGCCGCCGCCGGCCCGCAGCCGGAGGCGCGCGCGCTGTACCAGCGGGTCTGTGCAGGCCCTCAGACGGTCGCTGAGCTGTCGGCGGCGTGCGGGGTGCCCCTCGGCCTCACCCGGGTCCTGCTCGGCGATCTCGCGGGCCGTGGCCTCGTCGCCGTCCACGCCGACCTCGACCCGTTCGACCCGCTCATCCTGGAAAGGCTGCTCGATGGCCTCCGCGCGCTTTGACGCCCCCGCCTCGGCGAAGATCGTGGTGGCGGGCGGCTTCGGCGTCGGCAAGACCACGTTCGTGGGCGCGGTCAGCGAGATCGACCCGGTGAACACCGACGCGTGGATGACCGCCGAGGCGCGCGGAGTGGACCCCGGCAGGCCGGGCAAGGTGCGCACGACGGTCGCGATGGACTTCGGCCGCCTGTCGCTGTCGACCGGCCTCGTCCTGTACCTGTTCGGCACGCCGGGCCAGCCGCGTTTCTGGCACATGTGGGACGACGTGGCGCGCGGCGCGAGCGCGGCCGTCGTCCTTGTCGACACCCGCGACCTCGAGTCGTCCTTCGCGGCGGTCGACTACTTCGAACGCGACCGCGCGCTGCCGTTCGTCGTCGTGGTGAACCTCTTCGACGGCGTCGCGACGCACCCGATGGACAAGGTCAGGGAGGCGCTCCAGATCTCCCCGGACGTGCCGCTGATGGCCGCCGACGTGCGGGTGCGCGGCCAGACCGTCGGCGCGCTGGTCAAGGCGGTACAGCACACGCTGCACACGACCCGTACACGCCCGAGGTAACCCTCGTTCCCCTACGGAGACCCCATTGCGCAAGATCCTCATCGTCGGAGCGGGCCAGGCAGGGCTCCAGCTCGCCCTGACGCTGGTAGACCACGGCGGCTACGACGTCACCCTCATGACGGCGCAGACGCCCGAGGAGATCCGGAACGGCCGGGTCCTCTCGACGCAGTGCATGTTCTTCCCCGCCCTCCAGATCGAGCGGGACGCCGGCCTGAACGACTGGGAGGACAAGACGCCCTGGCTCGAGGGCCAGCGCGTCACCCTCGCGGCTCCCGGCGGCCAGAAGGTGCTCGACTTCTACGGCGTCTGGGACGCCCCAGCCCAGTCCGTCGACCAGCGGGTGAAGATGGCGGGCTGGCTTGAGCGGCTCGAGCGTTCGGGCGGCAAGGTGGTGCTGCACCCTGTCGCGACGAGCGAGCTCGAATCCCTGGCGGCGATGTACGACCTCGTCGTCATCGCCGCGGGCAGGGGCCCGCTCGTCGAGCTGTTCGAGCGCGACGAAGCGCGCTCGCCTTACGACCATCCGCGCCGCAGCCTGGCGGCGGTGTACCTGCACGGCGTGGAGCCGTGGCCGTCGCGTCCGGTGCCGCAGGTCCGCATCAACGCGGTGCCCGGGGTGGGCGAGATGTACCTGATGCCCGCCTACACCAACACCGGGCCGTGCGACGCCGTCCTGATCGAGGCGGTGCCGGGCAGCCCCCTCGACGCGTTCACCGACCGCCGCATCACCCCCGACGAGCACCTGACGCGCCTGCGCGCGTTGCTCGCGGAGTGGATGCCGTGGGAGCACGAGCTGTTCACCAAGGCGGTCCCGACCGACGCGAGGTCGACCCTCTACGGCTCGTACACGCCCTCGGTACGGCGTCCCGTCGGGAGGGTCGGGTCCCAGAAGGTGCTCGGCATGGCCGACGTCGTCGTCCTCAACGACCCGGCCGCCGGGCAGGGCGCGAACAACGCCGCGCACTGCGCCCGCGTCTACCGCGACGCGATCGTCGCGCGCGGCGACCTGCCCTTCGACGAGCAGTGGATGCACGAGACCTTCGAGCGGTACTGGGACTACGCGCAGTGGTCCACCGCGCTGACCAACGCGCTCATCTCCGACGGGCTGCCCGAGCACGTCCAGCGGATCCTCGGCGCGGCCACCCAGGACGACGACGTCGCGCGGCGGTTCGCGCGCGGCTACTCGGTGCCGCCGAGCCTCGCCGAGTGGTTCTTCGACCCGCACGCCGCCGACGCCTACCTGGCGTCCCGCAGCGCCGCGCAGAGCGTCTGAGCGTCCGGAGGGGAGGGGCGGGCGGCAGGGCGCTCCGGCCCTCCCCTCCGGCTTTCTCAGGGCCGCGAATGTGTGCTGGACCACATCGCCGCCCCGAACCTAGACTCATGCCGGACCGCGGACTGAACCGAATTCGGATTCATCCTGAGGAGCCCCCGCATTGAAGATCGTCGACCACGGCACCTGGCCGCTCACCCCTGCCGACGAGTCCCTGCACACCCCCGGCGCAGAACTCCTGTGGAACGAGTCCTACTACTACGACTTCGCCGCCCCCGACGGCTCTTACGGGGGCTACGTACGGCTCGGCCTCTACCCGAACTGGGACCGCGCCTGGTACTGGGCCTGCCTCGTCGGCCCCGACCGCGAACCCCTCATCCTCACCGACAACTTCGCGCCCTTGCCGACCGAGGGGACCGAGCTCAAGACCGACCGCTACCGGGCGACGCAGACGCTCTCCGCGGACTTCGCCAAGGCGCACCTCGTCCTCGACGGCGTCACGGACTCAGGCACACCGCTGGCGTTCGACCTCGAGTGGACGACGGCGGGCGGCGCCTACCCCTACAAGGACCTGCCGCGCTACGAGGTCCCCTGCCGGGTGACGGGCACCGTGACGGCGGGGGAGGAGGTCATCGCCGTGGAGGCGTTCGGCGAGCGCGACCACTCCTGGGGTGAGCGCGACTGGTGGAACGTCAGCTGGCTGTGGACGTCCGGACGCCTCGATGACGGCACGTTCTTCCACGGCATGCAGGCCAACATAGGCATCCCGCTGCCTTGGCCCTGCTTCGAGGTGCCGCCCTCGGGCAACCTGTACCACCTCGACGGCTTCAGCGCCGAGACGAAATTCGGAGACGACGACCTTCCCGCCTCCTCCCGGCTGCGCGTACCCGGAGCCCCGCTCACCGCGGTCCCTCTGGCGTTCGCCTCCGTGGACGTCACCTCGCCCACAGGGCAGGAGGCGCACTTCCCGCGCGCCCTGTGCCGCTTCACGGCCGACGACGGACGCGTCGGCCACGGCTGGACCGAGTGGCACCAGCCCCCCGGCTGGAAGGACCACGGCTGGACGTTCCTCGGGGAGTCCGAGTGACCCCGCCCGCGGCCACCGCCGCCGACCTCACGCCCGACTACCTCACGCGGGCGCTCGGCCTCGAAGGCCGCGCCGTCGTCTCGGTCGGGGCCGCGCCGATCGGCACGGGCCAGGTCTCCCAGACGCTGCGGCTCACCCTCGCCTACGACCGCCCGGGCGGCGGTCCGCGAACGCTCATCGCGAAGATCCCGTCACCGGATCCGGCGAGCCGCTCGGCGGCCAAGCTGATCCGCACCTATGAGGTCGAGGCGGGCTTCTACAGCACGCTCGCGCCGCGCCTTCCCGCCGCGAGCGTCCCGGCCTGCCACTTCGCCGCCCACGACCCAGAGACCGACGACTACACCGTCCTGCTCGAGGACTTCGCCTCCGCCAGGCCGGGCGACCAGCTGTCCGGCCTGACGACGGCGGAGGCGGCCTCGGCCGTCAAGGAGATGGCCGTCCTGCACGCCGCCGTCTGGGAGGACCCCTTCCTCGAGGGGCTCACGTGGCTGAACCGCGACGACGCCGACTCCCGCTCCTTCACCGCCGCCCTCGTCACCTCCATGTACGAGGGCTTCCGCGAGCGGTACGCCGACCGCATACCCGCCGACGGCCTCGCCCTCATCGAGGAGTTCCTGCCCTCCCTGGAGAAGTACCTCGCCCCCTACGACGCACCGAGCTCCCTCGTCCACGGCGACTTCAGGGCCGACAACCTGCTGTTCGGCCCTCCCCGCCCGGCGATCCTCGACTGGCAGACGTGCTCACGCGGCGCGGCCGTAGCCGACCTCGCGTACTTCCTGTCCTCCAGCCTGCCCACCCCCGTGCGCAGAGCTGAGGAGGAGTCCCTGGTCCGGCTCTACCACGCGACCCTTGCCGCCGAGGGCGTCGACTACCCCTGGGAGGCGTGCTGGACCGCCTACCGACGGCATGCCTTCACCGGCGTCGTCATGGCGATAGGCGCGTCGATGCTCGTGGAGCGCACCGCGCGCGGCGACGACATGTTCTGCACGATGACCGCACGCCACGCCGCACACGCGGCTGACCTCGACGCCCTGTCCCTGCTGCCCTGATCCCGCACGCCCGACCCCTGCGCCCGACGTCGCGCCCGGCCCGGCGCGGCGTCAGGGGCGCGGGATGTTGCGGAGGTTGCTGCGCGCCATGTGCAGCATCCGCCCGACGCCGCCGTTGAGGACGAGCTTGCTCGCCGACAGCGCGAAGCCGGTCAGCTGGTCGGCGGTGATCTTGGGCGGAAGGGAGAGCGCGGCGGGGTCGGTGACGACGTCGACCAGCGCGGGGCCCGGGTGCGCGAACGCCTCGCGCAGCGCGCCCCGCACGTCGCCCGGCCGTTCCACCCGGACCCCGAACAGCCCGGCCGCGCGCGCTATCGCCGCGTAGTCCGTGTGTTGGTAGGTCGTGCCATGCGGCCGCAGTCCCGCGACCATCATCTCCAGGTCGACCATGCCGAGCGCGGAGTTGTCGAACAGCACGATCTTCACCGGAAGGTCGTGCTGCACCAGCGACAGCAGATCGCCGAGCAGCATCGACAGGCCGCCGTCGCCCGACAGCGACACCACCTGACGGCCCCGGTCCGCGCACTGCGCGCCGAGCGCGTGCGGCATCGCGTTGGCCATCGACCCGTGCGTGAACGACCCGATGACGCGGCGGCGGCCATTGGGCGTCAGATAGCGCGCGGCCCACACATTGCACATGCCGGTGTCGACGGTGAAGACGGCGTCCTCGGCCGCCTCCTCGTCGATGACCGACGCGACGTACTCGGGGTGGATGGGCATGTGGTCCTGCACGTCGCGCGTGTAGGCGTCCACCACAGAGCCGAGCGCTTCGGCGTGCTTGCGCAGCATCCCGTGCAGGAACGACGGGTCGGCCTTCTCCGCGACGCGCGGGATGAGCGCGCGCAGGGTCTCCCTGACGTCCCCCCATACGGCGAGGTCGAGCTTCGAGCGGCGGCCCAGGCGTTCCGGGCGTACGTCGACCTGCACGATGCGTACGTCGTCGGGAAGGAAGGCGTTGTAAGGGAAGTCGGTGCCCAGCAGGAGCAGAAGGTCGGCCTCGTGCATCGCCTCGTAGGCGGCCCCGTATCCGAGCAGGCCGGTCATGCCGACGTCGAACGGGTTGTCGTACTGGATCCACTCCTTGCCGCGCAGCGCGTGCGCCACCGGGGCCTTCACGCGGCGGGCGAACTCCATCACCTCCGCGTGCGCCCCGGCCGTCCCGCTTCCGCAGAACAGGGTGACGCGCCGGGCGGCGTCGACGCGTCCGGCGAGCGCGTCGAGCTCCTCGTCGGCGGGACGGATCGCGGGCCTGCGCGTCACCAGGGCGAGCTCCGCGCCCTTGGTCGGCGTGGGCTGCTCCGCGACGTCGCCGGGAAGGGCGACGACGGCCACGCCGCCCTCGCCGACCGCGTGCTGGATCGCCGTCTGCAGCACCCGCGGCATCTGCGACGGGTGCGCTATCAGCTCGCAGTAGTGGCTGCATTCGGTGAACAGCCTGTCGGGGTGGGTCTCCTGGAAGTAGCCGGTGCCGATCTCGCTGCTGGGGATCTGCGCGGCGATCGCCAGGACGGGGGCCATGCTGCGCTGCGCGTCGTACAGGCCGTTGATCAGGTGGAGGTTGCCGGGGCCGCAGCTTCCCGCGCAGGCCGTCAGCTTCCCGGTGATCTGGGCTTCGGCGCAGGCGGCGAACGCGGCGGCCTCCTCGTGCCTGACCTGGACCCACTCGATCCCGTCGGTCCTGCGGATCGCGTCGGTGATCGGGTTCAGGCTGTCGCCCACCACCCCGTAGACGCGCTCGACGCCCGCCTGGACGAGGATCGCGATGAACTGCTCGGCGACGGTCTGCCTGGCCATGCGACGTCCCCCGATCGTCAAAGCCTTCGTCGCTTTCCTGCCCTTTCGCGGCTTTCCTATGCGTGTGGGAGCGGCGACGGGCCGATCCCTGGTCGGCGTGTTTCCTGTGCCGCGTGGGGACGTCAGCGGAAGGTGATCGCGCCCGGGTAGTGGCCCGCCGCGCACACGAACCTCAGCCGCCCGGCCCGGGGAACGCCGAGGTCGACCCGCAGTTCTCCCTTTTCCGGCAGCAGCAGCGAGACGCCTCGGTCGGGGATCTCGAACGCGCGCGTGCAGCCGCGCGTCCCGTCCGTGCGCAGCACGAGGACCGTCGGCACGCCCGCGCGGGCCGCGAGCAGCGCGGGACGGTACCCGCGGTCGAGCGCGTGGACCGTGATGGTCTGGCCGCCTCCCGGCGCCTGGGCGACGAACCGCGCGTCGATCGCCTGCGGCGGCCCCTGCCCGTCGAGCCAGCCGCCGAGCCGCACCCCGCCCACGACGGTCCACCCCGCGACGACCAGCAGCGCCACGCCCAGCACACGGGCCAGCCGGCCGCGCAGCAGGCCCGCGCTGAGCCCGAGCACGCCGGTGACGGGCGCGGTGCCGAGCACGAACCCGGCCATCACCGCCGCGCCCTGGACCGCCGAGCCTGACGCGACCGCCAGCAGCTCCGCCGAGACCGTCAGCCCGCACGGCACGAACACCGTCGCCGCGCCGACCAGCCACGCGCTGCGCAGCCGCGACGGCTCCTCGCACGACCTGCGCCGCCGCACCGGCACCCCGAGGAAGTCGAGCGCGAAGTACAGCACGAGCAGCCCGGACACGACGAGCAGCACCCCGCGCACCTCTGCGCTCGGCCGCACCGCCCGCCCGACGAGCCCGAGCAGCGCCCCGAGCAGGGTGTGCACCACGAGCTTGGCCGCCAGGAACTCCCCGACATGCCGCGCAGGCGACCCGCCCTCACGCACCACCCCCGCCAACAACCCCGTGTGCAGCACCCCGCACGTGGTCACCCCCGCGAGCATCCCCGCACCCGCCCCGGTGACGAACAGGACGGCAGCGCTCACGCGCCGTATCTGCCCCGCCCCCGCCCCGCCAAGCCCAAAGCCACCCCGCTCTCACCCCCAAGCCACCCCCCGCCCGCGCGCTACGCGGGCACGGGGTTGAGGCGAGGGTGGTCAGGGCCAGGGGAAGAGGTCGGCGAGCATGCCGTCGTTGGGGGTGTGGCGGGTGGGGGCGGGGCTGTCGTAGACGACGAGGAGGGAGCCGTCCACGAGGGCGATGCCTTCGGCGTGGTCTTCGCCCTGGCCGTGGGGGAGGTCGCCCAGCCGCTCCAGGTCGGCCACGAAGGCCGGGGCCGAGGCCCTGACCGCGTCGGGCCACCGGTAGAGCCGCACGGGCCCGCTCAGCGCCATCGACGGGCCCGCCAGCACGAGCAGGTCGTCGCCCTCGGGGCACAGGTCGCGGATGCCGAGGCCGTCGAGGTCGAGGAAGTGGGAGTGGTACCGCGCGCCGTTCAGCGCGCGCAGCCGCATCCGTCCGGGGGCGGCGGGGTCGGACTCGGGCCAGATCTCCACAAGCGCCGCCCACCCGCGCAGCACGGGCCCGCGGAACCCGACGTAGATCCGGTCGCCGTGCAGGGCGACGCCCTCGACGTCCACCCCGTTGTCCTTCGACGGGATAGCGAAGAAAGGCCCGAGATGCGGGTCGTCGGCCAGCACCTCGGCGAGCGAGTCGCCGCGTCCGCCCAGCACCTCCGCGCGCCGCCCGTCGACGGCCTCGCGGACCGGCGTCGGCAGCCCGTCAGGCCCGACCTCGAGGGGGATCCGCACGAGGATGTACCGGTTCTCCTCGCGCACGAGGGTGCCGAGGCGTCTGCGGGACTTCGCGGGGGAGTGCTCGGGTTTGACGCGTTTGCGCTTCAGGCTGTGCGACCCGACCGCCCACAGCCAGCCGTCCCCGCTGGCCAGGCCCTCGAGGTCGGCCTCCTCGTCGGGCCCCGCGGGAAGTTCGACGAAGTCGGCGAGCCGGTAGGTGACCTGCCCGGAGTAGCCCGTGACGTGTCCGTCGGGGCCGCGCACCTCCGTCAGCCGCTCGATCGTCGCGGTCTCGTCGCCGGCGAGCCACAGGCAGGGGCCGTCGTGGCGCACCGCGGAAAGGTTGACATGGGTCTCGGCCGCCCGGCTCTCAGCGCCGAAGACAAGCTCGATCTGACGTGCTGCTATCACCTTGCGATGCTTCCATGCGGAAAAGTACGCGAACAACCCGTTTGGGCTATCTGCCCGCGCGTCCTTCGTCACCGAGCCGCCCCCGCAGCAGCGCCGCCTGCTCCCGCAGCTGCGCCGCCTGGCGCTCGAGCTGCCGGTTCTTGTTGTGCAGCTCCACGAACACCGAGACCTTCGCGCGCAGCACCCACGGGTCGAACGGCTTGGAGATGAAGTCCACCGCGCCCGCCTGGTAGCCGCGGAACGCGTAGTCGGGGTCGCTGTTGACCGCGGTGAGGAAGATGATCGGCACGTCGCGGGTGCGCTTGCGGCGCTTGATGTCGCGGGCGGTCTCGAACCCGTCCATCCCGGGCATCACGACGTCGAGCAGGATCACCGCGTACTCGTCGGTGAGCAGCGCCTTCAGCGCCTCCTCGCCCGATCTCGCCCGCACGAGGTCCTGGTCGAGGGACGACAGGATCGCCTCGAGCGCGATCAGGTTCTCCTCCCGGTCGTCGACCAGCAGGATCTTGACCTTCTCGTTCAAGCGGTCGGTCACTCGCTCGCCTCCGTGCGCTGGAGCCACGTGCGCATCACGCCCAGCAGATGGTCGACGTCGACGGGTTTGGGCACATAGTCCGACGCGCCGGAGGCCAGGCTGTCCTCCCGGTCCCCCTGCATCACCTTGGCGGTGATGATGACGATCGGCAAGTCGGCGAACTGCGGCATCTCCCGGATCGCGGCGGTTGTGGCATAACCATCCAGACCCGGCATCATCACGTCCATCAGCACCAACGAGACATCCGGGTTGTGCTGGAGCACGTCGATGCCCGCCTGCCCGTCCTCGGCGTACAGGACGTCCATCCCGTAGCCCTCGAGGACGCTCGTCAGCGCGAAGACGTTGCGGACGTCGTCGTCGACGATCAGCACCTTGCGGCCGGTGAGGACCACGTCGGTGTAGTCGGCCGGGGCCTCGTCGTCCGGCAGGCCGGTGAGCACGGGGATCCCGGTCGGCGCGCTCGACGTCGGCTGCGGCGCGGGCGGCAGCGGCGGCAGCGCCTCGGGGATCTGCCCGTCGAACTCCACGGGCAGGTACAGCGAGAACGTCGAGCCCTCGCCCGGCCTGCTCACCACCCGGATCTCGCCGCTGAGCAGCCGCGCGATGTTCCGGCTGATCGACAGCCCGAGTCCCGTGCCGCCGTACCTGCGGCTCGTGGTGCCGTCGGCCTGCTGGAACGCCTCGAAGATGAGCTGGAGCTTGTCCTCGCTGATGCCGATGCCGGTGTCGGAGATGCGGAACGCCACGAGCGCCTCCGCGCCCTGCAACGCAGGGGAGGCGACCTCGGACGTGTCGGCCTCCTCGATGACGAGGCTGACCTCGCCGTCCTCGGTGAACTTCACCGCGTTGGACAGCAGGTTGCGCAGCACCTGCTGGAGCCGCTGCTCGTCGGCCACCAGCATCTGCGGCGTGCCCGGGTTTATCCGGACGTCGAAGCCGAGTCCCTGGTCCACCGCCAGCGGCCGGAACGTCGCGTCCACGTACTCCACGAGCTTGCTCAGCTCGAGCGGCTGCGGATGCACGTCCATCTTGCCCGCCTCGACCTTCTCCAGGTCGAGGATGTCGTTGATGAGCTGGAGCAGGTCGGTGCCCGAGTCGTGGATCGTCCGCGCGAACTCCACCTGCTTGGCCGTCAGGTTGCCCTCGCCGTTCTCCGACAGCAGCTTGGCAAGCACCAGCAGGCTGTTCAACGGCGTGCGCAGCTCGTGGCTCATGTTCGCCAGGAACTCCGACTTGTAACGCGACGACACGGCAAGCTGCTCGGCGCGCTCCTCGAGGGTCCGGCGCGCCTGCTCGATCTCGAAGTTCTGGATCTCGATCGCGCGGTTCTGCTTGGCCAGCAGCGCCGCCTTCTCCTCGAGCTCGGTGTTGGAGCGGCGCAGCTCGGCCTGCTGGCGCTGCAGCTCGTCGGAACGCTCCTGCAGCTCGCGGGTGAGCCGCTGCGACTCCTCAAGCAGCGCCGCCGTGCGCGTCGTGGCGATGATGGCGTTGATGGTGACGCCCATCGTCTCGGTGAACTGCTCGAAGAAGTCGAGGTGGACGTCGGTGAACCCGCCGAACGTCGCGAGCTCGATCACGCCGAGCAGCTGGGTCTCGAACACCACGGGCATGACGATCACGCTCGCCGGAGGCGCGGCGCCCAGACCCGACTCGATCCGCAGGTAGCCGCGCGGCACCTTGTGCACGAGGATCGCGCGCCGCTCCTCGGCGACCTGTCCTACGAGACCTTCCCCGACCTGGAAGCGGCCGCGTCCCTCACTGCCCGAGGGAAGCCCGTACCCGGCGGTCAGCACGAGTTCGGCGTCCTTGGCCAGGTACAGCGCCCCGTACTGGGCCCCGACGGTCGGCGTCAGCTCGTTGACGATCAGCTGCGCGACCTGGAGCAGGTCGCGGTGGCCCTGCATGAGGCCCGTGATGCGGGCCAGGTTGGTCTTCAGCCAGTCCTGTTCCTTGTTGGCGCGCGTGGTCTCCCGGAGGTTCGCCACCATGAGGTTGACGTTGTCCTTCAGCTCCGCGACCTCGCCGCGCGCCGCCACGTCGATCTCGCGGGTCAGGTCGCCGCTCGCCACGCCGGACGCGACCTCGGCGATCGCGCGGACCTGGGTGGTCAGGTTGGACGCGAGCTCGTTGACGCTCTCGGTGAGCCGCTTCCACGTCCCCGACACGCCCGCGACCTCGGCCTGGCCGCCGAGCCGCCCCTCGGAGCCGACCTCACGGGCCACGCGGGTGACCTCGGACGCGAACGACGACAGCGTGTCCACCATCGTGTTGATCGTCGTCTTCAGCTCGAGGATCTCCCCGCGCGCGTCGACGTCGATCTTGCGGGTGAGGTCGCCGTGCGCGACGGCCGTGGTGACCTGGGCGATGTTGCGGACCTGGCCGGTGAGGTTCGTGGCCATGTTGTTGACGTTCTCCGTCAGGTCCTTCCAGACCCCGGAGACGCCGCGTACCTGGGCCTGTCCGCCGAGCCGTCCCTCGGTGCCGACCTCTCGGGCCACACGGGTGACCTCGTCTGCGAACGCCGAGAGCTGGTCGACCATGGTGTTCAGCGTCAGCTTGAGCTGGAGGATCTCGCCCTGGGCGTCGACGTCGATCTTGCGGGTGAGGTCGCCCTGTGCGACCGCGGTGGCGACCTGGGCGATGCTGCGGACCTGGCCCGTCAGGTTCGTCGCCATGTTGTTGACGTTCTCGGTGAGGTCCTTCCAGACCCCCGAGACGCCGCGTACGTTGGCCTGCCCGCCGAGGTTGCCTTCCGTGCCGACCTCTCGGGCCACGCGGGTGACCTCGTCCGCGAACGCCGAGAGCGTGTCCACCATGGTGTTCACGGTGTCCTTCAGCTCGAGGATCTCGCCCTGCGCGTTCACCGTGATCTTCTTGGACAGGTCGCCGTACGCGACCGCCTTGGTGACCTGGGCGATGTTGCGCACCTGGTAGGTCAGGTTCGTCGCCATGAAGTTGACGTTGTCGGTGAGGTCCTTCCACACGCCGGACACGCCGCGTACCTGAGCCTGTCCGCCCAGGTTGCCTTCGGTGCCGACTTCTCGGGCGACGCGGGTGACCTCGTCTGCGAACGCCGACAGCTGGTCGACCATCGTGTTCAGGGTGAGCTTCAGTTCCAGGATCTCGCCCTGGGCGTCTACGGTGATCTTCCGGCTCAGGTCGCCCTTGGCGACCGCCGTCGCCACGCCCGCGATCCCGCGCACCTGGCTCGTCAGGTTGGACGCCATGTTGTTGACGTTGTCGGTGAGGTCCTTCCACACGCCCGACACGCCGCGTACGTTCGCCTGCCCTCCCAGCCGACCCTCGGTGCCGACCTCTCGGGCGACGCGGGTGACCTCGTCTGCGAACGCCGAGAGCTGGTCGACCATCGTGTTGACCGTGAGCTTCAGCTCCTGCAGCTCGCCCGCCGCCTCGACCGTCACCTGACGGGTCAGGTCGCCCTTGGCGACCGCCGTCGTCACCACCGCGATGTCGCGGACCTGCGCGGTGAGGCGGCCCGCCATCGTGTTCACCGCGCTGGTGACGTCGCGCCAGCGGCCCGACATGCCGCGCAGCGACGCCTGGCCGCCCAGCCTGCCCTCGATCCCGACCTCGCGGGCCACCTGCGTGACCTCGGAGGTGAACTCGTCGAGCTGGTCCACCATCAGGTTCACCGAGCGCGCCATCCGCAGCAGCTCGCCGCGCAGCTGACGGCCGCCCCAGCGCAGCTCCACCTTCTGCGACAGGTCGCCGGCCGCGACGGCCTCCACGACCCTGGCCATCGCCGTCGACTGGCCCGTCAGGGTGTCCAGGAGAGCGTTGGTGGCGTCCACCGAGGCCGCCCACGAACCCACGCCGGGGCCTTGCGCGAGCCGCTCTTCGATGCGGCCCTCACGCGAGACCTCCTTGCGCACCCGTACCAACTCGTGGTTCTGGTGCGCGGCGCGCTCCCGGATCTGGTCGGCGAGCCGCATCCCGGCCGCGATCGCGCCCTCGGCTGCGGGCGCCGCCGCGTGCTCCCGGAAGTCCCCGTCCCGCAGCCGGGTCAGCGCGAGAAGCAACGGCTCCAGATCCGCGTCACTGTACCGGGGGCTCCGGTCGAGCCGTGAGTCCAAAGCGGTGGTCCGAGGCATAGGCTGAAGCTCCTAAGAAGTCCAGTTAGGCAGTCTGCCACTGATCGAGTCGACGACGGGACCGAACCATGACGACTTCGGCGGAACTCGCCGACCGGACCTGGCGCGGGTGGATGACCTACGTCGCCGAGGCCAGCGAACTGCTCGCCGGGACCCTCGACCCCGGCGGAATCGTCGCCCTCACGGCGCAGATCGTCGTGCCACGCCTGGCCGACTGGTGTGTCGCCTATACCACCGAAAGTACGTCCCCGGTGTACGTCTGGCATACCGACGAAGACCAGTCCGATGCCCTGAAGGAGCTCCTGGCCGCCGAAGGCCGCCCCTCGGAGGGCCCGCCCGTGCCCTGGGGGAACACGGATCTCGCCTGCACGATACCCCTGGTCGCGCGCGGCAGGACCCTCGGCGCGATCTGCGTCGGCAGGGCCGTCAAGTTCCCGCCCGACCATTACGAGCTCGCCGAGGAGATCGTCCGCAGGGCGGCCCTGTCCCTCGACAACGCGCTGCTGTACGCGGAGCAGAAGGCGACGAGCCTCGCTCTGCAGCGCAGCCTGCTGCCGCCGGAACTGCCCGATCTGCCGGGCTTCGACCTCGCCGTCGGGTACCGCCCCGCAGGGGAAGGCGCGGAAGTAGGCGGCGACTTCTACGACGTGTTCTCCTGCCCGCCCGGCCCCGACGGCGAACTGCGCTGGCGCTTCGCCATCGGCGACGTGTGCGGCACCGGCCCCGAGGCCGCCGCCGTCACCGGCCTCGCCCGCCACGCCCTGCGCATCCTCGGCGGCGAGGGAATGCCGCTGCCCGACGTCGTGGAGCGGCTCAACCAGCTGATCATCGACGAGGGCAGCCGCGGCAAGCTCCTCACCCTCCTGCACGGCGAGATCACCGAGTCAGGCGCGCTCACCCTCGTGTGCGCCGGGCACCCGCCGCCCCTGATCCTCGCCCCCGACGGCTCCATCACCGACCCGGCCACCCCGCAGCCCCTGCTCGGCGTGATAGACGACATCGAGTTCACCGCCGACGTCCTCGCGCTCAAACCCGGCCACGTGCTCTTCTCCTGCACCGACGGCGTCACCGAACGCCGCGACGGAGACGTCCTGCTGGGCGACGGAGACGGCCTGGAACGCCTCCTGGCCTCCTGCGCGGGCCTCAGCGCCGGGGCGGTCGCCGCCGCCGTCGAAAGGGCCGTGGACGGCTTCTCCTCCGAACCCGGCCACGACGATATGGCGATCGTGGTTCTGCGGGCCAACCGATGACGGGATATGTTGGTCCCGTGGGTTTGGCCTTGCAGACGACACGTACCGACGACCGGGCAGTGGTGACCGCGCGCGGCTCCATCGACCTGCACTCCTCGGAGAGCCTCCGCGGCTGCCTGGTCGAGCTCGTCGACTCCGGCCACACCGAGATCACCCTCGACCTCACCGCGGTCGACTTCTGTGACTCCTCGGGCCTGAACGTGCTGGTGCGGGCCTACAAGCACGCCCGCGCCGTCAATGCCGTGCTGACCGTCACAGGCGCTTACGGGCGCGTTGAGAACGTCCTGCGCACCACCGGCCTGGACCGCTTCCTCATCCGTCAGAGCTAGCCCGGGGAGGCGTCCTATGCCGACGACGGAGACCAGCCTCCGCGCCGCACCGAGCACCGAGGCCGTCGAACTCACCCGCCGCCTCGCGGCCCGCACCATGCGCTCGTGGAACCTGCTCAAGGCCGAGGAGGCGGTGACCGCGATCGTCGCCGAACTCGTCGCCAACGTCGTGCAGCACGCCTGCACCCCGCTCGAGCTGCGCCTCGCCCTGCTCGACGGCAGGGTGCGCATCGAGGTCCGCGACCGCGACGACCGCCTGCCGGTCCCCAGGACCGCCGACATCCTCGCCGAAGGCGGCCGCGGCATGTTCCTCGTCGAGGTCTACTCCACCCGCTGGGGGGCCGAGGGCGCGCCGGGCGGCGGCAAGGTCGTGTGGGCCGAGGTCGACGTCGAAGCCGACCCCGGCCGGCACGGCTGAGGCGTCAGCCCCGGTACATCTCCGCGACCATGAACGCCAGGTCCAGCGACTGCTGCCGGTTCAGGCGCGGGTCGCAGGCAGTCTCGTAACGCTCGTGCAGGTCGCTCTCGGCGATCTCGAACGCGCCGCCCACGCACTCGGTGACGTCGTCGCCGGTGAACTCCAGGTGGACGCCGCCCGGGTGGGTGCCCAGCGCGCGGTGCACCTCGAAGAAGCCCGCGACCTCGTCCACGACGTCGTTCAGGTGCCGCGTCTTGTGGCCGGAAGGCGCCTCGAAGGTGTTGCCGTGCATCGGGTCGCAGATCCACGCGATCGGCGCGCCGGACCTGGTGACCTTCTCCACGAGCTCGGGAAGCACCTCGCGGATCTTGCCCGCGCCCATCCGGGTGATGAACGACAGCCTGCCGGGCTCGCCGTCGGGGTTCAGCCGGTCGATCAGCGCGAGCGCGTCGTCGGCCGTGGTCGTCGGGCCGAGCTTCACGCCGATCGGGTTCTTGATGTGCCGCAGGAACTCGACGTGCGCGCCGTCGATCTGCCGGGTCCGCTCGCCGATCCACAGGTAGTGCGCGGACACGTCGTACGGGTTGCCGGTGCGCGCGTCGATCCTGGTCAGCGCCCGCTCGTAGTCCAGCAGCAGCGCCTCGTGGCTGGAGAAGAAATCGACCTCGGAGAACTCCTCGGGCTCGATCCCGCACGCCTTCATGAACGCCAGCGCCCGGTCGATCTCCGCGGCCAGCAGGTCGTACCGCCGGCCCGCCGGGCTCGCCGCCACGAAGTCCTGGTTCCAGGCGTGCACCTGCCGCAGGTCGGCGTAGCCGCCCTTGGTGAACGCGCGGGTGAGGTTCAGCGTCGTGGCCGCCGAGTAGTAGGCGCGCAGCAGCCTGCGCGCGTCGTTGCGCCGCGCCTCAGGGGTGAACTCCAGGCTGTTGACCATGTCGCCCCGGTAGGCGGGAAGCGTCACGTCGCCCCGGGTCTCGGTCGGCTTGGAGCGCGGCTTGGCGAACTGGCCGGCCATCCGGCCGATCTTCACCACCGGGACACGCCCGGCATACGTCAGGACGACCGCCATCTGGAGCAGCGTCTTGATCTTGTTGCGGACGGCGTCGGCGTTCGAGCCCTCGAAGGTCTCCGCGCAGTCACCGCCCTGGAGCACGAACGCCTCGCCCCGCGTCACCGCGGCCAGCCGCTCCTTGAGCTGGTCGCACTCGCCGGCGAACACCAGCGGCGGCTGCGCCGCGAGCTCCGCGACGACCGCGTCGAGTTCTGCCGGGTCAGCCCACTCGGGCTGCTGGAGGGCTGTCAGTTTCCGCCACGCGTCGAGGTCGGGCGTCGGGGTGCTCTGAGTGCTCACCGACACAGGTTAGATCAGGCCCGCCGTGCTCGTCACGGCGGCGCTACGCCGCTGCGGGGGTCTTGGCGTCCACATGGCGCTCCACGGTCGAGTCCAGGACGAGCTGGCGCAACCTGCGCAGCGACCTGTCGGTGATCTGCCTGACCCGGTTGTGGCTGAGCCCGTACCGCTGGCCGATCTGCGCGTACGACTGCGGCTCCCCGTTGTCCATCCCGAACCGCGCCCGCAGGATCGCCTGCTCACGCGCCGGAAGCCGTTCCAGCATCCGCGCCAGCCCCTCGAGATCGTCGGCCGCCACGACCTCCGTCTCCGGGGTGATCGCGTCGGGGTCCTGGAGCAGCGTGCCCATCGGGGTCTCGCCCTCCTCGTCGACGCTCGCGTCGAGGCTCGCCGGATCACGCCGCCAGCCGAGCAGCTCGTCCACGTGCTCGGGGCTGGTGTCCAGCGCCCCGGCGAGCTCCTCGCGGTTCGGGTCGCGGCCCAGCTCACGGCCCAGCGTCCGCTCCGCGCGGCGCAACCGCGACAGCTCCTCCTCCACGTGCACGGGCAGCCGGATGGCGCGCGCGGTGTGGCTCAGGCCCCGCCCGATCGCCTGCCTGATCCACCACGTGGCGTAGGTGGAGAACTTGTATCCGCGCTGGTAGTCGAACTTCTCCACCGCGCGCATCAACCCGAGGTTGCCCTCCTGGATGAGGTCGATCAGCGGAAGCGACTCCGTGGGGTACTTGCGCGCTATCGAGACCACAAGGCGGAGGTTCGCCTCCACGAACCGCTGCTTGGCGACGAGGCCCTGCTCGGCGATCTCCTGGAGCTCCTCCAGCACGACGCCCTCGGGCAGCGTGTCACCGTCGACGAGCACCGCGTCGACCAACTGCTGGGCGAACAAGCCTGCTTCGATGGCCTTGGCCAGTTCGACCTCCTCGACCGCGTCGAGGAGGGGGCGGCGCCCGATCCTGTCGAGGTAGGCGCCGACGAGGTCCTTGTCGGGGGTGTCCACTGTCGCGCCACGAGTTGCAGCCATCCCGGCCCTTCTCTGCTTGAGGGTTCCCTACACTGCCAACGTTAATTACGGCTCTGTGATTCCCGTTTTCGTCAGGGAATAGCCAAGTGCCGTACCGCTGCTCTACGGGGTGCCCACTGAGAGGGCCTTCCAATACCGCCCAGAACGGGAGAACCACACCATGGCGACGGTTGCGTTGACCGAGACCACCTTTGACGAGGTGGCGCAGAGCGACGGCATCGTGTTGATCGACTTCTGGGCCTCCTGGTGCGGCCCCTGTGTCCGGTTCGCCCCAGTGTACGAAAAGGTGTCCGCCAAGCACGAGGACATCACCTTCGGCAAGGTCGACACCGAGGCAGAGCAGGGCCTCGCCGCCCGCTTCGAGGTGCGGTCCATCCCCACGATCATGGCCGTGCGCGACGGCGTCATCGTCTACGCCGAGCCCGGCGCGCTCCCCGAGGACGCCCTCGAGGACATCATCCGCCAGGTGCGCGACCTCGACATGGACGACGTCAAGAAGCGCCTCGCCGAGGGCTGATCTCTCGCTGGGCCGTCCGGGCTGCGCCGTCCCGGTGGGAGAGGCGTCCGAAGGACGGCCCTAGCCTTAGGGCGTGCTGAGCGACGTCGTTGACCTTCTCGCCTGTCCGATCTGCGCGGACGGCCTCACCCTCGACGGGCCCGTGCTGCGCTGCCCGTCACGGCACTCCTTCGACGTCGCCAAGCAGGGCTACGTAAGCCTCCTGCCCGGAGGCGCCCACACCGGCACCGCCGACACCGCCGCCATGGTCGCCGCCCGCGCCGCCTTCCTGGACGCCGGCCACTACGCGCCCCTTGCCGTCGCCCTCGCCGACCTCGCCTCCGGCACCGTCCTGGACGCGGGCGCAGGCACCGGCCACTACCTCGCGGCCTGCCTACGCGCCGACTCTTCTGCCTCTTCTAGAGGATCTGTCGGGCTGGCCCTCGACCTCTCCAAACACGCGACCCGCCGAGCCGCCCGCATCCCCCGCGTGGGCGCGGTGGTAGCCGACCTGTGGAAGCCGCTCCCCATACGCGACGCCGTCGCCGACACCGTTCTCAACGTCTTCGCGCCACGGAACCCCGCCGAGTACCGCCGCGTCCTCCGCCCCGGCGGCCGCCTCCTCGTCGCCACCCCCGGCCCCGACCACCTCGCCGAACTAGTCGGTCCCCTGGGCCTCCTCTCAGTGGACCCCCACAAGGACCGCCGCCTCGCCGACTCCCTGGCGGGCGCCTTCACCCTCGCCGACGCCACCCCCCTCACCATCCCCCTGACCCTCACCCGCCCCGAGGCCGTCACCCTCATCTCCATGACCCCCAGCGCCCACCACATCCCCGAGCCCGAAATCCAAACCCGCCTCCCCTCCACCCCCACGATCACCACCACCGCCCACATCCGCCTGGCCACCTACCTCCCCACCTAACCCCACCCACCGCCGTCGTTAGGCTCCCCACGTGAGCGCGCTCCCCCTGCTCTTCCTCGACGTCGACGGCCCCCTCATCCCCTTCGGCGGCGGTCCCTATCGGACCTATCCACCGGCCACCCCCGAGGACGCGCACCCCCTGCTCGGCAGGATCGACCCCGCGCACGGGCCGCGCCTGCGCGCCCTGCCCTGCGAACTCGTCTGGGCGACCACCTGGGGACAGGACGCCAACACGACGGTGGCTCCGCGCCTCGGCCTCCCGCCACTGCCCGTCGCCGCCTGGCCCGATGATCCCGACGAGAACACCGCACTCCACTGGAAGACCCGCGCCCTCGTGGCCCGCGCGGCGGGCAGGCCCTTCGTCTGGGTGGACGACGAGATCCGCCCTCCCGACGTCGCCTGGGTGACAGACCACCACCCCGCCCCGGCTCTCCTGCACAGGGTCGACCCGCGCCGCGGCCTCGCCCAGGCCGACTACCGCGCCGTCGCCGCCTGGCTGCACGCGCTGCCGAATCCGTAGAGACGCCATGACGCATACCCCAGCGGAAGCCATGGGAGGTGTCTGAAGCTGCCGAGCGCGGTGCGGGGGGTTAGCGGGTGGTGCGGGCTAGTTCTAGGAGGAGTTGGGGGGACTCGCCGGGGGAGGCGGTGGGCGGGTGGGTGATGCGGGTGATGTCCAGGACGAAGGAGAGGGAGACTGCGCGGAGGGTGGCGTTCAGGAGGAGGCTTTGGAGGGCTTGGCCTGCTCTGAGCCAGGCGGGTGGGCCGTCCTGAGGGGTGGTGAGGATGGCGGTCTGGGGGCCGCCGCTCTGGGGGAGGAGGTGGAGGGTGGTGCCTTCCAGGCGGGCGGCTTCGGTGAGTTCCTGGAGGACGGGGAGTGGCGGGCGCTGGTCGCCGTAGGGGTGGCGGGTGGGGAGGGGTTGTAGGCTCGCGGCGTAGAGGAGGCGTTCCTCTGGGCGGGAGCGGTGGGGGCCCGTTAGGCGGACCGAGGCGAGCAGGGTCGGGTGGGTGCGGTCCGGCAGGAGGCGGACGACGGGTTCGCAGCCGACCTGCGCGGCGGACAGCCGGAGGTTGACCAGGGCGGCCCCGGCGCTGAGATGGAGGGCGCGGCCCCTGGGGTCCCCGGTCGCGGGGATGCGTGAGCGGTCGGCGTGGACCTCCACGGTTCCGGGGAGCGCGACCAGGCGGGCCCCGCGGATCTCGGGGAGCGCGGGGGCGAGCGCTCCGGCGACCACAAATCGGCTTGCGTTCCGCTCGTTGAGCGCGCCCGCGACGGCCGCCGACGGCACCGCGACCCCTCTCCCCGCGGGCGGTGGCCCACGGACCCGGATGACAGGCCCCGCGCGGACCGGCCCGCGCGAACACCGAGGTCATCGCGACTTTCCCGGCATATCCCCGGGTATTGCACCCATGGGATGGGGCAGAAGGTACAGAATCGGATGTGTCCGGCGCCACCCTCCGCCGGTTTGACCCCTCGCGAACCGGTGCGTAAGCTCAGCGAGCCGATCCGGAAAAACCTGTGCGAGCGTCAGTGCTCCCGGGTTACCCTGGTCAGGTCGGCCCGTTGCGGGGATGCAGGACGCCGAGAGGCGGCCGGCCCCGGTGGGACTCCACTTCAGCTGGAAAGCGCGAACTCTTCGTAGTTCGGGGTTACTGCTGTGTGGAAATGGGCCGAGAGCGTGAAATCAGCACGGAAAACGCGCCGGTTTGACACTCTCAAAGGGTCTGCTAAATTAAAGACATCGCAGCGAGGGAAACGCCGAAAGGCGCGAAACGAAC